>JAFYSK010000009.1 GCA_017559385.1 Paludibacteraceae bacterium | reverse complement strand
TCTGATTGGTCTCTGTAAGGTGTACCGCCACATTCCATAAGATTAAGCGGATGAGCGAAGCGAGTGCTAGCGGTGGCAATAGATTACGGAGTACATAGAAAAGAGGGATTAGGCGTGGGAGATGAGATTTATTAGATTTCTGCGAGCTTGCGAGCTAGGAGATAACACCTTTAAAACTCTTGAAACCCTTAAAACTTCTTTAACACGCCGAGAAGCGAGGAGGCGGGTATCAGGAGTCCGGAATCGGGTAATAATGAATTATGAAAAAGCTTATACTAATATTCACCCTTTGGGCTAGCATATGCATCGCACATGCTGCCGACTATGTCATTAACCGCTGTCCTGTCGCTCCCGTGCGCGAGGAACCATCGCATGCTGCCGAGCAAGCCACTCAACTGCTCTTGGGCGAAGTATGCGAAGTGGTAGAACGTCGATCGGGCTGGATCAAGATTCGCTCTACCATGGATGGCCAAGTGGGCTGGGTTACCTCTAGTATGCTAGGCGCTATCAGCCAGGCGACGGTACGCCAGTTAGCCGAGCACCGCGAAACTCATGGCGAAGGCGTGGTGGCTACACCAATGGCAGTGGCTACGTCCACCCAAACCGGCCAGCAGCTGATGCTGACTATCGGTACACGATTGCCTCAGTATGCCAACGGAACTTTTCAACTGCTTGATCAGCAGTATCTGATCGATTCGGCTTGTGTCTATCAGACCAAACGCACATATGGTACTAAGCTGACAGGGCAGGAGCTTGTGCGTGTGGCACGATCGCTGATGAATGTGCCTTACCTGTGGGGCGGCAAGAATATCATGGGATACGATTGTTCGGGCTTCACCCAAACTGTGTATAGCGTGTTTGGCATCAACCTGCTGCGCAATGCTCGCGAACAGGTTACGCAGGGTCAAGTGGTAAAGTCTTTGGCCGACGCACAACCCGGCGACTTGGTGTTCTTTGACCACGCGGACCGCGACCCTAAAGCCACCCGAATATCGCATGTGGGTATGCTGATTAGCCAGACGGAGGTTATCCATTGCGCGGGCTATGTGCATATCAATAAGATAGACGATATGGGCATCCGCCTGTCCAACGGCAAGCTGTCGCACCACCTAGCCCAGATCAAACGATATATATAAATACCCAAACAATAATCATGAAAACCATTCGCATATATCTACTCAGCATATTTTTGCTCCTTGTTCTTGCTATGCCTTCAATGGCTCAGTCAGCTCGTCTAGATAGTCTTCTACAGGTGCAGCGTCATATAGAGTTGCAGAACCAACAACTGCAATTGCAGTACGATAGCCTATATCGGATCATCGCTCAATGCAAGACCGATGCCGAGTTGCTAGTGCAATATGAAGTACTGAATAAAATTGAAAAGAAAGAACAACAACTGGGCAACCAGATGCGCAAGGTAGAGAAAGCCATCGAAGTAGAGCAGGCACGCATCGAACAAGTAAAACGCGATGCTGCTTTGGCCGAGAAGCAGGCTGCCGCCCAAGCCAACAGTCCTGTTCCGCTCAAGGGCGAACGGAATGGTCACCCATGGGTGGATCTTGGTCTGCCATCTGGCACTAAATGGGCTACCTATAATGTGGGTTCCAAGAGTCTGCACGGAGTGGGTACGCGTGTTGCTTGGAGCGAAACAGCTACCAAGAAGACCTTCTCACCTAATGCATACTCGCTTAATGACCGTGAGTTGGCATCTTATGCGGGTGATGCCACCTATGATTTGGCTACTGCACAATGGGGCGAGGGCTGGTGTACGCCTACCAAGCAGCAATGGGAAGAACTACTAGAATATTGCGATTGGGATTATGTGATGATCAACGGCATCAATGGTGTGCTCTTTACTAGCCCAAAGACTTACAATACTATTTTCCTGCCTAGTACAGGCTATACTGATGACGAGACTTTTAAGCTCAAATATACCACTTATAATCTGGCATATTGGTCTTCTACGGGCGCCCACACCAATGGTGCACATTCGTATATCGCCAATTACGAGCAGGGATATATGACCACGACTAATCGCTATGTAGCGCATTGTGTCCGCGCTGTTTGTTTCTAAATTTGTCGCTTCTTTTGCAGCGCTTTTTCGCTTTACTTGCGTATGTGCATTTACCAATTTTAAGATTTTTCTTCAAGAAATTTGTTCGGTTTATCAAATGTAGTAACTTTTTGCAGTTGCAAAAAGTGTGTATATACACAAAAATTACGAGTAAATGGGTACCCTACACAGCATCACACTACCACATGCAATTATGTGTTGAGGAATAATTTTGCGCTATTTCACAAACCTATTGAAACAGCGCAAAAATTGTGAAATATGTACCGACTCCTCAAAGGTGATTTCTATGAGGTCGTGGGATAAAAGAAGAAGAGGGCAGAAACCCTCTTTCTTCTTTTTGAGCCACTGGGGGACTCGAATTCCGCTCTGATTAGTTTGGCTCATTGACTTGCTTCGCAAGTGAGTTCGCTGCAACTAATCTTCGCTCTTCCCCAAAACGCCACGAGCGTTTTTGGGGCCCCTTTACGGGTTCGAAGTCCATACGTACTAACTAAAAATGAAGAAAGATATCCGCTGGGATATCTTTCTTCATTTTTGAGCCACCACGGGGACTCGAACCCCGGACCTACTCATTACGAATGAGTTGCTCTACCAACTGAGCTATGGTGGCAGGAGCGAAGCGACTGAACCGAAACGAAAAATCGCAAACGCGAGTGCAAAAGTACTGCTTTTTTGCGAAATATGCAAATATTTTTGTGTATTTGATGAAAATTTTGTAATTTTGTCGGCGAGAATATGACAATCAACTTATATACCTACAAATATATAAATTATGAAACTGAATTTTAATATCAGAGAGTTTCTAACAGATACACTCAATCTGACCAATTATGTAGATATTCCTGCAGCAAATGATAATATCCGCAAGAATATTCCATTTAAAGGTCCAAATGTGTATATCCTGTTTGCAGCCGTTATCATAGCCAGCGTGGGACTGAATGTGAACTCCATACCCGTGATTATCGGCGCCATGTTGATATCTCCGCTAATGGGACCTATCATTGGTCTTGGACTAGGACTAGGAACCAACGACAGAGATCTGGTGTTATTCTCCATTAAGAACCTACTGGTGATGGTGGGAATAAGCTTGCTAGCAGCTACCTTGTACTTTATACTCACTCCGCTGGAGATAGATAACCCCACTGAGTTGCTGGCGCGTACAAGACCTACGATATACGATGTGTTTATCGCTTTGTTTGGCGGTATGGCAGGTGTGCTAGAGACTGCTCGTAAGGAGAAAGGTACCGTTGTATCGGGTGTAGCGATTGCTACGGCCTTGATGCCACCACTATGTACTGTGGGTTATGGAATAGCCAATATGAGTTTGCAATACACAATAGGAGCGCTATTCCTGTTTAGTATCAATTGCATCTTTATCGCCATGGCGGCATACCTGATGGCTAAGTTTCTGAAGTTTCCGGTGCTTACCGTGGAGCAAAATAGAAGGAGATACTACATACTGTCGTATGGTTTGGTAATATTATTGGCTGGTACGAGTGTAGTAACGGGTTATCAAGTGATTCGTGAGAATGAGTTTACGAAAAATGCTAATAGATTTGTAAAGAAGAATCATACAATAGGCAAGACCTATATCTATGATTCGCAAGTAGATATAGATAGTAAGCCATATATGCTAGAACTGAGATTGGCTGGTGAGACCTTGAATAATGACACGCGCGAGATGCTGCTTCGTGATGCTGAGAATTACGGAATCATGCGTTCGCAAATAGTGATACACGAGGATGCTACAGTACAGGTGGATCGATTGAATGAAACAGAGATCGTGAAGAACCTGATAGCTACCAATACCAATAATATACAAGTGCGCGACGATTCGATCAAGGTGCTGAATGCGCAGCTGGAAAACTATAAGCAACAACAGTTGCCTGCTGCACAGTTGGCTGCCGAGTTGCAGGTGCAGATGCCTGATATTGTTCGTATTACAATGGCAAAAGGTACGGCTATGGAGAAGGATGTAGTGACCTCGGAGAACCAGGTGGTAGTGATAGTATATTGCTCAAAACAGCCTGGCGAAATGGAGCGAGCAAAGGTGCTAGAGTGGCTGAAAGTGCGACTGCAAGTAGAAGATATAGAGATTATTTTTGAACGAGCATAGATGTGATATGAAAAAAGGAATAATAGTACTGTTACTGGCAATATGCGTATCGAGCTATGCGCAGCATCTGACGGGTACGGCTGACCCTAATATACACACGTTGCGCGTGCGCTATTTGAACGAGGCGCTGGAGCCAAGCGGTAATCTGCAGCGTCCATATTTGGTGCTGCCTGAGAGTGGTGTGATAGACGGTAGCGACGAAAAGAACACCTTGGAGTTTAGCTTCGACTATCTGAGCCATGATATCAAGCATCTGACCTACGAGGTGGTACACTGCGATATGCACTGGTCGCCTAGCGATAATATCAGTTCGTACGACTATGTGGATGGCTTCACCTCTGCGGATATCGTGGAGTATGAACGCTCGGTGAACACCCAACAGGAATATACGCATTACTCGTTTGTCTTCCCTAATGAGGATATGCAACTGAAAGCAAGTGGCAACTATATGCTGCAGGTTTATCAGGATGGCGACCAAGAGCAAGTGGTGGCCGTGTTCTGCTTTCAAGTGGTAGAGCCGATGGTGGAGATAGAGGCCAACGTGCGAGCCAATACCGATGTGGAACTGAACGGAAGGTATCAACAGGTGGACATAGATGTACATACCGAAAAACTAGGCGTGAGAGATGCTAACGATGTGGCACTTGTGGTGCAACAAAACGGTAGGATGGACAACCAACAGTACATCCTGAGGCCGACATTCATTGAGCCCCAAAAACTGCGATATGTGAACAAGAAAGAGCTGATTTTTGAGGGCGGAAATGAGTTTCGTAGGTTTGATTCGTACTCAAGGTATTATGCTGGTTATAATGTGAATAGCGTGTCGTATGACCAGGGTGAATACCATGTGCTGCTGGAGGTAGATAGGGTGCGTGGAACCGAAGCTAAAGGTGCTGGCAGAGAAGGCCTTTCATATCTGTCGGATGTGGATGCGAATGGTCAGTTGGTAGTGAATTGTGAACGGTCGGATTTTGTGGATACAGAGGCTGAATATATGTGGGTGCACTTTGTGTTGCCCGTAGAGCATCCGCTGATGAATGCGCAGGTGTTTGTTGGAGGTGATATGTTCTTTAATAGATACTCGGTGAACAATATGATGCAGTACGATGCGGAGAATAAATGCTACTATTTGTATGCCTACCTCAAACAAGGTGGATACAACTATATGTACTATATGCTGCGGGATGGCGCAGTGAGTATGCTGCCGCTGGAAGGCTCGCATTGGCAGACGCAAAATGAATATACGGTGGATGTGTACTACAGTCCGTTCGGCGCTAGATACGATAGGCTGGTGGGAAAGAAAATAACGAGGTAGTTCCTCGTTATTTTTTTTGCTAGTTTTGCTAGTTGGCTAGTGGTGCTAGCAGACTAGTTACTCGGCTGGTGAAAACTCGTCTTTGCCAACGCCGCAGAGAGGACAAACGAAATCTTCAGCAACTTGCTCCCATGAGGTACCAGCTGGGATACCTTCAGCTCCGATGGCAGGATCATACTCCCAGCCACAAACATCACATATGTACTTTTTCATAACGCAAAAATTAAATGATTAATAACTATGATATTAAGTACAATAATTATGCCAAAAAGTTAAATTATTATTAAAAATAATATAATATGTGAAAATGATTTGCGTATTTGGATTAATTTTATTACCTTTGCAGCGTATTTTGTGTGTGGACATTTGGGTAGATAAATAACTGAATCAAGAAACTAACAATCAAATTAAACGATATGTTAACAAAACCAGAAGAGAATCTGATCAAGATTTATGAGAATTCGTTTCGTAAGAATTGGGACCTGGAAGCGGTGACCGATTATGGAACTACGAATACCTTGACCTATGCGCAGCTGGCTGAGAATGTGGCGAAAATACATTTGCTCTTTCAGCAGGCAGGTATCGCTCCTGGCGATAAAGTGGCTGTGATGGGTAGGAATAATGTGAATTGGGTGACCACTTTTTTGGCTAGTGTAACCTATGGTGCTGTGATAGTGCCTATTCTGCAAGACTTTAAAGCAAATGATGCTATTCATATTGTGAATCACTCGGAGAGCAAGCTACTGTTTATCACCGATTTGATTTGGGAGAATATCGACCCAGAGCAAGTACCTGACTTGAAAGCGGTTTTGTCGCTCAATAATATGGAAATGATTCTTAGCCGTCTGCCTATGGAGCAAACGGTGGATAAGATGACGATCGAGGAATTGTTTGTAGAGAAGTATCCTAATGGCTTTAGCAAAGATGATGTCCGTTATATTGATCGCAGCAATGCAGAGTTGGCATCCATTAATTATACATCCGGTACGACAGGCTTTAGCAAGGGCGTAATGACTCCTGCGAATGCATTGGCTGGAAATATTATCTTTGGTAATCAAACCGGTTTGGTATATCCAGGTTGCCGTCACGTGGCATTCTTGCCTTTGGCACACGCGTATGGATGTGCTTTTGACTTCTTAGCATGTTTATCTGCTGGTGGACATACCTATTTGGTAGGTCGTACTCCATCTGCTAAGATATTGTTGAAAGCTTTTGCTGAAGTGAAACCAACGGTGATCTTGAGTGTGCCATTGATTTTGGAGAAGATCTATAAAAAGATGATTCAGCCACAGATCAGTAAGAGTCCAGTAAGTTGGGTGTTGAAAGTGCCATTGTTAGACCAAGTTGTATTGGGTAAGATTCGTGAGAAGCTGATCAACGCTTTTGGTGGTGAGTTTCGTGAGGTGATTATTGGTGGCGCCCCATTAAATGCGGAAGTGGAAGCATTTTTGCGTCGAATCAAGTTCCCATTGACTATTGGTTATGGTATGACAGAGACGGCTCCGTTAATCAGTTTTACACATAGTGAGGATTTTCGTGCACAATCGTGCGGCCAAGTGCTCGAGGGCTTTATGGAGGCTCGTATAGCCGATGCTAATGCCGAAGGTGTAGGTGAAATTCAAGTTCGTGGTGAGCATGTGATGACTGGTTACTACAAAAATGAAGAAGCAACTGCGCAATCGTTTACTGAAGATGGCTGGTTGCGTACGGGCGATTTGGGAACGATAGATAAGGATGGCTTTATCTATATCAAGGGTCGTTGCAAGACGATGTTGTTAGGTCCTAGTGGACAGAATATCTACCCAGAGGAGATAGAGGCAAAGATCAATAATATGCCATACGTATTAGAGTCGTTGGTATTGCAAAAGGATGATACAAAGTTGGTAGCATTGGTTTGCCCAGACTTTGAAGCTGTAGATGCGGATAAGTTGACGCAGGAGCAGTTGGAGGCTATCATGGAAGAGAACCGCAAGTTGGTGAATGCCGATTTGGCTGCTTACGAGCAGATTAATGTGGTGAAACTCTATACCCACGAGTTTGAGAAGACACCAAAGAAGAGTATTAAGCGCTTCTTGTACGAAGCATAGCTTCGCAAATCGCCCTTCGGGCTGTAGATCGGCGCAAAGCGCCTGTAGTTGGAAGATCGGGCTGGTGCCCTGTGGACTACAGCGAGTGCAACGAGCGACCTACAACGAAGTGAACTACAGCGAAGCGATCTAATAGTGAGCAAAGCGAACAAAAGAAATGAACTTGTGTATTGATCAAGGCAATTCAAGGACGAAGGTAGCACTATTCAAGGATGGTGCTATCGTGAAGAACCTCCTATATAGGTCCTTTACGTCTGTGGATGTAGAGCGATTGTTCTCGTTGTATCCTATAGAGAATAGTATCGTATCGTCAGTGGCCAATATGGAGCCTGCTGTGATCAATGCGTTGAATCGGTTGTCAAAGAAGTTTGTGCTGTTTGATCACTTGACTCCGCTACCCATTAAAAACTGCTATCAGACACCAGAGACCTTGGGTCATGATCGCATAGCAGCTGCCGTAGGTGCAGCACATCTGTGTTCGGATCAGAACCTACTGATCATAGATGCAGGCTCGGCGGTGACCTTTGATTTTGTGTCGGTAGAACAAGGATATATGGGGGGAAATATCGCCCCTGGTATCAAAATGCGACTGACAGCGCTCAATCAGATGACCAAGCGATTGCCTAAGGTAGAGGTGGAGCCAGATACGCTAATGCCACTATTTGGCAAGAATACCAAAGAGGCTATAGCCGCCGGTGTGGTACGAGGATTGGTGTACGAGGTAAAAGGATATATGCGTCAGCTAAAGGAACAGAAAATAGCCTTTAAAACCTATGTGACCGGTGGACATGCGCCCTATATACTGAACGCGATGAAGCATCGTGATGTGGTAGGTGAACCACATCTGGTACTGATAGGGTTGAATAGGATTTTGAGTGGGGTGTAGTCTAGTCGGGAATCGGGAATAGATTATGAATAAAAAAAGATATATAGTATTAGTTTTTGCGATGCTGATGATGGTAGCGGGTGCATGGGCGCAGAATGCGACTTCATCGCCATCATCTAGATTTGGATATGGAGAATTGAATAGCAACTTACCCAATGCCTATCGTGCGATGGGTGGGGTAGGTGTTGGTATGCGCTCAAATAAGGCCATCAACCCTGCACAACCTGCATCGTATACAGCGTGCGACAGTTTGACCTTTATGTTTGATATCGCAGGCTCGTTCTTGTATACGAATTATGGTGATGCAAATGGCGCAACCAATCGCTTGAATGGTAACTTGGAGTATATGACTATCCAATTTCCATTGTGGCGCAGGTATATCGCTATGTCAGTAGGTGTCAATCCATATTCGGCTGTGGGATATAAGTTTGCGTTAAATGATTCGTTGAAGCAAGGCGATGAATATGTGTATCATCATACAAAAGCATACTCGGGTGAAGGCGGTTTTACACAAGTGTATGGCGGTTTGAGTTTTAATATCTGCGACTGGGTAGCATTAGGTGTGAATGCCTATTATATGTTTGGCGAGATCAACCAATCGCGCAGTTTGAACTTTAGGGACGCAGCCATAGACTCGGTGAGTCAGATGGACTACCTGCGCGCAAATAGTTTTAGATTGCGCTACGGCTTGCAGTTCTTCCATACCTTTGGTAAACATAGTTTGACACTGGGTGCTGTGTATGAGAATAAACAAGCGTTCTCTCGTATGGAGTACAACCAGATAGAGACTTCTAGTTCAGATACCGTGGCTAAGATGTCGGGCGGATTTGAGATGCCGATGATGTATGGTGTGGGTTTGAGCTATGGTTTTGCCGATAGATTGATGGTGGGTTTGGATTATCAATGCCAAGATTGGTCAACAACTAAGTATTTTGGCGAGAACGGCGATTTGGTGTCGCGCCATCGATTTGCTTTGGGCGTGGAATATCGGAATGATCCTACAAGTCGTAAGTTTAGCGATAGGATGATGTGGCGAGCTGGTTTGAACTATACTACATCGTATACTGCAGTGTATAACCAACCAGAACTGGGTGTGAGTCTGGGCTTTGGATTCCCGCTGCGTACTGTGGGTACCGTTATTAATACAACATTGGAGTATGGCAGAAGAGGATTTACAAAGAATGTACTGAATGAAAACTACTTGCGCTTTGTGGTGAATGCGTCAATCTCAGAGCATTGGTTCTTCAAGCGCAAGTTGTAGGCAATAAGACCGAATTATAAAAAAATATAAAACAAAACAAACATGAAAAAGGTATTATTATTAATCTTGTGTGCAAGCGTTTGTATGGCAGGCTTTGCACAAAAGAAGAAAAAGAAAGGTGCTGTGGAGCCAGAAGCTCCTGTAGTAGAGCAAATGACAGACGAGGAGTGCTTGGAGAACATTTCGTTGTTCCAAACTTCAGTAAAGATGAAGGACTGGTCTTCAGCGTATGAGTTCTGGTTGCCTGTTTATACTAGCCGTCCAGAGTTTCGTAGTCAAATCTACACCAATGGTGCTAAAATTTTGGAGTATCGTTATTCACAAGCTCAAACAGATGCAGAGCGTATGGCACTGCGTGATTCAATCATCAAATTGCACGATGATCGTATCAAATATTTTGATGATGCACGCTATCCAGATGCATATGTATTGGGTCAAAAGGCTAAGGATTATTTGACATACTACCCAGAAGATACTTTGGCATTGTGTGCATATGACTGGTTGAAGGAGTCAGTAACTGTATTGGCAGCTAATACTCCAGTAGATGTAGTTCGCAAGTTTATGGAGCACTCATACAAGGTGTACAAATCAAATACAGATCAGTATGCGAGTCAATATGAGGCTGACTATGAGTTGGTAAGTGCTACTTTGGATGCTATTGCATCTGCAGGTGGTGCCAACGCAGAACCAGCTAAGAGCGTGAAGGCTTATGCCGATCGTATGTATGCTGCATCTGGTGCTGCAGACTGCGCAACCATGGATGAGAAGTTTGCTAGCAAGGTGGCTGAGAGCGCTAATGACCTAGAGACATTGAACTCAATTGTTCGTCTCTATCGTCGTATGGGTTGTACCGAGAGCGAGGTGTACTTTGCTGCTGCAGAGAGTTCACACAAATTGCAACCAACTGCTGAGTCTGCTGCCGGTTGTGCACAAATGTGCATCAAGAAAGGTGACTTGGATGGCGCTGTAGAGTACTACAAACAAGCTTTGGCAATGGAGGACGTAGAAAAAGAGGATAAGGCTGATTACTTGTATCGTTTGGCTAATGTATATGTGTCGCTCAAGAACTATCCACAAGGTGTGAACTACGCTAAGCAAGCCTTGGAGTTGGAGCCAGAGGATGGTCGCTGCTATCTATTGATGGCTATCTGCTACGGTGCAGCTAGAATCTATAGTGATCCTATATTGCAACGCTCTGTATTCTGGGTAGCATGCGATATGTGCGTGAAGGCAAAACAAGTGGATCCAAGTTGTGCAGCTGATGCAGACAAATTGTATTCTAAGTTCCGTGTTCACTTCCCAAGTAGAGATGATATCTTCTTTAGCAAGGATTTGAACGAAGGTTCAGCTTTTACTGTAGGTGGATGGGTAGGTAGAACTACTATCGTTCGTGCAAGATAAGAACTAGGTGAGTATTCACTCAATCATATCACATTCAATAACCAAGAGAATCACTCGTGTGGTTCTCTTGGTATTGCTATGTGCAAGTGTGTTTGCATGCCAAAAGAAAGGCGTGAAACTGCAAGCTGAGGCAGTGCTAGATAGAAAGTTGATGCCGGTACTAGAGGCTGAAGAGGTATCAACGCTGATCTCTGACTCAGGTATCATACGCTATCGAATAGAGGCAGCAAAATGGTTGGTATACGACAAAGCCGATACCCCATATTGGGAGTTTCCGGAGGGGGTATACCTGGAGAAATTTAATCAGAGCCAGCAGGCCGATGCGTCGGTCAAGGCAGATTATGCACATTATAATGAGACCGAACAAAGATGGACATTGAGGGGGAATGTAAAAGCGCTGAACCTAGAGGGTGAGACCTTTGAGTCACCTCTGTTGTTCTGGGATCAAAAAGAGAAAACTGTATATTCAGACTCGTCTATAGTAATTACCCGTAAGAACTCGATTGTGAAGGGTGTGGGTTTCCGCTCGAACCAAACTATGACGGAATATACGATCATGAATCCAACGGGCGTATTTCCAATTGAAGAGTAGGGCGCTTACCATCTGGCTGGAAATCGGCTGGAGGCCGTGTGGTGGCTACAAGATAGGCTGATCCAAAAGGGATGCCTTTGAAGAATTATGGGAGGATATATGGGAAAGTAGAGCCATTTAGAATTGATAGTTATGAAATATAGATATAATTATACTGTACAATACCAAGATATAGATGATACGCGTCGTTTGCGATTGCATACGATGGAGAATCGTTTGTTGATAGTCGCTGGAAAAGTGGCAGATGAAATGGGTATTGGCATTCCGTTTTTGATGCAATATAACTGCACATGGATTATAACACATGTAAACCTAGAAATGTTATACTTGCCAACCCATGGCGAAGAACTTGTGTTTGAGACATGGATAGAGATGAATGCACATATGTTGTCGGTTCGTGACTTCCGTATATATATAAAGGAAAAGGAAGGCGAGAGATTGATAGGCTGCTGCAAAACAGTATGGGCTGTGCTGGATCGTGATAAACGCGAAATAGTTAACCTGTTTGATATGCCTATTTTCAAGGAGTCGGTGGACGGCGAAGTGCTGAAGATGAGTAGAGGTGCTAAGATGCTACCATTGGTGCTCAGCGAGCTGGAACAAGATAGCGAGGTGATTCGTGCACAAGAAAAACCACATACCATCCAATATGCTGACATGGATTACAATTGTCATTGCAATTCAACCAAGTATCTAGAGTGGATGCTAAATGCTCGTAGAATGCAAGATAATACCAAGCCATTTAGACTAGATATTAACTATGTGAAAGAGCTATATCTGGGCGACGAGATGTTAACACGTTATGCGGAAAGAGCCCAAAGTGTTCAGTATCAGCAAATAGACAGGAATGGGACAATATGCTGCAATGCTAGAATAACACAAATAGAAGACTTGAGTTGTAGGTAGGTTTTTAGAAACGGAAAACTTTTGGGTGTTGATAAAATCTGCAAATCGCTTATAATGAGCGGTTTGCATTTTTATTTTGGACAACTTTTTGATCTGATTTGAAGAAAAAATGAAGAAAAATTTGTGTATTTCGTAAATATGTACTACCTTTGCAGTCGATTTCGCGCCCATTTTATGGGCTCTGTTTTTTTGAAAAATTGTAACTCATTATATATCATGGAGAAAAAGACTTTTACCCAGAAGGAAGCAGAATTAGCTTCTGTGGAGTATTTTAAAGGTGACGAGTTGGCGGCTCGTGTGTGGAGCACTAAGTATGCCTTGAAAGACTCGTATGGAAACCTGTATGAACAGACCCCAGATGATATGCATCATCGCTTAGCAGGTGAGATTGCGCGTGTTGAGCAAAAGTATGCTAATCCATTGTCGGAGGCGGAATTGTTTGAGCTATTGAAGGACTTTAAGTATATTGTTCCAGCAGGTAGCCCAATGACAGGTATTGGTAATGACTATCAAGTGGCAAGTTTGAGCAACTGCTTTGTGATTGGTCAAGATGGTAGTGCAGATAGTTATGGTGCAATTATCCAAATTGACGAGGAGCAAGTGCAATTGATGAAGCGTCGTGGTGGAGTGGGTCATGACTTGAGTCATATCCGTCCTCATGGTAGTCCAGTGAAAAACTCTGCTTTGACCTCAACTGGTTTGGTACCATTCATGGAGCGTTATAGCAATTCTACTCGTGAGGTGGCTCAAGATGGACGTCGTGGTGCATTGATGTTGAGTGTGAGCGTGAAGCACCCTGATAGTGAGGCGTTTATCGATGCTAAGATGGAGCAAGGCAAAGTGACTGGTGCGAATGTGTCTGTGAAGATGCACGATGACTTTATGCATGCTGCCATCGAGGGTAAGATGTATACCCAACAATATCCTATTGATTCCGACGTACCTACGTACACGAAGGAGGTGGATGCTGCTAAGTTGTGGAAAAAAGTGATCCACAATGCATGGAAATCTGCTGAACCAGGTGTGTTGTTTTGGGATACTATTACCCGTGAATCAGTGCCAGATTGTTATGCGGATTTAGGTTATAAGACTGTAAGTACCAACCCATGCGGTGAGATCCCATTGTGTCCTTACGATAGTTGCCGTTTGTTGGCAATCAACTTGTATAGCTATGTGAAGAATCCATTTACTCCACAGGCGGAGTTCGATTTTGAGCTATTCAAAAAACATGTGGCTGTGGCTCAGCGTATGATGGATGATATCATTGACCTCGAGGTAGAGAAGATTGAGAAGATCTTAGCTAAGGTAGAGTCTGATCCAGAGTGCGAGTCTATCAAGCGTACCGAGCGCGAGTTGTGGGAGAAAATCATGGATAAGACCACCAAGGGTCGTCGTACCGGTGTGGGAACAACGGCTGAGGGTGATATGTTGGCAGCTTTGGGCTTGCGCTATGGTACACCAGAGGCAACTGCTTTCTCTGTAGAGGTACATAAGAATTTGGCTTTGGCTGCATATCGTAGTAGTGTGCAAATGGCACAAGAGCGTGGCGCATTCCATGTATATGACGCTAAGCGCGAGGAGAACAACCCATATATCCAACGTTTGAAAGAGGCAGATGCTGAGTTGTATGAACTGATGGTTAAACATGGTCGTCGTAATATTGCCTGCTTGACTATCGCTCCAACTGGTACAACTAGTATTATGACCCAAACTACCAGCGGTATTGAGCCAGTGTTCCAACCAGTATATCGTCGTCGTCGCAAGGTGAATCCAAATGACAAGAATGTGCATGTGGATCTAGTGGACGAGGTAGGTGATAGCTTTGAGGAGTATGTTGTATTCCATCATAAGTTCATCACATGGATGAATGCTAATGGCTATACCTACGATCCAGCTCATCGCTATACCACCGCTGAGATTGACGAGCTGGTACAGAAATCGCCATACTATAAAGCTACTGCTAATGATGTAGATTGGCTAGAGAAAGTGCACATGCAAGGCGCTATCCAAAAGTGGGTGGATCACTCTATCTCAGTGACGATCAACCTGCCTAACGACGTGAGCGAAGAACTAGTTGGCCAACTATACGAAGAGGCTTGGCGCTCAGGCTGCAAAGGCTGTACCGTATATCGCGATGGTTCGCGCACTGGCGTGCTTGAGGGCATGAAGGAGAAGAAGAAAAAAGAAGATACCAGCAAGAAAGACGAGAAGAACTGCGTATGCTTCGACAACAAAGTGCGTATCCGTCCAGCCGAATTAGAGTGTGATGTAGTTCGTTTCCAAAATAATAAAGATAAATGGATCGCCTTCGTAGGTTTGAAAGATGGTGTTCCATATGAGATCTTTACTGGTTTAGCAGACGACGAAGAGGGAATCTTGTTGCCTAAATCTGTAACCAAAGGTAAGATTATCCGCGTGGTTCAAGAGGATGGTACAAAGCGTTATGACTTCCAGTTTGTTAACTCTCGTGGCTTCAAGACTACTATGGAGGGCTTGAGCTATAAGTTTGACAAAGAGTTCTGGAACTATGCTAAATTGATTTCTGGTGTCTTGCGTTACGGCATGCCTATCGACCAGGTGATCAAGATGATTAGCTCATTGCAAATGGATTCTGAGACTATCAACTCGTGGAAAGTGGGTGTAGAGCGTGCGTTGAAGAAATACATCCAAGATGGCACAGTGGTACAAGGCCAATCTTGCCCTAACTGTGGCAATGAACTCATCTTTGAAGAAGGTTGTATGCACTGCCGCGAGTGTGGCTATAGCCGTTGTGGCGGATAATGAAGAGGCCGTGAGGCCACGAGACTATAAATGAAGAAAATCGCTGTTGGTGCAAACCAATGGCGATTTTTTTTGATGCTACTTGTATATGTCGAAAAAAAGTAGTAACTTTGCAGCGGAATAACAATAAGTAACCTTAATTGATATAGCGTTATGAAAATTTCTACTAGAGCACAGAATATGCCAGAGTCGCCTATTCGTAAACTGGCTAAGTATGCAGATACTGCGAAACGCAATGGTGTACATATCTACCACTTGAATATCGGACAACCAGATATCAAGACTCCGGTGTGTGCGATGGACGCATTGAGGAGTTTTCATGATGAAATTTTGGAATATTCTCCATCACAAGGTATCAAATCCTTGCGCACGAAGATGGTAGGCTATTATGCTGAGTATGGTATAGACCTTTCTCCTGATGAAATTATTATTACCACAGGTGGATCTGAGGCGATTATGTTTGCCTATATGGCATGTTTGAATCCGGGCGATGAGATTATTGTGACAGATCCTAGCTATGCCAACTATATGGCTTTTGCAATCTCGTGTGGCGCGGTCGTAAAGTCGGTGAAGACCGATATTGAGAATGGTTTTAGATTGCCATCCGTAGAGGCTTTTGAAGAGCAGATTACAGATAAAACACGCGCGATATTGATATGTAACCCCAATAATCCAACGGGATATCTCTATTCCAAGAAAGAGATGATGCAGATTCGTGACTTGGTACAAAAGTACAATCTATATCTATTCTCCGACGAGGTTTATCGTGAGTTTATCTATACAAAGCGTCCATATATATCGGCATTTCACTTGGAAGGTATCGAGCAGAATGTGGTGTTAATTGACTCTGTCAGCAAACGTTATTCTGAATGTGGAATACGTATTGGTGCGTTGATCACAAAAAACAAAGAAGTGCACAATGCGGTAATGAAGTTCTGTCAGGCACGTTTGTCACCACCTTTGATTGGTCAGGTAATAGCGGAAACGTCGCTTTCAACACCGCAAGAGTATATGGAGGAGGTGTATGATGAGTATTTGGCTCGTCGCAATTATCTGATTGATCAGCTTAATCAAATTCCGGGGGTGTTTGCTCCTACGCCTATGGGCGCGTTCTACGTAATGGTGCAGTTGCCTGTTGACGATACGGATGATTTCTGCCGTTGGTGTTTGACTGATTTTCAATACGAGGGACAGACTATCATGATGGCGCCAGGTAGTGGATTCTATACCGATCCAACGCAAGGCAAGAAACAAGTTCGTATGGCCTATATCCTGAACCGGGAGGATCTAGGCAAGGCGATGATGGTACTGCGAAAAGCGCTAGAGGCATACCAAGCTGAAAAGGAAGAATAAGATATTGAATCGGGGCTGAGAAGAAGGAATTGCACGAAAAAGCAGATAAAAATATACTTTTTTGTTGAAAAAATTTGGTCATATCAAAAAAAAGCAGTACCTTTGCACCCGGTTTTGAAACGAAGGGGTAGTAATACCATAGCTTTTAAAACTTGCGCATTGCGCAACATGGTGGCTATAGCTCAGCTGGCAGAGCATCGGATTGTGGTTCCGAGTGTCGTGGGTTCGAGCCCCACTAGTCACCCAAAAAGACGACTTCGGTCGTCTTTTTTGTGTCTAGTGGCTTGGCGAGAACCCAATAAGAGGGCCCCCGAAAAGTAGACTTTTAGGGGAGAGTGAGATGTTGCGACTACCTTAACTACGGAGTAGTTCTTTGTAGTAAGCAGTAATCGAACGAGAGCACCACTAGTCACCCAAAAGACGGCTTCGGTCGTCTTTTTTTGTTTATATTTTGCGTATTTGAAAAAAAAGTTGTACCTTTGCACACTTTTAGTGTGTAAAGTTGAATACAGATGAAAACAATTCGTAAGATACTTTCTATGGTAGTGATGGCGGTATTGATGCTGTCATTGCAATCTTTTACTGTGGTGATAGATGCAGGGCATGGTGGCCATGACGCAGGTGCAGTGGGTTTGAGTTATGGTACGAAAGAGAAAGATCTAAACTTGAATGTGGCTAAGGGGTTAGCTGCTATGATCAAGGAGAAATTGCCTGATATTAATGTGATCTTGACTAGAGAAACAGATGTGTTCTTACCTTTGCAGCAGCGTGCTGATATTGTAAATAAATGCAAGGACGAGCAGAAACTGTTTATCAGTATCCATACTAATGCAGCTGACAATCGCAAAGCATGCGGAGCAGAGACTTTTATACTAGGTACCGAACGCATGGAGGACAATTTGGATGTAGCTATGCGCGAGAACTCCGTGATGAAGCTGGAGCAAGACCAGACCGTATATCAAGGATTTGATAACTCGATAGAAAGTTATATCATGTTTGAGTTGATGCAACATGATTATATGGATAATAGCTTGATTTTTGCTGAGAAAGTACAAAACGAATTTGTAGGTACATTACAACGGGCCAATCGTGGTGTGCGCCAGGCTGCATTCTGGGTACTACTGAAATCAGCATGTCCGGGTGTATTAATTGAGATGGGATTCATCAGTAATGAAGATGAAGAGAAATGGCTAGCTAGCAAAGCGGGGCAACAAGGTGTGGTGAATAGCATTTTTACAGCTTTCGAAAAATATTATAACGAAAATAAAAACAAATAAATATGAAACACTCTAGAGAAATAAAAGTAGGTATTCTTGCTATCTTGTGTGCAGTAATACTGTATTTTGGCCTTAACTTCTTAAAAGGAATCAACATCTTCTCATCTACCGCGTCGTATGTTGGTAAGTATGAGAATATTAATGGTTTGACAGAACAAGCGCCAGTGTATATCAAAGGATATCAGGTGGGTCTTGTAGAACGTATTCAATATGATTTTACTAAGAATCCAGCCTTTGTTGTTAGCGTGTCAATTGATAAGAATATTCAATTGCCTGTAGGTACCGAGATGGCCCTAAGAGCCGATGGTTTGTTGGGCGGTATGGCTATTGAGATGGTTTTGCCAACTACTGCTACTACAGGTTTGTGCCAGAAAGGTGATACATTAAAATCGGTAGTTGTTCCTGGTTTGTTTGAAAGCTTGGAACATGGTGTTTTGGCTAAATTGGATAGCGTGCTGGGCGAAACAACCACGCTGATGGCTACACTGAATAATGAGCTAAGCGAGGGTAGCCTGCACCAGACATTGCAAAATGTGGAGCAAATTAGCTATGATTTGCGTGTTTCAGGCAATGATTTGCGCAAGTTGACACATAACCACTTGCCAGGAATAATAGCAAAGGTAGATTCTACTGTGACCAGTATCTCTGCTTTGGCTAACGAAGTAGAGCAAGTGAATATAGCAGGCTTGGTAGATAGTATCAATACTGTGGTTGGTGGCGTAAATCAAGCTATTCAATCGCACGAAGGTACATTAGGTTTGTTGCTCAACGACAAAGCCTTGTATGACAACTTGAATACTACATTAATCAACCTTGATAATGTGGTACTAGGTGTAGATTCAATTGTTACATCGATTAAGGCTCGTGCGTTTATCCAAAAGAAACTGCCTAAATAAGCTTATTTTTCAATTGTCTAATTAACGATATGTGTTGAAAAAGATTGTATTGTGTTGATTGATAGCTGATTGTATATTTTGTGTGGAACTATAATGCGTGGAACTGTGATCTGTGTTTGTAGTGAAAACCAATTAGTTATGAATGGCATGTTGATATAATCTTAAGAAAATCAAAATATCGAACATAATCGTTTGATTTTTTGCACAATAACTTGTTATGAATTTCTACCCCAAAATTAAGATTTGGGAGTATGAAAAAAAAGCAGTACCTTTGCACTCGATTTCGAGAAAAATACGATTTTTACCTCTTTTTCAGAAATTGACTGACTATTAGCTGTAGGAATGCAGCAGAGTGGTTTTTGCGCTCATAAAAAAAGTATAATAAAGATTAATGCAAGATAAATTGAACATATTGTGGTCAGAGTGCCAACAGATATTGCGTGATAATCTCTCGCAAAGTGCATACCAAACTTGGTTTGCATCTGTTGATGCTATCCAATGGGAAAACAATTTGTTGGTCTTGCAAGTAAGAAGTCAGTTTATCGTTGACTATATTGAGGACAACTACCTAGACATATTATCGCGCGTATTACGTAAGGTGTTCGGACCTACTGTTAGATTGGAGTACCGCGTAATGATGGCAGGCAGCAGTGTGGATATCCCTAGTGATAATCTAAAACTACAGACATCGTCTCCTGTTGCGCCTATGGTGCAAGGCTTCGCACCAATCAAAAGCGATTGGGATAGTCACCTAAATACGCAATATACTTTTGCTAATTTTGTTAAAGGTGAGCCTAATAAATTAGCTCGTGCAGCTGCTATTGAGATTGCTAAAAACCCAGGTAAAACGATCTTTAACCCATTGTTCTTGTTTGGAGGCAGTGGAGTAGGTAAGACACACTTGGCTAATGCGATTGGTAATGAGGTATGTGCACTGAACCCTACTGCCAGAGTGCTATATGTAGCTGCTAACACCTTTAAACTACAGTTCCAGGATGCAGTTAACCACAATCGTGTTCCTGATTTCTTGATGTTCTATCAGTCGGTGGATGTGCTGATTGTGGATGATATACAGTACTTTGCAGACTTAAAGGGTACACAAGATTCGTTCTTCCAAATATTCAACCACTTGCAACAGAGTCATAAGCAATTGATTTTGACCTCAGATAGAAGTCCAAATGAGTTGCGTGGTGTGCAAGATCGTCTTTTGTCTCGATTCAAATGGGGCTTGGCAGCAGAGATTACTCGTCCAGACTATATGTTGCGTAGAGATATTTTGACATATCGTTTGCATAAGGATGGTATCAAGCTCAACGATGAAATTGTGGAGTATATTGCAACGAATGTTACGGAGAATGTGCGTGACCTAGAAGGTGTATTGGCTAGTTTGTTGGCATACTCAACTTTGACTGATAGTCCAATAGATATCACATTGGCACAGACGGCAGTCGGTAGATTGGTGCAACTACAGCCTAAGACATTCAATCCAAGTGATATCATAACTACTGTTTGCCAACATATGAATATCTCTGAGCGTGTTATCACTGCGCGTTCACGAAATAGAGAGGCAGTAAGGGCGCGTAATACGATCATGTACTTGCTCAAGAAATACACAGAATGTTCTATGGTTGAGATTGGAAAAATGGTACATCGTGACCATGCCACAGTGGCTCACTCATTGAACACAATGGAAGACTTGATGAGTTATGATGCTGTCCTAAAACAAGAAGTAGCTTCGATAGAAAGAACGCTAGGAAGATAGCGGATGAAGCCGTCATCACTCCGATACCACTCCGAAGGGATACCGAGAGGATACCGAAAGGATACTGAACAAATAATAGGATAATCCACGTTTTTTAGTGGGTTATCCTAATTTTTATGCAAAATATTTGTTTATTTCCTCAAAAAGCAGTAATTTTGTAGGCTATTTTATATGAAATATAAATTTTACAAAATATGAAAAGATTTTTTCTTCTTACTTCTATTTTCTTCTTTGCACTTTCGTTGTTTGCAAAGTCAGTAACGCCCGCTTCATCATTGCCTACTTATTATAAGGATATAAATGGCAAGTCAGGCAAATTACTCTTTGATGCAGTACAGGTGGTGACAAAAGTGGGATATTCTTCCTTGGGCTATAGCGGATTATGGACAGCCTATAGGACTACTGATGTTCGTGATAATGGCAAGATATGGGATATGTATAGCGACTGTAGTTGGACTGTAGGTTCAGACCAATGTGGTGGTTATAGCAATGAGTGTGATTGCTACAATCGCGAGCACTCTATTCCTAAGTCATGGTTTGGTGGATCAGAGAGTGGTCCTGGTTGCGATATCTTCCAAGTAGTACCTACTGATGGATATGTGAATAACAGACGTAGTAATTATGCTTTTGGTGAAGTATCAAGTGCTAGTTATACCTATGATGGAGCTAAGTTAGGTTCTGCTAAGAGTATTACTATTACTGGTGGTAATACCATTGCTGGTAATACAGGTGCGTCTGTTTCGTGCTCAGGTACCGTATTTGAACCACGCGATGAGTACAAAGGTGACTTCGCTCGCGGCTATTTTGGTACAATGATCAAATGGGCAAATGGCGATTATTCAGCATTTACGACTGGTGATGGTGGCAAGATATTCTCAACTAATTATTCTACTGGCGCCTTCGGTCTTACAAAGTATGGTGTGGCATTGCTTATGAAATGGCACCGCCAAGATCCTGTATCACAAAAGGAGATAGACCGTAACAATGGCATTCAACAAACACAAGGTAACCGCAACCCATTTATCGACTATCCTTACTTGGCAGAGTATATCTGGGGTGAGAAAGCAGGTCAAACGCTTGATTTGTCTAAGTTGATTACTGCATACGACTCACGCTTTGTGTTGGGTCAAAGTAATGGTTTGCTTGAGGGCGGAAGTACAGTAGATCCAGTAGAGAAATGTACAGTGACCTGGATGGTGAATGGCGAAGTATATACTACGGGTAACCCAACTCTATCTGTAAATAAGGGTGGTGTAGTTTACCAATTGCCAACAGCTCCTAAATCTTGCGACGAGATCAGTACCCAATTTGTGGGTTGGAGCGAAGATGTGATCACGGGTACACAAGATAATGTACCTGCAGATTTGTTCTCTACTGCAGATGACGCACCTGACATTACGCAAAATACCACTTTCCATGCGGTCTTTGCGCAACTGACTGAGGAAGAAATAACGGTATCAACTCCTTCTACCATTGCTATAAACCTGACTAACACCCAAGGTTGGACTCTTTCGGGCTTAGATAAGCAAAGTAAGTATTGGAAAATGGTCAAAAATTCGTATGCCGAATCTCCTTCTGTGGATGCTAGCAAGATAACAAGTATTACCATTAATATGCGTACATGGGGTGGTACTCAGTATAACACCATTGAGTTTTCTGTAGCTGGTAAGAAATTAGGTGAATTGAAAGCGGACAATAATAATCTGAAGAATTATACATGGAAGCCTACTACCACTCCATCTGGAGTAGGTGCATTGCGCTTCTCCAGTCCAACAAGTACTGCAGATGCAGGTCCTGCCTTTAGCAGTATTACCATTGAAACAACTGGTAGCGGCACTGGTACTACTACGACATACTCATACTCCCGTTATATCACCTCTTGTGATAATGGAACAACAGATGTTGAGGAGACTGTTGTAGAAAAAACAAATACCAAGATTATCCGCAATGGTCAACTCCTTATTGAGTACAACGGAGTATATTACAATACATTAGGTCAACCCCTAACATTCTAAACTCCTGAGCTTCTGAACATTCGCTTGCGAATAATCGTTCGAACCTTCAGGGAGATAAGAACTTCTGAACTTATAAATAATGAACATTGTAGAACAAATACGTCAACTCTGCCAAGAAAAGAACGCCATTATCATGGCGCACTATTATCAACGTCCTGAGATTCAGGATGTGGCTGACTTCGTAGGTGATTCCCTCGCTTTGGCACAACAGGCGGCCAAGACCGATGCTGATATCATCGTGATGTGTGGTGTACACTTCATGGCTGAAACGGCAAAGATCCTTTGCCCAGATAAGAAGGTGCTTATTCCTGCACCAGAAGCTGGTTGTTCTCTGGCTGATAGCTGCAAAGCTACAGATCTTGCTGCATGGAAAGTTGCGCACCCAGACCACATGGTCGTGTCGTATGTGAATACTAGCGCGGCAGTAAAGGCCTTGACGGACGTGGTGGTGACTAGTAGCAATGCCTTGAAGATAGTGAAGCAATTGCCTGAAGATCAACCTATACTCTTTGGTCCTGACCAAAATCTCGGTGGCTATATCAATCGCATGACAGGTCGTAAGATGGACCTATGGAATGGCGGTTGCCATGTGCATGCTCGCTTCTCAGAGGAAGCATTGCTCCAACTCAAAGAGCAATATCCTAATGCCAAAGTTCTTGCTCACCCAGAGTGCAAACAATCTATCTTGCAGCATGCTGATGTTATCGGTTCTACCCAAGCATTGCTCAATTATGCTATTGCCAATAGCCCATCGCCAATAGCCAATAACCAATTTATCGTAGCTACCGAAAGTGGCATCCTACATGAGATGCAAAAGGCATGCCCGGAAGTTGAATTTATTGCTGTTCCTGCTGAAGGTGGAGGTTGCAACGAATGTGAATACATGCGTATGTGCACATTGCAAAATCTCTACGACTGCTTGCAAAACGAGAGTAATGAGATTCATGTGGACGAATCAATCGCAAAAGATGCTATTCGTCCTATCCAACGAATGTTGGAAATGAGTTGATATTTCTCCGTCATCTAGCCGACTTTTACGGGTTCATGACGGGTTTATAACGGGTTAATGCAGAACCTTTGACCTACGAGAAAGCGAGAACTGATACTCCAATCCGCCTTCTTGACGATTAACTGCTGTGATATTTCCGCCGTGGAATATCACAGCATGTTTTACGATAGATAGTCCTAATCCTGTGCCACCTGCTTTACGACTACGCCCCTTATCCACGCGATAAAAACGCTCAAAGATATGCGCCAATGCTTCATTGGGTACCCCTTGACCATTATCACTAATGCTAAAATACAGATTCGCAGGATCTTGACTGGTAAGCTGGATATTGATTTCCGCTTTCTCTACATAGTTGATGGCGTTGTCCACAATATTATGAAAAATGGAGTAGAGTAGTGTGTAGTTGCCTGAGATAATCAAGTGCTTAGGGATATTATGCGTGATGGTCGCTCCTGCTTGCATCGCGCGCAAAGACAAGTCTTGCACCACATTCTCCACTACCGTATGCAGATCTAGCTGCAAGCGGGTGTAGAAATCGGTTTGGGTATCTAGTTTGTTGATAGTAGAAATATCTTCCACAAGGTTGGCAAGACGACCTGACTGCTGATATGCACGCTCTATAAACTGCTTGCGTTGTTCTTCGTCCATATCAGGGTGCATAAGGATGGTCTCTAGCACCCCACGAATACTCGCTACAGGGGTTTTCAACTCGTGACTGATATTCTGTGTCAATGTCAATCGTTGCTGCTCACGCGCATGGTTAATCTTGCGCTTGTAGATAGCATAGCACACTCCTACAATCGCCACAACACCTATTCCTATAATAATCCAAATATTCATCGCCTCTAAACTCTCAACAGTAGCCGCTTTAGCGGCGTTCACTAAACACTAAACAGTAGGCGCTTTGCGCCGTCATCTAAACACTAAACATATACCCATATCCCGACTTAGTCACAATCCGCTTGCCGTATTGCCCCAGTTTCTTGCGCAAGTGGGTGATATGTACATCCACAGTTCGCTCTAGTACAAAGCCATTGCTATCCCATACATTTTGTAATAAATGTTCGCGCGAGAGTATCTGTCCACGGTGTGTGAGCAGATAGCAGAGCAGTTCTATTTCTTTGCGGGTCATCACAACCGCCTCGCCATCCACCTTGAGCGACATATCCGCTTTATTCACCACAATCCCCTCGAATACAATTGTTGAACTATTCTGAACTTCTGAACTATTCTGAACAGCCGTTTTCGGCGTTGCCGAACGGCGTAGCACCGCCGCCACTCGTGCCAGCACCTCGGCAATACGAAATGGTTTGCTGATATAGTCATCCGCACCCAAATTGAATCCCTTTAGCACAGTATCTTCATCGCTCAACGCTGTAAGGAAAATGATTGGTGGAATCCCGATACCCGATTCCCGATACCCTATATCCGAGCGTAGCTTCTCCGCCATCTCCAATCCCGACATTTCGCCCATCATAATATCCAATAGAATTAGATCAATAGGCGATGGGGTATGGGCTATGGGCGATTGGAGCAGTTCGAGTGCTTCCTCTGCGGAATGCGCAACAAGTGTGTCGTAGCTAGCTTTCTGTAACGAATAGGAGAGGATCATGCATATATCCTCTTCATCATCTACAATGAGTATGCGTTGTTTTGCCATATGGGTGTGATTTTGTTTGCAAAATTAGTAAAAATAATTTACTTGACCAACCATAGAGGTGTATTTTAATAATTTCTTAATATAATTGTTAAAAATTAGGTGCGCCCGTTGGACGCACCCATATGAATTATTTCTCTTCGTTTTCTTCTTGCTTTTGTTTGGCTTCTTTTTTGTCTTTGATGGCGCTAATCACAAAGAAAGGACCCATAAAGATTGCTACCATACCCAAAGCAAGCAGAATCATTGTTATATCATCCATAGTTGTTTCATCTTTTGATAGTTAAACTTATAGTTATCGGACGGCGTTCCGCCTATTGGATATTGGACGGCTGCGCCTATTGGATATAGGTTAGATAACTACCAAAAACTATGAAACGGGAAGGAGATATGTTCTTTCGGCAAACTAAGTGGCATTATGCGTGACTTTGCCACTATCCGATTGATATTGTGAGCGATACTGCTAGAATGGTATCGCAATACGGCATGCAAATCCTCTACATGTGCATGCACTTGCCACGAGGAAGAGACGCGTTCCTGGCGGCGCGTGCGCAAGCGGTTGTCTTCGCTGCGTGTACCTATCTGATACGAAGTGAGGGCGTCCGTCCAATCATATTGCTGTTGCAGTCGTTTGGCATAGTCTTCCAACGTATTATGCAATACGGACGGCATACTGCTCTCGCTCGCCGATGGGCAACTAGCTGCTGCTTGCGCATGCATATCGGATCTCTGCCATGAAGCATAGAATCCGACGACCAACAGAAGCAATATATAGCGCAATTCTCTCACTACGAAATAAAATTTCGTTTTATGCTGCAAAGGTAGCAAAAATTATGCATATCTCCATACCGTTCTCACGAATTAATAATTTCTTAACATATTTTTCATATTGGCGTAATAAATTCATGCTACTTTTGCACAGATTTTGAAAGAACCATATTAGATCGCCTTTCAGGCTGTAGTTGGTAGATCGCCACTAGTTAGTGGCTGTAGATCGGGCAAAGCCCTGTAGACTACTGCGAATGTAATGAGTGAACTACAGTGAGCATCGCGAACGATCTACAACGGAGTGATTTACAGCGAATATAATGAGCGAACTAAAACTATTATAATTATGTCATACCTCATTCTTATCATCTCGTTAGTAGGCATCGTGTTTGGTGCAGAGTCTTTGGTAGCAGGTTCTGTCTCTGTGGCTCGCCGCTACAAGGTTTCTGATTTCGTGATTGGTGCCGCCATTGTGGGTATCGGTACTAGTATGCCTGAGTTAGTGGTTAGCTTCTTTGGCGCACTGAAAGGTAGTGCCGATGTGGCTATTGGCAATGTGGTGGGCTCTAATATCTTCAATGTCTTGGGTATCCTTGGTCTCACGGCTATCTGTTTCCCGATTGCCATCGACCGCAAGAACATGACATTTGAGATACCCTTTTGTATTGGTGCCTCGGTTTTGCTGACCTTGTTGGCGCTTAATTTCTTCAATGGCACGCCATCTATGATTAGTCGTATAGATGGGCTGATATTGATACTCCTCTTTGTGGGCTATATGTATTACTCCTTCGTTCGTGATCAAAAGAACGCTACTTCCGCCCCCGTAGAGGCAGACGAACCCATTTTATCCCTTTGGAAGGCGGTACTAAAGATTGTGGGTGGCTTG
>JAFYSK010000058.1 GCA_017559385.1 Paludibacteraceae bacterium | reverse complement strand
TGGTGGCAGTAGTAGCCAAGCGTTGGTGGTATATACTTCATCGACTCCAACTCTGACTTCTGGTGTTACCGTGAGTGGAGGAACAGAGTATTTTGCAGGTGCAGCAAACATTGGCGGTACAGTTAGTGGTGGTTCATCTGTCACATTGAGCAACTACACTAGCAGCGGTGGCGGTCCTGGTGGACGACCATAATGAGGCTAGCTATTAGCTAAGATACGGTTGCGCAATCACGCAACCGTATTTTTATCTATTTTATACTGACAGCAATGTTATTTATGCCAAAAAAGTGTCAGTTGGAATATGTGGCACAGATTTTGTCGCATATTTGTTGCAAGAAAGCTATCTATATTAATCTGTGAAGATTGTTTCTAAGCCTTAACATTTACACGATAAATGTTATTTAAGTATGCTTAAGCGGGCACCGGTTGGTGTCTTCTTCGTGCGATGTTATACTAACAATATAAACCAATTAAACTATGATTAAAGAATTTAAAGTAACCCAATCTATTACCGAGCGAACGCCAATCTTAAATGCCTACATGCAGGACATTAGTCGCTATCCTTTGTTAAGCCTAAACCAAGAAGTAGAACTGACCTATCGTGCCCGTCGAGGCGATGAACAAGCCAAACAGCAACTGATTAATTGTAATCTGCGTTTCGTGATTTCTATTGCAAAACAATATATCCACCAGGGTATTGCACTTGAGGATTTGATCATGGAAGGTAATTTGGGTTTGATAACTGCTATTGAAAAGTTTGATCCAATGCGTGGTTTTAAACTTAGTACTTATGCAGTATGGTGGATTCGTCAAGCAATATTAAATGCTTTGTGTGAGAAAGGGCGTAGTGTTCGTATTCCACTCAATCAAGTGGGTCTGCAGCAGCGAATTAAAAAATGTGTGCAAAACTTTATACAGGTAGAAGAGCGACAACCTACAATAAGCGAGTTGGCAGAATTATTGCAATTACCCGAAGATAAGATTGAAGATTCGCTACGAATGGTATCTTCAGAGGTGAGTATTGATTTGCCCGTAGGCGAGGATGGGGATTCTTGTTTGGCTGATTTATTGCAGTCCAATATGCCTAGTACGGATAGTGAAATTAACAGAGAGTGCCTACAACAAGACATACAACGTTGGCTGCTGGTCCTAGATGAACGTTCACGAGATATAATCATCAAATCATTTGGTCTTAGTGGAGCAGAACCCATGACATTGGATGAGTTGGGCGCTAAATATGCTTTGTCACGCGAACGGGTGAGACAGATTCAACAACGCTCACTAGTGCTCTTATCCAAACATGCACCAGCTAGCTTGATTGGTTAATTGGCAGTCAAAATCCTAGCAGGTATATTCAAACTCAACAAAAAGAACAGATTTATTGTATATTTACATTTTTTTTTGTATCTTTGCAGCCGAATATGAATGTAAAGATGATAAAGAAATTGTTATGTATATGTCTGCTGGTGGCTAGTATGATGATACCAGTGGCAGCTTATGGTACTAATCTCGCATCAGTCGCTCAGGCCGAAGAGGAGAATATCGCTAAGCAGAAAATAGGTTTTTCTTGGTCTGCATCTGCAGTGGCTACTAGTAACTATATCTGGCGCGGATTATATTGTGGTGGCCCTAGTTTGCAGCTAGATGCTACCGTGGGATATGGTGGTTTCTACGCCAATATGTGGTGGAATGTAGGAGCTACCGATTGGACTTTTACGGGTTTTAATCCAGAATTAGATATTACCCTTGGTTTTAGTCGTTGGGGATTGAATATCAATTATATATATTGTTTCTATTTTGACAAGTATCCCGATGGAACTCCTACTCGTTTTTTTGATTTTAGCAACCATCCACGCGGAGGTGGCGGAACTACGGGCGAGTGGCGCATTTCCTATCGTGTGAGTGATAAGATTCCATTGAGCTGCTTGGTGGCTTTCCGCACTTTTGGTCGTGATGGATACTATGTGTCCAATAGCGATGGCCAGTATGTGCCTTTTGGCGATGTGACCAACTTAGCAGATGTGACCCTCAAACGTGCTTACTCTACCTATATCGAGTTAGGCTATGATTTTGATCTAACACAAGATTGGATGTTGGCAGCGCGTGTGGGCATGACCCCAGCCAAGAGCTTGTATACAGGTTTTCAAGGCGATTTTGCAGTAACGTTGGTGGGATTGAAGCTTAGTAAGACTTGGACTCTCAACTATGGTACGCTCAATGCCTTTGCCAATGTGATGTTGCAACCTTGGCAGTTGAATGCAGATAATCTCATCCGTCCAATCGCAGAGGCGGGTAATCAAAAGCTTAACCTATCAGTTGGTGTAGGGTGGAGTATATAGAAAGATGGCATATTTTTTGTAGGAAATAAATAAAACATTTCAATGAAAAGAGTTATTATCTTCATATTGTTTGCTACCAGTACTCTTCTAGTTAGCGCTCAGCAATTAGGAAAGATTCGTGATGTGCGTCAAAGGATAGATTCTATTCATTATATGATGCAAGGTTATCGCGATTCAATGCGTGTGGAGCTGAAGGCCTATCGCGATTCGTTGCGTGAAGAGCGTCGTCATGCTTATGATGGTACTCCGCATAATTTGCGTATAGGATGGGGAGATCAAATGTTTGAGAGTTTGATATGGTATGATAATGGTTATTATACGCATCTGCCTATTGAGTTTGAGGATAGTTATAATGAGAATTATCGTTATCTCCAACACTATTTTATAGAATATATGTATAACCTGAACTACTGGTATAGTTTTGGTATGCTTGTAGATTATAGTGGTGTGCTATGGGATGAGGTGACGCGTAATGGTGCAGGAAAAGAACTAAGTCGAGAGTTGAATAGGAGCTTTCATAATATAGCCATGATTCCTACTGTTCGTTTTTCCTATTTCCATCACGATTATGTGTCGTTATACTCGTCTTTGGGATTCGGTTTGAATGTGAATACAGGTACGGAGTTAGATTTGAAAGGGCACAAGACCGCAGTATCCCCAGCCTTGAATATTACATTGCTAGGTGTGCGTGTTGGCAAGGGGCATTTTTATGGTGCATTGGAAGTAGGAGCCATGGCGGCTTTGAATGGTAAGGATGAAGTTTACATGTTGGGTTCACGCATATTGACCGCTTCTGTAGGCGTAAGGTTCTAATAAATAACGAGAGGAAATGAAGTATTGGTGTACATTTATATTAGCATTGATCTTGCTGGTGTCATGTGACTCGGGCGAAGATAAGTATGTGGATTTCAGGGGTCTAGATGCGGCTCCTGGTGTGTTTAATGTGACTAGTCAACGCCATACTGATATGGAGGATCTAGTTGCTGAGGGCAGATTGTTGACAATGGGAGGCGAGGTGCTAGGCTCTACTACTCAGGGTGGTCCTAAGCGTGCATCATCTACAACAATAACCAATGTGATGCAGCAGTTGCTGGATTTTGGTAGTGGGAAAAAGGCAATTGAGTTGGTGGGTTTGTATGAGTCTGTGGATGTGGATGGCAAGCCAATTATGTTGTCGGGCAAGGTGATTCTGCCTGCAGATGGTAAGATTAAGCGTTGTATTTTGGTGTCTCACTATACGATAGCGAGCAATGCGGAGGCACCTAGTAACACCTTCCCTCTAGAGGGCCTGTTGGTCAAATTAGGATATGCGGTGATTGTGCCTGACTATATCGGTTATGGTGTGACATCTCATATGGTGCACCCATACTTGGTGATGGGTGTGACGGCTAGAAATGTGCTTGATATGTACAAGGCTGTTGTTCCATTTTTGGAGAAGACTGGTTTTCAACCAGAAAATGATGATATCTACTTGATGGGTTACTCTCAGGGTGGTGCTACCACCATGGCTGTTCAGCACATGATTGAGCATCATGACGAGGCTGTGAAGATCAGACGAGTATTCGCTGGTGGTGGTCCGTATGATGTAAAGGCTACTTACGACCGATTTGTAGAAACCGATACTGCTAGTTATCCATGTGCCGTTCCAATCATGATGCAAGGTATGATTGTGGGTAATAAATTGGATTTGGACATGCGCGAGTTGATGGCACCGTACATATATGACAACCTTGATGAGTGGGTGAATAGTAAACGCTATACCGCTTCTCAAATCAATAAGATGATAGGTACAAATGTGACGCACGAACTCTTGACAGCTAAAGGTATGGATAGAACGAGTAAAGAGATTTCGGAGATGTACAAGGCAATGACTAATAACTCAATTTTGAGCTACTCGTGGACGCCTAAAGCGCCTGTGTTTATCATGCACTCCATAGACGATGAGACGGTGCCTTATGATAATGCAATTAGAGCTAAAAACAAGTGGAAAGGTGCTAATATTCAGTATAGTTTTGGCTATTATGGTAGCCATGTGGCTACATGTGTACGCTTCATATTTGCCGTGCAGACATTGTTGATTAATGAAGAAAAAGAAGAGGATGGTAATTATGAATTCTAATAGAATAAAATATCTGATGGGTGTTGTGATACTTCTGGTACTGTTGTGTTTTGCTTCATGCCATCCAGATGAGGTAGTAGCACATACCAACAATGTGGAGATAGATATAAACATCAAACAAGTGTCTGCTGGATATGTTAATGTGGAGTTTTCAACCAACAAGAATGCTTTTTATCTTTCTGGTATTCACCTAGTTCGTGAAGATATCGATGATATACATAAAGTGGCAAAGCAGTTTATGATGTTGGCCTTAGATAGCGCATATGTTGACTATCTGTATTGGCGAAACAAACAACTTCAGCAGTTGACTCCGTTTGTAACTGATTTTGCATCCTATGCCCTGCAATATGGAAATACAAATCAGTATTTTACTATGTTAAAACCTAATACTGATTATTGGGTATATGCCTTTGCGGTGGATGCGACTACCAATAAACCTACAGGTAATTTGTTTATCAAGTCAATTACTACCGATTCGGTTAGTCGAACACCGATGATGTTTGAATATCGTGTAGAAGGACAATGGGACTATGTATATCCTAAGGACACTTTGGGCGAGATTAATTCTTATACCCCTTGGGTTGGAGAGACGATAGATAGTCTCAGTTTGCGTGAGATGGGATATGAGAAACCAGCTGAGTATTTCCTTGAACGCTTTGATGAAGTGTATAGCGGGGACTACAAACGTATCTTGTATGGTATTTATGCGCATGAAAACAATGGTGAAGGTGATGGTACTTCTAAGACTAAATATGAGGTGGGTCGCACCTATTATACGGGTATGTCATCTTTGGATGCTCCAGTGATTTATCCTTTGGATAAGAACTTATATGATATCTATCGCTTCACGTGGATGGGCGATTCAACCAAGTTATATTTCACGCCTGTCGATTGTACGGGAGGTGAATGGTAAGAAAGAAAACGGACACTCCGAAAGGGGTGTCCGTTTTGTTTGTTTAGGGCTATAGGTTATAGGCTATAGGCTATAGGAAGGGATTACTCCTCGTAATCCACAGCGCTACGGGCAGACTTGCATTTGCCGATATATTGTGCTACCTTGACATGCTCTGGGTGGGTGGCATAAGTGTCCAAATCCTCCCATGTGCGGAAGGTGCATGTTAGACAGATATCGTGATCGGTATTCTTAGCGTTAGGGATATTGATACCTACAGTCTCATCCACGAGAATATCAATCTTGTCTTTGAGTGCGAGTAATCCATCACGAATGATTTGGGCATTCTCCAATTTTGTCTTGCCCTCTGCCTCGTCTAAGAGGCGAAAAAATACGATGTGTTTTACCATATGTTTGTGTTTTTAGATCGCTTTGCTGTAGATCGCTCGTAACACTCGCTGTGGATCGTTTCACTGTAGTCTACAGGGCTCCGCCCGATCTACAGGACGTAAGTCCGATCTACCATCTACAGCCGCTAAGCGGCGTTCTTATTTTACCAAATAGAAGCGCGTTTTTCAGGTTGAATATACATAGGTGACTCTGGGGTTACGTTGAAGGCCTCATACCATGCATTGATGTGTGGCAAAGCGCCATTTACACGCCATTTGCCCAATGAGTGAGGGTCGTTCTTGGTGCGTTGGAGAATCTCCTCGTCGCGGATATTACCTGCCCATACATTTGAATAAGCCAAGAAGAAACGTTGCGCTGGTGTGAAGCCATCTACGTCTTTCAATTTTTGACTTTCAACTTTAGACTTCTCGCTGTTGCAGAAGGCAAGATATGCCACTTGCAAACCGCCATGGTCAGCGATGTTTTCACCCAAGGTGAAAGCACCATTAGCAAAAGTTCCAGGAGCTACCTCAATACCATTGAAGTACTCTTCCATTACTTTGGTGCGCTCCTCAAAGCGTGCACGGTCTTCCTCTGTCCACCAATTGATGAGGTTACCATCCTTGTCAAACTGACTACCTTGGTCGTCAAAACCGTGTGTCATCTCGTGGCCAATCACCACACCGATAGCGCCGTAGTTGAACGCATCGTCTGCGTTCATGTCAAAGAATGGGTATTGCAAGATACCTGCAGGGAAACAGATCTCGTTGGTAGCAGGGTTGTAGTATGCGTTGACGGTTTGTGGCGTCATGAACCACTTATCTTTATCCACAGGTTTGCCAAGGAAGGAGAGTGAGTAGTCTTGCTCAAACTTAGCCGCACGTTGGATGTTCGCATAGTAGGTAAACTTAGGGTCGATCTCTAGAGCGGTGTAGTCACGCCATTTGTCAGGATAACCGATCTTGACGGTGAAGGTGTTGAGTTTCTCCATAGCTTTGGCTTTGGTCTCGTCGGACATCCACTCAAGGGCTTGGATGCGTTGACCGAGGGCTGTTTGGAGGTTAGCTACGAGTTCGAGCATACGAGTCTTGTTCTCCTCTGGGAAGTACTTCTCCACATACATTTGTCCTACGGCTTCGCCGAGAGTTCCATTGACCATAGCTACGGCGCGTTTCCATTGTGGAGTAGGCTCTTGGCGACCGCTGAGGGTACGACCGTAGAACTCGAAGTTTTGCATAAAGATCTCCTCGGTGAGGAAGTCTGCACTACCGTCGATGATTTGCCATTGGAAGAGGGTTTTCATATCTTCGATAGACTCCTCTGCGAGCATCTTTCCTGCCTCTTGGAGGTGGCGTACTTGACCTACGCTGAGGCTATCAGGAGCGATGTTGAGACCCGCGAAGTATGCTGCCCAATCTACCTGAGGTACAAGTACTTGGAGCTCGTCGATGGACATCTTGTTGTAGTTAGCAACAGGGTCACGGAGCTCTACATTGCTGAGCGCTGCACCTGCGAGACGAGTCTCCAGGCGGAGTACGGTTTGTGCTTTCTCAGCAGCGTTATCTATACCAAAGAGTGTGAACATTTTCTCTACGTGTTTGAGGTACTCGGCACGGATGTGAGCGGTATGCTCATCTTGGTCGAAGTAGTAGCTCTTCTCGTTGAGTGCGAAGCCAGCTTGGTATTCGTTGAGGATGTTCATACTGGAGTTCATAGCGTCTGCGTCCACGTACATGGCCCATAATCCGTAGTCCATGGCTTTGCCAAGAACGGCAGACCATTGGTCTTTGGTGGTCACTGCGTCTAGTTCTGCTAGAACAGGAAGTACAGGAGCGATGCCTTCTGCATTGCGACGCTCAATGTCCATACTCAGGTTGTACACATCGCCAATCTTTTGTGGGATAGAGCCCATAGGATGTTTTTTTGAGGCGATATCTGCGATGAGTCCGTTGACTTGCTCTAGGTTTTGGAGTCCGAGCTTGTCGAATGAACCAAAACGGCTATATTCGTTAGGGAGTGGGTTGTTCTTCATCCATCCGCCACAAGCATATTGGTAGAAATCGTTTTGTGCAACTACGGTGGTGTCGAGGTTCTCGAGATGAATACCGGTAGTCTGTTGCTTGGTACATGCTGTAAGTGCCATAAGCGATAAGAAAAATAGAAATGGTTTGTTCATATACTTGAAAGTTGAAATAGTTTTAAAAGTTTTAAGGGTTCTAAAAGTTTTAAGGGTTTAGAAACTTAATGGATTGTTTGTGGTTATTGTGTTGTATAGTGAGTATATATATACCTTGCGCAAGGCTTGGCAGTGGGTGGGTGGCGGAGGTGATGTACTCTTGTGCCACGATCGTGCCATCTATATTATATATGGTGTAGGTGCCTCCTTGCGCATTTTCAATGGCACGGATGGCGTGGTTGTAGTAAAATGCGTAGGTAGGTGAAGTAATATCGGTTGTGGTATTATCTTTGCCTAATCTGAGTCCGATTAGGATAGGATCGTGGTCGCTGCAGCGGAACATGGTTCCATCGTTGGATGAACCGTCGTAGGTGTATGCATCTTTCTCTGGTGCGTTGATATGATAGGGTGTCATACCGGTCACTTGAGGGTAGAGCGTGCTATTGCAGAGTGCATGGTCGAGATAACCCAAAGTGCCTTGATACACATAGCTATAGCTGCTGTCTGCATGGAAGGTGCGATGGAGGTCAATCATACCCCAATCGGTGAGAGTAGTAATAGGATCTTCCTTGCCATAGGCATTCAGATCGCCTACGATGAGGAAATCCTCGTCGCCAAAAGTGGAGGTATAGGATGAGTAGTTGGAGAGGATAGATTTGGCCTCTTGCACGCGTGCAGCGTTGTAGGAGCCTTGTCCATCTCCTTGATCTTTGTTAGCACCTGAACCGCTACCGCTCTTGGCTTTGAAGTGGTTGACGGAAAGGATGAACTTCTCGCCAGAAGCTTTCTCGGTGAAGCCTTGCACTTTCTTGCGGTTTTGGACATAGGTGTCGTTGTGCTGCATATTACCATGAGGGGTGACTTTGTCGGTACAATAGATATATCCCGACTTGGTGAAAGAGCCGTCTGTGACGCTTCCGTCGTTGATGTAGGCGAAGTTTCTGCCTGTGTTTTTGGTCAGGTCGGCTGCTAGTTCGGCTAGTGCTCCTTGCCCTGTTTGTATCTCCACGAGAGCATAGATATCGGCATTGATTTTTGCCAATGCTTGACTTGTTTTGGTGCGTTGTTTTTGGTGATCAGTACTAGAATCAGGACCATAACCTGTACCGAAATTATCCACGAGATAGTACTCGAGGTTCATGTAGCAAATGAGCAAATTGTGCTCGCCGCGAGCATTGATAAAACTCAAATCGTATCCCTTCTCCATCTCTGCGCGGGTGTTACCTCGCCAGTCGCCTGAGATGAAACTGAGACTATTGTACGAGTTGACTTTGACCTTGAGGTTATGCACTCGCTCGTCGATGCGATGATAACCGCTGACATTGGTGAGTGTGAGTGTTCCTTGTTCGTTAAGCGAGAGAATAGAGTAATAGTCCGTCGATAACGGAAGTACTTGATTAGTAGGGTTAAAGATGCGACGTGGGGAGATGGTGAGTTGGCCTGATTTGCTGTTGTTGGTCACATAGAATGGGGTAGTGAATTGCAGCTCTTTGCCCACGAACTGACTCATCTCGCTGGTGGTCCATTGGTTGATATTGGTGATGGTGATCACGCCATTCTCCTCGTCCGTATTGTCGCTACTGGGGTTGTCATTGGTATTACCACTAATGATCGGATTGGTTGAGTTCCAGATGTAAGCTTCGCTTCCTACTGTCTCGTAGATAGGGCTAGAAGACGCATTCTTTTGGTACTTAGTGAGCTCGCCATAGAGCACCACGAAGTCGCCTACGGCAACGGTGCTAGGGTTAGTAATTCGCTCGCCGTCAATACCATATACACGGTAGGCGTAGAAATCATTGGTCGAGTTGGCGCCTTTGACCTGCTCGATATAGAAGGAGGCATTGCCGTATCTAGAGACATTGGTTGCATGGTTGGAGTCAATCTTTTTGATATAGCCCATGACATAGTATTTAGTACCTGTAGTAGCTCCGGCAGATAGGTTTTTGCATATCTCACGTGCTTGAAGCACATCAATAGCTTCAGCAGGAATATTCCAGTTTTGCGCCTCCTCAGGTATGGTGATAGTAGCCGCATAGGTAGTTGCAGCAAGGAGGAGCGAAATGAGTATAGTGGTAATCTTTTTCATATTCTTGTTGTTCGATATGATAGATGGTTGATATTCAGCGAATTAGTGTTGTTTTTTTTGTTCGTAGTTAGGGTTGATGTATACGACTGTTTTTTGAGGTTTTAGGGTTGCTTTTAGATGTTTCCAAAATGGTTTGTAGTATAGCTTCATTAATGGTTTGTATTGGTGTGGCTGACCCAGATCTTTTAATACTATTTTCACCAAAAGTCTTCCACATGGAGCTTCCATATACTCCTTAAAAATATCTGCTCGGAAAGCGTCTTGATTACGTGTGATCAGTATATTGTATTTTCGTTTTTTATCTTCCCAGCTGGATAGTATGCCATAAGCACCTTTTAGGCATATCAAACAGATAATAATTTTAGCAATGAGCACCCAAATTGCTCCTATTTTTATTGGGATAAGAAATACAACTACCCCTCCTAAAAGGAGGAGTAGTGCATATAAATTGAGGTAAATATATCTTGCAAATGTAGATATTGGGCTTTTCATTATTTACGCAATGCTTTGTAGAAGACATCCACTACGTGTTGCGCATCTTTCTCCTCAGCACCCTTCAATAGAATAGATGTGCATTGTGTCCAGCCTTCATAATAGAAAGTGTAAGCTTGGCAGAAGCAACCGCAGAAAGTAGCTTCTTTCAAATAACCTACCTCTTTGATACTAGCTGGCATAATGTATGTAACTTTTTTGCTTGTGTTGAACACCCAGCAAGCTGTTACAGCTGCTACTTCAATAACGCGTTGGTCTGTAATAACTACATAGCCATGTCTCTTGATACCAAAAATCAATGCGATGATTTTGTAAATAGAACCAATGAAACGAGCAATAGGGTTTGAACTTGTTGCCCACAACTCAGCTTCTAACTCCATCACAAGTTTTTCATTCTCATTGAGTACTACACCAGATTTTAACATAATAATTTGATTTAATAAATTAGCCTACTCTTTGTCGGATTTTCGGCATACTCCGTGTTTTATTGTGCTTTTCGTTTGCAAAGGTACGAAAAAGAATTGGTATATGCAAATGTATATGTTTTTTTGTGAGATATTAATGATGTTTACAAAACAAACAAGCCCCCGAGAGGAGGCTTGTGAACGTGTTATGTATGAGGGATTTACTTTATTTCCATTCCCATAATATTATAGGTCTTGCCGTCGCGGAGGATGTAGAGTTGACCGTTGTGGAGAGTTTTTGAGAATGGCGAAGTGGGTGTTGTGACATCTTCTACATTAGTTGCAGTATTGTATTCACAACCATAATTCTCATAGAATGGACCTGTATATTTTAGTTCATCGCCTTGATACGCACAGATAAGATGTTTTGCTCCGCCACCATCTACAAACTTTTCTACTCCCTCAAAGAAACCATTTTCAGACCCGATTCCTTCAATCCATTTTATTGTACTATAATCATCATTAATAAATTCTTT
>JAFYSK010000057.1 GCA_017559385.1 Paludibacteraceae bacterium | reverse complement strand
TTACGCGCGCAGGCACATATTAGAAACGGAAGTGTGCGAATGCACGGTTAGCTTCTGCCATGCGGTGCATATCCTCTTTACGTTTGAAGGCACCACCTTGGTTGTTAAACGCATCCATGATCTCTGCTGCGAGCTTCTCAGCCATAGAGTGGCCACCACGCTTGCGAGCGAAGAGGATCATATTCTTCATAGAAATTGACTCCTTACGGTCAGCACGAATCTCTGTTGGCACTTGGAAAGTTGCACCACCGATACGCTTAGACTTAACCTCTACCAAAGGAGTGATGTTGCTAAGAGCTTGCTTCCAAATCTCGAGAGCAGGTTGCTCACTTTTCATCTTGTTGGTCACAATCTCCAAAGCGGTATAGAATACACTGTAAGAGGTATTCTTCTTACCGTCGAGCATGAGGTGGTTTACAAATTTAGCCACCATTACCTCGCCGTAAACTGGATCTGGAAGGATCACACGTTTTTTTGGTTTTGCTTTTCTCATTGTTTTGTTTTGTTTTTTGTTGATTGTCTTAACTTCAGCAAGTTTCTTCAGTAATTTAATAACGATCTATAACTTACTCCACTTACTTACTCAACCGATCAACCCATTTGTAATCTGTCCCAAAGTATGGAACTTTTAGTTAGTTTTAATTAATTCAGAACGTCAGCAAATTACTTTTTAGCTTTAGGACGCTTAGCGCCATATTTGCTACGACGTTGCAAGCGGTTTGCCACACCAGCGGTATCCAATGTACCACGAACTACGTGATAACGTACACCTGGAAGGTCTTTTACACGACCACCACGCACCATCACAATGCTGTGCTCTTGCAAGTTGTGACCCTCTCCTGGAATGTAAGCGTTCACCTCCTTAGAGTTTGTCAAGCGAACACGTGCTACTTTACGCATAGCAGAGTTTGGCTTCTTAGGAGTTGTTGTGTAAACACGTACACAAACGCCACGACGTTGTGGGCAACTATCCAATGCTGGAGACTTGCTCTTGTCGATAAGTTCTGCTCTTCCTTTTCTAACTAATTGTTGAATTGTAGGCATTTTAACTTTTAATTTTGGTTAATAATTTTGTTTGTTAATTGTTTATCTCGCTCCCTCGCATTATGCTTGCGCATACGCGCGCCGCGAAAAAGCATGCAAAGATACTGCTTTTTTTCGACCTGAGCAAATTTTATCGCAAGAAAGTGCTTTTTTTGGGGGATTTTTTTAATAAAAATCAATTTTGCTACTTAGACTTTGCAAAATACAGCGTATTTTTCATCATAAATCACCCTAATACAGACAGTTACAAAAGTTTTCCACATCTGCTATAAGCTGTGGAAAATACACAATATTTCCTAGCAAATTACGGCTAGAATTTTCCTGAAAAAAGAACAGAAATTAGGGTATATTATTCACAAAAAGTCATCGCTGCGAGGTCGCATTTATATCTTTTTCACCCCTAAAAAAATCAAGATAGGAAACCCATTTTTGTTTATAGAAACGCACGGCAGCACGTGGTACATGAATCGCTCTGAGGGACTCTGGAAATTGAAATTCTCCAATCAAATGCGCAGGATTTTCACTTAGACTAAATATATGACCCAAGTGTTCGCACCCCCAAAAAGCCTTATCATCGATCGTCTTGATTGATGCTGGCAAAGTTACGGATTTCAAAGAAGAGCAATTTGCAAAAGCATTTTTTCCTATAGCGCAAACACCATCTGAAAACTTTAAAGAAGTAAGCATTGTGCAATTAAGAAAAGCACTATCAGGAACACTAGTAAGAGCCGAAGGAATATCCACAGAACGCAGTACAGAACAATCCATAAACGCCTCTTTACCAAGCAATTGCAAATTAGGTGGCAAAAATAAAGTTGCTAACGAATTACAACTAGCAAAAGCTCTACATCCTATCGACTGAATGCCATCAGGTAATGCCAAAGAGTCCAGTGATGAACAACCAAAGAAAGCAGATGAGCCTATCCTTTCCACAGTCTTTGGCATTACTATTGACTGTAAGGATGAGCACCCAGAAAAACACTCGTCATTTATACTAGTAATACCATCAGGTAACACTATTGACGAAAGAGAATCGCAGCCATAAAAGGCTTTAGAAGTAACAGAAACCACTTCTTTTCGGATTACAATAGTTGTATTGGGCGACATTTTCCCCTTGTACTTATAGAGTACATCATTTACATAGAGCACTCCGTCTGGTTGATCATCTAACCATAGTGTATGTTCAAATGCATCCTGTCCGATAGCCACAACCGATACTGGAACAGATACATCTCGCAAAGACTCGCAATTATAAAAAGCAGCATCTCCAATGTTAGTAACACCATCGGGTAAAGCAACAGATGCTAAGAGCGAACAATGGCTAAAGGCATTCGAACCCAGCGTTAGAACACCCTTAGGAATTCTCACAGCCACTAATGAGCTACAATGATCAAAAGTTCGTTCCTCTATCTGTTTTATACCAGCTGGGATTTTGATATTCTTGAGCGAAGCACAACCCGCAAAAGCACTCTCTCCAATTGACAGCATCGTATCGGGCAAACTGATAGACCTAAGCGAAGTACACCCGCTGAAGGCAGCCTTCCCTAAACTCAAGAGCCCAGCAGGAGTAGCTATCGCGCCTAAAGAAACACAGCCTTTAAATGCTGAATCACCAATTTGCCTAAGGGTAGAAGGCAACATGACATAATTCACTCCCTTTGCATGCTCAAACGCTGAGTTACCTATTGCAACAACTGTACAAACTACACTGTCGTGCATAACCTCATCAAGAATTGAAACTCCACCAATATATGCTGTATCAATGCCTGAAACCTCCACCGTACTATCTGTAAGAAGAGTGTAGGTAAGCCCTCTAAATCTAAACTCAGTAGCATGAAGGGCTAACGTAGTTAGAACAAAGAAGGATAATGAAATTAGCTTGAGTGATAAAAACTGTAATTTCTTCATAAGTTTGCTTTATTAACAGTTCAACTTTGTTCGTTGACTTTCAGCAAGAAGATTCTATCACCACGACGGACTATCTTATCTGTCTTGATAGCAAAGTAATTTCCCTTCTCTATTATCGCTTGTGGTCTTCCCTTTGAATCATGCATGTCGTGTGCAATAGTCTCGTAAGCGCCTGTGGTTTCGCCAGTTATAAGTACCTCGTCACCCTCCTGAATTTGTGGTACAGCCTCTAGGTAAAACTCGGCTACAGAAATATTCTTAAAGAAGTTCGTACACTTGCCCGCAAAGACCTTTTTTCTCGTTGCTCTTGAACCATACTTATGCGTCCATTCGCCTAGTTTCTGTCCTTGGTAATATCCATCCCAGAAACCACGATTGAACACACGCGCCAAACGGGCATCCCATTCCGCAATCTTTGCCTCAATCGCCTCATCGCCTATAGCCCATTGCTCATTGCCTTCTAACCATAACTCCACCGCCTCCTTATAGCACTCCACTACCGTCTTGACATACTCTGCTCCGCGGGCACGGCCTTCGATTTTTAACACACGCACTCCCGCATCCAACATCTTGTTAAGGAAGTGGATAGTTTTCAAGTCTTTTGGAGACATAATATATTGATTATCAACCTCCAACTCCAATTCACTTTCCTTATCCTTGACAATATATCCACGGCGACAGATCTGCATACAAGCACCCCTATTGGCACTCGCGCCATAGTGGTTTAAGCTCAAGTAACACTTACCGCTAACCGCCATACACAACGCGCCATGGCAAAACATCTCAATGCGAATCAACTCGCCCTTTGGACCACGAATATCTTGTTCCACAATATCCTTATAGATGCTGGCTACTTGCTCCATATTGAGCTCGCGTGCCAGAACCACTACATCGGCATATTGGGCATAGAATTTAAGAGCCTCGGTGTTGGATATGTTGAGTTGAGTAGAGAGATGCACTTCCACTCCAGACTGATATGCATATTGTAGAGCTGCTATGTCCGAAGCAATAATTGCGCTCACATTAGCCGCCTTAGCGTTATCTACAATCTCTCGCATAAGGGGGATATCTTCGGGATACATCACTGTATTGAGTGTAAGATAAGTCTTGACACCCACCTCGTTACATCGGTTGACGATTGTATGAAGATCCTCGGTGGTGAAGTTAGCCGAAGAGCGCGAACGCATATTCAAGTGTTCTATACCAAAATACACACTCGTCGCACCTGCCTCGATAGCAGCTGCCAAACTCTCCCAGCACCCTACGGGCGCCATAATTTCAATGTCTTGATTTTGCATAGATTTTGTATTTACGCTGCAAAGGTACTGCTTTTTCGTGAAATCACAAAATATTTCCCCTAAATTCACCCCTATACCGATATTAACCGGCTCACCCTCTCACCGTTATTAACCGCTTAACCAAAAAATATGCAAAAAAATCACTTTTTATTTGGCAGATTAAAAAAAAAGCAGTACCTTTGCAGCCGATTTGAAAATTATGGTACCTTGCCCGAGCGGTTAGGGATCGGTCTGCAAAACCGGGGACGGCGGTTCGAATCCGCCAGGTACCTCCAGAGAAGAGCCGCTCAATAGAGTGGCTCTTCTTAGTTTAGAGGACGCTCGCAGGGCGAGCTACAGTTTAGAGTTTAAAGGCTAGGTAGTGCAAGATTTAGAACAAATAACGCAACAAGAATACAAGTACGGTTTTACTACGGATGTAGAAACCGATATTATTCCTGTGGGCCTTAATGAAGATGTGGTCCGCCTTATCTCTGCTAAGAAAGGTGAACCAGAGTGGCTACTCGAGTTCCGTCTTAAGGCATACCGCAAGTGGCTAACTATGGAGCACCCTAATTGGGCACACCTCAATATTCCTGAGATAGATTTCCAAGCGCTGTCTTACTATGCGGCACCAAAGACCCACACCGATAACGAGCAAAAGGAGATCGACCCAGAGTTGATGAAGACTTTTGACAAACTCGGTATCCCGTTGGAGGAGCGTGCTGCTTTAGCGGGTAATATGGCGGTAGATGCAGTTATGGACTCTGTGTCTGTCAAAACTACTTTCCGTGAGACACTTGCCGAGAAAGGTATCATCTTCTGCTCTATCTCTGAGGCTGTGCGCGAGTATCCTGAATTGGTACAGAAGTACCTTGGCTCAGTCGTTCCTGCAAGCGATAATTTCTATGCAGCCCTCAACTCGGCGGTTTTTTCCGACGGATCATTCGTCTATATCCCTAAGGGTGTTCGTTGCCCGATGGAGCTCAGCACCTATTTCCGCATTAATGCGGGTAATACAGGTCAGTTCGAGCGCACGCTGCTGGTCGCAGACGAGGGAGCTTACCTCAGTTACTTGGAGGGTTGTACCGCTCCTATGCGTGACGAAAACCAACTCCACGCAGCTATCGTAGAGATAGTCGTACACAAAGACGCAGAGGTCAAATATTCTACTGTACAAAACTGGTACCCAGGCGATAAGGATGGTAAGGGAGGTATCTATAACTTCGTTACCAAGCGTGGTATTACCCATGAGAATGCACGCTTGAGTTGGACACAAGTAGAGACTGGTTCGGCTATTACTTGGAAATACCCAAGCTGTATTTTGAAGGGCGATAACTCTAGCGCAGAGTTCTACTCGGTGGCTGTGACCAACAACTACCAACAAGCCGACACGGGCACCAAGATGATTCATATCGGCAAAAACACGCGCTCGCGTATTATCAGTAAAGGTATATCTGCGGGCAAGAGTCAAAACGCTTACCGTGGTCTTGTACGTGTGATGCCTAATGCAGAGAATGTCCGTAACTACAGCCAATGCGACAGCCTTTTGTTGGGCGATAAGTGTGGAGCACATACTTTCCCAACCATGCGTATTCAAAATCCTACGGCTATCATTGAGCATGAGGCCACTACTAGCAAGATTAGCGAGGATCAACTCTTCTATTGCCAACAACGCGGTATTGGCGTGGAAGATGCAGTTGGGTTGATTGTCAATGGCTACGCCAAAGAGGTCATGGACAAACTGCCAATGGAGTTCGCCGTGGAGGCACAAAAACTACTCCAAGTAAGTCTAGAAGGAAGTGTCGGGTAAAGAGTCCTGTTCTTACCAAGATCGCGCCTTGTTCGTTACGGGTTCATGACGGGTTCAAACAATACCTTTGTAATACCCTTGTAATACCGTTATCACTCCGATACCACTCCGAAGGGATAAGCATAAGATACAAGAGGGTGTGTCTGTTTGACACACCCTCTTGGTTTTTATACGTAATTTATTTTACTTCTAGTCCTATCACATTATACATAGTACCGTTGTGGATTATGTATAAATGTCCGTCACGAATTAGTTTTTGACATTTGCCTTCTGGTGTTTCTATATCCTTTATTGAAGTTGGCAGGTTATAGACACAACCATAAGAATCATAATCAGGATGATCGGTAGTGTAGAGGCAATCATCCTCGCGCCAAGCGCAGAGCATGACGGAAGTTTGTGTATCGCTACTGCGCGCTTTGGTTGCTCTTGTGGCTACGTTGTGCACAATACCGTCAATAGAGCCGAGACCTGCTAACCACACTTTTTGTGCGTTTTCTACAGAGGAGGTTTCCTCAGGGAAGACAACTTCCAGCATCATACGGCAAGCACCATTCTCGAGGGTGTCTTTACCTGTCACGACATGGGTGTAGGTGGTGTATTGAGGGTAGTTATTGATACCCGCGAAGATCTCTATGGTGTCACCAGGCTCGGCAGTAAAGTCATAGAGGACATACTCTACTCCGTCACGGAGGAAATATACGCGGTTGTCTTCATCTTCGCCGAAATGCAATGCACCCACAAAAGACTTGGTGATAGCCGTATCTTTGGTAGATTGGCGAGCGAGTTGGTAGAAGGTCTTACACTTTGTAACGATGGAGTCATTCTCTAAGGTGTAACTAAAGGTCTCTGCACGCAGGATAGTTGGGGTACCGTCCATCTCTTTGGTTTCTACTTCTAACATATTCCATTGAGTAGGCGTTGGTCTGCCACCAATCTTTCCGTTCTTGGCATTATCTTTTTTAGGACCACTATTATAATCACATAGGCACTCTGCACCAAGGCGTTCCATTTCGGCTTCGTCCATTTTGTAAAGGAGTTGACTGTTGCGGCTGGCGCAGACGAGAGGTGAACCAAGATATGTTGCTGCATCTACATTTGGTCCAAATGCGACATAGTTGCCTAATCCTTTGCCATTGATAGCTCCGATTTTTTCTATATATTCATAACCACAAGCCAAGGTCCATTTTTTATATTCTTTTCCATCCAATAGAGTAACCATTGATACATCTACTACACGGAACATTTCACCTCTTGTCTTTTCATCATACTGCATAACGGGCAGCGTGTCTCCAACTTCTAAACTAAAATCATATAGTACACATTCTTCCCCTCCTCCGTATGGAAAAGATAATATGATTTGATCTTTCGTTTCGCGAAAGAAATATCCAGCATCATAATCATACCAATACAATACATCCCATATGACTCTGCCTACAAATTTATCACATGTTACCAGATAAGTCGTATCTACTCCTGTCGTATGTTCAGATACCTCTGTACGTTGTAAAGTCTCAAAGAATCGTGGCTCATATGTTTTACTATTGTATTCACAACCATATATATCAAACCAATAATGGTCTGTTTCATGCATTAACTCATCTCCCTTATAGGCACATTGGAGATTATAAATATATTCATTTTCAGCGTCAGTAGCATTCCCCATTAACAATCCCATACGGGCATTTCCTATACCTTCGATCCATGTTACACTATAATAGGTGCCTCCATATCCATAGTCATTCTCATATGTACTGTCTGGTACACTTATTTTACATATTTTAGCTCCATTTTCTGAGTAAGAAATATCATATACTCTTCCCTTATACGTTTTCGCGTACTCATAATCATTAATACCAGCAAACACTTCGACACTATCATCTACCTGTACATTAAAGTCGTACAATAGATACTCTGTATTATCATAAAACACAAATACTTTATCATTGTTGGTAAATCGCACAGATGCCACATACTCCTCAGTGTTTTTTGGATCAATGGTCCAATGGCGGTTGACGATTGTATAAGTTTTACCTTCGATAATTGTATCTTGTCCAAGAGTGTATTGCCATGTTTGTGCCACAGGAGTTTTATTTTGATTATAAAGTATATTCCATGTGTCGCACCATTGGGATTTGTAAGAATAGTTTAATGGCAAAATTTTGTAGAAATCATTCCACTCGTTATCATTTTTATACAAATCTACAGATTCTGCGGGGACATATAATACGGCAGTAGGCGAGACTTCAAATGTACTCCATTGAGTGGCAGGTGGAGTAAGAGCATTACATATAAATGTTTCCAATTTACCACAATCCATAAAAGCTGACCGCATGATACTTTCTATGCCTTTCCCGATAGAGAACGACGTCATAGAAGTGCAACTTAGAAAGGCACTCTCATCTATTATTTTTAAATTATCACCTATAACGACCGATTCCAGTGATTTACAATCTCGAAACGCAGCAATACCAATCGTGGTTATTTGGTCTGGAATAGCAATGTGAGTAAGGTCAGCACGACCATAAAAAGCGCAATCACCAATAGATGTAACAGTAGTTGGTATTGTGGATTGAGTACATGTTGCAATGATCGTGTTAGTTGCAGTTTCAATAATTGCATTACAATTATCGCGACTATCAAAAATGGTATTTTGGTCAGACACAATAATAGAGCTTAGAGCCTTGCAATATGATAAGATATTCCAACTTATATTTGTTACATTTTCAGGAATAGTTATACTAGTCAGAGCTGTGCAGTTCGTAAAAGCATATGGACCTATATTTTGCACCTTATCGGGAATCGTAATTGCGGATAGCGATTGACAGTTTTCAAAAGCAAACTGACCAATGCTCGTGACATTTTCACCCATTTTAACGGATGTGAGTTGGGTACATCCCGAAAAGGTCCAATCATTGACACTCAACACTCCATCAGGCAAAGTGATCGTAGTTAACGATGTACACTTCGAAAAGGCAGCATCTCCTACATTCGTTACACTGTTAGGAATAGTTATAGAAGTCAAAGAGGTGCAACCATTGAATGCACTAGCACCAATACTCGTTACACTATTAGGAATAGTTACAGACGTAAACGCGGAGCAACTAGCGAACGCCGCAATTCCAACACTCGTCACACTATTGGGAATGGTTATAGACTTTAGGTTATCCATTGTATAACATATATACGCAGGTATATACTCTACCTCATTGCCAAATACGAAAGACGTAATCTGAGAACGAATTTTATGGAATGGTGAAGATGAATACGTAAAATCAGCACATCTCTTTGCATTCCACACCACAGATGTTAATGCAGTGCAGCCATCGAATGCACCACTTCTAATCTCCGTTATACTATTAGGGATATGAATGGTTGTCAGTGTCGTACATCCATTAAACGCATTTTCACCGATAGCAACGACACTGTATTCCACACTGTTGTATGTTACCGAAGAAGGTAAATCCGCCGTAATTAAGCCCCCGTAATTTTCATACTGTGGTGGTCTACCTCCAACATTGACTTTGTGAGAAACAACTTCTACGCTATGTTCATTAATCGTGTTGTAATAAATACCATTGATTTCGAACTCTTCTGCATACATATTCAAGATACAGAAAGTAGTAATCCCAAAAAGAAAAATCTTTTTCATAATTCTTAATCTTTATTTTATGGCTTATGTAACATTTTTACTACAACTGAATTTTGCAGCAAAGGTAATGTTTTTTTCGCAACCCTGCAAGAGGTAAATGAGATTGTACAGAAAATGAAAATGTATGGAGTTTATATTCTGCGAGTTATACTGAAAATGTACAGTTTCTGTTTGTGCTCAATGAGCGAACTAATTGGATAATGCACAATGAATATTACGGTTTTAAGCATCCAATAGGCACCACATATACACCATCTTCTCGGCGATAAGCATATTGTCCCGCAGTTAGTACCATCAAGAAGGATGGAGCACCTATTTTGGCTGTATCTACTTCGTTTGCCAATTTAATAAGGTTCTTGGATGCATCCTCTATCTCTTTACTGCCAGTCTTCACCTCTATAGCAGCCCATCTACCATCATGAAGACGAATAATCAAATCAGATTCTAAATTTGAATTATCATGGTAGTGATAAACAGACCCTCTTAATAATTCTGTATAAACACGTATATCTCGCAAGCAAAAGTCTTCAAATAAGAATCCAAACAATTCAAAATCCTCAAGTGCACTTTTGGGATTTAATTCTAATATTGCAGTCGCAATGCTGGTGTCCACAAAATGACGCTTGTCGGATGTACGAATACCAGTACGACTTCTTAAACTGGGTTGCCATGCTTTGACATCTTCTATTATGAATAAACGTCTAAGTGCAGTTAGATAATTGCTTAGTGTCTTGTCTGTAATTGATACATCGTTCGCACGCACATCTCCCATGATTGTACTGGCTGTGGTCATAGTAGATATATTACGCGCATAGCTGCGTAATACAGCACGTACTCTATCTGGATTTTTTTCTGTACCATCTACCCGATTGACATCCGTATTCACTATTTCATCAACCAAGTTAACTGCAACATCCAATGCCGATTCTCTATCTAGATTTAAGGAACCAGGCCAGCCTCCTCGGCACATGATGTAGGCGATATCCTGTAGAGTATGTGGGTTTTCAAAGAGTCCCATTTCTTGCGTTCCCTCAAATAACGCTTGTAATGAGACTTGTCCTCTTGACTCTTTAGACTCCCACAGACTCATTGGCCGCATACGCAAACGAGCGATGCGTCCTGTACCTGTGTGTTCCATCTCTGTATTTCCCTCTTCATCCAATGGTGTGGCGGAACCTGTTAAAATAAATTGGTTCATCTGTTGTCGCTTATCCGCTGCAAAACGTACAGCATCCCAGAGTACTGGAATAGTTTGCCATTCATCCAACATGCGTGGTGTTTCACCTTCCAATAGTAAAGATGGCTGTACATCTGCCATTTTACGATACATGTTACGTTTGTCTGGATCTTGAATGTAAATAATACTTTTTGCCAACTGTGCGCCCATTGATGTTTTTCCACACCATTTGGGACCTTCAATTAAGACGGCAGCACTACTGCGCAACTTTCGTCTGAGCAATTCATCTCCTATGCGTTCTAGGTATTTCATATTCATATGATTAAAATTTGGCGCAAAGGTATAGTTTTTTTTTTATATATGCAAGCAATTCCGAATGTTTCTGTGATTTTACTCCGAACTATTTCGTTATTTTACTCCGAATGTTTTTGTGATTTTACTCCGAATAGCAACAGAAAATAATACGTATTTGGGAACTTGGCGCATTTTCACTTGGGAACTCGGCATAAAACAAGAGGGTGTGTCAGTTTTGACACACCCTCCTCTTATTTTGGGAACTAAATAGATGTTGACACTTAATATCTCCTTGCCCTTTGGGCAGAAATCTTAACAAATCTTTTTGCCACTCTAGAGCCACGCTTTTACGAGGTACTCCGTAATCTATTACCAACGCTCCTCCTTTCGCTTTGCGCGAAACTCGTGCGCTTAATCTTAAGTAAATGTGGCGGAAACAATACAAAATGTCAACTGGTATATAAACATCCCTTTATTTTTTGTTCTTAGTTCAATGGAGTTCCTAAGACATCGTATAACTTATTATCTCGCAGGATATATAAATGTCCGTCACGAATTAGTTTTTGACATTTGCCTCCTGGTGTTTCTATATCCTTTATTGAAGTTGGCAGGTTATAGACACAACCATAAGAATCATAATCAGGATGATCGGTAGTGTAGAGGCAGTCGTCATCTCGCCAAGCGCAGAGCATGACGGAAGTTTGTGTTTCGCTGCTGCGGGCTTTGGTTGTTCTTGTGGCTGCATTGTGCACAATACCGTCAATAGATCCCAAACCTGCTAACCACACTTTTTGTGCGTTTTCTACAGAGGAGGTTTCCTCTGGAAAGACAACTTCCAACATCATGCGGCATGCGCCATTCTCAAGGGTGTCTTTACCGGTCACGACATGGGTGTAGGTGGTGTGTTGAGGGTAGTTGTTGATACCTGCAAAGATGTCGATGGTGTCGCCAGGCTCCGCTGTGAAGTCATATAGGACATACTCTACTCCATCACTGAGGAAGTACACGCGGTTATCTTCATCTTCGCCGAAATGCAATGCACCCACAAAAGATTTGGTGATAGCAGTATCTTTGGTAGATTGGCGGGCAAGTTGGTAGAAGGTCTTCCCCTTTATAACGATGGAGTCGTTCTCTAAGGTGTAACTAAAGGTCTCAGCACGCGTGATAGTTGGAGTACCATCCACCTCTTTCGTCTCGAATTCCAACATATTCCATTGAGTAGGCGTAGGTCTGCCACCAATCTTACCGTTCTTGGCATTGTCTTTTTTAGGACCACTATTATAATCGCATAGGCACTCTGCGCCAAGGCGTTCCATTTCCTCGTCGTCCATTTGGTAGAGGAGTTTGCCGTTACGGCTAGCGCAGACGAGTGGTGATCCAATATATGTTGCCGGATGTGCCTTGTGTTGTAAACAAAGATAGTTGCCAAAACCTTCTCCATTAATCGCTCCTATACCCTCTATATATTCTATGCCACAAGCTAGTGTCCACTTCTTATATTCTTTACCATCCAATAATGTGACAGTAGAAACATCTGTTACACGGAATAATTTGCCTCTTTCTATTTCATCATATAGACCAACTTGCAATGTGTCATTTTTTTCCAAAGTCCAATCATATAATACTATATCTTCGTTTATACCATAAGATGGAGCATATAGCAGTACTTGATTATTTTCCTCACGCAAATATGTTTGCCTATCATAAGTTAAGTATATTCTTTGTTTTTTGGAAGGTACAAAATGTATATATTCATTAAACGTAGAACGATATAGTTCATTATCTCCAGTAGTATGCAGTTCAACATCGGTTCGTTGCAAGCCCCAAAGCGTTGGGAAGAGGTCTTCGGGAGTTAGTTCTGCGGTATACTCGCACAAGCACTCTGCGCCGAGGCGCTCCATTTCTGCGTCGTCCATTTGGTAGAGGAGTTTGCCGTTTTTGCTTGCGCAGACGAGATAATCCCTAGTATCAGGCCATGTAAAACCATTGGGTTTTCGAATTAAAGCAAAGAAATCACCAGCCCAAATGCTTTGTCCGAACTGACCGATGCCTTCTACATATTGCATACCATTATTGAAAGTCCATTGTTTGTATTCTTTGCCATCAAGAAGTGTGACATACAAAATATTTGTAACGATTAACGTGTCAATAGGGTCGTAAGAGCCATAAGGATCTGGGATCGGATAATCTACAACTAGATCTGTGAGTGGTACACCTTCTATGCGATAGTCATAATTCAATGTTGTAAGTGTATCCCCTACTTCCAATGAGTAATCATATAAGACGAGATCTTCTTCCTGTAGTCCGCTATATACAAGAACTTGATTATTTTCTTCGCGCAAGAAATATCCATGAAAATCTAAATATGCCTTGTTTTTGATATATCGAACATCCGTTTTAGCAGAGAACAATGTGGGAGACATTTTTACTGTTAAACTTGTTCGCTGCAAGCCCCAGAGCGTTGGGAAAAGGTCTTCGGGACTTTGTTCTGCATCATCACCACAACCATATTCTTCGTATAAATCCCCTGTATATTTTAATTCATCGCCTTGATACGCACAGATAAGATGTTTTGCTCCGCCACCATCTACAAACTTTTCTACTCCCTCAAAGAAACCATTTTCAGACCCGATTCCTTCAATCCATTTTATTGTACTATAATCATCATTAATAAATTCTTT
>JAFYSK010000056.1 GCA_017559385.1 Paludibacteraceae bacterium | reverse complement strand
GTCATTGACGTGATGAATGAGGAAGGTTTGCTCAGCAAACATGTTGGACATATCAAACTCGCTACCCATCACTTGGTCAATATAGAGGATGTCGAATGACACAGAGTACTCGCCGTCAAAGTTAGCAATTTGCAATTCCTTCAAGCCAAGTTGGTCGATATAGTACATGGTCTTAGAGATGTTCTTGAAGTCAAGCACCTTGGTCTCTTTGACCGCAGGCACGCCATAAGAGAGGTGCATGATATAGTAGTTGTAGTCATTACCCAACATGCAGATTTCTACTTGGTAGCCTTGCAATTTGTTGCCAGTGATCTTTAGGTTGCAAATGATAGACTCGATTCTTTGACCCGTTTTGAGGTCTGTCAAATATACGTAGGAAGAGCCAGTAGGATACTCCGCTGGCGTGGTAATTTTAGAAGCATTGTATGCAGCATTGATCTCGTATTCGGCTGTGCTAGCGTCCACGAGAATAGTTTGGTCGGTCATGCCATATGCATCGTTGATGATGGCGCTGGTAGAGGTAATCTCAATAGTGTCTTCAGCCACTACAGGTGCCTCCATAGCCACGTTGTAGAAACATGTGTCGGTGGTCAATGTCTCAAACATAAAGATATAAGTCAAACCACCATAGATATTCTCAGCGCCGTAGATTACGCCCTCGAGTTCCATCACACCTTGTTTGTTGCCTTTGTAAGCAATCATACTATTCTCGTCATCGAGAAGTTTGTGTGTATAATATCCATCTACACCTGTCTCGGTGAAGAAGGTGAGGTCCACTTCGCATTCATCATCTTTACCTGCAATGCGGAAACGGTCTTCTTCTGGTTCGATAGTACAGTTGTAGAGAGCAACGTCCATTTTTGACTTAGCCACCACGATGGTGTACTCAGCGTGGATTTTGAAGTAGCCATACTCCTCGCCGCCAATACCTTTGGTAGCCAGCACGACAGCGTCCACCACGTACTTGGTCTTGGTGTTGCTGATTTTCTCCTCTTGGATAGTAAGTTCGCAGGTCTTGTAGTAGTGAGTCTTACCGTTAGCCTCTGGGAACATACACCATGAGAACCACTCGTCGATGTCCTTCTCTGTGTAGGTACCAGCCATAGTGTTAGGGTCACCGTTCATGATGTCGAAGATGAACTGATAACGCTCGTTGCGAAGCACGAAGTACCACTCAGATGGCTCATAGAAGTAAGGGTCTTCGTAGAATGAAGTGAAGTACACTTCAGTAGTGTCAAGCCCCGTAAGTTGTGTAGGAGCTTTAGCAGCATAGGTGGTAGCAGTCCAGGTAGCTGGTTCTTGAGCCGCTACGAGTTTAGCTTGCTGGCGAGCAGGTTGCTGCAATGATTGCAGGGTGTTGCTTAAGTGCTCTTTAGCCATGAGGGTTTTCAAGGCTTGTGGCTTGGTCTGTGCAGTAGCTGCAAGAGTCAAGCATGCGAGCAGGATGATTGAGAAAATCTTTTTCATTTTATTTTACTGTTATGATTATAATTTGTTATATATCAATTTATTCAAAACAAATTTGGCCACAAAGGTACTGAAAATTTGCAGAATATGCAAAAAAATCGTACTTTTTTTAAATTTATTGCTTTATCACTGTGCCATGAAGATTGTATTCAGTATCACCATATTTGATGATTAGTTGACCATTAGAGATGTATTTTAGAGTGCTTTGAGTGCTAGGTATGTTGTTCAACGCTGTAGTTGGTTGGGCTGTTGTAGTAGCGATGATATTATACCATAGTTGGTCGGAGCATAGTAAACCGATGGTGGCTGTCTTGACATCTCCTTCTTGTGTTACTATCAGGTTGCCACGTACGATTGTTAATTTGCGCCCTGCCACTTTAAGGTATGAGCCATAGGAGAAACTCTCGTGGGTTACACCTTTTAGCCAATCGCCGTTTGGTATTTGGATTTTAAGTTCTATCTGATCATTTTTACCCATAACGGTGTTGAAGCCAGATGACTTGCCCACAGTGGCGTTATAAATGGTGTAAGAAAGTGTATCTGTCGGCAAGATATCTTCTGGTGCCACATATGGGGCGCCAGATAGTTTAACAACAAGAGTATCTATACCGCTAACAAAAGCCGCTTCTATAATAGCCTGTTCACCACTTTGGTAGTATTGAAGGGTGGTGCTATCTTTCAGACTTGCACTTTCGTTGTTGATTTCCACATAGACGGAGTTGATATCGTATTCGCCATATTTCTTGGTTAGTCCCTTGAAGAGTGTGATGGAGAAATGGTATCCGGATGTTCTGGCAGAGATAACAAGGTCGGTTGGTTCAAATCGATCGATGGTTGTTTCGGTGATCTGGCCTTCTAGATGAATGGTTGAAGGTTTTTGGGGTGTCACTTCTACGTCTAGTTCGTAGGTCTTGTTACTATAGCCGGTCATGATGCCAGTGATAGTGATGATGGCATCTTTGTTGCGAGTGACCATTAGCCCTTCGTCGCAAAAGGCAAGGCTGCCTCCATTGCGAGAGAGGGTGGCTGCATAACCTGCGGTAGCTCCACCAGTGCCATCCCAATATACAGTCAGGGATATTTCACCATAGATGCCGAGTTCTGTAGCGGATAGCCCATTAACGATGAGAGCGTCGCCAGCGGAGTATGAAGCATTGTCGCTGGCAGTAATAAGTACTGGATTGTTAGCAAAGCTCAATGTAGTAATAAGTAGAGCAGAGAGAAGTAGTGTAATATGTTTCATATTAAGAAAATAGATGGGCAGTATTCTATAATGCCAATTAAACAGATTAATACTTAATATGTCGGCAAAGGTAGTGAAAATTTGCAGAACATGCAAATTTTAGATGAAAGTTTATAGTTGAAAGTTTATAGTTGAAAGTTTAAAGGCAGGGAATAAAAATAGGCTCCCTCGTAATGAGGAAGCCCATTTTTGTATAATAGTGTTCTTGTTAATTACTTAACAGTAGCACCTTGAGCGTTGTATTGAGCATCGCCCTTCTTGATGATGAGTTGACCGTTTTGGATCATCTTAACTGGTTTAACAGTTACGGTAGCATCCTCAATATTGGTATGAAGGATAGTACCAGAGATTGTGATGTCAATAGCTACACCCGCCATTGGGTTTTGTACAATACCTGTAGCGGTGATTAATTTGCCAGCAGAGGTGGTTTCTGTAGTAACTGTCAATGTACCCTCTCCGAAGCCTAACCAAGGATCGTTATCACCCCAACCACCAACGGTAACGGTAGACATGATCTCAGATGGTTCAGTAGCCTCTGGATAGTAAACAGGTACCTCAACCAATACTGGATATGTTAGACCATCCTCTGGGTTGATCCACTCGCCAGACATCTTGAGTGCGTAGTCGTACATATCACCCCAAAGGAGATATTTCTCAACCTCAACAGTAGCGTTCTCAACAACTACAACGGTAGCCTCCATAGGTTCAGCAGTCATAGTGAGGTGGAACTCAAGCAACATGCCATTCCATTCGCAATGAACAACAGCCTTAGCAGATGGAGTGAATGCGTCAACTTCGTAAGCGTAACCGTCAATGAAGGTAGCGTCAGAACCCATAACAGCGATAGAGCTCTCTGGGAGCAATTGGTATGTATCATCGTTGCGGTTGTACTCGCCAAGACCCAAGAATACGTCAACTTGGAAAGCAGAACTTGGACCACCGATGAGTACGAGGTTGTCAAGATCGATAACAAGGTTAGTGATCTCATCCTCGTAAACTTCGTATACAGGACCCTCGCTCATCTCAACGAACCATGTATGGATAGCAGCGTCAGC
>JAFYSK010000055.1 GCA_017559385.1 Paludibacteraceae bacterium | reverse complement strand
GAAGGTTACAGAACCTGTAGCACCATTATTAAGGTACACGTAACCTGCGCGCGCATAGAACGCGCCGATGATAGCAGACAAGTCCATTGGGAACGCATCTTGACCTGGCAACTCCTCCAAACGGTTAGACATCTCACGCAACGCTTGTGCCCAACGTGAAGTAGAGTCGGCCATCAACAACACGCGAAGACCCATTGAACGGTAGTACTCTGCAATAGCCATTGAGGTATATACAGAAGCCTCACGAGAAGCCACAGGCATGTTAGATGTGTTGGCGATGATGATGGTACGCTCCATCAACTTACGACCTGTATGTGGATCTTCCAACTCCGGGAACTCGGTAAATGTCTCCACTACCTCGTTTGCACGCTCACCGCAGGCAGCGATAATCACGATGTCTGCCTCTGCTTGCTTAGAGATAGCGTGTTGGAGCACGGTTTTACCTGTACCGAAAGGACCAGGGATAAATCCTGTACCGCCCTCGCAGATTGGGTTAGCGGTGTCGATTGTACGTACACCTGTTTCAAGGAGTTTGAATGGACGTGGTTTGCTCTTGTATGCCAATACTGGCTTCTTCACTGGCCACTTTTGTACCATGGTCACATTATGGTCATTGCCCTCAGCGTCGGTCAAGACAGCGATAGTGTCGTGAATCTTGTACTCGCCAGCAGCCACGATGCTCTTCACGGTGTATGTGCCTTCAAACACAAATGGCACCATGATCTTGTGTGGTTGGTAGTTCTCATCTACCTCACCCAACCATGCAGCAGCCTCTACTTTGTCGCCTACCTTAGCGATTGGCTCAAACTTCCATAGCTTCTCCTCGTCGAGTGGGAAGTTATACTCACCACGTTGGAGGAAAACGCCAGTCAACTTATCGAGGTCGTTTTGCAGACCATCGTAGTTACGGCTCAAAAGACCAGGACCGAGTGTTACCTCTAGCATGTGTCCTGTAAACTCTACAGTGTTGCCGACTTTCAATCCGCGAGTGCTCTCGAATACTTGCACATACACGTTGTCGCCAATCACCTTAATGACCTCTGCCATCAATCGGGTGTTACCGATAGTAATGTAGCAGATTTCGTTTTGTGATACAGGTCCATCTACCACCACAGTCACAAGGTTGGCGATGATACCTTTTACTTTTCCTGTTGTCATATCTTTATTGTAAATTTATTCCTTTTTTCATGTCCATTACTAACTCGCGGAACACTTTCTCGCCTTGTTCTACGGTCAATACCGCCCAGCGATTCAGCATTTCTGCTTGCAAGTAGTAAGCCAATACATTCTCTATGGAGAAGTTCACGAACAGTGTCTTCTCTTCCAACCATGCAAAGCGGATAGCATCCATCTGTTTCTCACGTTCCATAAGGTTGTTGATTTCCACCAACGCCATCACTTCCGTCAGATTATCCATCACGCCAGCCAAGCCAAAGTCCTTTTGTGGCAAATCCTTACGCAGGATCTCTGCCACTGGGCCATTACCTACGATAGCCTTACGCACATCAAAACCGTGACGACGACAAATAGTTGCTGCCAACACATTGTTCATGTCTTGGTTGAACGCAAACCATTTGCGAACGAACGCGTTTTTGCTCGCAAGACCCATTTCGTACAACACCTGGGTGCGCAAGTCAGCTTCAGACAACACTTCGCGTGCGTCTTCCCACCAGGTTGGCTGATTCAAGATTGACTCGTCATACTCAGCAATCATGTCCAGCACTTCCTGCGCATCAGATGGCATACGCAACACTGAAAGCAATTGCAGGTCCTTCTCGGTGAGTGTCTCACCGAAAATCTCCAAGAGAGCCTCCATGGACATGGGCGCTTCTCCCCCTGCTTTCAAGTCAGGCAAACCAGCCAATAAACATTCGTATCCCATATATATCGTTTTATTTGTTCAATATTGTTCAATAGCGCTTTGCGCTGTTCAAAGTTGTTCAGAGTTGTTTTACCACGAAAGACAATGTTGAACCAAATTGAACCAAATTGAACTACATTGAACCATTAGAATAACAATTCTACCAGTTGTGGACGCAAGAACTCTTTGAAGTACTCTACGAACTCCTTCTCGCCGAAGTTCAACTTGTAGCCACCCTTCTCAGGTACGATAGCGAAGTCGGTTTTGATGCCTTTTACTTCGTTGATCTTCACACCTTTCTCAAGCAAACCTTTAGCGTTAGCAGCGAAGTATGCCTTCAATGCCTCTGCGTCTTTTGCCTCGATAGTTACATCGCCATCTTTCGCCATTTGCTCAGCGAGTTTAGCGATTACACCTTGCATAAACTTAGCGTCAGCTGTAGCAGCTTTCACGCTGTCAGCAGCCACTTGCTCAGTGATGAGGTCAGTAACCTCTGTCTTGAGTGCGCTTACGCTTTGCTCAGCAAAGAGTTTCAACTCGGCACGAGTGTTCTTATCCAACTCTGCCAATTTAGCCTCAGCTGCAGCGATTTTTTCAGCAGCCTCTTTCTCAGCTTTTGCCACGATAGCAGCAGCTTCTTCTTGTGCCTTTGCTACGATAGCAGCAGCTTCGGCATTACCTTTCTCTACGCCCTCAGCGTAAAGTTTGTTGGTCAATTCTGATAGATTCATTGTATATATATTTTTATTTATTATTCGCTTATTTTTTACCTTTTTCTGAGCATTCGCCCACAATAGTCCATAATCGCTACAAAGGTACTGCTTTTTTTTGACATACACAAATAATAATCCGTTTTTATTGTTTTTCTTTATTTTTGCCACTTGCATCCTCCAATTACATAGTGTTTGCCGTCCCCCAATCGGTAGCATTAATCATTTCCACTCTTGTTGTTTGTATCCCTTCATCTGCCTATTTATTGCCCCCTATATGCCACCTGTCACCATAGGGACTTCATAGGGACTTCATAGGGACTTCATCGGAATCTCATCGGAATCTCACCGAAGAAACACCGAAGGAAAAGCGAAGTGTTATCGTGCCCTTGTGGCTAAGAAACACCGAAGGAAAAGCGAAGCGATATCGTGCCCTTGCGGCTAAGAAAAGCGAAGCGTTATCGAGCCCTTGTGGCGGAGAACTCCGAAGAAAGAGCGAAGCATTATCGTGCTATTTCCCTTCCGTTTGCAAAGCGGTTACGAATGGAAAAACAAAGAATAGTTAAATAATCCCTTGACAAATCGAGTAGGAGGAAAACGATGTAGTTTTCTCCTACTCTCGTTTTCCGACCTCTCACACCACCGTACATGCGGTTCCGCATACGGCGGTTCTTCGTTTACAATATCGGAGTGTAATAATCCATAAGACAACGATAACCTG
>JAFYSK010000054.1 GCA_017559385.1 Paludibacteraceae bacterium | reverse complement strand
GAAAATTGCCGAAGAGGCATTCGCTGGCGAGAAGAAAGAGTTTCCAGCATTCGCTGCAGGTGATCAAGTGACTGTAGCTTATCGTATTAAAGAGGGTAACAAGGAGCGTATCCAAGAGTTCCGCGGTGATGTTATTTGCATTCACGGTAGCGGTGACAAGAAGCGCTTCACTGTTCGTAAGATGTCTGGTAACGTAGGTGTAGAGCGTATCTTCCCTATGGATAGTCCATTCATCGAGAAAATTACTGTTAACAAATACGGTAAAGTTCGTCGCTCTAAATTGTACTACTTGCGCAATCTTACTGGTAAGAAAGCTCGTATTCCAGAGCGCCGCGTTAAGTAATCTAGACAACAAAGCTAGAAAGAATAAAAAGAGAGTCCTTCTTGGACTCTCTTTTTATTTCTCTCAACTCTCCCCTAATCGCATAGCGAGAACAAGTCTGCTCTCGGATTGACTAACATCACGGGCACTTGGTTATGACGTATAGCGTATAATTCTGGAGGTCCAAACAGCCAATCGTCCAACCCGTATTCTCTACTAGCAGTCAGCAATAACAAATCATGCTTCCATTCTTCAGAATGAAAATCTTTGTGAAAGGAGAAACTATCTCGCGTAGCCACTTGTACCTCGTAACTGATATTTTTACCTGTGCGTTCGGCTATACTATGAATATGGGTGATGATACGCTGCGTATTCTGCTTGGCTTTACTTCCGTAGTCGCGCGCGCGTAATAATATAAGGTGTGCCCCTGTCTTACGAGCTAAATAGGTACAGATCTCTGCCTTGTACACCTCCTCTTCCAGCATACTAATAGGCACTAATATTCTAGATTCAGGAGACAGGAACCAAGAATCAAGATTAATATCTGTCGAATCCAAATTGTTGCTAATCTGTCTTGGTTCTTGGCTCTTTATTCCTTGTTCCTTAATCACCACATACGGACGGCGTTCTTCTCTACAAGCATCAAGCACCTGCTGAATATCACGACGAGTACCGTCGCAGTGCTCAACGCGAATATCATCGGTATGTAGGATGTCAAGATTCATGAATATCTAATAGCGAAGCGATCTAACAACAAAGTGGTCTAACTTCTCTCAGCGCAGCGGTCTAACTTTGATTAGCAATATCGCGATTGATACCCTCAATATACGAAATCAGTTCTTGTTCTCCAAGTCCTTTCTCTGCAGATGTTACAAAGATAGGAGGTAGTTCTTCCCAAACTTCTTGTAGTTTTTCCTTGTAACTATTCACGTTCATAGTTAGTTTGCTCTTAGTCAGTTTGTCGGCTTTCGTAAAGACAATCGCAAAAGGAATAGCTTGTTCGCCCAACCACTCCATGAACTCCAAGTCAATCTGTTGTGGCTCGTGGCGACAGTCAATCAATACAAACAAACTCACTAATGCTTCACGCAAGAGGCAATAACGCTCTATCATCGTTTTGAGTTTCGCGCGTTGCTTCTTTCCTGCTTGCGCAAAACCATAGCCTGGCAAATCCACCAAATGCCAATGCTGATCGGTGCCAGCGTTGATGATAAAGTGGTTGATAAGCAATGTCTTACCGGGTTTTTGACTCGTCTTAGCCAGTTTAGGATTATGCGTAAGCATATTGATCAAACTAGACTTACCTACATTACTTCTACCGATAAATGCATATTCTGGGATGGTGCTTTGTGGGCACTGCATTACATCTGGGCTAGAGATTACAAAAGATGCAAATTGTATCATAATTCAAAATTCTTAATTCAAAATTTTTGTTTTGCTCACCAATGCAGCATGCTGCATTCTTTTGAGCAAAAACAAATATTCCATAAATTGACAATAATTGTCGTCTTAATTGACGTTAATTGTCTTAAAATTTGTTTTCCTTGTCCAATAGGCAAACCCACCAAGCAATGCCACCGTAGTGACACCTGCCACCAAGTACGCCACCCAGCTCAGCCCAATCTTTGCAAAATGGAAACCTTCTGGAGCAATGAAAATATAACTCACGCTCACCATCGTCATAAATAATGCAGGTATCAAAGCAATGAGATATGCATAAGGATATTTTTTGGTAATTTGTCCATTCCTATATAGGAAGATTGTTCCAGCCCACAATGCAAATACTGCTAGTGTTTGATTTGTCCATGCGAAATATCGCCATACGATGTTAAAATCTACAAACACCATTCCAAACACGCATGCAAACAATGGCAATGCAATCATCATTCTATTGCGCACAGGACGTTGATCTAGGTGTAGGAAATCAGCTACAACCAATCGAGCTGATCGCAATGCCGTATCGCCCGAAGTAATAGGGGCCGCTATCACACCAATAATTGCTAATATACCACCTACTGTTCCTAACCACGAACGAGATACTTTATCCACTACTAAAGCTGCGATATTCTCGCCAGGATGAGCTGCGGCAAAAGCCTGCAATCCGTCTATTCCGTATAATCCTTGCTCTGGATCGGCGAACATAGTGCCCGCGGCAGCTGCCCAAATCAATGCTAATATACCTTCTGCCACCATGGCACCGTAAAAGATCCAACGACCTTGGCGTTCGTTAGTCATGCAGCGAGCCATAAGAGGGGATTGTGTACCATGAAAACCCGAAATAGCACCACATGCAATACTTACGAACATCATTGGGAAGAGTGGCAATCCATTTGTTTGGCGGTTGTGTAATCCGTCGGTGAGTTCGGGCATTTCTGCACCGTGCCAACCTAACATCACAATCATAATACCCACACCCATGAATAATAGGATTGCTCCGAAAATAGGGTAGAATCGACCAATAAGTTTATCCACTGGAACCACAGTTGCTAAACTATAATATCCAAAGATAATCAGTACCCAAATAATTGGTACTAGGTGTCCGCTATGGGTAAGTGTACCTAATGGTGCGAGCCCCTGTAGCAAAGTGGCAGGGCCTGAAAGGAAAGTCGTTGTGAGTAACACCAATAGTACCAACGAAAGTATGCGGATAAAAAGTTTGATACCTTTGCCGAGTTCATCGCCGACAATATCGGGCAGGGATAATCCGCCTTTGCGGATAGACATCATACCACTCAAGTAGTCGTGTACGCCACCTGCGAAGATTGTTCCGAGTACAATCCATAGGAAAGATGCAGGACCATAGAAAATACCCATGATCGCACCAAAGATAGGTCCCAATCCCGCAATATTGAGAAACTGAATCAAGAAGATTCGCCAAGGTTTCATGGGAACAAAGTCCACGCCGTCGGTTTTTGTGGTAGCTGGTGTAGCAGCATTTGTATCTATACCAAATACTCGCTCCACGAATGTTCCGTAGAGCAGAAAGCCAACAACCAAAACGATAAGTGAAATGATAAATGTAATCATAACCTAAATAAACCTAAAATAACTCTTATCTCAACTCTTAACTCTCAACTCTTAACTCTTAATATTCCCCTTTCTTGCCCCCTATGTGCCCCCTATCTGCATAGGAACTTCATAGGAACTTCATAGGGACTTCATAGGAACTTCGCCGTATCATTGCCGTATAACAACCGACACTTCGCCGTACCTCCTTCAAAAAATCGACCTACCTTGAGCGCAGCAGGGTGTTGATTGCCGCGCAATGTTGTTGGTTTAAATATTATTCTTGTTGTTTTCTACTCAACTCCCTTCTCACATAATCCCACAATCTCTCGGGTACTGCTGGTTTGCCCTTCGCTTGTGGCATGCGTTGATGTTTGCTAGCTTCTCGTTTAGCTGCAAGATGTTTAGCTGTCCATTCTGCTTTTTGTGCTGGATCACGCATGATAGCCGAAGCCTCTTTGCAAATGGATGAAAACGCCTTAACTGCTGGGCGTTCTGCCATTTCTTTTTTCTGTTTCTTGGTGTATTGTGGTTTCCTGCAATACGCAGCGTACCCTGTCCGCCCTGGGATGGGGCGCAACCAATGATCGGCATCAATACTCCCACCAATACTTTCTAAAAACGATGCTACATGTACAATCATAGTTTGTTGATTTAATAGTCTAAATGCGAGCGCAAAGATACTAAAAAAAAATCATATATGCAATTCTTCCTTGCATATTTCAAAAAATAGTTGTATCTTTGTGGACGTTTGTAAATCAATGAGAGATGCGTACGATAGCAAGCAATTATCTCTCAAACAGTTTGCCTATCTCTGTGAAAAGATGGTGGAGATAGAGGAACAATTGAAGAAATGGAAAACATATTATAGATAACTAATTTATCAAATAAATGAAAAGGTTCTTTCTTTTTTTAGCATTAGTCTCTTCAATTAGGGCTTATGCTTTTTCTCCTAAAGGGATAGGAGTGTTCTCAGTTAGTGCAGACAAACAAGTGACATTTTCTTCTGGCAATTTGCAATATACCCAATCCACTAATACATGGTCTTTTGCAAAGAATCAGTGGGAAGCGATTGGTACTGACAATGTGACAGGTGGTAGCGTATCTTCCGACCCAACTTATGGCGATAGCAAAAAAGGTACTGCCTTAGCAGATAAGGTTGATTTGTTTGGTTTGAGTACAGGTGCTACTAATTTCGGTGTAAGTACATCTACTGATTGGGAAAATTATTTAGGTTCTTTTGTAGATTGGGGTACAAATAAAATAGGTAACGATGCTCCTAATACATGGCGTACCTTGACCTACAATGAGTGGAAATATCTATTAAACACTCGTCCAAATGCAAGTTCTCTCAAAGGTGTAGCTCAGGTTAATGGTGTGAATGGTTTGATTTTATTGCCTGACAATTGGACATGTCCAGCGGGTGTTACCTTTAAGTCAGGTTTCCATAGTAATGATGGTGTTAGTTATTATGCTGCTTATCAAACCTTTACCGCTGCGGAGTGGTCTAAACTCGAAGCCGCAGGTGCAGTTTTCCTGCCTGCCTCTGGCAACCTCTGGGGCTCGATTGTGCGCGATGTGCAGGACATCGGCGACTATTGGTCTGCCACTGGGGACTCTAGCTACTACGCGTACTACCTCTACTTCCTCTCGGACGGAGCGGGCATGGACAACGACATTCGCTTCGTCGGACGCAGTGTCCGTCTCGTTAAGGATCTATAAAATTTTGCAAAACGCTTTTAGCGTTCAGCAAAATTTGAAGGCATAAGATATTCTTGATTTTGTTCGCGGCTTTGCCGTGACAAATCAAATTGAGTAGCAACTGAAATTTCCTTTGTCCTCTTCGATAGGGGACAAGGGAATTTCGTATAAAGAGGTCTCTACGCTGCGGATAAATTAATTTGAGTCGGAAAATAGTCAGATGTAAATAAAAAAAGATTGGCTAACATTTTGTTAACCAATCCTTCGTGGGCGTTGACGGATTCGAACCGCCGACCCTCTGCTTGTAAGGCAGATGCTCTAAACCAGCTGAGCTAAACGCCCGAATGGGAATGAATGGTGGGCGTTGACGGATTCGAACCGCCGACCCTCTGCTTGTAAGGCAGATG
>JAFYSK010000053.1 GCA_017559385.1 Paludibacteraceae bacterium | reverse complement strand
GAACGAGCGTATTTTTGTTTCAAACATCATCCTCGCCTTTCAACTTTCAACTGTAGCGAAGCGTCCTGTAGGCGCTTTGCGCCGTCCTGTAGCCTCAAAGAGGCTTACAGCTTCGCGTACTCTTGGGCGAAGATATACCCTTGCAGGCATTTATAGCCCTGTTTATCCGCCTTGAATGCGGCTTTATACGCATCGATCTCGGTGGGCGTGAGGGCTTTCACATTCGCTCGAGCAGTAGCGAACTTCGTGCGGTTGGCTACTTGTGCAGCGGTTGGCGGTACATTGATCTCGCCTACGATACCCGTGTACTGAGTACCATACTTTTCTGCGGCGTAGTACTTGGATTTGCTGTGGAACTTACCCGACATCTTGTCGATGAGTTCCATGGGTTTGAATTTACTCATAGTTTTGTGAGGTTTAGCTCACAAAACAGATCGCGACTTTGTCGCTGTTAGAGGTTAGACCGTTTGCTTACGCTCACTGTCGGAACGCTCATTACATTCGCTGTCGGACTCTAGAAATCTAACAGCACCTTAAAGGTGCGTTCTGACAACGCAGTGATCTGACTTCTTACAGCGTAGCGGTCTGCTTTGTGAAAGGTTAAAGGTGTAAAGGCTGGGTAATTTCATTGCGCATTGAAATCGAGTGCAAAGATACGGCAAAATTGCATTTTTTGTTGTCCATTTCAGACAATTGTTATTTTCTTCCTGCAATTATATCCCTAATCCTCTTTTCACTCAGGTAAAACTCCCTGCCTGTCATGGCATACGCCAGCATAACGGGATGACCTTGTTTCAACAGCTCATAATATCGCTGTCGTATCGTCTTATTTCTTCGTTGAATATCAATCATTCTTCTGTCTTTCTTCCTTTTTCGCTACCCTTGCGCTCGCGCTCGGCAATTGAGGCACAAAGAACTCGCCAAGCGAGTTGAGGGTGCCCAATGCCTCCGCTCTCCCCCAAAATTACAAATTTTCGGGGACCCCGAAGATTCTAGTACCCTTGCGCGAAGGTAGCGCAAGGGTAGCGCAAGGGCTAGTGATTACACCGCCTCATACATGATGGTGAAGATATATCCATACAGTGTCAGTTCTTCGCCTTCGGCGGATAATGGTCTTGGATAGAGGTTTTCCCATTGGGTCATATACACGCGGGTTAATACTGGGTTTTTCATTACGAGCCATGCAGCATGCGCTGCCATAGCAAAGCGAATTTGAGATTTGTTCATAGTTAATAAAATTTTTGAATTTATTTTCTGGAAAAGGTGCCGCGGTTCTAGGGACTGTAGATGGTCTAGATAGTCTAGATGACCTAGAGGCACCAGGGGACACCATGGGGGCGCTCGTAACGAGCTCAGTTATTGAATTTTATGGAATACATTTTAGAGAGCGATAAGTGTTTTTTTTGAAGGTTGAGCGGAGCCGCGTTTAAGCCAGATAGACGGATAGACAGCTATTTTCTATTTCTCGTCCCCGTACGCGTGGACGAGATTATAAAAAGTTCTGTCTTTCTGCCTAAACTAAGTTTTTGATAATATTCGCCTTTCTGCATTAACTTCCTCATTATCACGCTCATACACAATCCAACTGCGTCTTTGTGGACTACCCTTCCTAATAGACAGAAAGCCCTTCTGGCTAAGCAATACCCCTAATCGACTCAGTGACAGGGGGCGTTTGATGTTGCCATAATAGATGAGTCTCTCGCTGATTTCCGCAGTGGTCAAGAATTTGGCATTCGTAGCATCTGTTGTAGGCACTGCAAAATACACATCTAGCAGCTGTTCCTCGTTGCTCTCGTCGCGAAAATGTTGGTTGTGCTGCTCCAGCACTTCGATCTCGTCGAGGTCAAACCAGTAACTGAAGAACGGATCTTGTGCTAATGCCCATGCTTGCGCATACATCCGTTCATAGGGCAAAATGGTAGTAAACGGATTCTGAATACTCTCCACCTCAAAGGGCAGCCATCGGCGGTTGCCTGTGATGTCGGTGAGGAAGTCGCGTCTATTGCCACTGGCGCAGAAGCTCGCCAAACGCACTCGGCGCTCTTTGGTGTAAGCATATGCGGCACGTTCGTTGACATCGGTAGCGGTGATGACCGACTTCAGCTGATTCAGTTCGCGGTTGTTCATCGAGTCGATCACATCCAGCGAGATAAGCCCAAACTCCGCGATACGGAGGCGCTCATCTTTGTTGAGTTCGTTGCTATTCGCCAGCTTACAAGCGTATGCCCTCAAATGTGGCGGTATAAGGTGTTCTAACCAAGTAGTCTTGAAGATACCCTGCTTGCCGATGAGTACCAGCACTTGATGATTCACCACATCATCTTTCATCCACGAGGCCACCATGGCGACGAACCATTTCTTGAAGCAGGCGCGCCATAATTCCTCGCCTCTCGCCTTATTGCCTTTCGCCTCTTCGCCTGAAGGTTTCACCTTCACCTGTTGGGCGACAATATCTATCCAATCGGGCTGATCGGTGGTGTAGGGCTTGAGCGAGTGGATATACTCGCGCAAGGGGTGGACGTCGGGTATGAGATCCGATTGTAGTGCAGTCATCACTTCGCGTGAGGTGATGTTGGCGTCATACTCCTGCGCACAATGGCAGACGATGGAGTTGATGTCTTGTTTGGTCATCTCTCGCCAATAGCATGGTGTAGGATGGTGTAGTGGTTGTGTAGTATGGGGTAGCGTTGTCAGATCCGATTCCATGCGGATTTGTAGTTTGTCGCTGACAATATCGTGCCTCAAACGCCTGAATTGTAGGTAGTTATCTTCGATGTATTTGATGACAGCTTCTTGTTTGGTCATAGTGGTGTAGTGGTTTGATTTTCAAAGGTTAAGGTTTAGGTTTAATGGCTGATTGGCTGATTGTTGTTATTATTTTAGGCTATAGTACTAATTTGTAGTCTTTGATTATTTCTTCGGTGAGCAGGATTTGTTTGGAGGTTGGATATTGGTGTCTGATGTGTGCTTTGGAGCGTGATAAGTTGTTGTCTTTCATGATACGTTGTAGGTGTCTGCAAAATTCAGAGAAGTTGTTGTGTATGTAATTTTCTGTGATAATATTCAGTGCTTGCAGAGCGTGGATGTGTGCAAACAGATATGCAATTCTTCCATACTTCATTTGTGAATAGGTGGGTAAAGCATGTGTTGTGATTAGTTGGTCAAAAAGTTGCAAATCAGTTCGTTTT
>JAFYSK010000052.1 GCA_017559385.1 Paludibacteraceae bacterium | reverse complement strand
TTCCAACTGCAAGGATTATCTTTGAACGATATGTAGTAGAAAATATCAATACTCATTACCACTTTCAAATAAAAGAGTATCCTTTAAGAACAGCAGCACCCTTACACGGTGCTGCTGTTCTTGTTCCTCCTGTATGCGCGTGTTCTAACGGCAGCAAGTTCCTAACGCGCTCTGATAGCGGGAAGCGTTCAGCTGCGGACAAAGGGGGGGGGCAATCGCGAAGTGGAATCAGAAGGAAGCCTTCGGCAAAAATATCTTGTCTGACGGACAGAAACTACATATAAGGCATATCGTTGTGGATAAGGTGGCATAAAGCACTAAAGTCCGATGGCTATACGGAACGGAAAACTACTTCGTTTTCTTCCTACTTGATATATACTAGCATGGCTAGAGCTGTGCTACCATTTTTTTGCACTTGATTGTTTTCATCCCTTGTATGTTGCCTACCTCAAGAAGAAATGCTTCGCGCCGTTATGCCTGCATTATTGTTTGTTGCCGTTCTCATTCGCTTTTGTTTCCTGCTGTCAGCGCTTTGTTGATACATCCTTTCCGGTGCAAAGTTAGTTACGTTCTCCGTTAGGCATCAAGGTTACACAAGTTTTGGCGTTAGAGGGCTACGTCGTAGCATCTTCTCGCTGCGCTCGATGATCACTAAAAAAATCTTCCTTTTTCTCCTTCCCGTTGGGGCGTATTCTCCTTCGCATGCTCAGTCGATACTCCCTTCGGTGAGTATTCTCCTTCATAGCTTCAGTCGATACTCTGTAGAAAACGAGTATTGTTTTTCAAAAACCTTGTTGTCACTCTGCCCGCACACTTATAAAGCACCGTAAAGGTTATATCAAACGCTAACGGCATTAAACGCAAATGTTAAACTACAAATCAATTACAATTATGGCACAACTATCAATTTCTTTCGGTCTTGAGTTCAGCAACCAAGTAATGAACAACCAAGTAAATGTAAAGGTTTCTCACCGCTTCAGCAATACCGCAAATGAGGATGTCAGTTGGGGCGATATTTACGAGGAGTATGTAGATTTTGAGTACACAACCCAATCATGGAAATAATAAATAAATCGTATAACAAATAAAATGTTTACAACTATGGCAACTAAGAAACAAACCAAACAAGCAGAGCAAACAATGAGCAAAATCCAAATGTACCGCCAACATCTTAAAACCATTACCAACGGCTTGGTAGAAATGGCAACGGCAGCAGGTCGCACCGATTACACCCGTAACCAACTTTTGCGCGAGTGTTACCAAGTAGTGGACAAGGAACTCAAAACCTTTGAGGAGTGGAAAGCACAAGGCGCACGCGTTCGCAGAGGAGAGCACGCATACCTATTTTGGGGCGCACCCGTAACCACTGAGAACGGCACTTTTTACCCTGTAGTCTTCAAGTTTACCAACGAGCAAGTAATAGCAAATAATAAGTAAAACCCGCCAACGGGGAGAGCAATCTCCCCAAGGCACAAAACCACAAACAACATGAGAACAAAATTGTACCGTGAGGAATTGACACAAGAGGAACTAAACGCACACCGCGCAACCCTAAACGGAGAGCCAGCAGTTTACTGTGGCACATACGGAAAGTATAACAACGGCGACATTTCCGGCGCATGGGTAGATATTGCAAGCTTTGCCGATTATGAGGAATTTATGGAGTTTTGCGAGCGTCTCCATGCTGATGAGGAGGATGTAGAGTTCATGTACCAAGATTTTGAGGGCTTCCCTGAGAGTTGGTATTCTGAGAGTTGCATGGGCGAAGAAACTTTTGACAAGATAAAAGAGTTTGCCGCCTTAGATGTGGACAAGCGCGAGGCATACGAGTTGTATTTGGACAATTACGACAGCGAGGCGAGTGTGGAAGATTTCGAAGATTGCTATCAAGGGCATTTTGATAGTCCCGAAGATTTCGCAGAGCAACTCTATTTTGAGCTTTACGAGATACCCGCACATCTTGAGTATTTCATAGATTGGCGAGCAGTTTGGCGCAATTTGGACACGGGCGGAGATTACACCGAGTTTGATGGTCACATCTTTCGCACCTGCTAAGGAGCCTAAAACGCGGGTAGCTCTAACGAATAGGGCTCCCGCGAAGTTCGTGACTTCGAGGGAAGAGCGGAGGTACAAGTCGCCCATAGACGCCTGGCGTCTATCATTGCGACCTTGTCACCGAACGCGAGGATCGCCTAACTTTTTGCAACGCGGAATGTACTCAGACTGAGTGCCGCGCTCTAATGATAACTTTTGGAATGAGTGACAAGAGGTGACCCATGTCACATTTATGTCACCTCACGTCACCCAACATTTCTTTTGGTCATTTACCTCCGGTGGGGCAGAGATGTTTATGCCTGACGACTGGGATATTTACCTGCGGTGCTGTGGGAAAGAAACGTGCTCAAACCCAGCGGGGGATGTATACCTCCGGTGGCTCCTGCGGATGTGCCTGCAATCATCCTCCCAGATTTTAGGGTTGTTTACCTACGGTCTTCCGTCCTCGCGGGGCGGTGTTTACCTGCGGTGCCGATAACTACCTGCGGTGCTTTGGGATGTTTACCTCCGGTGGGGCTGAGATGTTTATGCCTGACGGCATGGGGATATATACCTCCGGTGGTTTCGCCTACACTCGGCGGGAGTAGTTTGTGTATACCTCCGGTGGCTCTTGCAGAGTTGCCTGCATTATCCCACCCAAGAATTTGGACATCTACCTGCGGTGCTCAGAGACATTTACCTCCGGTGGGGCAGAGTAATTTAGCCTGGCGGCTGGGATGTTTACCTACGGTGCTGTGAGAGAGAAACGCGCTTATCCAGCGGGGGATGTATACCTCCGGTGGCTCCTGCGGATGTGCCTGCTAATACCGCCCATTGATTGATTGGGTCATCTACCTGCGGTGCTACAGAGACAACTACCTCCGGTGGTAAAATTCTATAGATATATAGCCCGATACCGCGCACCCGATGGGCGCAAAACATAGTGGAGACTCTCAAGCATGGGCGCAAGTGCCGAGACTCTATCACTTCGCACACATGAGACTCAAGAGGTTGGCGCGTTATAAGTGGACTCCAAAGGTTCAAAATATAGTGCAAAGACTCCAAGAGGTTCGCGCACATGAAAAGACTATTTCGCTATTGCTCCATAATAGACTTTCAAGGTCGCGCAAAGCATACGGAGACTATATCGGTTCGCTCATTAGGTGAAGACTTTCAATGTAGAACCAAAAGAAGACTGCAAAGGTGCGCCCGATGTTGGTGGACTGCATAGAATTTCAGCACATGCAAAGACTTTCAAGGTCAGCATGCAAATAGGTGACTTTAATATATATGCGCACGCGCGAGACTCTAAAAGGTCAGCAAACCATAGATAGACTATCAAGGGCGCACGCACATACAAAGACTGCAAAGGTCAATCGGCACACATGAAGACTATATGGGCGCGCGAGATGTGCATGGACTGCAAAGGTTGCAAAATTATTGTGAGACTATCAAGGTTCAAAGTATCAAGGTGACTGCATATTCCGCTAAAAAGCGAGTGCGAGAGCGCAAGCGGTTGCAGGGCGGTTGGGGGGTCTTGTGACGGTAAGCAGGAAGATTTCATCTCCCTGCACCCACTAAGTTATTGATTTTCAGTACTGGTTGATATTTTAGACCGGAAAAACGCTGAATATAGGTAAGAATTTACTGTGAAAATCACATCTCGTCTCGGGAAAACACTGAGATTCCCATTGATTTCAATCCATTCTAATGTAGGATGTTCTTTGTTTTGAGATATTTTTTGCTTAACGACACACTTACATATCTTGTTTCTGAATGATAAATCCTGGAGCGTGAGAATTAAGCTTGTTGATAAGTTCTGGGTTCTTGTGATTTGCGTAGCGAGTAGTCATTGCAAGATCACTATGACCAGCAGCTTGCATGACATCAAGTGCAGGAATACCTTGTTCTAACATCTCGTTGATACCTGTATCCCTCAACGAATATAACTGATATTCTTTTGGCAATTGCAATTCATCACGCATTTTAATCCATTGATGCGTGAATGTTTTACGTTCCATCGGACAGACTCCACATTGCCATGTTTTATCTGCAAATAGATAGTCGTTTGCATTTGCATGCTTCACATGCTCCATAAGTGCTGCTTGCAAATGACTGTCAATGCGACTATCACGTGCTTGCATGTTCTTGGTTTTGTCCGCTGGCAAGTGAATACAATGATGAGCGAAATCTATATCTTTAACCTGAATACGAGTAATCTCAATAGGACGGATGAGCGAAGTGTAAACCATTTCTATGATTAAACACATCGCAGGGTTGTGCTCCTTAAAATATGCGTATATACGCGCGCGATCCTTTGGTGGTATGATAGTACGCTGTTTGGGTTGCTCGCGCTTTTTCTTCATATTGGAGAATGGATTGACTTTGCAATAACATTTCTCTACAGCCCATGAGAAGAAAGCACGCGCCATTTTAATGTTATTGTTATATGTACGCGGAGACACACGATTCTCATCTATCTTCTTGCGTACTTGCTTCTTGCCATTAGAATTACCTCCACCATTCACAAAATCGAGGTACTCAACAGCTAGTTCAGGAGTAAACTGACTCATTGCAATGTTTGGATACTCCTGCTCTACCCATGCACAAATCTGCTTACAGCATGCTTTGTAACTTCGCAATGTACCTTCTTTTAGTTCTTCTGCTTTCTCTTTTAAGAATGCTTCTGCCACTTCAGCGACTGACTTATGCAATCGCTTACTTTGTGGTTCACTTACAGCCAAAGGTTGTTCGATTTCTGCGACTGGCGTAATTGATTCAGACACAGCTACAGGAGCAGATGATAATGGTACAGCCACAGGCATAGGCATGTTGCTTGGCAATGAAACATACATCTGCTGCATGAGTTGTGCAGAAGGAGTGAGCGCAGTTGGTGCGGTTTGTACAGAGTCATAATGATAGTGGAGTTGAATATTTATACTCTCCACCAACGACTCTGCTTTCATACGAAAGTCTACCATGCTTGCACTTTGCCTTTGCAAGCGATTCAAACGAATACGATTTCTTTGTAACTTATTCTGCTCTTGAGATAGAGTAGAATATTCAATGTACCAACCTTGCGAGTTACGGTACAATTGCGCTGGGCGATAATTAAGGGTTGTAGCACCCTCGATTTTTAGTTGAAAGTTTGACATTTTTTTTTCTTCGGGCTTGTTCGTGCTCAAGCTCGAAGAAGTGAAACATCATTTGCTCTAAAAAGCAAAATGATAGTCAAAAGATATCACTTTTGCTATCATTTTTGCTATCACTTTGTACTATTTTGAGATTTTTCAAGGGTGTTACTCACGTAACTCTCTGATTCTCATACTTTGTGATTCAGCTGGGGCTCGAACCCAGGACCCCATCCTTAAAAGGGATGTGCTCTACCTGCTGAGCTACTGAATCTCGCGTTCGGCAATTTCGCACATTGACCGATGCTCTGCATCGTTGGGGTGCTCAATGCCTCCGCTCTATCCTCGAAGCCACGAGCTTCTCGGATGTTTTTAAGCGGTTATTTTAAAAGAACACTTACTTGGTTGTTGCGCAAAAGCACACTTCCATTCGAAAGCGGGTGCAAAGGTACTGCTTTTTTTTGATATGACCAAATTTTCCCGCAAAAAAGTGTAGAAAAGTTTGTTTTTTATTGCTATATTAGAAATAATTGTGTAACTTTGCACCAAATTCGTGCTATTATGGACATACAACTGACATATCATCGTCGTCATACGACTACCACTAAGGTGGGCGATCTGGAAATAGGAAGTGAACACCCTGTTCGAATTCAAACTATGGCCAACACCTCAACGAACGACATCGAAGGTAGTGTGGCTCAGGCTGAGCGCTGTATACAAGCAGGTGCTGAACTGCTACGCTACACGACACAGGGTATGCGTGAGGTGGAGTCATTCGCGCAGATACGTGGCGAATTGTTCAAGATTGTTCAAGATGGTTCAACATTGTTCAAAGTAGTGCCATTGGTTGCCGATGTACATTTTCAGTCCGATGTGGCAGATGCAGCCGCCAAGGTGGTAGAGAAAGTGCGTATCAATCCTGGTAACTATATTGACCCAGCTCGCAAGTTTAAGCAGATTGATTATACCGATGAGGAGTATCAATCCGAACTCGAGCGCCTTCGTAATCGATTTGTTCAACTGCTTAATATCTGCAAGGAGCACAAAACAGCCCTGCGTATAGGTGTGAACCATGGCAGCTTGAGTGATCGTATCATGTCGCGCTATGGTGATACACCCGAAGGAATGGTAGAGAGCTGTATGGAGTTTTTGCGCGTAGCCGTGGCAGAAGATTTTAAGGACATCGTGCTATCAATAAAAGCCAGCAATACACGCGTGATGGTGACGACAGTGCGCCTGCTAGTGTGGCAGATGGCGGAGGAGCAGATGGCTTTTCCACTGCATTTAGGAGTGACAGAAGCTGGCGAAGGAGAGGATGGACGCGTGAAGTCAGCCGTAGGAATAGGAGCACTTTTGGCCGATGGAATCGGCGATACTATACGAGTTAGTCTGAGCGAAGCACCAGAAAAAGAGTTGCCTGTGGCCCGTGCGCTAGTGGACTATTTTGCGGATGAGCAACATAGCATACGCTATGCAAAGAGTACCCAAGTGAAGGTGGAAGCCCATACTGTGTATTATAGCAACGATGATACAGACTGGGCAAGCTACCAGTTGCATGCTGCGGCTGAGTGCGGACGACTATTATGGGATCATAATTGCACCGAACTGGTACTGAGCAATGTACATTTTACTACTGAGGACTTGACACGTCTGAGCAAGGATATCCTGCAAGCCGCGCGCGTGCGCATGTATAAAACGGAGTATATCTCTTGTCCCGGTTGTGGTCGTACCTTGTTTGATCTAGAGCAAACTATTGCAGAGGTGAAGGCAGCTACAGCCCACCTGCAGGGGCTGAAGATAGGAATCATGGGGTGTATAGTGAATGGTCCTGGCGAGATGGCGGATGCTGACTATGGCTATGTAGGTGCAGGCCGTGGCAAAGTGAGCCTATACAAGGGCAAAGAATGCGTGCTGAAGAATATTCCGCAAGAAGAGGCTGTAGAGCAGTTGCTAGAGTTGATAAAAAAAGAGAGCATGTAGCTCTCTTTTTTTTATGCTAGTTATGCTAGTAGGGCTAGTTATACTAGTTGTACTAGTTCATCTAGGGTGACTAGTTGTTGCTCGCCAGTGGTCATGTTTTTGAGCATCACCTTGTTTGCCCCCATTTCATCGGTACCTACGATGGCTACGAATGGAATGCGCTTGGCATCGGCATAGCCCATTTGCTTCTTCATCTTGGTAGGTTCTGGATATACCTCAACGCTGTATCCTTGGCTGCGTAATGCACCCGCCCAGCGAGTGGCATAGAGCAATTCGTCATGACCGAAGGTGGCAAAGAGCAACTGAGTGGTGGACTGAAGGTTGTCGGGGTAGAGGTTGAGCTCGCAAAGGACATCGTATATACGATCGGCACCAAACGAGATACCTACGCCCGATACGCCAGGCATGCCAAAGATACCAGTAAGGTTGTCGTAGCGACCACCACCCGTGATGCTACCGATTTGTGCATCTAAGGCTTTCACCTCGAAGATAGCGCCTGTATAGTAGTTGAGACCGCGCGCAAGGCAGAGATCTAACTCGATTTGCAATGGAGCAGGTTCGTAGGTGCTCAGGTCACCATCCTGTGTACTATGTGCATAAAGGGCAAAGATGGTGCGGAGTTCCTCAATACCTTTGAGACCCGTTTCGGAGGTGGCTAGCACTTGGGCGAGTTGGTCAAGCTTCTCGCTGTTGGTGCCATTGAGGTGGAGGATAGGTTGGAGTGCCTCGACGGCCTCGGTAGGGAGACCCTTGTCTAGAAGCTCCTTGTTGACATTATCAATGCCGATTTTATCGAGTTTGTCGATGGCTACGGTGATGTCAATAATTCGCTCAGGTTGACCGATGACTTCGGCGATTCCTGCAAGAATCTTACGGTTGTTGATATGTAAGCATACGCGGATACCTAAGCGGCGGTACACCTCGGCTAGTATCTGGATGAGTTCGACCTCGCTGAGTAAGGAGTTGGTGCCAACTACGTCAACATCGCACTGATAAAATTCGCGGTAGCGGCCCTTCTGTGGACGGTCTGCACGCCATACAGGTTGAATCTGGAAGCGCTTGAATGGGAACTGAATCTCGTCGCGATGTTGTACTACGAAACGAGCAAAAGGTACGGTAAGATCGTAGCGAAGTCCCTTTTCGCTAACCTTGGTGGTTAGTGCACCAATAGTGGCTGTATCTAGCGCTTCGTGACTGATGGCAGATTTCCAGTCGCCCGAGTTGAGAATCTTGAAAAGCAGTTTGTCGCCCTCTTCGCCGTACTTGCCCATGAGGGTGGAGAGATTCTCCATGGCTGGAGTCTCGATCTGCTGGAAACCGTACAAAGCGAAGACCGCCTTGATGGTATCAAAGATATAATTACGACGAGCCATCTCAAGTGGAGAAAAGTCGCGTGTCCCTTTTGGAATGCTAGGTTTTTGTGCCATAATAAATTATAGAGTTCTAAAAGTTTTAAGCGCAGCAGAGCTGCTGTTCTAGAAGTTTTAAGAGTATTATACTAAAATATTTTTTTGTAAATGATGTCGGTAGCACCGCACTCGCTTTGTACATAGTGGGTTGCGCGTTCGCCCATGATCTGTTGGGTGGCAAAGGCTGTGTCTAACGCTCGGGCAAACTCTTTGTAGTTGCGGACAGACAAGGCCGCCTGAGCCTGTAGCAGGCCACGTGCTTCGCGGAACTTCTGCCACTTAGGGCCAAAGACCACGGGTATGCCATAGACTGCAGCCTCAAGGGTGTTGTGGATGCTAACTCCGAATCCACCGCCTATGTAAGCCACATTGCCGTAGCGGTAGATGGATGCCAAAACACCGATGGTATCGACTAAAAGTACACGACATTTGTCAATATTAAGTGGTGTAGCCTCGGTGTAGCGTGTATATCGTCCTTCAAAGAGCTGGAATATCTGGTGCAGGTGATCCGCATCAATCTCATGGGGTACAAGTACCAGTTTTAGATCGTTGTGCTCGGCAAGGTAGCGCGCGAGGTATTGCTCGTCGTGAGGCCATGTGCTACCCGCTATCAGCACCTTGTCGGCTCCCATGGTGAATCCTTCGACTACAGGCAATTCCTGCGCTTGGCGCTGGATCTGGGTGACGCGGTCAAAGCGTGTGTCGCCCGCTACGGAAGAGGTGAAGACACTATGTTTGCACAGCAACTGCTGCGAATCTAAATCCTGAACAAAAATATGTGTGAAGCAGTGCAGTAAGCGGCGATATCCGATGCCCCATGGCTTAAAGAATAACTGATTAGGGCGGAAGATCGCCGAAATCAAGTAGGTAGGGATATTGTGCTTCTTGAGTTGCTTGAGATACGAAGGCCAGAATTCGTATTTGACGAAGATAGCCATCTCCAGAGGAAGGGTGCTGACCCATTTCTTGGCATTGCGCAGTGTAGCAAATGGCAAGTATAGCACCTTGTCCACCATTGGATAGTTCTTGCGTGCTTCGTATCCGGAAGGAGAGAAGAAGGTAAGCAGAATCTTACGTTGGGAATGCTCTTGGCGCAAGCGCTCGATAATGGGGCGCACTTGCTCAAACTCGCCTACTGAGGCTGCGTGTATCCACAATATGCGTGAGCCGCATAACGAATGTGCCCATTGCAAGGCATCATGAAGGGCATGCTTCTGACCTTGAACGAGCTGTTTGGCCTTGCGATGGCCAAAGAGTGCTGCTAGGCGTAATATCCAAAAGTATATATTCATTGGTTGATATGTTCGGTAAGACGATTGCTGCTAATACGAATAAATCAAGGTGCAAAGTTACAATAAAAAAAGCACATACGCAAGTTTTTTGACTGGTATGTGCATTTTTGTGGGTTAAAAAGCGTGCTTTATGCTTATTTCTCCATTGTTTGTGCAATGGAAAGGGCTATTTCAGCCATCTCCTGAGCAGGCAAGGTCAGCTTTTGATTGGAGAAAGACATATCGCCCTCTTTGTTGATAGGTATGAGGTGCATATGTACATGTGGAACCTCCAATCCGATGACAGCCACGCCTACACGCTTGCAGTGTGTAGCAGCTTTGATGCCTTGGGCAATCTGCTTGGAGAACACGAGCATTTCGCTCAAGATATCATCGTCAAGGTCGAAGATGTAGTCAGCCTCTGGTTCGGGCAGTTTAGGAACTACCAATGTGTGACCTTTTTGAAGTGGATTGATATCTAAGAAGGCATAAAACTTGTCGTTCTCGGCTACTTTGTAGCTAGGGATTTCTCCCTTGATGATGCGTGAAAAGATAGTCATGGTATAATCGGATTATAAACTGATTTCCAATATCTTGAATTGCAATTTACCTGCAGGAACAACAACCTCTGCAATCTCACCCACCTTTTTTCCTAGTAGGCCCTTGGCAATAGGAGTGGTGGTGGCTAGTTTGCCCTCAGCTACATTGGCCTCTCCTTCGGTAACGAGTTGGTACATCTTCTCTTGATTGGTTTTGAGGTTGAGTACCTTGACCTTGGTGAGGATTTGCACTTCATCGGTGCTGATAGTAGTCTCGTCGATGATGCGTGCATCCATGATCTTAGCCTTGATCATGGCGATTTTGCTTTCCAATACGCCTTGTTCCTCTTTTGCTGCGTCGTACTCTGCATTCTCGCTCAAATCGCCTTTTTCACGTGCTTCAGCGATAGCAGCGATCACACGAGGACGCTCTATAGTCTCCAATAGGTGGAGCTCGTCTTTAAGTTTCTGCAGACCTTCTGCAGTCATATAAGTTGTAGCCATATTTAATAATTAAAGGCACCCATACGTTGCCTATTTTATAATTAATATTTTCTGTTAAAAATTTCGTTGGCAATAAATGCTTTGCGTGCTTCATCTACATCTGTCAAGTCAGGGATGAGATTGTCGTTGTCGTTGTTCATAGGTGTTAGTTCTAGTTGGATCTAGTTGTACTAGTTGATCTAGTATGTATCTGCTTATATATAATTTAACCATCCCTTGCAGGATGGAGTTAGTATGCATTTTATTGTAGTTAGTTCAAGAAACAACGAGAAACTTCCCAGCCTCTCGTTGCCATTAAACCTAAACCTTAACTATGAAAATTTATTGTTTTCGGCGGCAAAGGTACTGCTTTTTTCTTATACGTGCAAATTTTTTAACCAAAAAAATGCTTTTTTTTAGAAAAAAGTGCATTATTCTGCGATTTTTCCTTTTAATGTAGCAGCACTTGCCTCTAAAATTTGAACTTTTACTAGCTCTCCGATATGTCTGCCCTCGCGTGGGAATACCACTGTTTTGTATTGACTAGTTCGTCCGTACATGTCGTCGTGGCTGCGCTTGGAGTATCCCTCTACTAGGACTTCTAGGGTCTTACCAATCTCCTTTTTATTGCATTCGAGGGAGAGTTCTGTTTGTAGTGCGATGATCTCGTTGAGGCGTCTCACCTTCTCCTGCTCGGAAATGTTGTCAGGGAGGTGCTTTTGCGCGTGTGTGCCCGGGCGCTCGCTATACTTAAACATAAATGCGGAGTCAAATCCCACTTCGCGCATCAGGGAGAGCGTCTCTTGGTGCTCCTCGATGGTTTCGCTATGGAATCCGCAGAAGACGTCTGTACTGATGGCTGCGTCTGGTAAAATTCGGCGAATAGCTGCGATTCGATCGAGGTACCACTCGCGTGTATATTTGCGATTCATGAGTTTGAGTATGCGGTTAGAGCCGCTCTGCACAGGTAGATGGATAAATCTACACAGGTTAGGATGTGCGGCGATGACATGTAATGTCTCGTCGGACATATCCTTAGGGTGTGAGGTGGTGAAACGGATACGCATCTGTGGTACTAGCTCTGCGATAATGCGTAGCAGGCTAGGGAAATCCACGGTGTGCTCGTTACCGGCCTCATCGGTATAGGTGTATCGGTAGGAATTGACATTTTGTCCTAGCAATGTAACCTCCTTGTAGCCCTTGGCTTGTAAATCAAGCACTTCGTTCTTTATGCTTTCGACATCGCGGCTGCGCTCGCGTCCACGAGTGTAGGGTACAACGCAATATGAGCAGAAATTATTGCAGCCACGCATGATGCTGACAAAGCCAGATATCTGTTTGCCAATGCGTGCTGGCATGACTTCGCGGTAGGTTTCGGTAGTGCTGAGCTGAATGTTGACAGCAGGTAGGCCTTGTTGACACTGTGCTAGTAGGTTGGGGATATCCATGTAAGCGTCAGGTCCTGCTACAAAATCTACACCCCAATCGCGTGTGAGTTCTTCGCCCATGCGTTCGGCCATACAACCGATGACACCGATCAAACGTGTGTCTTTTTTGCGATTGCGTCCTCCGCGTAGTTCCTGTAGGCGGTGTTGTACCTTTTGCTCGGCGTTGTCGCGGATAGAGCAGGTGTTGAGGATGATAATCTCGGCCTCGTTGATTTGGTCTGTTAACTCGCAATGAGTAGTCTGCATGATGGCAGCCACTACTTCGCTATCTGCCACATTCATCTGGCATCCGTATGTTTCAATATAAAATTTCTTCATCTTGTATCTGTATTCCTTCTAGTCTATAGGCTAGAAAAGGCCCATATTAAGGCATTATATAATCTTGTGCAAAGGTAGTTTTTTTCTCCAATATGGGCAAATTATTCCTCTTTTTTTTGACTATTGCATGAAAAAGCTGTGTTTTTTATGAAATAAAAATGTAAATCTTGTGTATGTCAAAAAAAAGTATTACCTTTGCGGGCTTAAAATTGGATTTTGAATAGTAATAATAGCAAAATATTGAATTAACATGTTAAAAAAGAGTTTATTCTTGCTGCTATTAGTAGTGGCATTCATGTCTTCGTGTGTATCTCCAAAGCAACTGGCGTATTTTCGTCCGGTGACTGCTGAGAGTGCAGAAGAGATTAATAAGTATATGGAGTCGCAGCCAGAACCACGCGTTAAGGTGAATGATGCGTTGGTGATTATAGTATCTGCTTTGGATCCTGAGGCTGTAGTGCCCTATAACTTGCCTAACGTGGCTTATGCTACTCCAACTAGTAGTAATATTCCAACGACTCCATCGTTTCAATATTATACAGTGGATGGTAATGGTGAGATTAACTTTCCTGTGCTAGGAAAATTGCGCGTGGTGGATATGACACAGTCTGAGGTGATTAATATGATTCAGGATAAGCTGAGCACACAAATAGTGGATCCAATTGTAACGATGCGTTTTTTGAATGCGCGTGTGACGGTGTTGGGCGAGGTGAAGAATCCAGGAACCTATTATTTGAACAATGGTCGTATATCTATTCTTGAGGCATTGGGTATGGCTGGCGATATGACCCAATATGGTCGTCGTGATAATGTGTTGATTACCCGTGAGAATAATGGCAAATTGGAGTTTGCTCGATTGGACCTGCGTAGCGATGAAATATTCAAATCGCCATATTTCTATTTGCAGCAAAATGACGTGGTGATGGTGGAGCCAAACCAAGCGCGTACTACTAGTAACCAATCTATTAGCCTTTGGCTAAGTATGGTAGGTACGTTGTCTAGTGCAACTACAGTGGTAGTATCCGTATTATCTAATACAGGTGTATTAAACAAGAAATAAACCAGTTTATTAAGGAAAAATAAATATTATGTCACAAAAAGAACAAGAAATCGATATCCGTTCCTGGATTATTCGTATTTTGAAGAATTGGTATTGGTTTGTGCTTAGTTGCGCGGTATGTGGAGCCATAGGTGCATATACCTATGTGTCAACTACCAAGAAGTTTAAGGTGGATGCCAGTATCATGTTACGCGAAGAGGAAGAGGCATTGCCTAATTTTGAGATGTTGTCATCCATGATAGGAATGAGTAGCTCAAAAACAACAGATGATGAGGTGGAGCTATTGACCTCGCGTGATATTTTGGTGCAAGTAGTCAAGGAGTTGGACTTGCAAACCGAGTATCGTAAGTATGAATCGTTCAAGTGGATAGGCCAATATCCAGGTCGTGATCTTTCGGTGGTATATCCTCCAGTATATTTGGACACTGTGACTCGTAGTGTGCGAATCGAATTGAAGGTTCGTAAGGATGATTATGTGGTAAAAGTACGCTATGGCCGTTGGCTCCGCAGTCGTCATAAAGTGCAGGATTTGACTGTGCCATTTGAGACGTGTATAGGCTCGATATCCTTTAATATCCATGCTCCACAGGAGATAGAAGTGGGCGATAAATATCGAATGCTGACATTACCTCAGTTGCCATTGATTGATAACTACAAGCGAAACATATCAGCTTCTCCTGTGCGCAAGGAATCTAATATTATTCAGCTATCTACTACCACAGATATGCCAATCCGTGGTCGTGACTTTATTCGTAAGGAGATAGAGTTGTACAATATGGACGCAGTATTAGATAAGAATATCATGGCTAGCAATACAGCCGCTTTTATCGAAGAGCGCTTGCGCCTAATTGAACAAGAGTTGGCAGATGCCGAAGACGATGTGACAAAGTATAAAAAACGCTATGATATTGTAGATCTGGAATCAGAGGCTGCGTTAGCTTTGCACGAAGGAGCAGAGTATAGGAAACAAGTGGCAGAAATAGAGACACAACTGAATTTGGTCAGTTATGTGGCTGAGTATGTATCTGACGAAAGCAAAAAGAACAACTTGATTCCAGCTAATATCGGTATTAACGATGTGGCGCTTATCAGTTTGATAAGTGAGTACAACCAATTGATGCTTGATCGTATGCGTGTACGTCGTACAGCTAGCGAGAGTAACCCAATATTGCATCAGATGGAGTCGCAATTGGCTGTAATGCGTGAGAATATTGTGACCACCATTAATTCGTTGACCAACACCCTTACCATTGCAAAGCAGGATATTGAAGCTCGCCAAGGTAAAATCAAGAGTCAACGTAGTAAGTTGCCAAGTCAAGAGCAGCAGTATATAGAGGTGCTGCGTAATAAGGTTCTCAAGGAGGAGTTGTATCTGTTCCTATATAAGCAACGCGAGGAGAATGCCTTGACCTTGGCTTCAACTGTTAATCCAGCTAAGGTGGTGAATACACCACAGATGAACCCAACTCCAGTAGAGCCTAGATTGTCTGTTGTGGGGTTGATCAGTTTGATACTAGGATTATTGTTCCCTGTAGTAGTGATGGTGATGTACGATATAATGAATAATCGTATTTCGGATGAAACTGTAGCGTTGGAGCGCAGATTGAAGATTCCTGTAGTAGGCACATTGGTGAATAATCATCATGGTAACCATGTGGCAGTGCATGAGGGTGAGAACTCAGCGTCAGCCGAGTTGTTCCGTACCTTGCGTACTAATATCCGCTTTACACAGCCTAAGGATGTAAAGTGTCCGGTATTATTGGTGACTTCGAGTGTGAATAGCGAAGGTAAGTCATATGTGGCAACCAATTTGGCCATTTCATTGTCGTTGCTAGGCAAGCGCGTGGCACTGGTAGGATTGGATATACGTAAACCTATGTTGGCGCATTATCTTAACTTGCCTACTCAAGGCTGCCTGACCACTTATGTGGCAGAAGATGGTTATACGGTGGATGATACTATTGTGCCTTCAGGTATTACAAATAACCTAGATATTTTACCTGCAGGTGTGATACCTCCTAATCCAAGTGAGTTGCTACAGAGCGAGCGCCTAGATGAGCTATTTGTACAACTGCGCGAGAGATATGATTATGTGATTGTTGATTCGGCTCCGGTAGCAATGATTGGTGATACGTATTTGCTGGGTCGTTTAGCAGATATGACTGTCTATGTTACTCGTGCAAACTACACAACATTTGACTTGGTTAACTTTATTAATCAAACTGCGGAGCAACAACGTCTTCCTAAGATGATGGCAGTGCTCAATGGCGCAGATGCCAAGAAGGTGGGTTATGGTTATGGCTATGGCTATGGCAATTCCGCCAAAGGAAAAAAGAAATAGAATCGTTTTGATATAGGATTGAGAGTGGTCTGTTTAGCAATAAACATACTACTCTCAATCGTAAACAATAAGCCCATATAGATCCATTTATGATTCTCTGTATTGCCGAAAAACCCTCTGTGGGAAGAGATATAGCTCGCGTGCTAGGTGCTAACACCCAGCGCGATGGTTTTATGGAGGGTAATGGTTATTGTGTATCATGGACTTTTGGTCATTTATGTGCGCTATTGGATCCTCACGAATATAGCGAGCAATGGAAGGGGTGGAACTTATCCTCGCTGCCTATGGTACCTGCTCGTTTTGGTATCAAGGTGAGTGATGATAAGGGGATTATCAAGCAGTTTAATATCATTAAGGATCTGATTGCCAAGGCCGAGATGGTCATCAACTGTGGTGATGCCGGCCAAGAGGGAGAGTTGATCCAGCGTTGGGTGTACCAAAAGGCGGGTTGCAACGTCCCCGTAAAGCGCCTATGGATATCTTCGTTGACTGAAGATGCTATCCGTGAAGGATTTGCCAATTTGAAGGACCAAAGTCACTACCAACACCTCTATGAAGCAGGTATGATGCGTGCTATAGGTGATTGGCTATTAGGTATGAACGCCACACGCGTATATACGCTGCGCTTCGCTAAGGGGGTAGGCAAGGATCGTCAGGTGCTCAGCATAGGTCGTGTGCAGACTCCTACGTTGGCGCTGATAGTCAAACGTCAACATGAGATAGAGAACTTCGTGGCGCGTACCTATTGGGAACTGAAGACGAACTACCGTGATACCATTTTTTCGGCTCAGTTGCCAGTAGAGGAAGATGAATATGCCATCACATCGCTTGAACAAGGACAGCAGCTGGTGGATACAATCAAGGACCTCCCACTGGAGATAACATCTGTGGAGAAGAAGAAGGGTATGGAGTATGCTCCACGTCTCTTTGACTTGACCTCTCTGCAGGTGGAGTGTAACAAACGCTATGGACTATCGGCCGACGATACACTAAAGATTATCCAAAGCTTGTATGAGAAACACGTAACGACCTATCCTCGCGTGGATACCACGTTCCTGAGTGATGATATCTATCCTAAGGTGCCAGCTACATTGCAGGGTATCAAGGATTACTTCCCTCAGGTGGCTCCGCTGCTAACGCTAAAGGCAGATGGTGGCAAAGGTGCTGGTAGTCTGCCTAAGTCTAAAAAAGTGTTTGATAATAGCAAGGTGACCGATCACCACGCTATTATTCCTACGGGACAGCGACCTAATAACCTGACGGATATGGAGCGTAAGGTATATGATATGGTCGCACTCCGTTTTATAGCAGCATTCTATCCTCCATGTCAAGTGTCGAACACTACCGTGTTGGCTCAGGTCGGAGAGATTCCATTCAAGGTTACAGGTCGCGAAATACTTGAACAAGGTTGGCGTGAGGTTTTTGCAAAGGATACCCCAGACACCTCTGATGGCCAAGATAACGCTGAGACTAGCCAGAAGGCCTTGCCTGCGTTTAAGAAAGGCGAACAAGGGCCTCACGAACCTCAATTACAAGAGAAAACCACAACGCCACCTAAGTACTATACCGAGGCCACATTGCTACGCGCGATGGAAACAGCGGGTAAGACCGTTGACAATGAGGAGTTGCGAGATGCCATGAAGGAGAATGGTATAGGTCGTCCTAGTACACGTGCGGCGATCATAGAGAAACTTTTCCAACGCAAGTATATCATTCGCGAGAAAAAGAATATCAAGGCCACCGAATTGGGTATTAATTTGATTCATACGATAATCTCTCCACTGTTAAAATCCGCCGAATTGACCGGTATTTGGGAGAAGAAACTCCGTGAGATTGAGCGTGGTGACTTTCAGGCGCAACAGTTCTTGGACGAGCTCAAACAGATGACCTCTGAGGTTGTACGCGAGGTGAAATCTGATAAATCGGGAATGCGTTGCCCTGTTTGTGGCAAAGGAATCATCATCCGTGGCCGTACCCGATATGGTTGTTCGCGTTGGCGCGAGGGATGCACCTACGCGGAACAGTTCTAGTACGGCTAGTTGAAAACTAGTATGGCTAGTATATTTTTCAGGATTTTTTTGAGCATATATGCTCTATGACCATGCTGGCTAAGGTCATACCGAAGACGCCTACTACTGGTGCGAGAGTGCCTTGGTCACCTGCAATCTCTTCTGAATAGACACATTGGATCTTTGAAGCTAGTACTAGCTTTTCCTTTTTAATGCGCGTACGCAACGCGCGTGCGAGCGGGCACCCCTGTACCTTCCAAAATTCTGCTGTGCGGATGTGCTGTGGATTGAGTTTTCGACCAGCTCCCATGCTAGAGAAGACCTTGCAACCTGCGTGGGTGGCATTGTAGAGTAAGAGTGCCTTGCAGTCCACCATGTCAATAGCATCAACGACGATGTCGTATTGTGATAGATCAAAACTAGCTGCTGTCTCAGCATTATATTGGCGCTCTATCACTTGTACATCTGCTTCAGGATAGATGGTGAGTAGTCGTTTTTGCATTTCAACTACTTTGCTTTGCCCGATATTATCGTATGTAGCCACTATCTGGCGATTAAGGTTAGTGCGATCAACTACATCAAAATCTACCAATGTTAGGTGTCCGATGCCTGTGCGTAGCAGACTTTCGGCGCACCAACCGCCAACACCTCCCACACCGAATATAATCACACGTGCCTCTTGCAAGGCACGAAAACCATCATGACCTATGAGTTGAGTTGTTCTTGTAAACATTGTTTAGAGATGATAGGTTATAGGTTAAAGGTATGAGCGATGGCTAGGGCTACATTGATGCCGTCCAAGGCGCAGGATGTGATGCCGCCGGCATAACCAGCACCTTCACCACATGGGTAAAGATCTGGGGTAGAGACTGACTGTAATGTGTCTGGATCGCGTGGGATACGTACGGCGCTACTAGATCGGCTTTCTACGCCTAGGATAACAGCATCGTTGGTCAAAAAACCACGGTATTTACGGTCGAAATCCCTGAAGCCCTGCTGCAAGCGCTTGCCGATATGTGCGGGCAACCACTCGTCCAAACGGCTAGAAACCATGCCAGGCAGGTAGCTACAAGCAGGCAATGTCTGGCTATGTCGTCCATCTACAAAGTCTTTCAGTCGTTGTGCTGGAGCTAAAGAGGGTGCACCGCCATGTTTATATGCTAAGTGCTCTAAATACTGTTGAAAAGTAAGACCTTGAAGCTTAAACTCCTGAACTCCTAAACTTCTAAACTCCAGAACTAGACCAGCAAGGTCCTCTGGACGAATCTCGACTACCATGCCCGAGTTGGCAAAAGGCGAGTTGCGGTGGCTGGCAGACATGCCATTGACCACGCAGCTGTTAAGTGCACTACCGGCAGGCACAATATGTCCGCCTGGGCACATGCAGAAGGAGTATACGCCACGACCTTGCACCTGTGTCACCAATGAGTAAGATGCGTTGCCTAGTAGTTGGACCAGTTCTGGCGATGGGTCGTGGTACATCAGGCGGTTGATCAATGCTTGTGGATGCTCAGCTCGAACCCCCATCGCACAACCTTTGTCTTCTAGTTGTACACCCTCATTCATCAACATCTGATAGGTATCGTGTGCCGAGTGGCCAATCGCTAATATTGTAGGGCGATGAGGTGATGAGGCGATAAGGCTTTGGAAAAGAGATTCATCCACACATGTGGAGAAGTGAATTTCGCCGCCATGTTCAATGATGCACTCGCGCATGGAACGGATGATATTAGGTAGTTTGTCGCTACCGATATGTGCATGTGCCTCGTATAGGATATTATCTTTGGCACCAAAATGATGGAATAGCTCCATCACGCGTTGCATATTGCCGCGTTTCTTGCTGCGTGAGTACAGTTTGCCATCGGAGAAGGTACCTGCTCCGCCTTCGCCAAAGCAGTAGTTGGACTCGGTGTTGAGTCCTTGGTTGCGGTTGAGTATGGCAATATCCTTTTTGCGCTCGGCCACCTGTTTGCCGCGTTCGTAGATGATGGGTTTGATTCCATTCTCTATGAGGGTTAGTGCTGCAAACAGTCCTGCGGGCCCCGCTCCAATAATGTTTACGCTATGCTGGGCATGGTGTACATCGTGGAATATGGGTGCTTCATAGAGTGGGATAGGTGCATCTTTTTCTATGAACTGGCCATTGTCGTTTGTCAAAAGGGTTAGGTTGACCTTTAACTGCCTCTGGCGTGCATCAACAGAACGCTTCACGACACGGAACTGTTGCTCCATGTCGTGTGCTTTCTCAGGGGTTAATATGAGTGTCTGTTGCTTCAAGATTACTTCTTGAGGGCAGCCATGAGCTTCTCTTCGATCTCAGTTGCTAGTTCAGGGTTGTCAACTAGCACTTTCTTGGCGCCATCGCGACCTTGTGCCAGTTTGTTGCCATCGTAGCTGAACCATGATCCAGATTTGGTGATGATACCTTTCTCTACGCCCATGTCAAGCAATTCGCCTGCGTGTGAAATACCCTCGTTGAACATCAAGTCAAACTCGGCTTTCTTAAATGGAGGAGCCACTTTGTTCTTGATGACTTTCACACGCACTTGGTTACCGATGATTTCATCACCATCTTTGATAGCGGTGCTCTTGCGGATGTCCAAACGAACTGAAGCGTAGAACTTGAGGGCATTACCACCTGTGGTAGTCTCTGGGCTACCGAACATAACGCCGATCTTATCACGCAATTGGTTGATGAAGATGCAGGTGGTTTGGGTCTTATTGATAGTAGCCGTCAGTTTGCGCAAAGCTTGCGACATCAATCGTGCGTGCAATCCTACTCGGTTGTCACCCATATCGCCTTCGATTTCAGCTTTTGGTGTCAAGGCTGCTACAGAGTCAATTACTACTAGATCTACAGCAGCAGAGCGTATCAACTCGTCTGCGATATCCAGTGCTTGCTCGCCGCAGTCAGGTTGCGCAATAAGCAGTTCGTTGGTGTCAACACCTAGTTTCTCGGCATAGAAACGGTCAAAGGCGTGCTCTGCGTCGATGATAGCAGCTATACCGCCTTGCTTTTGCACCTCTGCCATTGCATGGATAGCTAGGGTAGTCTTACCAGATGATTCAGGACCGTAGATCTCGATGACACGGCCGCGAGGATAACCACCTACGCCCAATGCAATATTTAATCCTACAGAACCTGTAGGAATAACAGGTATATCTTCAATCTTATCATCGCCAAGCTTCATGATGGCGCCTTTACCAAAATCTTTATCAATTTTTGCCATTGCGTTTTGCAAGGCTTTTAGTTTCTCAGGAGATGGAGTTTTCTTAATTTCAGCCATAATCTTATAAGGTTTTAAAAGTTTTAAAAGTTCTAAAAGTTTTAAGGGTTTTGCTTTATGGGTGCAAAGTTACATATTTTTTTGTACATATGCAAGTGTGCATGATATTTTATGCTTCATGGTTAAAAAATTGTGATACCATGTCGAGGCAAAAAGTAATGATTGTAGCCGAAGCAATACTGATGAATAATGTAAAAAATAGGTTCATTTCTGTTTTGTTTTAGCAGTTAAACATGTTGTTTTTGGGTTTCGACGGCAAAATTACTGCGTCAAACTGCTAAAACTTGTCAGTGTGATGAAAAAAATGCAAAATTACTAGTTATTCTAGTTATGCTAGTGCAACTAGTGATACTAGCGATATTTGTTTTCTTGGGTGTCGTCTAGGATACTCAGGTAACTCTCATATCGTGATAGTGCAATTTCGCCCTTGGCCACTGCCTGATAGACTGCACAACCTGGTTCGCCTGTGTGTAGGCAGTTGGAGTAGCGGCAGTCGCGACTGACGTGGAAGATATCTCGGAAATAATGTCCCACTTCCTCTTTTTCTAGATCCAATAGTCCAAAGCCCTTGATACCAGGAGTGTCAATAATCCAGGAGCGTACTCCTGGAGTCGAAGGAGTTTTAAGAGTGTCAAGTGTTTCAATGTCGCCCAGCGGATACATTTCGGAGAAAGTGGTAGTGTGCATACCTTTGTGGTGTGCCGACGAGATAGCGCCAGTACGAGCAATATCTTTGCCGAAAATGGCATTCAGTAGGGTGGACTTGCCTACGCCTGAATTGCCGGATAGTAGGGTAACTCGGTCGTGAAAGATGCTATATAGCGGTGATGAGACAATTGGGCGATCAGGCGTTGAGGCTAGATCCAATGCCGATATGGCATAGGTGGGGTAGCCTAGTGATTCATATAGTTGACGAAGAGAGGCTAACTCTTGTAGCTCTTCCTCGTTAAGAAGGTCAATCTTGTTGAAAATCAAACATGCAGGCACACGGTAGGCTTCGCATGTGGCTAGGAAACGATCAATAAAAGTAGTTGAGGTCTTAGGATGGTTGATGGTTACAATCAGTGCAGCCATATCGACATTGGCTGCCAATATGTGCGAGGCATAACTAAGGTTGGTGGCGCGACGAATGATGTAGTTCTTGCGGTCGTATAGTTCGGTTATCCAGTGGGTGCCATCCTCATTGGTAGTGACTTCTACATAATCACCGATAGCCACTGGATTGGTCGATCGAATACCACGGATACGGAAATTGCCTTTAACATGGCAGTCTGCCGTGGTGCCATCTTCAAAGTGCACGCCGTAACTCGTGCCGGTTGATTTGATTACTAGTCCTTTCATCGTTGTTGGGTTGCCTTGTTGTAGGCCAGTCAGTTGTGATAGAGTTATTAAAACGCCTCTGTGGCGGTTAAATAAAAGCTATATGCGTTGATATTATTCCATCTTGGATCTACATTGCTGCGTGCTACATCAAAGCGGATATTTACTTTGGCCTTGTTGATTGCAGCTCGTAGACCTAGTCCGTAGCTCACTTTTGGAACTTCCCAGTGCCAGTTGTGAAAATCGTAAACATCGCCTACTCCGGCAAACACGGTGGCGCGGAAGATACTCCATATAGGTATGCGCAGTTCAGCTTGAAGAGCCATCATGATGTCATCGCGAAACATGTCGCTATTGATACCTCTCAATCCATCTTGTCCGCCTAGGCGTGGTAGCATAGGGTATAGGGTAAGGTGTGAGATGAAGTATTCCGATAGCATGAACTGTCCCTTTAGTTGCCATGCAATGACCAAATCGTGTGGTAGCGAAATGTACTGTCGCAGGTCGGCCGATAGCAGACCATTGATTGTCGCCTGTTGTCCTTGTGGAATATCGGTTTTGTTGGTCCAGGCGGCTGCAGCAGATGCCTTGAAGAATATACCTCGTGTAGGGTAGAAGACATTGTCGCGGCTATCGTATTGAACCACAGCTCCTAGCCCTATTTGTAGCAAAGGATTTTTGGTGGTGTATATATCTTCAATAGCATATTTTGCTATCATTACATCGGTCATAGGACCTATGGCAAAGTGCTTGCCTAGATAAATAGGTGCTTGCACATTCAGGTAACCTCGTTGTAATTGGTAGGGTGTACCTTGGCGCAACATACCTATGCCCATGTTGCCTTGGTTGGCGAAATGCGGGTCATTATATGTGCCGTAGTAGGTGGCGGGTCTGTTGCTGTAACCTGCACGAAACTGCAATTGCCATGCGCGTGATCCTTTTTTATTGATGCCGGACTCCCTATTCCCGAAATACAAGTTGCCTTGTGTGTTGATATACCATTGATGGTTGAGAGAGTAGGTTCCGTCTAGTTGAACAATAGAGGTGCGCTCTTGGTTGGGAAGACGAAAATAGCCTTGTGCAGCAGCGCCAAACTCCCAGGTGGATTCGGGGGAATAGTTAACGACAGGAATACCCATAGCGGGTAGGTTCAGCAGACTATCAAGCGAAATAGCATGAGACATTGGTACAACCAATGCCCATGCTATTGCTATTATGAGAAATCGTAGCTTGATAGGTTAGAGATTATGCTTAGAGTTTATAGGTGATTTAGCGGCAACATCTTGCCTATCCTACGCCTTTAAACATTAAACTATAAACTTTAAACTAAGAGATTACACGGTCATGATCTCTTTCTCTTTCTTAGCGTAGATCTCGTCCACCTGTTTCACATACTTGTCGTGCAACTTTTGAACATCGTTCTCCGCATCTTTCTCAGCATCCTCTGGCAAGCCCTCTTTGATTTGTTTTTTGAGGGTGTCAATGGCATCACGACGAGCATTGCGGATGCTGACTTTTGCGTTCTCAGCCTCGCCCTTGCACTGTTTAGCCAATTCTTTACGACGTTCCTCAGTCAATGGTGGGATCATCAGGCGAATGCTCTCACCGTTGTTGCTAGGTGCGAGTCCTACGCTGGAGTTGATGATAGCGCGTTCGATCTCGGCAATCATCTTCTTCTCCCATGGTTGGATTTGGATGGTGCGTGCGTCAGGTGTGGTGATAGTAGCCACATTAGCAAGTGGGCTCATCTGTCCGTAGTATTCTACTTTCACTACATCTAGGATTCGTGCACTAGCTTTGCCCGCGCGAATACGAGCCAAAGCATCATCAAGATACATCACTGCAGACTCCATGAGTTCCGCAGCATCTGATTTAATTTTGCTAGGTTCAATCATATTAGTAAGAGTTTTGTTTAGTCGTTCTAGTTATACTAGTCGTACTAGTTAATCTAGGGTTTTATTATGGTTTTACTAGTGTACCTATTGGTTCGTCGTTGATGACTTTCTCCAGGTTGCCCACGGTGTCCATATCAAATACATAGATAGGCATCTTATTCTCGCGGCACATGGTGATAGCGGTCAGGTCCATTACGCGCAAGTTGCGTGTGAGTACCTCGTCATAGGTGATCTCTGTGAACTTGGTGGCAGTAGGGTCTTTCTCTGGGTCTGCCGTATAGATACCATCTACTCGTGTACCTTTCATCATGACGTCTGCTTTGATCTCAATGGCGCGAAGCACAGAAGCGGTATCGGTAGTGAAGTATGGATTACCTGTACCGCCAGCGATGATGACCACATTGCCTTCGTCCATCAGTCGGAGTGCTGCTGCGGTAGAGTAAAGTTCGCCAATTGGCTCCATGCGCACGCTAGTCATCACGCGTACTTTTTGTCCGATAGCCTCTAGTGCCGAGCAGAGGGCCAGTGAGTTGATCACTGTAGCCAGCATACCCATTTGGTCGCCTTTGACGCGGTCAAAACCTTTTTGTGCGCCGCTTAGTCCGCGGAAGATGTTGCCTCCGCCGATCACGATACCTATTTGTACACCTTTATTAGCGATGTTTTGTATTTGTGTGGCATAGTCTGCCAGACGATTCTCGTCAATGCCGTAGCCTTTTTCTCCCATTAGGCTCTCGCCGGAGAGTTTTAATAGTATTCGTTTGTACATACTAATTCGGGTTAATGAGTTACTCTTCATCTTTGTACCAACTAGCGTACATGGCGTAGTTGTGTGCAATCTTGCGATTGATCTCGTTGGTTTGTTCAGGATCGGCCTTCTTGATGAACTTAGCTGGTACGCCGCCCCACACTTCGTATGGGCCGATTTGTGTATTCTTTAGTACCAGTGATCCGGCGGCTACGATAGCGCCTTCTCCTACTACGACTCCGTCCAATAGAGTCGAACCCATACCGATGAGTGCGTAGTCATGTACATCAGCTCCGTGGATGGTCACATTATGTCCTACGGAGACATAGTCGCCGATAGTGATGGTGCTTTTCTCGTACAGAGTGTGTAGCACCGAGCCATCTTGGATGTTCACATGGTTGCCAATCTTGATCCAGTTGACGTCGCCGCGCAGCACGGCGTTGAACCAAATCGAGCAGCCATCGCCGATGACGGTGTCACCGACGATAGTTGCGTTCTCTGCTAGAAAGCAATCCTTACCTATTTGCGGAGTGAATCCGCGTACAGGAACGATGAGTGCCATAATTATCGTGCTGCGATGATTGCGCAGAAGTCAGCAGCCTTGAGGCTAGCGCCACCGATAAGACCACCATCAACATCTGGGTTAGCGAAGAGCTCAGCAGCGTTCTTAGCGTTGCAGCTACCACCGTAGAGGATAGTGCAATCTTCAGCTACTTGCTCGCCGTATTTCTCAGCTACTAGGCTGCGGATATATGCGTGGATCTCTTGTGCTTGTTCTGGGGTAGCGGTCAAACCTGTACCGATGGCCCATACTGGCTCATATGCCAATACAATTTTGCCAAAGTCCTCAGCGCTGAGGTGGAATACAGAACCCTCTAGTTGTGCTTTCACAACCTCGTTTTGTTGGCCAGCTTCGCGCTCCTCTTTTACCTCACCGATGCAGAAGATTGGCTTGAGGTTGTTAGCGAGAGCGAGTTCTACTTTGTCTTTCAAGATCTCGTATGTCTCGCCGTAATATGCACGACGCTCAGAGTGACCTAGGATGCAATACTCAGCACCAGTAGATGCTACCATAGCAGCGCTTACCTCGCCGGTATATGCACCTTTCTCTTTATCCGCGCAGTTCTCAGCAGCTACTGCGATAGGGCTGTCCTTCAATAGCTCAGCTACGGTAGCCAAGTGGATGAATGGAGTGCTGATTACCACAGCGCATGATGGGTTTACTACTTGATTCTTCAATTCGGTAGCCAAAGCTACACCTTCTTGCAGGGTCATGTTCATTTTCCAGTTGCCTGCAACCATTTTTGTTCTCATTGTCTTAAAAGTTATATAGTTAATAATTGTTTTTGCCTAGTAGAACTAGTACGGCTAGTATTGCTAGTTAGATTAGTTGCGATTTCTCACATTGTATTTGTCAATGATTGTACCTTCTTGCACTACGATTACGCCTGGATTGGCACGCACGATGGTCTTCAGAGTGACAGGGTCGCATGTGCAGATGCAGTCGGTCAAATCAGGGAACTCCAGGCTAAAACCAATGATATGGTCAGTTTGCGAGCCTGTCAGGATATAACATGGTTGGTCGTTGCTTATACAGTTGTCGTATATGGCTTGTACCTTGGTCATCTGTGCTTTGTCGGCCTTGGTCAAATCGTACATGACTATTAGGGTTACAGGATCGATTGAACTCAATATATCCTCAGTCAGATCCTCTTCTTCAGCATTGATGATCTCAAAGTCATGAATAGGTGGCTCATAACCTTTCTTGATGAGTTTTTGCTCTTGACGCACAAAGGTCCATGAGTCGTCATTAGCAGGATAGTTGTCCAGTGTAAACTCTTGCTCTACGCCATCTTTGCTATAGATAAAGGTGAACTCATATTGGTCTTGTTCTGCCCCTTCTGGCCATTCCATTAGTTCAGGAATATTGTTGCCTATCTTATATGGACGGAAATCCATGATTGGCAAATGTCGGTATGTATATCCCATCAAACCTCCTACCATAGCCAGAGCTGCGATGGAGATCACTATTTCTACCATACCATTCCACAACTGGTGTATATGCTCGCGCCATGCTACCAGTATAACGGCCAAGGCTAGTAATATGATGTTCTTGGTAAATGTTTGCCAATTACTAATCACGATGGCATCGCCAAAGCATCCACAGTCGCTAACAGGGTTCTTAATAGCAATATATAGTGTCAGTGGAGTCATGACACAATAGAATAGTAGGGCTATCCACGAGGTGAATCGTGTACGCACATTCAATGTCATGCATATACCCAGCACGAACTCTAGTGCTATCATGCCTATGGCAGCGGCTGTGGCCAAGGGTAGCATATCGGTGAAGAAGCCACCAAAAGCCTTCAGGTAATCCTCGATCTTGTAAACGGTACCCAGTGGATCAACTGCTTTTACAAAGCCCGAGAAGATAAACACCAATCCTAGCAAGGTACGTGCAATGCTAGCGACGAAGGTTTTGAATTTAGATTTTTGTTTCATTTTCCATTACTTTGATAAGGTAGAACACCGCATAATTGAGCATATCAAAATAGTTGCCATCCACACCCTCTGATATCAGTGTCTGATTGTCATTGGCAGCTATCTGCTTGTTGCGATTGATCTTGGTTAGTATGATGTCGGTTAGGCTAGATGCAAACATATCTCGCCATGCCTCTCCGTAGTCATGATTCTTTTTTAGCATCAGTGCTTTAGCCTCCGCCATATAGTGATCGTATAGCTCGATAGCGCGATCTGCGGTCATATCCACCGAGTCGGCATAGCCTTCAAACAGTTGGATTAGTCCGATGATGCTATAATTGACAATAGCCATCATTTCGCCCTCAATGCTTTCGCCCACCATGTTTACGCCAGTCTGTTCGATTTCGCGTACACGCTTGGCTTTGATAAACAACTGATCGTTCACGGTCTGTGGACGCATGATGCGCCAGCTTGGACCGTAATCCTTCATCTTTAGCTCGTAAATTCTGCGGCACTTGTTTGCCACAATGTCAAATTGTTCTGGGGTTTTCATTATCGTTTGTTGATATAAATCTTGGTTGTCTGCTTATTTGTATGTTGGATATATATACCAGTAGCGGGTACATCAAAAGGACGATTATCGCCTGACATCTTTTGATCCACCACGTGACCCATCAAATCGTAGAGAACGACAGTTTGTTGCGTGTTCAAATCCTCAATACCTGTAGTTGTAGTATTGATTTCAAATTGCACTTCTACTGCATCGCCTATATAATACTCTTGTGCTTCATCTACTGGTCTAATCCATAGGGTGTAGGTGCCATCTTCCAAGATGATATACACATTCTTGAAGTCAATAATACCTTCTGCAGCTTTCGAACCATCTTCCTTTAGTATCTTGACATGGAAATAAGATGCTTCACTTTCGAAGTTAAAGAATACGGTATCTTGGTTGGTGGTTACCTGTAGGTTTTTGATGGAGTAATCCACCTCAGGTTGCTCGGCTGCTATGTGCTGATACACATATCCTTTGATTTCTGGTGTGTTACCATTGTAGTTTTGTAGTTGTCCTAATACTACCACTTTGTCGCCTACACCTATTTCGTTACCCGTAACAAAGTCGCTATTGTCAAGCCAGCGGGTATTGTAACAGTAGAACTGGTTGTCGGTGGTTCCATCGTCCGAGATATCAAAGCGTGCACTCTTGTATTGCACAATTTGCTCAGGCGTATTGCGCATGGTGGAGATGGTTCCATTTACGAAGTAGCTCATCTCCGTCAAACTTGTATGGCTCAATGCTTTTGTTATTTGTAGTGCCTTGGATGCAGAGAGGGTAGTAGCTAGGTCAAATGTGTAATCCGTGTTGTAATAGTACTGGCTACCATCGGTGGAGTACCAATCAGGTGTGGTGGTGTATGCACCTTGCATCACTTCGCCATTGACCTCCATGTAGAATTGTACAGTCACTTTTTCTCCTTCTGCAGGTAGGATAGTCAGATGCAAGGCGGTAGGTTGGTATTGATAACAAGCGTTGTAGTAGCCCTCGGCATACATGGCGTTGGCGTCAATAGTACCTGCCTCCATGGTGTAAGTTCCTATCACCGACTTGTCGCTATTGCTGTGAATGTTACAGCGGATGAGCACATCGGTCTCGGATGGAGCGTCTGCCCAAAATTGACTGGAGAACAGATCCACCGACCATGTCTTGCTGCCTTGTACCAAACTGAAATCAGCATTGGTGAATGGGCGCATTTCTTTTTCTGCTTCAGGTGTCTCGCCGAACACAAACTGGCTGCTTGTCACGGTAAATGGCACGCGTACCTCGCCTAGCCCTTTGACTAGGATAGGGTGATCTTTCCCGTTGTCATCGATATAGCGAATTTCCAACTCGTAGTTACCTTGTGCCAAACTGCTAGGCAGGTATCCTGTTAAAGTGATAGCATTGGTGTAGTAATAACCAGGATCTAATTCGAAAGTACCTATTCCTACTTTATCTACTACTTCTCCTTCGTTATTGTAGATGAAGTAGGTCACTGTACCTGCTGCGGTAGCAATACCTGTACTACTGAATACATCCAAACTAAAATCAACTGCTGTTGTTTTGCTAATGGCATCACTGGATGTGCGAGTCAATTTATCAATGGTCACCAATGGCATTGCCTCGCCACCTGCACTAGGTATAATATTGGAATAGATGCATACTCTTTCGGTAAACGCTAGGTTGCTTGAGCTGCCTCCTGTTCCTTGCATCTCAGGCGCTAGGGCGGATAGCGCAAAATATCCATCAGCCATGCCATACCAACCCCAGTTGATATGTAGATATCCATCGCTCTTCATGCCATCGCACACAAAGGCGTGTCCTTCTTGTTTGACAGTCGCACCGCCGATAAACAGTGGACGACCTGCTTGTAGATCGGAAGCAATGGCTTGTAGGATTTGCTCCTCTTTCATAAAGTCTTTTGGCAGAACATTGATCGCTTTGTTATATCCAAAGTACTCGGTCATGGCTGCCAAGGCGATGGATGATACGGCTCCGCTACCGTCCACGGTGTAATCCATATCTGCTGCTACGCCTGCGTGAAACATCAGTGTAGCCACGGCATCAGCTTGGGTAGAGGTGTATGACTTGTTGTAGTCGGGTATCATGTTTGCCCAATCGTAGGTGGTATTGCCAAAGTCAGCATTTACTTTCAGTTTCTTGGTTTCCGTGGTGTATGAATGACTGCCCGTACCTTTGGTAGGGTATTTGTGTGCATACATGATTTGGCTCATTGCTGTCGCCACGCAACCGGTCACGGTGCGTTGGTTGCCTATTTGTGGGCACTTGTTGTTAAATGGCTCACCTTGTCCCCATACGGTCTCACCCAAGATAGGGCTGATGGTTGGATAACTCTCAGCTTCTGCCTCTAACCTTTTGCCTTTAACCTCTCGCCTATTCACCTTACCTTTCGCCAGCGGGGTCCCCGAAAAATCTGCTGATTTTTGGGGTGCTCTATCGCCTAATCGCCTCAATTCATCTGCATACATCTGTAGCCAGAACTGCATGTTCTCTGGGATGTTGTTCGCGTCGAATGTGCCTTCGTCGGAGTAACCTAGTACGGCGCGAGCGTTGTCTTCTGCACTGACGAGTACAAATCCCTGGTCAGTGCTGTTGAATACGAATATCGCAGGTGTAGTCTGGTCTATTTGGTATTGTGTAAAAGCCAATTCCACGGGTGCGGTCACGTTGGTAGCAGCCGCAGCTTTCTGCAAACGCAATGTAGGAGTGGCGTTTGATTGGGTGATAAACTGGCTAGCAATCAGCGCCGCCTCTTGTGGAGTACGAGCTAACAAAATTATGCTAGCGCAAAGCAATCCAATGGTAAGTGTGATAATCTTTTTCATACTCTAAAGTATGCCGACATTTTTGCATGTAATAATTCAGCCTGCAAAGATACAGAAAATATTGCATATATGCAATTATTTTATCAAAAAAAATCGCTCCCCAATCTTTGGAGAGCGATTTCTCGTTGTCTATAGCCTATAACCTATAACCTATAACCCATAGCCCATAACCTATAGCCTTATCTCAGCAAATACTTATTACCATTTTGGATAACGATACCGCGGTAGGTGGCATCCACCTGGCGACCCATGATGTCGTACATAGGAGCATTTACATCCAATGTTGGACGAACAATGTCCTCTACGCTAGTTGGTGTGGATTTCCAGATAGCGTAAACAGTACCGTCGTAACCTACTGGCAATACGGTCAACGCCTCGCCTGTTCCCTTAGCGTTGTCATACCAACCGATGAACACGTCACCATCCTTTACAGGAGTAGGGATGGTGTATGGAGCGCCTTCGATCTTGCTTGGCAACTCTATCTCTACGATGGTAGTACCGGTGTTACCGTCAGCATGTGCCTTTTGGTAATATGGACCCCATTGCTCTGGTTTACCTGCCTCAGCGAAGTTCTCGGATACTGGCCATGAATCGTGGATGGATTGCAAGAAGAATGCGGCAATCGCATAGCGCCATGCAGCTGCGGTGAGGTCGTCGGTAAGGCTAGTTTGTACGCTCATGATATATTCCTTGAGCCATTTCCATTCTGTTTTACCAAAGGCAGCTTGTACACCAGCAGAAGTCAGTTTGCCGCAGATCACACGGCAACCGCAAGGCGTATCTGCACTACTGTGTGGTTGACCAGCACCCTTAGACGCAATCTCCTCTAGTGTACCAAGAGCAGTGATTCCAGCTGCCTCTTTGTAGCTAGCCCACAGTTCTTCTTGGGTTGGTACTTTCACTGCGTCAGCGCCACTGATCTCTTTGACTACTTTACCTCCGTTCAATACCCATGTCACTTTCGCCTCACGCCATTTAGCGTAAAGTGTACCCTTCCATCCTACAGGCAATACGGTCAACGCCTCGCCTGTGTAGTTAGGGTTGTCGTACCATCCGAGGAAGACATAACCTGTGCGGGTTGGAGTAGGGATGGTGTATGGAGCGCCGGTGATCTCCTCTGGTAGCTTGGTGGTACCTACGTTACCGCCGTTGAGTACCCATGTCACGTCGGATGGGTCCGCCTCGCGCCATATAGCGTATAGTGTACCTTGCCAACCTGCTGGAATAGATACGATTGGGGTGCCTGTACCCTCTGGGTTGTCATACCAACCTACGAATACATAGCCGTCCTTCACTGGGGTAGGCAATGTGTAGGTAGCTGTAACCTTGTATGGCAAGGTGGCACTAGTGCCAGTTGCTATTTGGTATGCAAGTCCCCATGCCTCAGGTTTACCAGCGGTAGAGAAGTTGGCTGTTTTTACAGCTAAGTCTCCATTAGAGCAGTTGAAGAATGCGTGTACATGCCAACGCCAATCTCTTTCCATGTTGGTTGCGTTAGGATCATTGGTCAATATGTATCCAGCCGCAGCAGCCACATCTGCAATATAGTTACCCAACCATTTATACTCAGACTTCTCGTCGGTCATGATCTCGCACATTTTAGTTGCGGCGAAGGTAGATACCGCAGTGATAGGTTGGTCTGCACGGTTGAGACCATAGTAGGTGTTATAATATGGTTTGAAGGTGTTCCAGAGCTCCTCGTTGGTAGGAACATGACCACCTGGTACGCTACCACCATTGAGTTCCCATACGATATCTGGGTCTGCAGGAGAAACATTTGGTTCAGTACTTGGGCTACCTTTCTCCATGAAGATTTGTGGATAGATAGTTTTGTCTGCAGTTACAGTCACCTCTTGTACCAAATCTTTGTAACCAGCTTTGTGTACATAGAGGGTGTATTTACCTGGTGCCAAGTTCTCGAATACGAACACGCCATTGTAGTTATGGTCTGTGGTGTAGTAGTCTTGGTTTGTGAGTTTGCGTTTTACGTAGTTGTAGCAGTCGGTCTTGATCACCTCGTTAGCCTCGTTGCGGAGAACGATCTTAGCGCCGTTGAGAGGCAAATACTCGTCATTCGAACCAGTGTAAGGGATATAGTACTTGTGGCTGAATTTCTCAGTCTTAGAGCGTACATAACCCATGATATAACCAACTTTCTCGCCTGCTTTGCCATAGTAATCTTGGATACCACGGAAATAGCGAACACCCTCTTGACGGCACCACTCTGGGCTTAATGCACGGTGACGAGCAGGGCTGTAGGTATGGAAGTAACCCTCTGACAAGTAACCTGGGATATTGTGCTTCAATGCGCCTAGATAACCATAGTCAGAAGAGGAGTCGTAGAATGACAAGTCACCTACTATGCGTGGGTTGCTAGGTGAGTAGAATGTTGTTGGCTCTGGTCCACCGCCACCGTTTGGTTTACCTGGGTTGGTCCAGAATGCCTCGTATAGACGCTTGACGCATGCTACAGACATCTCGTGGCTCTTTGGCACTTTAGGCTCGTTGGTATAACCACGATAAAGGATTACTGGGTAGTTAGCAAACTTACCATTTGCACCACCTAACTCGCCTTCAGGACCAGCGTTAGAGTGGATAGAGATATAGTAGTCTGAACCGTAGTTCTCTGCCTCTGTACAGATGGTAGAGAGTGCTTTGTTAAACTCGTTGGTACCACTACCGCCAGAAGCGCGGCGTGACATTTTTACGCTATAACCTGCGCCTAATAGTTTGCTCTCGAGCATGAAGGCTTTCCACAAGTTGGTGTTTGACTCGAAGAATCCGAGGGTATCACCTGCTGCGTAGTTAATGGTTGCCATTGGGCGGCAGTTAGCTCCCCAGCTACCGTGACCAGGGTTGATATATACTTTGAGTGCGCTAGCTGACATAGCAAAGCAGCACAATGCAAAGATGGATAATATAAGCTTTTTCATATGTTTAGCCTTTCAACTTTAAACATTCAACTTTAAACTATTTCACATTCAATAAATACATTTCGCCCGCTGCGTTAGAGAATGCGATTTTGCCTTCAGCAGCTGCTGGATAGATAGCCATCATATCTTTGCCTACTAGGATTTGGCTTTTGCCGTCCAAGGTGTAGAGTACGATAGCAGAAGCGGTCAATACCTTACCGTCATCCTCGTCTGCCATTCCAACGATGGTGTTGTTGTTATACCATTTTGGTGCGCGGCAGTGGTTAGCTATTTTTTGTACGTTCTTGCCGTTGATGTCGCATACGAAGCAACCCTTGCCTGATACATAGTACAAGATCTTGCTGCCATCAGGTGAGATGCTTGCCCAGTTGTATGCCTCGTTGGTGCCGTTTGGAGTCAGCACGATGCTCTTGCCGTTGCGATTGAGTACCAAGTGGAGATCCTCGTTTATGGCTACGGTGCTAGCGGCTGTTGCATCTACCAAGGCTGCAGTACCGCGTGTGTTTTTTGCTTGCAATACGGTCTTGCCTTCAGCCATATTGTATTGCATGATGTCGTTTCTTACCATTTGGTTCGCATCTACGCGTACTTGACGGTAAGTGATCTTGTTGCCATCTTGGCTGATCTTTACATCCCAGCCTGCACCTTCTGCTTCGGTGATGGTGGTTGCTGCCTTGCTAGCCAAGTCGTAGCGAACCAGACCTTTGTTACTCATGTCGGTCAGCAGCAGGTAGTCGCCTTTAGGACTGATGCCCACTACTTTGCCTTCCATATTGCTAGGGGTAGCAATCTGTTGCATAGATACTATCTTCAGTACCTGTGCGTGTGCAACTACGCTCACAAGAGCGATTGCAACTAGTAGAATGGTTTTTCTCATAGATTTTGTTAAATTTTTATTAGTTATATTGTTTATTTATTTGCTTTCCTTCCCGGTATCCGTTACCCGATACTCGCTCTTCGCCTTACTTCACTCGTTCACCCTTCATGTTATACACTTCCTCGCCGCGTATGATATATATCTTACCCTCGTACATCACTTTTCTTGGCTTCTCGCGGCTAGGTTGGGTCGTTTCTATATCTTCCGCCACTTCAGGTACTTCTGGTGTGTCGGTTGTTACTTTCTTTCCTATTTGTAGTGCGGATTGTCCACCCATGTCGTATGCTGCAGCTGTACCTTCCAGGGTGAAGTACGCACGCAGACCCATCATCTCGCCATCATCCATCGGTACAGCCAATTGGTTGCCTGCTACTAGCAACAATGTGGTGTGGCTAGCTTCGATAACAGATGGGTTGATGTGTCCGTGCATGCTAGCATAAGCAGTTGTGATGGTTTTGCCTTCTCCGGTGTAAACACTATCTTTGTGGATGCCTTCAAAGGTTATCCAATCGGTGATATCTGTTTGTGGCATGATCAGGTATGGATAGCCGGCATACATCTTGTTACCCTCGCTAAAATCCACCTGTTCAAAGTTCAATGTCACATTATTATCACTCAGAGTCTCTTCGGATACCTCCTCGTTCTCTAGCTCCGAGCCTACTAGTCGCATAACTGTCGCTCCGGCTAATGCTTCAGGCAACTTATCTACATTAAATGGCAGGCAGATGGTGTTGTACATGCCAGCTTGTAAGCGACGATACACCTTAACATCGTGGGTTGGGCCTTGTGTGGTCATCAGTTTAGCCACATCGTAGTTGTTCTTCTCTTCGTGAATTTCTGTAGGTACCCAGATGGCTATCAGGTTGCCGCTCTTGTTGATGTTGTGCACAATCTTCACTTGGCTCACATCATCCTTCCAGGTGCCTGGATTCTTCTCGCCATAGTACCAACCTAGTAGCTTGCCTGGGTTAGCCTCTTGATTGTTCCATTGGTGCCAATTGCTTGGTTTCCAATCTGCTTGTACAATCCATCCATCAGCTGCAGCTCTCGTTGGCAAATCGTTGGGCGTAGGCATGGCTTTGTCATAGTTCCATGTGGTGTCCATTCCGCAGTATATCTGTTGCCACCATTTGCGCCAGTAGTCGGGTTTGCCATAGTCTATGAATTTCTTGCTTTTGTCATAATTGCCATTTGTTTTTTTCCAAAATTCGTGCTTTGATCCCCAATCTTCACCTATGACAATGCAATTGCAATTATTTAATTCACCATTGTAAGCAGTATCAGTCCTATTTATGAATAAATACATGAAATATCCCATACGATCGTCTGAATCGTGATATTGGCTAACTCTAGTGATTTTGTTCCCACCATTCATAAATACTAGGTAATCGCTTAACCATTTAAACGCCTGATTGTTGCTTTTATTTGTTTTGGTAGGATGTGTATTACCCAAAAGATATGCCTCGTTAACATCGAATCTACCAGAGAAAAATCCTGCGACATGGAAACGCGTGTTCTTTCCTGTAGGTGTGTGTTCTCCTTTGTCTGTTGTGCTAGTATCGTCAAAATTATTTAGTTCCACCTGGAACCATCTCCACAAACGCGAGTTTCTTGTCTTATCCATTCCTGCCTCAGCGCCTTTATAATAGTCTGTTACATCCTGTTTGTTTTGGAACAGATTAAAGAACTCCACGGTAAACTCCTTCACTTTGAAGTTAGCCACCAAATCAACCTTTTCTGTCACCGTAAAACTATACGTGCTACTCTTAGACACTTCTACGCCACCTTTGGTCCAATTCACAAACTCATATCTATTCTCATCACTAGGTGTAGCAGTTACCGTTACGCTCTCTTCGTAGTGATACAATCCATCGCCCGTTGTAGTTCCGTATCCTTCTTCATTTACGCCAGTAGTAACCATGTAAGTCTTCGAGTTATCTACAGCCTCTAGGGTAAAGGTGCTTCTAGCAGGTGTAGTCTTCACACCTCCGTATGGCAACGCAAAAGCCAAGATGCGCTCGCCTGAGTTGCCCACTATATAGAGGTTCTCAGCGTAGTCGATGGCAAAATCATTATGGTTGCGTCCCATGTTCGTCGATGTAACCGTCCAAATACGGCTACGCAGCATGTTGCCATCAGCATTTTTAGATATCTTCCAAATACCAAATCGTCCGTTGGCAGCTTTCGAGTTTGATTTAGACATACCTTTGAACATCCATTTGCTATCTTTGCCCGCATAGGTTGGGGTATGCAATGCGATGCCTGGTCCGCCAAAGAAATCGTAGTCGTAAGAGTATTGATCTCTAACCCCATTTGCATTGACATGCACCAAGTTAGGCTCGTTTTCTTTTTCTGTCGCACGGTTAGCACCTAACCAATAGCCACCCTCACCGTCATATATCACACGCACATTGTCATATACAACGCCGTATTTTCTAGCTCCTGGTGCCCAGATAGAGTTGATCGTTCCATTCCACACGGATCCCGTATGAGTACCAATAGGATATTCATCCAAACGGAATTGATCGGCGTGGTGGCTACGAACACCAGTCTGTGAGGAAGAGTAGAGCAGTAGCTTCAAGTCCTTGCCGCTACCTATCACATCCATGCTGCAGTTGAATCCTGCGTAGAACTGACCATTCTCGTTCATCAACTGATAGTTACTCCAACCTCTTGTGCCTTGTATGATAGGCGTCCAAGTGTTAAGGTCTTCCGACAGTTCCCAAACGACAGTACCACTAGTCTGCAGGTCGCAGCAGGATACAAAGATGCGGCCGTCATCAGATATCTTCACTTGGTAAGGCTGATGACCACCATCAAAATTGCCGTATCCGCTGGTAAACGAACCCATTACTTGGCTGAAACTATTACCGCCCGTATGAGGTGCACCTTTGTCGCCAATCAACTTAAACTGCGCGTCAAAGGCATACAGTCCTGCCTTGATGGTTCCGCTCGTACCATTTGTTTTGGAGATATAATTACGTCCACTTGTTCCCGTTTTGCCATTCAGCGTCTCTGTGACTAATATTCTACCAAAGTGCTCCGACATGGGATCGGTATCAATAGCCACGCCGTGTGGACAATAGAATCGATAATCTGTGCTAACTTGCTTAGGCTCGGTATTAGAGGCGTTGGCCACCGTCACACTCCATGATATATCTGTACCCGCAGGCAAACCTGCAGTAGATACAGTCACCTCGTTTACTCCCTCATTGCCTGTGCCAGCGTATTGCATGGTCAGAGGAGTGTTGTCGTTTTGATATGATATGCTGATACTTACATTTTTGGCGGGTGCGTTGAGCCAATATCTGAAGGTCATCTTTCGGTTGTTATCCGATTGACCTCCAAACTCCATTTTGTATGCATATGGGTTTAGTCCGGTGACAGCATAGCTACTCAGACTGCATAGTATAACCAAGATGGTTACGCATATCCTGCGCATAGCCGAGGTGGTGTATGTGTTTGAATTCATGGTGGTTGTGTGCTTTTCAGATATGTACCTTTAGGTGTGGTAAAGATGGTTGTGCTAATTCATTAGCATAAAAACGCACAAAGGTACAACTAAAATTTGGAATAGACAAGCAATTTTTAGATTTTATGTTGCACAACATACTTTTTCCATTTCGCCTTTCATTATTCTCCCTTCTCCTATCTTTGTCGCATAATTTACGCATAATTTACGCACAATTTACGCACAATAGACGCACAATTTACGCACAATTCACGGACAATAATCGCACAATAGACGCGCTATTCCTATGCCTTTCCTCATACTTTGATTGTACTTAAATATGACTCACTGAGTCTAATAGGCGAAGCCGTTCTACAGTCACTCAGTCCCGCGTTTTAGAACCTTTAAAACTTCTAAAACTTTTAAAATTTCCACTTTAATATATGTTATATAACATAAAACCTAAAAAATACTTGTGTGTTCCATAAAAAAATGTTATCTTTGCGCCTTAAAATTTAAATCTACTTTTTGCATTGTAAAACTCACATTATACCATGAAAAAACTTCTACTTATTTTATCTATTTTCGTTATTAGTCTTAGTGCCTTAGCCGCCGATCTCAACCCCTTTGCGTATGGGTTGAGGTCTAGTGTAAATGCATTGAATCCGATGCAGTTGGATATTCAGTTTTCCATCAATGCCCCCGCAACTTCGGTGAAGGTGGTAGTATATGATATTGCTACAAAAACAGATGTTTATACCTATTCTTGCACGGCGTATAATGCAAAGCATGATTATGCATTATCTCTTGACTTGTCAGAAATCCCAGGTCAATATCGTGGCGGAGTGGATAATCTAGGTTGGCGCGTAGATGTCAAAGGTGCAGCGGTAAATACGCCAACGGTGATAGATCAAGAATATTATTTGTATCATCCTCGTTCTATTGATATTGATAATAATCCAGAAAACCCTAATTTCGGTCATGTGTTTGTGATAGAAGGTTTGCATGATATTACAACGAAGAAAGGCACGACTAATGGTGCTTCAGGTAAGCCTTATAATGAGTATTTGAGTTGGGGCTTAGGTGCGGGCTTGTATGTGTTTGATGCAGCATTCCGAAATTTGCCTACTCCCAATGCGACAGCTGGTTATAATGGAGGAATAACATATACTGCTGCAGAAAAAATAACAGTCAACGAAAGTGGATATAATGTTTATGCTCCAAATCGCGTGCACGTATCTGATGATGGCCGTGTGTTTATTACTTTGTGCGCTCCTGTGGATAGAGGTGTGTTATTTGAAGCAGATAAGTATATATTTAGTGATGCTGAAGATAGACCGGCCAATTGGTCTGCGACTGGCTGGAAGAAAGTACTTGTAGGAACGCGCGATGCTAATACGGAAGAGTTAGAAGATGCTAGTGGGAAGTTTATTGCTGCTTTAAACTGTGATATTGATACGAAAGGTAGTGGAGAAAATCTACAAATTATGTTGTTGTCAGGAACAAAAAATGCTCTTCAAGCAGTTTCAGGTCAATATACATTTTCGGAGTATAATATAGGAGAAAGTTCAACATGGACTACCGTTCCTACAAACAAATGGACACTAGATAATACAGTTGTTGCGTATAATGTTGCACAGATAGTGTATGACAATGAAGGCGGTTATTGGTTCTGTCAACATCGTGGAAGTAGCTCCGATGCTATTAAATTTCCTACGTTAATGCATGTTAATAAGGAAGGTGTTGTGGATCTTCGAGAAAAGATGCTGAACCGAGGTGGCGCTGGAATTTGTTTTAATAAGGATTTTACAAAACTGATAGTGTCAGGTAAATCTTCTAATAAGTCGATATCAGGTGTCTCGACAGCAACTTCGTACACAACAGGAACGGCTGGTTGGGCTACAATTTACAAGGTAGACAAAGAGAATGGAAAGCCAAAACTAACTATGGAATATGAAATTGATATGACATCTATTGGAAATAACCTTCCGGGATTTGCATGGGATCATGCCAATAATATATATGCGTGTGGTTACTCTCATGAAAAGTTAAAAGCATGGGCGTTACCTCGCACAGCAGATGAAGTGGTTTCTACCCCTGCGGCTTCTAGATTCGCATTTGAAGTTAATTGTGCATCGGATGAGTCTTATGTGATAAATGTAACTGCCGATGCAACTCGAGGTTCTGCAACGATTACTGCTGGATTCGATGCGGAAGGTAAGGTTCCAGCATGTAATCCTGTAGAAGTCTTTGCTCAATCCAAAGATGGCTATAAGTTTGTTTGCTGGAAAGAGGGTAGTACCGCCGTTTCTACGGATAATCCATACACATTCTCGGCTGTTAAAGATGTCACTCTTACTGCGCATTTTGAGGAGGGAGATTATACCGTGACATGGTGGAATTTGTTTAAGGAAGGTCAAGATATAAGTAAGCCAGAATATGATACCAAATGGAATACAAGATTGTGGCGGTTATATCAAGCTCAATTTGAAGGGTATATTGATAAACTTCAACAACAAGGGGTGAGTGTAGCTAATCGTAATGATAAAGGATATGTTACGGGGTATGAGGAGTATGACGTAGCAGGATTTATTACAGAACGATTTGGTCAAAATGCAAATTATTTATCGGCAGATGTTAGTAATGAAACAACTCCATTTGCTTGGTTGGGTGAATATATCGAACATGTTAATGGGAAAGAAATTGTTTACAAAAATAGTAATGCAACTCTTAATGCACGTTGGGCCTATATGTTGTATATGTTTATTAACCGCACAACTATAGCACGAGCTACTAACGGTGGGGATGTCACGTATTTTGCATCACCAGACTATACAGATAAAAATTTTATTGAATATGGACAGCCCGAGCATTGGCGCCCATGGTGGTCTGATAGAGCTTGTGATTTACCCAAAACAGTTGGAAGTGAAAAACGTTTGCCAATAACTTGGAAAAAACTGCCCTGCTCTACATTGACCGTAAAAAATGATGCAGGTACGGTAATTGGGACTCCTGCAGATTGGTACCAATGGAACACAGCTCTTAGAGCAGACCAACTCCTTGCCTGGCGAGATGGTAGTGTAACTGGAGATATCGTACATTATGTCTATCGGGATAATATGAAACTCTATGCTACCTATGTTGATACACGTCTCCAAGAAGAAGATCCTACGCCTGATTTGACCAAGGATCCATATGATGCAACAAACAACGATGTGTTAAGCTTATTGAATAATCAGAATTATGGTACAACTCCTCATAATGTAACAATGGACCGCAAGTTTGCAGGTGGAATGTATAATACTATTTGTCTCCCATTTGATTTGCCGATAAGTCACTTGCCCGATGAATTAAAGAATGCTGATATTAGAGTCTTTAATAGCGTTACGGAAACATATACTGAGTCAGGAGACCCTGTAGCGGTCCTCAACTTTATTACATTAGACGAGTATTGGGATAACTGGAATGCAGCACATCCTGACAAAACGGTGGCAGATGAAAATAGATACATGGAGGCAGGTATAGCATATCTGATAAAACCTGAGGCTGATGTGAATAAGCCTTATCTTACTTATTCAGGGTTGCCATATTGGCGATTCTTCGATGGTACTCGAATGCCTTATGGTACGTATGCTGATTATGTGAGTTTCCAAGGAGTGCTCAACCCAACCACTCTCCCAGAAAATGCTTATATCCTTGTAGCAGACAACCGTTTGGCGAAGGTTACTAATACCAGCGATAAGATTCTGGGGTATCGCGGATATTTTGTTATTGACGATGCATTCCTTCGTTCAATGGCTGATCAGGGCAATCTTTATTTCTCCTTCCAAAAACCAGTCACCACCTCTATCCCTGTTGCACCTGAAGCGGAGCAACAGACCAAACCTCAAGTACGCAAGATCATGTATGATGGCAAGATCTACATCCTCCGCGGCGATGAAGTATATACCATCACCGGCCACCGTGTGAAATAACAAACAAACATATTATGAAGAAAACACTATTTCTTACCTTAGCCTTCGCGGCTACCACCTTTGCCTTCGCGGCAAAAATCTATGTCAACCCCGGTCATGGCGGTTGGGGATCCAACGACCGACCTATGGGTACTATCTCCTATCCACCTTTGTCTAGCACAGGCAGACCTGATACGCTAGGTTTCTACGAGTCCAACACCAACATGTGGAAAGCCTACTACCTGCGCGAGAAACTGCAAGCGGCAGGTCACACCGTTGTCATGTCACACACCAAGTGCGGCACAAGCCCTGCATTAACTACCATCGCAGCTGAAGCGCAACACTCAGGAGCGGACTACTTCATCTCTATCCACTCCAACGCACTCTCAGAAGGTGCTACCACCAACTACCCATCCCTTTGGTTCCGTGGCAAAACAGGCAACGATTATGCCAAAGGTAGTCTTAATATGACCAAAACGATGTGGCCATTGCTCTTTGATATTCACCAACAAGGCATGGAGTACAACTCTACATGGTCGCTCGAAAAACCAGGCATCTATGCTGACATCTCACAATGGGGTAGTTCTTCCACTAGCTATATTGACGGAGTAGGCTACACCGGTTATTATGGCGTACTCAAACATGGTATTCCTGGATATATCTCCGAAGGCTATTTCCATACCTACCAACCAGCCCGCCACCGTGCACTCAACCCTGATTGGTGCTGCCAAGAAGGTTTGCGCTACTTCCGTGGCATACAGGCTTACTTTGGCAAAGCTGGCGAGTCCAAAGGATACATCATGGGATATGTCCGCACCAAGGATAAAGAGATCAACCAAACCTATTACACCGGTCGCAAAGCCAACGATATCTATATGCCTATCAATGGCGCTAAAGTATATCTTACCAACGCTGCCGGCGATACCATCATGACCAACTGCTACAACTACGTAGCACGCATGCTCAAAAATCAAAAATGCTATACTACCGATAATAACTACAATGGTGTCTTCGTTTACGAGAACCTCGCTCCTGGCACCTATACTATTACCGTGCGCGCTAATGGTTATAAAAAGTACACACAATCTATTATCGTTACTGCTGATAAGACCAGTTACGCACAAGTCTTCCTGACTACGGGCACCGACGACGATGATAATACTGACCCTACTCCAACACCTGGAGGAGATACCAACGCCGCTAATCTCAATCCGTTTGCATACGGACTAACAGCTGAGCTCAATGCGGATAGCACACAGGTAACACTTCTCTGGTGGCTCAATGCACCTGCAGCTACCGTCAAGATTATCTTTAACGACGGCGAAAAAGACTATGTAGTACGCGATTATAAGAATGTACCTGTAGATGGCTACAAGGATGTCATCCAAACATCTGTTCTGCCACGTGGCAAACAACTGACATGGCGTGTGGATGTTACTGGTGCTGCTGTCACTCAACCTACTTTCGTCAACAACTCAGTTAAACTATATAGCCCCACATCCATCGATATTGACAATAACCCTGAAAACGACAACTTTGGTACTGTGTTCGTAGTAGAGGGTATGCCTAATGCAAAGGATAATTCTAATTATTCCAACTATATTAGCTATGTGGACGGAGCGGGACTTTATATCCTCAATCCCGATGGTAAAGCTCGTCGTATGCCTAACCAAGGGGACAAAATTAGATACGGCTACAACGGTGGTCGTGTAAAACAAACACGTCCTTACTTCAATGGTACTGCTTCTGGCGGCTATTCTCCTTACCGCGTACGTGTATCGGACGATGGTCGCATCTTCGTGTCCTCTATGTCTCCAGACGGACAAATACTCTGGGAGGCAGACCCATATGTGTTTAGCCACCCCAATGCAGCAGACTGGCAAGAGAGAGCTGTAGTAGGCTGGTCACGTGTGATGGCTGTGGAAAACGAAAACACATTCATGGCTACCGAAAAACGCAACTGCTCACACACCTATTGCGGTATCTATAGTCTATACGAGGGTAATGCCGAGACAGGCAAGTTTATTGCCGGACCTAATATTGGTTTCGACGTACAAGGTTCAGGCAACGATCTCAAACTCCTTATGCTATCTGGTTGCCAAGAAGCTATTGTCAACTTTACATCGCACCACTTCTATTGCAGCGAGTATGACCTAGGCGAAGCTAAAAAATGGACTACCGTTCCTAGTCGCGAAATTTTCCGTGGACATGTCGTTAACTACGCTGGTTCACAAGTGCAGTACGACCAGGAGGGCAATGTATGGCTGTGCCAACATCGCAGTGGAACAGACGCAGCCACATTGATGAAGTTTAATGCTGCTGACGGTTCTACCGCCTTCAACGAAGATCCTAAACAGCCATATCACCGCTGCGGTGCTATCCGCTTCAACAACGACTTTACACAAGTCGCTATAGCTTCAGTCGGATCAGGTACCGGTGGTGCGTTTACCGTATATCCTGTCGTGGACGGAATGCCTGTTTGGAACCAAGGCACCGAGGTGGATTGCAAGTCCGTTACTCACCACTCACTCATGGACTTTGCATGGGATTATGCAGGTAACCTCTATATCGCAGCAGATGCTGCTAGTGGCAATGCTGGTAAGTGCGTGGCTGTATATGCTATGCCTCATGCTGCTGACAGAGTAGTATCTACTCCTGCTGCTGAAAAATATTGCTTCACGTTGTCCAAACCATCTTATACTGTCTCTGCTACAGTCAACGACCCATCTATGGGTACCGTAACCGGTGCTGGCACCTATGAAGAAGGCGCTACCGCTACTCTTACAGCCACTCCAGCTGAGGGCTGTGAGTTTGTTAATTGGACTGTAGGCGATGACCAGTTAACTGACAATCCACTTAACTTGACAGTTACCTCTGATATCCATATCGTGGCTACATTCAAGACTGTTGCTACAGATTTGGAGAATACCGAGCACAAAACTAAGCAAATAGAAAAAATACTGCGCGATAACCGTGTTTACATTCGTGTGAACGATCAATTATTTACTATTACCGGTGCTCGCGTAGAGCAATGATACTCATCATACTAGTGATTGGCGCTGCTAGTCACTAGTATGACAACTAAAACGTAAATACAATAATAATCAATCATATATAACGAATTGCAACAATGAAAAAATCATTTCTCTTAATAGCTGCATGTGCAATTTCCATATTGGCTAGCGCACAGATTTTTGAGATACTTTCTATAGAGCACTTGCCAGCCGCTTCTTTTGAGGATGCGCGCGTAGCAGGTATCAGTCCTGCAGGCGATTATATCCTGCTCACCACCGGCACCACCAAGGGACTTCAACGCTATGACCTACAAACAGGCAAAATCACTACCCTAAGTCGTGCCACCAACGCCGGTTTTGATGTCAAGATTAGCAAGTCTGGCAACGAGATTGCCTTCACCGAACGCACCTTCCACCCTGGCAAAGAAGCTATCACTAAAACCATCAGTGCCAACCTCAAGAACAATACCAAGTCTGTACTTGGCAAACGCGTGGCAGTCAATACCCCTATTGCCTTGCACAACGAGGATGGACTCATGTATGTTGAGCAAAATGGTCAACGCCGCTTGTTGGCTCCTTTCGGCACTGAGGACAAAATCTATATCTGGACATCCCTGTCACCTGATAACAGCAAAGTGTGTTATTATCTCAGCGGACATGGTTGCTATGTTTGCAACTTGGACGGCAGCAATAACACCTTTATCGGAGAAGACTGCCGTGCCGCTCAGTGGTACAACAATAATACACTCGTAGCTATGCACGATACGGATGATGGACACTTTATTACTGCCGCTTCCATCGTGGCTTATACACTCAATGGCAAAGTGCAAGTATTGACATCACCAGATATGATTGCTATGTACCCTTATGCTGCTCAAGGCAAGATAGCATTCTCAACCATAGAGGGAAAAACTTACCTGATTACCGTAAAGTAATCGTGTGACGACATATATTAGCCTATAACAGGGGAATTCACGAGATTCCCTTGTTGTGTGCGTGGATTATAGATGTATTATCAATCAATGGCACAGTTTTTGTATAATACATACATGTATTATTTTGCCCTATAATGTGCATTATAGAGGTCGATTTTTATAACGTATGAAAAAGATTACTCTTATACTCACACTTTTTGTCATGGCTATGACTGCCATGGCACAAAAATCAATCTTTGGTGTTGTAGTTTCCAAGACAGATGCTAGTCCTGTAGAGTTGGCTACTGTACGATTGTTTTCCTACAGAGGAACTGATTCTACCATGGTGCAGGGTACACAAGCATACCTAGATGGCTCTTTTGCCTTGAAGAATATCTCTGCCGGCAAGTACAAACTCATCATCTCTGCTGTCGGATTTGGCGACCATACACAATGGGTAGAGATGAAGGCTCAAGATATCCGTCTGGGTAATATTCGTATGCAGGAGCAAGTGCACCACCTAGATGAGGTCAGCGTGCAGGGACATGCAGCCGAGATGACCGTCAAGGGTGATACCATTGAGTATAACACTGCTGCATATCAGGTAGCGGAGAACGCCAATGTGGAGGACCTGCTCAAGAAGATGAACGGTGTAGAGGTGGATAAAGAAGGTAAAGTGACTATCAATGGCGAGGAGATTAAGGGAGTTCGTATTGATGGAAAGAAGTTCTTTGGTGACGATGTACAAACAGCTACCAAGAATATTCCAGCTGATATGATTGATAAGATTCAAGTCATCGACGAAAAGAGCGATATGGCCAAACTGACCGGTTTTGACGACGACGAGGGCGAGCGTATCATCAACCTCAGCCTCAAGAAGGACCGCAAAAAAGGCCTCTTTGGCAACTACTCTGGCGCTCTAGGTGCCGACATCATCACCGATGATGGCGGAGCTTTTGACTATGGCAACCCTGCCTATGGCACCACCGATGCCGAGCGTGCTGCCCACTTCTTTGGCAACGACTTCCGCTACAATGCCAACCTATTCACCAACCTACTGCTAGGAGAGAGCCAAACCACCATCTTGGCGGGTGCTAATAACACCAATGAAATTCGCTCTGGCCGTGGACGCGGATGGTTCGGTGGACAAAATGCCGGCGTCACCGCCTCAGAAAATATCGGTATCAATACCAATATCGACCTCAATAGCAAAATCGAAAAGAAGGATAGCCAAACATCTCTCCTCCTTGGCGGAGATGCTACTATCACACACTCCAACAACGATACCCGCACCCTGTCCAACAAGGAGAGCTATAGCGAAGACGCTACCTATTTCGATCGCGACTCTACCGTCAAACTATCCAACTCATGGGATGCACAAATGCGCCTAGAACTAGAGTATCAAATCGACTCGCTCAACAAGATTATTCTTCGCCCACAAATCAGCTATAGCCAGTCGCATTCTAATCAGTCCAACAACTATATCTACGACCGCGACTCCGTACGCATCAACGATGGTTACCAACTCCAAGAAAGCCTCAACGAAGAGATTAAAGCATCAATTCGTGCGATATACAACCACAAGTTCGCTAAACCTGGACGATCCATCACCATGCGTGCTAACATCAGTTTTACCAACACCAAGGGTAATACCGATACCTATGCTTGGGATAATATCCTCTCACGCGCACTCGTGGACCAATATACCCAGTCGCACAACAATGCCCTTAGCTACTCGCTACGCACATCCTATGTCGAGCCTATCTATGGCAAAAATCACTTCCTAGAGATGGTGCTCTCGCTCTCGGGTAACAACCGCAATTCTGTCAAAGATCAATACTCTATGGACAGTGTGTCGGGCGACTATCAGTATGACTACGACTTCTCCAACTCGCTCATCAATAATATGTACACCGAGCAATTAGAACTCAACTACCGATGGGTTAGCGAGAAAATTGACCTCACTGCCGGTGCACGTGTGTTGGCTACTCAAACCCACTCGCAGACTTTCTACGGCGGTGTCCTCGCGCGCGATACATTATATAATAGATTCAACTGGTCACCTAATGTGCGCTTCCGCTACAAGTTCGGCAAAAAGGAGTTTGCTCGCATCAACTATCGCGGCAATGTCAATCAACCTTCTATCCAACAAATGGAACCGGTTCGAAATAACTCCGATGCTATGAACGAGACAGTCGGCAACTTGGGCCTAAACCCTGCTTTCCGACACAACATCTTTGCTATGTACTCCAAGTTTAATCAGGAGAAGTTCTCGAGCATCATGGTTGGTATGAATGCTAACCTCACACAGGATGCCTTGACCAACAATACCATCTATGATCAAACCGGCAAACGCTACAACCAAACAGTCAATGCGGAGATGATTCCATGGTATTTGGGTGCACACTTTATGTCGAACACCCCATTCTGCAACAAGATGTTCCAGTTCCATTCACGCACCGCTGTAAGCTATAACCAACGTGTTGCATACGTACTTCGCGAACAAGACGCTAGCCAGATAGCCCAATTGATTGCTGCGGATCAATTGCCTCTGGGTGATGAGTCTAAGACGGGTAACTTCCGTATGAGTAGCGACTTGACCCTTCGCTTTACTCATAAGATTGTGGATATAGGCGTTAAGAATACCAATATCTATTCGCTCACCCTCAATTCGCTTAATAAGAAAAACGTAAGCCATGTAGGCGACTGGATCATCTCTGGTGATGTCACCTTCCATCTGCCTAAGTCATGGAATATCGCTACTGACCTAAGTTATACTTCACGCCATGGTTACCAAGGCTTGTCTGATATCAATGAGTTAATCTGGAATGCTTCTATTGATAAGACATGGAACAACTCTACGCTCACCCTCAAAGTATATGATATCCTCCAAGACAAGAAGAATATCGTGCAAACAGTTAGCGACAACTCAGTATCTTATCAAAAATTCAATACCCTGCCAACATACTTCATGTTGACCTTTACATATAAACTTAATCGTATGGGTAATCTCAAAGCTACTGGACACGCAGCTTGGCAACAACAGATGTACGAGTCAGGCGGACGCCCACGTTTTTGATATAGTTAACTTAGACACTTCCGAGGCTAGTCAAACACCTTTAAAACTATTAAAACCCTTATAACAGCGGCAGTGCCGCGACTAGAACAGCACCTTAGGTGTCCTTAAGATATCTCTCCCCAACTACCTGCAGCGATTCGAAGAAAATCGAGTCGCTGTTTGTATATTCGGTTGTGCATCTCCTCTAACAAAGGATCGGCATCCAATATCTCCAGCGCTGCTTGACGAGCTATATCTAGCAACTGACCATCCGTTGATAAACTGGCAATATGCAATTCAAATGGCAAACCCGATTGCTGAGTGCCTTCTAGATCGCCTGGACCACGCAACTGCAAGTCAGCTTCCGCTATTCGGAAACCATCATTAGTGGCCACCATGATATCCATCCGCTTGCGCGTATCCTTACTCTGCTCTACATTGGTCAATAGAATGCAATAGCTCTGCTCTGCCCCACGACCTACACGACCGCGCAACTGATGCAATTGGCTCAAACCAAAACGCTCGGCGTTCTCTATGATCATCACACTAGCATTGGGCACATTCACACCTACCTCTATCACCGTGGTAGCTACCAGTATCTGCGTCTCGCCGCAAGCAAAGCGACGCATCTGCTCGTCTTTGTCCTTGGCACGCATCTGGCCATGTACCATCGATATACGGTATTGGGGGAAGGTTTGACACAACTGGTTATAGCCGTTTTGCAGATCTTGCAGCTCCATCTTTTCGTTCTCTTTGATCAATGGATATACCACATACACCTGGCGGCCTAAACCTATCTGTTGCTCGATAAACTGATTGATCGATGTTCTTCTAGTATTCACATAGTGCAATGTCTGCACGGGTTTTCTGCCCGGTGGCAATTCATCTATGATACTCACCTGTAAGTCGCCATACACCGTCATCGCCAACGTACGCGGAATAGGAGTGGCTGTCATCACCAATATATGTGGCGGACGCGTGTTCTTGTTCCACAACTTGGCACGCTGCGCTACACCAAAGCGGTGTTGCTCGTCAATGATACACAATCCTAAATTGGCAAACTGCACGCTGTCCTCTATCAACGCATGCGTACCTATCAGCAGGTCGATCTCGCCGTTTTGCAGTTGCTCGTGCAATGGCTGACGCTGCTTGGCGGTAGTGGAGCCCGTTAGCAGCGCTACTTTAGGCCCTGCTTGCAGAGGCGACAGCATCTTGCAGATACTTTCATAGTGCTGATTGGCCAAGATCTCCGTTGGAGCCATGATGCATGCTTGATAGCCGTTGTCTATAGCTAGTAACGCGGTCAGCAAAGCTACCATCGTTTTTCCACTACCTACATCGCCTTGCAGCAATCGGTTCATCTGCTTACCCGTCTTGATATCCGTTTGTATCTCACGCACTACACGCTTCTGCGCATTGGTCAACTCAAAGGGCAAACACTCGCGATAGAAACTATGAAAATGCTTACCTACAATAGGCATCACATAACCCTCGTTCAGCTCGCGACGCTTCATCTGACGCAGTATCTGCATCTGGATGTAAAATAGCTCCTCAAATTTCAGTCGTTCGCGCGCATGCTGCATAGCCGTGTTATCTACCGGAAAGTGTATATTGGCTAGTGCATCGTTCAAACCCATCAGATGGTACTTCTCTAACATATCCATCCCCAATGTGTCAGGCACACCCTGACGGCGTAGATGAGGTATTAGTTGTGCTACAATCGTACGAATCGCCTTCGAGTTCATTCCCGTACGCTTCATACCCTCAGTGGTGTTATAGTGCGGCTCTAGTCCCTTGGCCATCTCAGGCTGCACCTTACTCATGGGCGTTAGTTCAGGGTGAACAAAATTGTACTGGTGATTAAATCTAGATGGCTTGCCAAACAGCAGGTACTTCACATTTCGCTCTAGTTTGACATACTTAATTCCTTTGAACCATACTAGCTCTATATTGTGCCTGCCATCGGTGAAGGTGGCACTCAGCCGTTGAGCTGCACCAGCACCTATGGTGTGCCATTCGGTGATATGACCTATGATCTGCACATAAGTATCCTCGTCCTCTATCTCGTGGATATAGTAGAACCTACTTCGGTCGATATATTTATACGGAAATTGATATAGCAAGTCCAGAGCCGACTTCACACCCAGCTCTTTACGAAGAATGTCGGCACGCTTTGTGCCGACACCCTTACAGTATTCTATATTTTGTATGGATAGATCCATCCTGCTCCACTTTTAGGCTATAGGCTAGGGGCTATAGGCTATAGGGAGTTGTTATTGCAAGCGGAAGGCAACTGGAATAGTGTACTTCACGCGTACTGGCTTACCACGTTGCTTACCTGGTTTCCACTTAGGCATGTTTTTGATCACGCGCTCTGCCTCTTTGTCCAATGATGCATCACCGGATGAACGAACTACTTGGATGTCAGTTACGCTACCGTTTTTCTCAATCACGAACTGGCAGATTACACGACCTTGGATACCATTCTCTTGAGCGATAACAGGGTATTTGATGTTCTCAGCAATAAACTTCATCATCTCCTGTGCACCGCCTGGGAACTCTGGCATTGACTCTACAACTACGAAGATCTCTTCCTCTACCTCTTCTACTACAGGAGCCTCTACTGGAGGAGCAATCACAACCTCAACATCCTTGTCGTCCTCGGTCTTGATCTCAACGCTCTCAGTCTTTACATCGTCATCTACCACATTCAAGATCTCTACCTCTTGTACTGCTGGTGGTGGAGGTGGAGGAGGGGTTTCTTGGGTAGTTTGTTGGATGTCAATCTCTTCCTCAATCAGGAAGTCTTGATCTACTACATCGTACTTAGTAACTTCTTTCTCTGTCCATTCAAATGCGACAAAGCAGATGCTCAAAACAAGCAAGGCACCCATCAATGTGTAGATGAGTTTCTTGTCTTCCAAGCTTACTTTAGGTGATTTCTTTAGTTGCATATCTTTATGTGTTTTTAATTCAGTACTTTATATGGTGTCTTTTCATGGATTTTAGCCTTATTAGTTCGCAAGGCTACCATTTCAGTCTGCAAATTTACTGCTTTTTTTTTATTTGTGCAAATATATTCACGATTTTTGATTAAATTAATGAATTTTTTTGTTTTTTCGCCAGAAATTTACTACTTTTGCAGTCGAATATGAGTCTTTTGAACTTCATCCAATCATCTGGTGTGCGCAATTTTACTAAATTGCTATCGGCCAATGTGGTGGCGCAGGTCATCGGCCTGCTTGTTTATCCCATCCTTACCCGCCTGTTCTCGCCCGATGATTTTGGTTTGCTCAATCTATTCATGAGCATTGGTGGAGTCCTCGTGGTTCTTTCTACGGCCGAGTACTATTATGCCATCGTTTTGCCTAAGGACGATCGCGATGCCAATAATGTGCTAGGCGCTGGTTTACTCTGGTTGCTCGCTGTCACCGCTCTAGTGGCCATCAGTGCCCTATTTTCGGGCCCTATTAGTGCTCTATTCAATGCCCCTAAGTTAGCCTCTTTCTACTGGCTTATGCCCCTCTATGTGCTGGCTATTGGCGCTTGGAACTTGCTGAACTACTGGTATATACGCCGGCGTAAATATTCTTCCATTAGTCGCTACCAAGTCTCCCAGAATCTATTCTCTGCGGGTGGTAAATTGGCCTTTGGATATGGCGGTGTTATGAGTGGTGGTATGATCTACGCAGTGGTCATTGCACCCCTCTTATCCCTATTTACCAGCCTGCTGCGCTATCGCAAACAGCTATCGCAATCGCTGAGGCAAATCACCTGGACCGATGTGCGTCAACAGGCCGTTGAATACCGCAATTTCCCTTGTTTTGTACTGCCTAAAAGTCTTATCAATATGTTGGCAGGCCAGATGCCCGTCTTGCTCCTCACGCCGTTCTTTGGCTCCAAGGCAGTCGGTTTTCTCTGCCTAGCCTTGCTACTTGGCTACACTCCTATTGGCACGGTCACCCGAGCCATTTATCAGGTCATGTACCAGTCCACTATGAACCGTGTACATCATTCGTTGCCTATCGGTGATATCTTCCGCAAGTTCATCATCTTTACCTCAGCCCTTGTGCTGCCCGCGTTTGCTGTACTTTGGTTCGTTCTGCCAGATCTTACAGCTTGGTTACTAGGCGCCCAATGGCATCTCTCGGGGCTATATCTGCGTTGGATGCTACCTTGGCTGTTCGTTAGCCTACTATCGTGCAGCATCAACTACTTGTTTGATGTCTTTATGCAACAAAAGTGGTGCCTGGCCTTCGAGATCGTGCTCGCATTATTGCGCATCATGGGTCTAGCCATAGGCGTATGGGCTGGCAATTTCTTGCTAGCTGTAATCTGCTATTCACTGGCCACCGTACTGGCACTTCTGTTGCAAATAGTATGGATGCTCTTGCAGGTAAAGCGTTATGATGATGGGTTAAAAGAATCCTAGGACTATTTAGTGCATCTTGCGCTCTTTAATCCTATTATATAGTGTAGCCAACCTAAACCACCATTTATAATATTTCTCAACACTATAGTATGTTGTAGCAGTGCTACCAAATTGCTTGTAGTGATTAGCTACTCCGCTGATCATACTGCCTTCAAAGTCAAAGGCTAAGCCTTTCTCGTGGGCCAATTTGATGGCTTCTAGCACGAGCAATGCACCAGCTCCCGAGTCTTTATACTGCTCGCTATAGCATGGTATGAGATAGTACATCGAATGTGCGTCCCATACTACATAGGCTGCTGCTAGCAGTTCGTCTTCAGCATTTCTAATAGCAATAATCTGACCACAGTTTAAACGGGTTGTTTTGCGTTCCAATACGAGGAGAAATTCGCGCACATAGTTAATCTGTTTGCCTTGCTGCTGGAGGCATTGTACATGAAAGCGGTAGAAATCCTCTGGATTTAGTGTTAGGTCGGCGTGCAGAACTTGTGCTTTTTGCAATTGGCGTTTTTTGTTTTTGGAGAAGGTTGCCACGAGCGCATCCATGTCGTTCACATCCTCTATACGATATGTCACGCGTTCTTGGATGCTGAACCCTTGTTGAGATAATTCCTCTACCGCCGATGAGTGTATAGGAAACTGTTGATAGTAATAAGCCAGGTCTAGTGCGTGCAATTGCTGTGCAATGTTCTGGCATATCGTCTGCACTTGTGCTGAATCCTGTTGTAGATCGGTTCTAATCCACAGACCACCTATTTGAGTCATTTGAGGCATGACTATATAACTCTGACCTATGCGTCGCCGAAGCAGATAAGGCATGGCTGCGCCAATCTGACCATTTGAATCATAGCAGAGTAGTACATCCCAACATTTGCCGGCACATACGGCATCCATCCACCAGTCTTGCATAAATACGGGGATAGAGGTGTCTGTCTTACAGAGATTGCAATATTGCTCCTTAGGTGTCATGTGTGTTCAATTTTATTTATATAGCCCTAAATGTAAAAAGGGCGTTTGCAAAAATCATGCAAAATTACAACTTTTTTCTTATAGTTCCAAGAATGCCATGACATTTTCTTATATTTTTACAAATATTTGTAAGAGTGTTTGCGTATGTCAAAAAAAAGCATTATCTTTGCACTTTAATTCAAAATAACTATTTAATTCTGTTTTGTCATGATAGTGGAAACAAGTCCCTACAAAGTGTTTGCAGGTTCTCAGGGAGGTGAGCTTGCTAAGCGTATTTGTGATTATTTAGGATGTTCATTGGGTAATATCCAGGTAGCTCGTTTTTCTGACGGTGAGTTTGCCGTTAGTTTCGAGGAGTCTGTTCGTGGTCAATCTGTGTATATCGTGCAATCTACTTGCCCCACGAGTGATAATATTATGGAGTTGCTTCTCGCTATTGACGCTGCTAAGCGTGCTAGTGCGTATAAGGTGATCGCTGTGATCCCATATTTCGGTTGGGCGCGTCAGGATCGTAAGGATAAGCCACGCGTATCTATTGGTGCCAAGGTATGTGCCAACATGATTCAGGGTGCAGGTGCCGACCGTGTCATCACCGTTGACCTTCATGCCGATCAAATCCAAGGCTTCTTTGATATCCCAGTGGATCACCTCTATGGTGCCAATGTGTTGGCTGACTATGTGCAAGCACTTGATTTGGATAACCTGATCGTAGCTTCTCCTGATGTAGGTGGTACCAAACGTGCATCGGTGTTTGCTAAGAAGCTTACTGCACTTACCAAGCAAGATGTACCTATGGTAATCTGTTATAAGCATCGCCCTAATGCTAACCAGATAGGCGAGATGCGCGTCTTGGGTGATGTTAAGGACAAGAATGTGGTGATTATTGATGATATTGCCGATACTGCGGGTACATTGTGCAAGGCGGCTGAGGTGATGATCGAGGCGGGTGCTAAGTCTGTTCGTGCTTTGGTATCTCATGGCTTAATGTCAGGTCCTGCATGCGAGCGCGTGGCTAACTCATCGCTCGAAGAGTTGGTGTTTACCGATTCTATCCCATTTGATCGTACTCGTTGCGCCAAGGTCAATATCGCATCTATGGCTAAACCTATCGCACAAACTATCTTGGCTATTCAAAATCATCGCTCTGTCAGCGAATTGAATATCCACTGATTTAGGGTTTAGTGAACGCGGCAGAGCCGCTACTGTTTAGTGTTTAGAGTTTAGTGTTTAGGGGAATTCAATATGGTATATTGGTGCTGTTGCTGTTGTGCGTGTCTTGCGTAAAACAGCAACAGTCTTCTACAACTAACTCTCAACTCTCAACTTTCTCGGCGGACTCTGCGTATGCGTATATTGAGGCGCAGGTGGCTTTTGGTCCGCGTGTTCCGGGTACCTTGGAGCATAGCTTATGTGGCGACTGGCTAGTGGCCCAGTTGCAGCGTCATGGGGCCCAAGTACAGCAGCAGACCGGTACCATGATCAACTATGCAGGTCAGCAGCAGCCTATCCGCAATATCACTGCCCTGATCGAGGGATCTTCCTTGCCAGCCATCCTGCTTTGTGCGCACTGGGACTGCCGTCCTTGGTCCGACGAAGAGGAGGATTATGACCAGCGATTTCAACCCGTACTAGGTGCCAACGATGGTGCTAGTGGTGTGGGCGTCATCTTGGAAATAGTGCGCCAATTGGCCAGTTTAAAAGCACAAGGACAGGCCATACCTACTGTGCAAGTTGTCTTCTTCGACTGCGAGGATATGGGTACACCTACCCACTATACTGGCCAGGAACGTCCAGATACTTGGTGCCTAGGCAGCCAGCTATGGGCAAAAGAATACAAACTCTCAACTCTCAACTCTCAACATTCAACTCTCAATATCCAATACGGCATCTTGCTGGATATGGTAGGCGATCCTCTTGCGACCTTCCCACGTGAGTACTTCTCCATGCAATATGCCCAAGGCTATGTCGAGAAACTCTGGCGAACAGCTGCCCGACTAGGATATGGACGCTACTTTGTCAGAAACACCACCTATTATCCTATTACAGATGACCACTATTATATCAACACCATTGCCGGTATTCCATGCCTGGATGTGATTGATTACAAGGAAGATACTAACACTGGATTCTCGTCGTGGTGGCATACCCAGCGAGATGATATGCAAAATATTAACCTACAAACTTTACAAGCAGTCGGCCAGACTGTAATCACTACAATATGCTCGAGATAAAAAACTTACATGCTTCAATAGCAGGCAAAGAGATATTAAAAGGACTCAACCTGACCGTTCGTCCAGGCGAAGTACATGCCATCATGGGTCCTAATGGCGCAGGCAAGTCCACCTTATCTAATGTCCTAACGGGTCACCCTGCATATACCGTTACCGAAGGTGAAATCTGGTTCCGCGGCAAAAACCTCTTGGAGATGTCTCCTGAGGAGCGTGCACGCGAAGGTATCTTTCTTTCCTTCCAATACCCAGTAGAGATACCTGGTGTATCCATGGTCAACTTTATGCGTACTGCCGTTAACGAGAAACGCCAGCACCAAGGCCTAGAACCTCTCAAAGCTACCGACTTCCTCAAACTCATGCGCGAGAAGAAGGCACTAGTTGGCATGGACAATAAACTGACCAACCGCTCTGTTAACGAAGGCTTCTCAGGTGGCGAGAAGAAACGCAACGAAATCTTCCAAATGGCCATGCTTGAACCATGCCTGTCTATTCTGGACGAAACCGACTCTGGCTTGGATATTGATGCACTCCGTATCGTGGCTGAGGGTGTTAATGCACTCAAGACCCCACAGACAGCTTCTATTGTCATCACCCACTACCAACGATTGCTCGACTATATTGTGCCTGACTTCGTACATGTCTTGGCCGACGGACAGATCGTTCGTACCGAGGGCAAGGAACTAGCACTAGAACTCGAAGAGAAAGGCTACGCTTTCCTCAATGAATAATTATAAAGCAATACGACTGTGAAAGTAGATTATATCATACCCGCAGGCCAGACGCGTGAGCTAGTCTTCATCAATGAGGTGGATATGCATTGGCATATCATCCAGGAGGCCGAGTCCGTATTGAAGCTTCATGTCATCTGCCTAGCGCAGGATCAATCCGATGCCCAATGGCATGCCAACCTCACCGTTGAGCAGAATGGCGCTGGATGCCGTACCGAGATCTATAGTATGGCCCTATTGCATCACTATCAACAGGCGCATCTTCGCGCGCGCGTAATACATAATATAGGTGGGGGCTATTCATCCCAGGTCATCAAGTTCGTCCTCGACGACCATACCAAAGCCTCTTTTCAAGGCTGCTTAAAGATCCAACCCGATGCTCAGCAAACCGAGGCATACCAGACCAACCGCAATATCCTCCTCTCGCGCCATGCCGATATGCTCACCGAGCCACAACTCGAAATCTATGCCGACGATGTCAAAGCTAGCCATGGTGCTACCACGGGCCAACTAGACGAGGCGGCACTCTTCTATATGCAACAGCGCTGCGTCGATCGTGCTACCGCCTCCAAACTGCTCCTGCAAGCCTTCTTTGACGAGGTGCTGCGCACCCTGACCGACGAGGGCGTACGCGAAGAGCTAAATCAGACTATTGAAAATATTTTATAACAAGAAAAGACAGCCTTTTGAGCTGTCTTTTTCTTTTCTATCTCTATGCCAGCCTATTTAATGCGATTAATGGCGTAGTCTAGCATGGCTATCAGGCTGTCTTTATGTTTGCCATTGGGGAAAATCGACAGGGCTTCTATTGCCTTTTTGCGGTGCATCTGCATCTGTTGTTCAGAGTAGCGTATGCCATCGTAGCGTAGCACAAACGATTTGATATCCTGCTCTGTGGCAAAGCGGTCTATCTGTTTCGACTTGCTGGCCAGCGCCTCCGCTTTCTCGCGGATAGCCTGTGCCTCCTCTTTGCTGGCACGTTGTAGGGATATCAGTAAGGGTAAGGTCGCCTTGCCATCTTGGATATCGTTCATCGTAGGTTTGCCTATATCCTCTATATCCGAATAGTCTAGTATATCGTCTTTGATTTGAAAACACATACCCAGATGCATACCATAATTGCGCATCGCCGTCATCTGGCGTGTGGTAGCACCGGTGCTGGCAGCTCCGGCTTCGCTGCATGCAGCAAACAGGCAGGCCGTCTTCTGCTCAATGATCTGATTGTATTGCTTCTCGCTGATCCACATCGACTGACCCGCATGCAGTTGCAGTAGTTCGCCACTGGTCAGCGCCTTACTCATGCTTGACACGATACTCAGGATGTTCGCATTGCGGATCTCCGATAGCAGACTGATCACTTTGGCTAGCATATAGTCGCCAGTCAGCACCGCAATCTTATTGGTCCATTGCTCTTGTATGGCCTTGCCACCTCGTCTGGTAGGCGAATTGTCCACTACATCGTCGTGTACTAGCGATGCGGTGTGCGTCAGTTCTAGCACCACCGCTGTCTGTATCGTTTTGCTGGTGATGCCGCGGCATAGGGCTGCCGATAGTAGCACCAGTACCGGACGCAACTGCTTGCCACGCTTCGAGTGGATATAGCCCAGTACCTCCGTCAGTAGCGGATGATTGGTGCTTAATGCTTGAGCAAAAGCTTCCTCAAACTGCGCAAACTCGGGGCGTATATGTAACTGCAGATCTTTCATTTAGAATTGCAATGAATTGAGTCGTCCGCGATACACATCGCTAAACGATTGGTCGTTCGATTGTCCGCCTATAAGGTACAAACTATTATTGTGGATGAGCACCGATTGATTTTGTCGGCTCTTGTACTCGGCTGGCAACTGGTTGCTAGCTGTATCTGGTTGATACCAGTTCATGCCTTCGTCGTCCGAGTATAGGATGTCCGTATTCCAATCAACATCATTATCTATTCCGCCAAACATGATAAGATGTCCTCCGTATTGCACCACGGATGCACCTGTCAGGGTGTGGAAACTAGGTTGTGATATGGTAAAGTCCTTCAGGCGATAGGTGTCAGTGGTCACCACATACTCTAGATTCCATCTGGTGTTGATTGGGTCGCCATTCATGCTGCGGCCGCCCACTATCATTGCTCTTGGACGCTCGCTGCTGCTCTCAAACTCCGTCGCAGCAAAATCACTAATCGGGAATTTATCTGGCAGATAGCCTTGGCTAAGACCCGCAATATAGCTTTGTGGTGTGATTTGCCCTTCGTGTATAGTAGCTAGTTGTAACTTATTGCTGCTACGGTCCTGAATGATGCACCACACTTGCTGATTGTAGCTCATCAGCATATTGATTGGCTTGAAACTGGCTGTGCTATAATCTGTGGCGGTCCAGTCAATATGATTAGCCGATAGGTATAACTGTTCCTTGTCAATATCAATATAGTACAATGTGTCGTTATGCGCTACTATATCCTCTACCTGACATGCAGTAGGTAAGCCCGTAGGCGCGCTAGCCTTGCTCCAACTGCTACCATTCTTCGACTCATATACTGTAGTGCTCAATCCGTTGTTTACATACAGCACAAACTGATCTTGCACATACATCGCCTCGGTCTTGCAGTGCTGCATAGGAAAAATTTCCTCTGTCAGTTGCTCCCATACATATAGGTCAGGGTTCACCTGGTGTGCGTGAATATCTATGCGATACCATCGCTCGGTCTTCATATCTGATGCTGTCACCAGCAGGTAAATAGGCATCTGTGTAAAATCCAGTGTGTCCGAACCGGTGCTAATGATTGTATCATTAGGTAGAAAGAAAGTGGCAGAACCAGGTGTAGCCTTATAGGTGATATAAGGCACTACACTGTCCAGACGCGTACCAAAACGTAGAGAGTCCTTGCAATAGATCAATCCGGTGTCGCTGCGGTGCTCAATCGTGTATGTCGCTTCAGTTAGACCAGGGTTGAGTGTGTCTTTAACAAAGGTAAAAAGATGCACTCTGTTTTCCGTTGATGTCTCGTCCTCATTTTGCGGTGTGCATCCTACAAGGATGCTTGCTAGAATGAGTAGTGTGAATATAAAGTATCGCATAGTAACAAAATTTCCCGCAAAGTTACTGCTTTTTTTTGGATTACACAAATATATCGCAAATATTTTTGCCAGGATTATAATCTGAGCATATATGCTTGCATATATCAAAAAAAAAGTGTAATTTTGCAGTCCAATTAAAAATTAGTCTTATGCTTTTCGAAAGTAACATCAAGCAATTGCTCCAATTACTACCTAGCCACAAGCTTCAGCGCGAGAAGAATCAAGTGCGCGAGCTCTTGGTGCAGAAGCGTCGTATTATGTCGGCCGCTGATCGTGCCGAGGCGTCTGAGTCTATTCTTCAACAGCTCCAGCAGATGCAGTGTTTTCGTGAGGCTAAAACTATTTTGATTTATTATCCAGTGCAAAACGAGGTAGATGTCCTACCTTTGGTCAAGCGCTATAAGAAGGAGAAGACCATCCTTTTCCCTGTCAGCCATCGCCGTGGCATGACTGTGCACCCATATGCAGGCAACGAGCATATGCACCGTGGCAAGTTTGGCATACCAGAGCCTACCACTCCTGCCTATACCGGTCAGATTGATCTAGTGATTGTGCCTGCTGTGGCTTTTGATGAGAAGGGTCGCCGTCTAGGTCGTGGCGGCGGTTATTACGATCGCTTTATCAAAAAACAAACCCACGCTACTTTGATAGGCGTGGGCTATGATTTCCAGTTGATCGAGCAGGTTCCTTCATCACGCCATGATCAGCGTGTGCATCGTATCATTCTTCCGTCTCAAACCATTTTAGTTTCGTCTGTTGAGCGCGGTCGCTAAGTATCTGTTGATCGGTTTGCGGACTCAATTTAGGTTCCCCCTTTCGGTAGTAGTATATCATACCATATGCCTGACAATTCTGTAGCTTGGCATATGGTAGCTCATCTTTGTAGAAGTTTTCTACCTGATCCCATATGCTCAGGATGATGGTATCGGCCTGTGCACGCATATCCTCGATGCTGGCATACGAACGATTGTGCGTCTTTGTATGTAGTTTATGGGTGGTGTAGTGCTCGCGGAATATGTTGTAGTGCACTTGCACCTTGTTGATGGCTGGGTTGTAGATTGGGAAACCACCTTGACTAGTACGCGCTTGTTCACCCTCGATGATATTCTTGCCCCATTCTAGCAACTTCTCTTCAGTGCTTAGATCAGGCAAGGTGTGGTTGTTTGGATCTAGCTTGTATAGTTCTTTTTGCCCTTTCTTAATCTCGCCTCGTATAGCTGCCAGGTTCAGCACTTGAATAAAGTGCGAGATATACATGCGTGCATTACGCACCTTGTGGCGATACTGCTTGTTATCAGACACCTTCGAGTCGAAGTTAGCCTGGTATTGTGCCACTTGGTTTTCGAATAGCAATAGGAATCGCTGCGCCTCTGTGATGGTGCGGTAGTTGATAGCTTGTTGCTTAAACTCTACTTCGCCAGCATGCTGAATAGCTTGCTTCAGAGCTCGCAGGCGTGCTTGGTCTGTTTTGGGTAATCGACGATAAGGCATATGTGTGGGGATTAAAGTGTTCTAAAAGTTATAAGAGTTTTTAAGGGTTTTAATCTTTTCGAGTATTGAGTTTATTGGCCAATTGACGCAGTTGCTCTGTCGCCTCGTTTTGAGGCAGTTGCTCTAGCAACGCAAGTGCTTTTCTTGTATAGTCTTCCACCACCTTTTCACATGCGGAGCGCACATCCAATAGCTCAAATATCTCTTTTACTGCTGTAATCTTCTCCGTGTTGTCCTCCAATACTTGGCTATACCACTTCTCCAGACTTTTCGCTTCGGTCGCTGGCCGCGCCTCATCGCCTTTAATCTTTCGCCTCATTGCCTCATCGCCTAATCGCCTTACCGCCTCTAGATACACAAAAGTCTTCTTGTTGCAACTGATATCGCCTCCTACGGCTTTGCCAAATGTTTTAGGGTCGCCCCATACATCCAGAATATCATCTTGTATCTGAAAGGCTAGTCCAATATGGATACCAAACTTGTACAGCACCTCTTGTGCTCGCTCATCTGCACCTGCTATATAGGCACCTGTTTGCAGTGCATTGGCCAGTAGTACCGAGGTTTTTAGTCGAATCATTTTGAGATATTCTTCTATAGCAACTTGCTCTTGGCTTTCAAAGTCCACATCGTATTGCTGACCTTCACAGATCTCAGTGGCCATCTTGTTGAATAGTTGCAGCACTTTAGGCAGTTTATCGGCGGGTACGCCTGACAATAGTTTATATGCCTCTATCAGCATCTGATCACCCGATAGGATAGCGGTGTTCTCGTTCCACTTGACATGCACGGTTGGTCTGCCTCGACGCACATCAGCCTTGTCCATCACATCGTCGTGCAGCAGCGTGAAGTTGTGGAATACCTCCAACGCCAATGCCGCAGGCAGTACCTCTTCATCTTTGCCGCCAAATAGCTGACTAGCAATCATCGCCAATTGTGGACGCACGCGCTTGCCACCCGCCGCTAGCGTATATTCAATAGGCTCGTACAAGCCATATGGCTCACGCTTCCAATCTAGATTCAGTATCTCTTTATTAATGTCCATGTCACTAAACACTAAACTCTAAACACTAAACTATAAAATTGTCTTCCACAATTTCACTCAGCACCTCGCCAATATTCAATCCCGCTGCGCGCACTTGTTGTGGGATGAAGGATGTCGCGGTCATACCTGGTGTGGTATTCACCTCTAAGAGATTTATCTCTAGCCTTTCGCCTTTCGCCTTATCGCCTGTTAATATATAGTCTACACGAATAATACCTTTGCATCCCAGAATATCGTAGATCCTCAGTGTCATGGCTTGTACTGCATCGCGTACTTCGTCGGGGATACGGGCAGGGGTAATCTCGTCCACCTGACCATTGTATTTGGCATCGTAATCAAAGAACTCGTTGCTAGTCACTACTTCGGTAATAGGGAAGGCAACCGCTTTCTCTTTGGTCTTGTATGCGCCGCAAGTGATTTCAATACCCTTCATAAATGCCTCACAGATCACCTCGTCGCCTTCAGCGAAGGCTTTCTCAATAGCAGGTTCTACCTCTTCTAGTGTCTTGACCTTGGTTACACCAAACGACGAACCACCTACGTTGGTCTTAATAAAGCATGGCAATCCCACTTGCTTTACAATCTCCTCACTACTGAACTTCTGAACTTCTGAACTCCTCAATAGCACACTCTCCGCCACTTTCACGCCAAAACCTTTCAGGTAGTGATTGCAGGTGTATTTGTTGAAGGTCATCGCTGCTGCCAATACGCCACAGCAAGAGTAGGGGAGACCAATCATGTCTAGGTAACCTTGTAATACGCCGTTCTCGCCTGGAGTACCGTGTATAGTAATATAGGCAAAGTCAAATGTGTTTTTAACTCCGTTGTAGGTGTACGAAAAATCATTCTTATCTATCTCTACCCACTCATCTTGATTCTTGGCTCCTGGTTCTTGGCTCTTGATTTTGGCTTTCCACTCATTTCCTCGTAGAAGTACGATAGTAGTGGTGTATTGCTTTTGGTCGGCTAAGAAAGACTCTATGCCCGCTGCGCTGCGCAGCGATACCTCATATTCGGAGCTATCTCCTCCTGCTATAATGGCTATATTTCGTTTCATATTGATGTCGTTGAACAATTTTGCGTGCAAAATTACAATTTTTTTTGCATATATGCAAGTGTTGTGCGTATTATTTCCAAAAAAGATAGATGAAACGATCTTATGCTACCTATAGTACATAAGAGAAGACAAGATTCCTCTTTGGCTTTTTGTGCTCTTTCAAAGAGTCAACCTTTTTAGGACTCCAGTCAACCTTTTCAGGAAAGCAATCTTAACAAACAGCACTTTTTAGTTTTGGGGAGTTCTGTCGCTCTTCTCTCGGTTGTCTCTCGGTGATCTTTCGGTAATGTCACTGTATCACCTTTTGTACCTAACTAATTGACTTATAATAACTTATATTTTGTAAACCGTACTTCTCAAAATCGATTTTTCCACCGATTTTTCTCTCAAAAAATTTGCATAAGTCGTTGATTTTTAGTAATTTTACAC
>JAFYSK010000008.1 GCA_017559385.1 Paludibacteraceae bacterium | reverse complement strand
GTCAGACCAGATATTTGCCGAAGACTTCCTTCAGATTCCACCTCGCGATGGACACCCTTGTCCGTGGCTGGACGCTTCCCGCTATAAGGGCGCGTTAGGGACTTACACCCGTTAGAGTATGCACATGCTGGACGAACAAAAAAACGCTCTCGGTTGAGAGCGTTTTTTATTGTTACCCCTATTGTGTTATCCTAAGGTCCAGAGACACATACACACTCTTACTCCACAGAAGTAAAGTGCAATAATAGCCGCAGCTACACCTACAAGAATTGAGGCGATAGCTATAGCCCATTTGCCTCCCTTAGATAAACCTGGCTTTTTAATCTTCAACATTGGGAACTGAGCTTGATCTGTCAAGGTGTTACCAAACATAACACTGACGATAGCATCCGCGTTGATTGCCCAACCATTAGCATTCAACAATGGCGCAAGATTGCGCTTGCGGAGCTTCATCCATGCAAGCACCATAGAAGGACCACTAATAGCCAACAATATGCACATAATCAGTGCAGGTATTGCCCACCAACCATTTTTAGCAAGTTCACCTACTTCGCCGAGCAGACTCGTCAAGAAAGTACCGATAGCACCAACTGCCATACCTATTGCAGCAAAGATACCGGCAAACTTAGCAATATCAAATGGAGCTGGAGCTGCAGGCTTATCTACTGATTTGTCAGAAGCAGTCTGCAATTTTGCAGTCATATCGTCAAATGATTTCTTCTCTTTCTCAGCTGCCGACTTATTAATAAGACCTGTTACCCACTCTCCTAACTTACGATAAGGGCTCCAGAACGCTTGACCAATTGAAATAGGATTATCAATAATCTTCACCACTTCTGCTTCCCAGTCGCGACCCTGACGGTCATAGAAAAGCGCATTCTTACCAACCTTTAAATTACGGATATCACCTACAGTCATCGCAGCTACAATCTGCTTTTTCTCACCTGTAATATGCAATGTACATTGACAATAGATGAGGAACATTCCACTGTCAGGTGCTTGTACATTATGTTTCGCCATATCACTTACTTGTAAACACAAGTTACATGCACGTTGATCAATCACCAAAGTACCAGCTTGGAAGATAGCCCATGGAGATTCGTCATCTGCACCACGACCTAACAAAGCTTTGCCTCGTTTCGAATAAAAATCTTGGAACGAAACAAAGTTACGTAGCAATGTGCAGAAGTCTCGACAAAGCAACAAGAGTTTCTCTAATGGCTTATATTGAGATTGTGCAGCACTTACTGCAGCCGCATTAGCTGCCTCTATAGCCGCTTTGCTAGATTCATACTCAGATATTTTCTTACCCATCTCAGCGAACTGCTCTTCAGTCATACCCGGAGCAACTGCATCTGCTGGTAAAGTCGCCAAACCTATCGATTGCAAACGAACTGTAGAATAATACTGATTATAGGCGTCTAGACAGTCCTTGTATGCCTTAATGATTTCGTCAGAATATGGAGCCTCAGGAACGGCTTGTGCTTCAACAGATACACCTGCAATAGCTGCTTTTACTACATCTAATGTTACTATACCATCTACTGCTAAAGGAGTTGCAACAGCCAAAACAGACTCATCTTTGATATCTGCTATTGATAAAGAGGCCTTACCTTCAAACAACACTTGAGGATCTTTCAACATTGCACACAACCATTCTGCAGTTACTACCACATCATGGATATGAATCTTATTGTCGTTGTCTGTATCCATACAGCGCAGACTCTCTTCAGCGATTTCCAAACCTGTAACAGGACAAGCTAGAACAGTCCATTGTTTTTCATCCAACTCTGATAGATGCTGAATATCACGACCATCTTTGATTTCTACTCTCGTGCTACCACCTATATTGGCATATTTCCAAGAATGTTTCATAATATCTATATTTAACTTTAAATTTGCCGACAAAGATACTACTTTTTTCTGACATAAACAAGATTTCACTTAGATTTTTATTTCGACTGTTGCTTGTCTCAAAAAATATTTGTACCTTTGCAGCGATATAATATTCACAACATGAAACATTGGATATCAAATAACCTATACGCCCTTATTCTTTGTATTCTTCTCATAATAGTCGCTCTCAGTGTTTCATTCACCACGCGGCTAGCAAATCAATTTGCTCTAGAAGAACAACGCAAGATGGAACTATGGGCGGAGGCAACTCGTCAACTGATCATGGCGGAAGAAGACGACAACATCGATCTCATATTATCCGTTATGGAAGGTAACACGACGATCCCAGTATACATGGTCGATAGTAATCATCAGCTATTGTTATCACGTAATGTTATTGAACCTAAACATAATATTGACTTATTCTACAAAGAAAAGATTAGCCGCCTCAGACAATCACAAGATCCTATTGAGGTGAAGGTCAACAACCAAATTATACAATATATTTATTACGAAGACTCTACCCTGCTAAAACGACTATACTGGTTTCCATATATCCAACTCGCTGTTATCATCGCATTTATTGCCATTGCAGTTATCGCCCTCATACTAGCACAACGTAGCGAACAAAACAGTTTGTGGGTAGGATTATCCAAAGAAACTGCCCATCAACTAGGTACCCCTATATCATCTTTGAATGCATGGAACGAACTCCTCAAGAACTCATATCCTGACGATAAACTACTACCTCAGATGGATGAGGATATCCGACGATTGCAAATGATAGCCGAACGTTTCTCAAAGATTGGTTCTCAACCCAAACTAGAAGAACACTCACTCCTACCCGTCATACAATCTGCCATGGACTATATGCGTACACGAACTTCTAATAAAGTTCAGTATACGCTGAATAGCAATCAAAACCATGACATTCAAGCCATGCTTTGCGTTCCGCTATTTGAATGGGTAATAGAAAACTTATGCAAAAATTCCATAGACTCTATGGAAGGAAAAGGCGAGATATCATTGTCATTAGTATTGGAAGGAAACAAAATCCATCTCGATATAACAGACACAGGCAAAGGCATTGATCGACGCTATTTCAAAACGATCTTCAAACCTGGTTACACAAGTAAAAAACGAGGTTGGGGATTAGGATTAAGCCTTGCTAAACGTATTATTGAAGATTACCATAGAGGCAAACTCTTCGTTAAGCAATCTCAAATTGGCGTCGGTAGTACCTTCCGTATCACTTTGGAACAAACCAAAGATCGTTGATCCAGAGCCAGACATAGCTGCATAGATAGCGCCTGCATCTAGTAGGCGCTTTTTTATGGATGCCAACTCAGGATGTATAGCAAAAACAGTATCTTCAAAGTCGTTAGATGCCACTCTAAACAACTCTACTCTATTCTGAGCTACTTTTTTAAATTCAGAATATCCTTTAGGGACAATGCCACCATAAGCATCCTTGGTAGACACACCACATTCTGGTTTTACCAACACCAATCTTATATCACTTAAATCTAGATCTATTGGCGTCAACTCATCACCTATTCCCTCTGCATAACATGGCGAATTATAAACAAAGAATGGGCAATCTGCACCCAAAGGACGAACCTCCTTGGCAAGTTGCTGCTTGGTTAATCCTAGTGCAAAGATTTCATTGAGCGCAATTGCCATATGGGCAGCATCACTACTACCTCCTCCTAATCCAGCACCAAAAGGGATATTCTTTTTAAACCTAATCGAAACATTACCTATCTGAGGGTAGCGCTCGCGCATACGTACGTACGCCTTGTATATAAGATTGTCAGTAGGCAAACAATCTACCGTCAAGCCCTCTTGAACAAAAGAAAAATCATCTGAAGGCTCTACCTCTAATTCATCATGCAAACCATAAACAGGATAGAAGATGGTTTCTAAATCGTGGTATCCATCCTCACGCTTGCGCACTATACGCAAGCCAATGTTAATCTTGCAATTAGGGAAGAGTTTCACGGCTCTTATGAATTTTATGGGTTACACAGTATCCATGAAGGACTTCTGTACCTTATTGAAGACGACAATGCCGATAGCCAATAGCACTAACATAAAGCCAAAACTATAGCCTAACATCCACCAATCGTGTACACCAACCCCCAACATTCCATACTTAAAGAATTCCACAATGCCGGTCAATGGATTCAACTGCATCACTAGACGCAATGTAGGATTAGTAATCGTTGAGAGAGGATAAATTACAGGAGTAGCATACATCCAAAGACTCACAAAGAAACTCAAAAGTAATTGCAAATCACGATATTTAGTAGTCATACTAGAAAACAAGATACCAAATCCTAATGCCAAACCTGCCAACATCATTACCAAGATTGGTAACATTAGCACATACCAGTTAGTATGGATTTGTACATCAGTAAAAAGGGCATAATATGCATAAACTAGCAAGAATAATCCAAACTGGATACCAAAACGAACCAAGTTACTGATAACATCACTCAGTGGAGTCACCAAACGAGGGAAATACACCTTTCCGAAAATACCTGCATTGCTTACGAATGTATTTGAGGTCTTGTTCAGACAGTCCGCAAAGTATTGCCAAAAACTAATACCTGCCAAGTAGAACAATGGTTGTGGTAGTCCATCCGTAGAGATCTTAGCGATTCCACCAAACACCACCATATACATTACAGTAGTCATCAATGGTTGAATAAGAAACCATAAAGGACCTAATACTGTCTGCTTATATTGGGTAATGATGTTACGCTTAACAAAGAGCATCATCAGATCACGATAACGCCAAATCTCTTTGAAATCAACGGAAAGCAGTTTTTCTTTCGGTTTGATCTCAGTGGTCCAAGGGAGATTATTATCTGTATTAGTCATCATTTATCAATTTAGGCTGCAAAGGTAATGTTTTTTTTGCAGATATGCAAATAAAACAACACAAAATCAGGATCGCTATTGTAGATATCAAAAATTTGTTGTATCTTTGCAGCGAATTTATCTATGCAAATAATGGTCATAGATTACAATTATGAACCCCGCTCCTCGGAGCGTAACATTTTAGTATTATGGCAAATGAAAAACAACAGTTCGTCGACGAACTAAAGGCACTACTACAAAACGATGTAGCCGAAGTGAAAGAGCAAGTTGAGCAAATTAAAACTCAATTCTATCGTCAGTATCACCAAGATTTAGAAGCTCAAAAGCAAGCCGCTGAGGCTGCTGCTAAAGAAGCAGGAGAGACACTTGAAAATTGGGTACCACAAGTGGATGAGACTGAACAAGAATTTCGCGAATTGTTGACACAATACAAGCAAAAGAGAGCTGAACTTCTCAAGAAAGCAGAGGAAGAGCAAGCTCAAAATTTGCTACGCAAGGAGAACATTCTCCAACAGATGAAAGAAATGGCAGAGGCAGAAACAGCTGACGTCATGGACAACATCAAGAAAATGAAAGAATTGCAAGCAGAGTGGAAAACTATTGGTGCAGTTCATCCTACCAAAGCTCAAGAGATTTGGAAAACATATCAACAATATCAAGAGCAATTTTATGATCTTGTAAAGATTAACATTGAGCTACGTGATCTTGATTTCAAAAAGAACCTTGAAATGAAGACATTACTATGCGAAGCTGCTGAAAAACTACAAGAAAATCCAAATATCGTAGAGGCTAGTCGCGCTTTGCAACAATTGCACGATGAATGGGCTGAAATAGGTCCTGTAGCTCGCGAACTTCGCGAAGAGCTCTGGAATCGTTTTAAACAAGCTAGTAGCATAATCAACAAAAAGCATCAGGCTTATTTTGATGAGTTACATGCTAAAGAAAACGAAAACCTAGAGAAAAAGCAAGCTCTTATCGCTCAACTCAAAGAGATCAATATCGACAAACTCAAAGGCAATAAACAATGGGAAGAGGCTACTGAAAAAGTACAAACTATCCAACAAGAATGGCGTCTTATTGGCTTCGCTCCTAAAAAACAAAATCAAACCGTTTACGAAGAATACAGACAAATCTGCGACGCATTCTTCAAAGCTAAAACAGCGTACTACAAAGGTATGCGCGATGAGTTTGCTGAGAACTTAAAACAAAAACGTCAATTGGTCGAAGAGGCTGAAAACCTTAAGAATAGCACCGATTGGAAAGAAACTACAGATAAACTTGTTGAATTGCAAAAACAATGGAAAGCTATTGGTCCTGTAGCTCGCAAGTACTCTGATGAGTTGTGGAAAATGTTTACTAGCGCATGCGATACTTTCTTTGAAGCAAAACGTGTAGCTACTAAAGAAGCACGCGAGGTATTTGCACAAAAACGTGCAGAAGCAAAAGAACGTTGGAACAAGAAAATTGATCAAATGACCGATCGTCAAAAATTGGTTAAGATGTATGAGAATCTTGTCCAAGAAATCAAAACGGCAGAGAATAACATCTTATTCTTTACTGGTAAAACCAAAAGTGCTAACAAGTTGGTAGATGACATGCGCAAAAAGATTGATACTCTCAAGGAGCAACTAACCGACCTAGAGAACAAAATCAACCAAATAGACGCAGAATGAGCAAACTAATTCAATATAAAGCTGTTGAAATTTGTCAAGAGGAGCAAATCGTACTCAAAGATGTCAACCTAGAAGTGGCATCTGGCGAGATGGTGTATTTGCTCGGACGTGTAGGTTCTGGCAAAAGTAGTTTTATGAAAACTCTTTACGCCGAAATAGAGCCTATTGGCATACAAGCTGATGTTTTAGGATATGATATGCTAAAACTAAAACGCAAAGATATCCCATACCTACGTCGCAAAGTAGGAGTTGTATTCCAAGATTTCCAACTGCTTACGGATCGTAGCGTTGAGGCAAACCTCGAATTTGTCCTTAGAGCTACTGGTTGGCGAGACAAGCAAGCTATCAAAAACAACATACATGATGTACTTAGTCAGGTGGGAATGCAAAACAAAGCATACAAACTACCTCACCAACTATCTGGAGGAGAACAACAACGTGTTGTTATAGCTAGAGCACTACTCAACTCACCTGGATTGATTTTGGCAGACGAACCTACCGGCAACCTTGACCCAGAAACAGGAAAAGGTATTATGGAACTTCTTTATAGCATCAGCCAAGCTGGTATGACAGTTATCATGTCCACCCATAATCCGCTATGGCCAGAGATGTTCCCTGGTAGAAAACTCATCTTCGAAGATGGAAAGATATCAGAAGGAAATTAATTCCCATCTACCATAAAAATAAATGACACTCGTTGAGTGTCATTTATTTTATTTATACCGTAATAGGTTTACCAATCTAATTTATAACTCAATAGCATTAGATGCTTGGCTGTATACTTATGAGTTAATTCGATATCACCATTTGTCAATACACTTGCCTCACGTCCGTATAAATAATTATAACGATATGTTAGACTCAAGGTGTTCTTCTTATCAATTTTCCATTGCAGACCTACCTCTGGACGCCACTCACTAATATATTGTCCATAAGAATCATCTGCGACCTCGTTTAGGTACTTAACCGGAGCATTTAATGTGTTGAGTATCTCCAATTTAGCAATAACACCTAGTGGCGTTTTTGGAATTGAATACACAGCCTGTAAACGACTACGTAATGTCACATCTGAATTATTCTTCACTCTATTATCTAATTCGTCTGTACGGGTATCTATCATCACACCCTCACGCAACGACAATGACCATTGACCTAGTTTTACTTGTCCAGTCAACATCACATTAACACGATGACGTATAAAATTATTAGGATCATCCCAACCACTATTCTTACCATAAATCATCATGGTATAGCCCGCATAGAGATTCAAATAATCGATTGGGGTATAACCTAATCCCATAGTCGTATGCGCACGATGTGAAGGAGCACTTCGAATCTCCTCCTCTATCGTCAATTTCAAGTTGTGATCAAATGATTTGACAAAAGTGGCAAACAAATGCGCCTCAGGTGTTGTAGTATGTGTTGTTTGCTCTGAGACAACCGTCTGTGCCAACATCCAACATGGGATAAGTAATAGATAAACAAAGGATAGTATTCTTTTCATAATCAAGTATTTTGAGCATTATATGCTAAAGCGAACAAATGCATTTGCTTGAGCATAGCATTCAGTCCATTACTACGTGTAGGCGAGAGGTGCTCTCGGAGATTGATTGCATCAATAAAATACAAATCTGACTCCACAATCTCTTTAGGTGTATGTTCGCTCAAAACGCGAATCAACAACGCTACAATACCCTTTACCAATATAGCGTCAGAATCACCATGATAAATCACCTTACCATCTTTTATTTCTGCTGTAAACCAAACCTTTGACTGACAGCCATCAATCAGATTCTGATCCACTTTATCTTCTTGAGGAAAGGCCTCTAGACCATTTCCATAGTCTATTAGCAAACTATAGCGATCCATCCAGTCATCAAAACAACTGAACTCCTCTATTATCTCATCTTGTATCTCGTTGATTAACATGCTAATTATGAATTACAAATTAATTCGTATATGATTTCTGCAATATTTTTATCGTCTTCTTTTGCAATATCTTTTACGGGTGCTTCTACCACGTAATCTGCTTTTTCATAGAAGGGTTCACGCGCCTCTAATTGAGGTGTAATAAATTGCAACAATTCCTCTTTGGTGCGTCCTTGTAAAATGGGTCGTTCATTGAGGTCTGTCAACATCAAACGCTGAGCCAAATGCTCAGGTTTCCATTTTATATATATACTAGTACCTAATTCTTGTAGGCACTCCATATTATCTTCCCAACAGGGATATCCACCTCCTGTGGCATAAATCACCTTCTCTATAGGTAATTCTGCCAAATCCTCTACTACATATTTTTCTTTATAGCGAAAATCTTCTATACCATATTCTCTGATATATTCAGCAGGTGTCTTTCCATGTATCTCGGCAAAAGCATCATCTAGGTCCACAAAATGCCAACCTAAGCGTTCTGCTAAGAGTTTGCCGACAGTGGTCTTACCTGCAGCCATATATCCTATTAAATATATCGGAAATTGCATATATCCTATTCTTGCTTACTCGGAATATGTATAGTCATATGGATCATTATCACGCCATTGTAAACGACCATTCTCTATATAGGCTTCAGGAAAAGCGGTCTTAATTGGCGGAATAACATTACCTATATAATTCCACTCCTTGTCATATGCTAGCGCACAAGAGGAGCAAATGGGAGCACATGCGGTATGTATAACAATGATTGTATCATTGATATACAGTGTATCAGACACTGTTGTTATGACATGAGGAACTACTTCTGTATTATCCTCCGCATTAATATAGGAAGACATAAATAACAGCGATCCTATAAGTAGTAGTGCTGCCAAGTATGGAATATTAAAATTCTTTTGTTTCACTTCGTGTTTTATTTCTCCGTTAATAAGACTACAGCCTGAGCAGCGATTCCTTCTTCTCTTCCCACGAAACCTAATTTCTCCGTGGTTGTAGCCTTGATACTAATCTGTCCTTCAGAGACATTCATCACCTCTGCTAAACAACTTATCATTGCTGGGACATGGGGATTAAGTTTAGGAGCTTCAGCACAGATGGTACAATCACAATTACCGAACTCATAACCAGCTTCTCGTATCATCAACATTACCTTTCTTAGAAGGATCTTTGAGTCTATATTTTCATACTCATTCCCTTTTACAGGAGGAAAATGATACCCAATATCGCGCAAAGCAGCTGCACCTAACAGAGCATCACACAAAGCATGTATTAAAACATCTGCATCCGAATGCCCTAATAGTCCTTGTTCTGATGGGACACGAATGCCCCCCAACCACAACTCGCGGTTGGGGGAAAAAGCGTGCACATCATATCCAAAACCAATACGCATTATTTGCGATTGTTAACTAAATCCTTGATACCAGCCAAGTCAAATCCCAGTGTAAAACGCATAGTTTGATCCAATGGGTTAGATGGAGCGGTAGCAATACAGTATGCAAAGTCAAGAGAGAAGATACTCAAATGGAAACCAGCACCCAATGTTACATAGCGACGGTTACCCTTCCAATAGTTCTCATGGCTATAACCTACGCGACCAAAGAATTGGCGGTTATAGCTATATTCTAGACCAACTCCCCATTGTACCTCTTGGAACTCCTCTGCCAAAGGTGATACGACTTTTCCCTCATCTGTAGTATATCCAGGTGCATCGCAGAAAGACATCCACCAACCGTTAACTGATGAAATGCTAGAAAATTCCTCTTGAGACATACGGTTAGTTGTTTTATTCTCCGCAAATTTTGACTCGTATGTAGGTACAAGCATCTTGTTGCACTCTACAGTTGCCATCAAACGGTTGTAGTTGTCAAATGGTATCTCGTAACTTACACCAAGACGCAAGTTAGCTGGAATAAAGTTTTGAGTTGTTCCCTCATCATATGACATCTTACCACCCAAATTGCTCAAGTTAAATCCTAAACCGAAATAGCTCTCTCCCATTGGAGTTGAAATAGGTTGTTTGTAGTACAAAGAAATATCTGCTGCCATGGTCCATGCTGGATGCATTTCTTGAGCAGCTGTAGTAACAGAAGCATTAACTCCGTTATTCAAGTCACTATACAAGAATCGCATAGCTACTGCCATACTCAAGTTCTCATGCAACTTACGAGAATATGCCAAATCAAGTGACCACTCATTTGGGTGAGCCTCTTGGAAGGCTGTTCCTGAGTAATCAACCAACTGTACAGCACCCATTGAAAAATAGCTAAAACTTGCAGACAATGCACCAATGCGATCACCCATATTATAGTAACCAGCAATATATGCTAAATCAATATCAGTCACCAACTTGGTCAACCAAGGGGTATAGTTAGCTGAAATACCACCCTTGCTATCCATAAATGCGTACTTAGCTGGGTTCCAGTGTTGTGAGTTGATATCAGCTTGGGTAGCAACACCTACATCACCCATACCTGCAGCACGACCATCTGGTGCAATTGTCAATGATGGCATAGAAGTCATCACTGGATTTGTTGCCAAAACTGACAACGAACAAACAGAAAATGTTAGAATAGAAAAAAGAATCTTTTTCATTGTTTTAATAATTTATTTTGTTGATTAATATACTTTTAATTTCTTTGGATAGACTATTTTAAAATTGTTTCATAGGCAATTTACTTAGTTACAATAATTTTACCTGCCTTGGATATATAATCCGAAGTTGCAGTTTTGATTTTTACTTGATATATATATATTCCTTCTTTAGAAGCAACCTTGCTCATATTCCAACTTATACCCTCCACACCTTTCTGCTTGTGAGCATGCATCAACTTTCCACTGATATCGTATAGATAGACGGTCGTTTCTATAATCTCATCTGGTTGATCATATTGAATATCCACATGCATCACACCATTACTAGCTACTGGGTTTGGATAAGTTGTTACACTATATATATGCGGATCTAATCCTTTGACTACTTGGAAGTTCAACGATGCAGTAGTACTATTATTTAGTAAATCCCAAGCACGGAATGTCAAACTATGCATACCTTCAGACTGCTCTGCCATCTTGTAACTAACCATACCTTTTTGATAACTATTATTGCTCGCACTGAAATAATTATTCAGTACATAAGTTTGCTTTGGCTCGCCGTCAATAGTCAACAACAAATCATGTCCAATACCAGTACCGACCGTATTTATACCATTTTCATCAAAGATCTCGGCATAGAAGTGTGGCAACTCATATGTCTTGTCTCCATCTTGGAAAGCAGGATTATTTAAATAAACATGCAACTCAGGTCCTTGAGTGTCTGGAACGGTCAGTGAGCTACTACCACCAATCACAAAATCCTCATAATGTCCCACTGCTTCTTCACGCGTTTCCGCATCATGCGCGTAATAAACAATACGACCATTTCCGTAATTATATCGAATATCCTTAGGAACCATGAAGGTAAATTCAAACTTACCGTCCACTACATCAGTCTGGCCAGAGAATAATGTGTTTGGGTAATCATCATATGTGATATGATTTTTGTTATCCTCTATAGTTTCGTCATTATCACGCGTTGTGATTTGCTGCATCTTATCCAAAATGGTGATATCCAATTTTCCATTAAACCAATATGCTGTATCCAAACTAGAAGTTTGAATATAACCCTTAATAGTGTGAGTGCTCAAGGCATGCATTGTATCCACATCTAGTGTGGTTTTAACTTGCAAATCAGTAGGGTAATTCAATCTCAATGCAGGATCTCCTAACAAAATATATGGCAACTTGTTAGCATCGTATCCTGTTCTATTTTTAGCTAGGCGAGTAGCTTCGCCCAGCGTCATATTATATTCAAACGGATTTGCATGACCAAACAAAGTATCGCAGAGATTACGATTCAATGTAGTATTTTGCGTTGCATATACAGTACGACATGCGGACAATACAGCTATTGCACCACCATTAGGATTCAAAACCGCATGTTCTCCTGCAGATACCACACCCGCATCACAATGCGAGAAACTACAAGTAGCTAAAAACCAAAAGCCTTGATTCACATTATTCATGTTCAAGATATCTGCCGTTTTCATGAATAACTCATTGGTAATGTTGTTATAGCCACCATGACCAGAATAATCCATAAATAGTACACCATTACTCATCAAATTGTCAAACTGATTTTTTGCCAATGGATAACTCTCGCCTGCAGCACTTACCTCTTGGGTGTGAGCATCTAAATATATTTTATGAAGCATAAAATCCTTATTCCTTGCTCGTAAGGTTTCAGCTCCTCTTTCAGCGGTTTCTACATGCATACCATTATCGCCATCATCTGCCAAAAACAAGATTTGTGATTTCCATTTTCCTAACACAAGGTCATCCATGTAGGTACAAATCTTATCCACAACAGCATTCGCCTCAGCTAGAGTCTTTACGGGCAATCGTCCCACACCAATGTTCATCGTTGCTCTTTTCTCATCAAACGCACCCTCATATACACCTGCGTTATCAACTAGAAAAGCAAAATAGTCATCTGTTGCATATGCTTTTACTTCATCCACAGAGTTCATTGCTTGGTAGGTCAATAGTTGTCTTTCACCTGAAGCTGCCAACAATTTGCGGTTGTCATATGTACCATGACCCATCAGCAAAAGACTCTTTGGCCGCTTGGTCACATCTCCGTTGGCGCGATCGTATAACATCTTCATCAACCACCTATATGCACTAGCATCTGGAGTTCCAGATGAAAATTCATTGAAAACCTGTTCCTCAGTTACTACCGCCCATGTTAAGCCATCGATTTCCTCATGTTTTTTCGCCAATCGTGTAGATGGCTCCACAAATGCTTCTGGACAAATGATGACATAATCTACATTTTGTAATGCATGAAGGTTTTGATTAGCAATAATTCCCACCTTTGTAGGAGTCTTCCAATCCTTTGCATTAACATCTACTGCAATATAGCGCTCTGCCGTTTCGTTAGAAGTAACCCATTTCAAAGTTTCACCATCATACTCCACTGGTACTTGCTCTATATTAACACCATCTGTCACACGCCATATTTGAACATTCTCTTTATCACACGCCATATTAAAGCGTATGAGTTTTGAGTCACCTAATCGGTCAATGTTAACGATATTCAATTCATTTCCACGCATTTTTAAACTACATGGTACATGCAATTCAATACTATTCAAGTATGCAATGGCTCCCTTACTACCTTTGAACTGAATTTCCACAGCTTGTTTTTCAGCGCTGCTAGGTTTCGCTGTAATAGTAGTCTTGGCAGTTATTGCCTTAGTATGAAAATCTGTTTGACTTATTGCGGCAACTCGCAAAGACTTAGACTCATTTGCATAACCAATTTGTAATGGAGTAACATTACCTGATACAGCTGCCAAATCCACCACACATTGTGCAGTAAGATCAGTGCGCACATCACTCAACTCAAACCAGAAGGTTCTATTAGGGGCCTGTTCATTAAAAAACTCGCCATAGAATTCTCGTCCTCCACCAGATTGTCCTTTTAGATCAATCAGATTGAAACTATCTCTCTCATACACATGTAAAGAGGTATACCAATCCACATCAATGGTTGATGTGGTGTTGTTTTGCTGTTCGGAGGAAGGCTCTATTATACGCTGTAAATCCTGTTTATCCGTTACAAAATAGTAACCCAACATTGAATATGGATTCTGAGTATGATACCATGTCCTATTGTTAGCAGACCATTTGGTTGGTCCTTGCGCATAGAACAAAATGTAGTCACCTTTATTAAATATGCCATCAGCACCTTTGTGCATATAAAAAGCCACAGATGGAAGGTCATCCCAACGAGTTAACATAAAGTTTTCACTCATCATAGCACCACCATATCCTAAGATAGCCACATTAGTTGGCTCTATACCCCACTCCTTTAGCGCATCATATGATATACTATGTATACCTGACTCCTTGACACTAATCTTGACAAATCTACCATCTTTCAAGACAGACTTATCCACATATGTATGAATAGATGCCATCATGGTAGAAGTCAACATCAACATCAAAGCTATTATGTAACTACGTCTCATTTTACTTAATTTTACAATACAATAATTCCTCACCATTCATATCCTCACGAAGCACTTCCTCTCTGACTAATGATTTTGCGGGGACCGCTCTATCAATAAAGATTAAATCACCTTGACGAATGATCATCAACTCACTCACACGGCAGATAGCTTCATCAATATCAACAATTAAATCAGTAGGCATGTATGAATCCAGCGATTGGAATGCACCAACAGGCAAAGAGCCATCAAAAGCCCATGTGCGCACATAATCGCCTTGTTTACGGCAATCCTCGGCATGAATATTCAAGCCTGGAGCTATCGCATCGTAGTAACGACTAGCAAATTTTGCTGCCACATGCTTGCCTAATTTACAAACACGAACAACCACACATGGAGTGTATTGCATATCACAGCTCCAGTCTGGAATGAAGAAGGGCTTGCGATTCACCATTAATGAAGAATCGCTTTTCAGCACCATCTCTATTTTGTTTTCTATATTTGTAAATCCTACAATCTTCATTCAAGTTGATTTTACGCGCAAAGGTACAAAAATTCTCGCACGCGCGCAATAGTTCGTAACAAAAAGATGTACTTTCTTAAAAATTTCTTTACTTAGCACGGATAAATATCTGCACAGGTGTACCATGAAAATCCCACCATTCGCGCAGTTTATTCTCCAAAAAGCGACGGTATGGTTCTTTTACATACTGTGGCAGATTAGCAAAGAATACAAAAGTAGGAATCTGCGTGTTAGGCAACTGCGTACAATATTTTATCTTGATATACTTGCCTTTGGTTGCTGGTGGAGGATAGTTTTCTATTAAAGGTAAGAAGCGTTCATTGAGTTGTGCCGTTGGCACCTTACGTTGCTTACTCTCATAGACAGCTAATGCTGTTTCCATTACCTTATAGATGCGTTGTTTAGTCAAAGCAGATGTAAAAATAATTGGAAAATCTGTGAATGGAGCCATACGCTCACGGATAGCACGCTCGTACCCTTTGATATCGGCATTCGTTTTACTCTCTATCAAGTCCCACTTATTCACACAAACAACCAAACCTTTCTTGTTTTTTTGAATCAGAGAGTAGATATTTAGATCTTGCGACTCAATACCACGGGTTGCATCAATCATCAATATACAAACATCCGAGTTCTCTATTGCACGAATTGAACGCACCACAGAGTAATACTCCAAATCCTCATTGACCTTAGCTTTCTTGCGAATACCGGCTGTATCTACCAAATAAAAGTCCTTACCAAACTTATTATAGCGTGTATAGATACTATCGCGTGTTGTACCAGGAATATCCGTTACAATAGTGCGTTCCTCACCGATAAATGCATTCAATATACTACTCTTTCCGGCATTAGGACGACCAACAATAGCAAAACGAGGCAGTTCCTCGAGGTCCTCACCTGCTACTGTATCTTTGAATCGGCTGCATATCTCATCCAGCAAATCACCTGTTCCCAAGCCATTCTCTGCTGACAAGATAAAAGGCTCACCTAAACCTAGTTTATAAAACTCAGGCGCACCATATTGTTGATCAAACTGATCTACTTTATTGACCGCTAACACAGTTTCTTTCTTAGCCTGACGTAACAAATGAGCCACCTCCATATCGAATTGTGTCACCCCCTCGTTAACATCCACGACTAACAAAATCACATCGGCCTCCTTGATAGCAAGTTTCACCTGACGATTAATCTCGCTCTCAAATGTATCATCCGAGTTAACCACCCATCCACCTGTATCAATTACAGAAAACTCTTTGCCGCACCACTCACTCTTGCCGTATTGACGATCACGTGTTGTGCCTGCAGTGTCATTAACTATCGCTCGACGAGTTTTTGTCAAGCGGTTGAACAGGGTCGATTTCCCAACATTAGGACGACCCACTATCGCTAAAATATTTGCCATAGAATTTTATTTATTTGTTGCATATTACTTCTTGTTTGCCATCCCGTTGCCCTCTGTCTCCATCGGAACCTCATCGGAACCTCATCGGAACCTCATTGGAATCTCAACGACAGTTAGAGGGGCCTTCACCGAGAGCTCAAAGGAGGATTAACAATGACAATTGCCACCACAACCACCTTCTTGGCAATCGCCGCCGCAATCACCACCATTACAGTGTCCGCCACAACCACCGCAACCACGATGATGAAGCGCTTTAAGTTCTCCCTCTGTTACCTCACGAATATTAAGAACTTTACCTACAAAGTGCAAGTTCTCACCTGCCAATGGGTGATTCAAGTCGATAGTTACCTTATCTTGAGCTATCTCTGCGATCTGAGCATTAATAATCTGACCATCAGCAGTATTCATTGGAACGATAGCACCTACATACACGCGCTCAGAGTCAAACTCTCCATCACCATTATAGAACATTTTCTTATCCAACTCAAGCACACCATCGGTGTCATACTCGCCATATGCTTCAGCACATGGGATACGGAAATCAAACGATTCGCCCTCTTTCAAACCTGCCATGGCTAGCTCAAATGCTGGTAACATCATACCTTCGCCATGACAATACACCAACGGAGCATCCGCTGTGGCTTTTTCCATCAATTCTTCATTTCCATTCTCTCCGTCTACATATAAATCATATTGGAGAGTTACTACTTTTTGATTCTCTACTTTCATATATTTTGATCTTTTAACATTAAACACTAAACACTAAACACTAAACCCACTACCACCAATCAATCTTTTTGCCCGTTGCGTCTGTGCTACTCTTATCATACTTCAAATCGGCTAACATACTAGCATTCACACCAATATGGAAAGTATAACTCTTGAACGGGCCAAAAGGCACAAAACTTGCGCTCATACTCCAGCAGTGTAAGTCACGAGTAACATTGATGCTAGTATAAGCCATCTTCTTAGCATTCACATCATAACTCAATGTTGTGCTAGCCTTCCAACCACTACCTAATCCTAAAGATGCTGAAAAACTTAAATTATGCCGGAACACCATCTTGTAATAGTTCTTCTTCTCATTCCACTCTGTACCCGGCATATACCGTAAGCTATATGACACACTCAAGCTCCACGGAATCTTAGCAAACAGATAACCATCATCTGTTACTTCATCTTTATTCCTATTGTCATTCCTATTTTTCTTACCCTGCAGGCTTTCTTCTTCCAAATCATCTACATTTTCCTCATCTAACTCCTCTTCTGGTTTGACCCCAGTATCCTTTTTCTCAAACCACTTTTTGACCACATCATTGTTGAATGTGTAACTAAAACTGGTACTAGTTCCCAAGAAGTGCGGGAATCGACCATGATTCCAATACAGTTCATTACAACGAACATGTGCTCCACTTGCCGTAGTAGTGTACATATAAGGATCAAACTGGCCACTAAGATTTATGGTATAATTTACTTTTGGAATCTTAATACGTAAGTTCACTGAGAAATTACTCCAGTTCATAGAATCTGCAATAAAGTTGTATCCACCTGAGATACTTAAATTATCGATGATACTATACACCTTATACGGTTCTTTTCCCGTTGTATCCTTATCATTTCTCAACTTCATCTCCAAGTTGTTTCCCAACGAAAAAGCCAATGTTGCTGATGCGCCACGACCAGGCGCTTCCTTGAAACGAGAATAATTGACCACCTCATATATCGGCAATCCGTTCTCATCTAATTTAGGTACCCAATTGCCTGCTTCATCGCGCACAGTAACAGGTTTGTCATACGACCCATAGAAACCACCATATCGTTTAGCCCAAAACTCCGCTCCAAAATCCGGATTATAGGAAAAACTTATACTAGGCGTCATCACATGCCTAAAACGATCGACCTTATCACCAAACCATTTACGGAATGGGATATAATAGCCATACAACTTTGTTGACATGCTAATGCTAGCATTGAAGTTGTACACATTATAGAAGCCCATCACAGTATCCTTTTGCACTTGATTCAGTTGTTCATTCCAAGACTGATCAACACGACTAAAAAACATACGATCAGTGAAATTCAAACTAGGAGTGATATTGATATACTTAAATAGTGTAAACGAAGCGGAGCTACTTAAACGATGGTTCAAGCGATTATCCCAATCTTTTACAAAACTAGATTTAAAAAACTCGCTTTCTTTACAAGTAATAGAGTTCGTAAAAGATCCACTATATTGCAGACTAATCTTCTCATACCACTTCTCCTTTCCTGTAGCTTTCTTGCGTTTAAATGGATAGATACGACTCATATTCACCGTCAGGCTAGGCAAAGTCACATTCAAGGTAGAGTCTTTATTACGCTGCGTCAAGCTCATGCTCAAACCTAAGCTCCATGGACTATCAGGAAAGCGCTGTGTATAAGAGACACTGGAGCTCGTGGTATTCTCCGCATTAGCTTGCACATCGTAATAACTATTAATATTGCTTCGGTTATAACCTGCTGTTTTAAAATTAACACTCGCTGAGAAATTACTATAAGGATTTGCCTTGCTATCCTGCGTATGCGACCATTGTACACTAAGGTTCTTATCCACTCTATAATCTGGCATATCCTTATCTCCGGTCACATCCCAGCGATAATCAACTGCCACATTACCACTAAACTTGTAGCGTTTGATATACTTACTTTTAGCGCGCACCGCCCAAGTACCACGAGAATAAATATCTCCAGTTACTTGCAAATCCACATAATCATTTATAGCAAAGTAATAACCCAATCCGGAGAAATACAATCCTCTGGTGTAGTCATCACCAAAATTAGGCATAATCAATCCACTTGAATAACTATCTGTAAATGGGAAGAATCCAAAAGGTATTGCTAATGGCAATGGCACATCTCCAACCACCAGGTATGCAGGCCCCGTTGCAATATACCCACCAGGTTTTACTTTTGCCTTCGTCAAACTCAAATAAAAGTGAGGATGATCATGATTATCGCAAGTTGTGTACTTACCGCCCGCCATCATCAGCACATCACCTTCTACCTTTTTAGTTTTATCTGCAATCAAAAAACCTTCACCCTGTTCAGTAATAACATTACGGATATAGGCTTTTTGAGTCTTGAAGTTAAAAGAAATCTCACTGGTCTCATAACTTTCTTCTCCTTCTGTAAAAACAGGCTTACCAACCCACTCATCCACAATGGTATCTAACACACCTTTAGCATACAAAGTACTACTATCCATATGCATACGGATATATTCGGCCGTCAAATTCATGGATTTATAGTTTAGTTCACCTGAGCCAAATAGACTAGCAATACCTTTGCCTGTAATCACCACAGAATCTGACGACGAATATTCGATTTTTGCATCAATAGCCTCTTTTTTAGGCTGCGGAGTGGGCTCTACCGCAAGCGTATCAATAGTATCGTTTTGCGCTTCTAACAATGGACTATTCGGAGCAAGTTGATCAGCAGGCATAGGTTCTTGACCATGCACCATCATGCACAGCCCTAGAAACATCATTATGATACTTAGCCTTAATCTCATTTTAGCTCATTTTACCTAATTATACGCGCGTATGTACGCACAAAAAAGCGTGCAAAGGTAATAAAAAAAAACGACATACACAAATTTTCCCAGCAAAACTTCCTAATTTCACAACAAATCAATCATATAATCACCTACACAAAAGAGTAAAAACATCTAATTTCACGCGATTTCATCGCATTTTTCAAGACATAATAAATATAATTCTCTCAAGCAAGAAAATTCAATATGTGATGATCAAAGAAAAGTTTCAGTACAAAAAATTTGCATTAATGCAATATTTTTATTACCTTTGCAGCCTGTAAGAAAAAACGACTATGAGCATAAAAGAAAAAATAGAATCCTTGCTCAGCCAATTGGCTGAATTGCAAGCAAGCAACGCAGAACAAGTAGAGGCGCTGCGAATTAAGTACCTTAGTAAGAAAGGTCAAGTTACAGAACTCTTCAATGAGTTCCGTGAAGTTCCTAAAGAGGAAAAACGCGAGATAGGTCAAGCGCTTAACCAATTGCGCCAATCCTACGAAGCACGCATCAACGAGCTTCGCGAAGCTGCTGAAGCAAATGGCGCTAAAGCCGCTGCAGACGAATTGGATTTGACTAGAACTCCAGATCCTATAAATCTGGGTACTCGTCACCCACTCTCATTGGTTCGAGAGCAAATCATTGACATCTTCTCTCGTGTTGGTTTCACTGTAGCAGAAGGCCCTGAGGTAGAGGACGATAACCATGTATATTCGCTTCTAAACTTCGCGCCTGAGCATCCAGCTCGTGATATGCAGGACACTTTCTTCATAGAGAAAGAAATTGGAGTACAAAAGCCATCTGACATCCTCCTTCGTTCGCACACGTCTAGTGTCCAAACACGCGTTATGCTCAGCCAAGAGCCACCTATCCGCGTACTCTGCCCTGGTCGTGTTTATCGCAACGAGGCCATATCTGCTCGTGCACACTGTTTCTTCCATCAAGTAGAGGGACTCTATATTGATAAGAACGTCAGCTTTGCTGACCTCAAGGAAGTATTACTCTACTTCGCCAAAGAGATGTTTGGCCCTGAAACTCAAATTCGCCTCCGTCCAAGTTACTTCCCATTTACCGAGCCATCTGCAGAGATGGATATATCTTGCGATCTATGCGGCGGCAAGGGTTGTTCATTCTGTAAAGGTACTGGTTGGGTAGAGATCCTAGGTTGCGGCATGGTTGATCCTAATGTATTGGAGTCATGTGGTATTGATTCTAAAACATATACAGGCTATGCGTTCGGTTTGGGTGTAGAGCGTATTACCAACCTCAAGTACCGCGTTAAAGATCTGCGCCTATTCTCAGAGAATGATGTTCGCTTCCTCCAACAATTTGAGAGTTGCTAACAATCAATACTTTTAGAGCACTTAAACATTAGAACCTTTTAACTTAAAATCGTTGATTTTAACAAAAGTCATACAAGCTATTGAACCACTTCAAGTTATCGGTAATACCGGCAACTTGAAGTTGGCTCATATACATCATCTGCTAGTTGATAGTCGCTTATTGGGCAATGAAGCTCAGGCTACCCTATTTTTTGCTATTCAAACCAAGCAAAATAATGGTGCCAAATACATTCCAGAACTCATTCAAAAGGGTGTTCGTTGTTTTGTAATAGAGAAATTCAACCCTGAATTCTCAGAATTATCTAGATTGCTCGATACCCCAGAAAGCCCCGTATTCATCGTCGTTAATGACACCATTTCGGCACTTCAGCAACTAGCCACATACAAGCGCTCATTGTATAATGGTCCAGTGATAGGTATCACCGGTTCCAATGGGAAAACTGCGGTTAAAGAATGGTTGTACCAACTACTCAAGGATGACTACCATATTACCCGCTCCCCAAAGTCATATAATTCGCAGATAGGTGTTCCTCTGAGTGTCTGGCAGCTCAACGAACAAACCGAGTTGGCTATTTTTGAAGCTGGTATATCTAAGCAGGGGGAGATGCAACGCCTGCAAGCTATCATCCAACCTACTATAGGTGTCATCACTTATATAGGACCAGAGCACGGCGAAAACTTTGCCTCACTAGAAGTCAAACGTGCAGAGAAGATGAAGCTCTTCAAGCATTCTTCTATTATCATTGAGGACCCTACCCACCAAAACATTCGCACATGTGCAGCTGTTATGCGCGCATTGGGTTATAGTGAAGATATCATCACTCAGCGCATTTTACAACAGACTCACGAAACTATACTTGAAGTCAATTTGACTGCTTTGGTTAATAATGTGCGTTATTTCCGCTCATTGCTCAAGCCACAAACTCGTCTTACCTGCATGGTCAAGGCTTATGGATATGGTGCGGGTAGCGTTGAAATCAGTCGTTCCTTGCAAAATTCAGGGTTAGTGGACTACCTTGCTGTAGCTGTAGCGGACGAAGGTGTAGAGCTACGCCGTGCAGGAATCACGTTACCTATCATTATTATGGATCCAGAGGTGGCTGCCTTAGACCTTATATTAGAGAATAATCTACAACCTAATATTTATTCATTCCAAGTATTAGAAAACATCATATCAGCTGCTGAGTCAAAGGGCCTAGAGGGAATACCCGTGCATATTAAGATTGATTCTGGTATGCATCGCCTAGGCTTCTACCGTGAAGACATGAGCAAATTAGCAGCTCGTCTAAATGAGCAAAAGGCGATACAGGTGACTAGCATCTTTTCCCACTTAGCTGGTAGTGACGAAGCGCAGTTTGATGCTTTCACGCACGAACAAGCAGCCTATTTCAAAGAATGCGCAGAAAGTCTTGTTGCTTCCTTGCCTAATCGTCCATTACTGCATATTTGTAACACAGCTGGTATTGAGCGCTTTCCTGAGCATCACATGGATATGTGCCGTTTAGGTATTGGAATGTATGGTTTCTCATTCCTGACCAACAAGCCATTATCATCTATCAATAATCTACGGAATGTCTGCACACTAAAAACGACTATTTTAAGTATTAAGACGGTGAATGCGGGTGAAACTATCGGTTATGGTCGTCATACCACCATAGATCAACCACGACAAATTGCCGTCATTCCTATTGGATATGCAGACGGATTCGATCGAAGATTCTCCAATTATGGTGGCGAGGTTGTAGTACGCGGTAAACGATGCCCAGTAGTGGGTAATGTATGTATGGATCAAGCCATGATTGATGTTACGGGTACTGATGCCCATGTTGGTGACATTGCAGAGATATTTGGCGAGCATCTACCTATAGCAGAAATAGCTAATAAATTAGGAACTATCTCATACGAGGTACTAACATCTATCTCTCATCGTGTGCAGCGCGTCTATATCAACGAATAACCTAACCATTGGTTACGATAATCATATTGTACAGCGCAACTTAAATTTTGCGTTGCATAATGGCGAGATGGTCTGCATGCTCGGTCCTAATGGCTGTGGCAAGTCTACTCTACTCCGCACTTTAGCCGGATTACAACCCGCCATATCTGGTTCCTATAAAATAACGAATCTGCCACATCAACAAACCGCTTCGGACGCCCCCTCAGTGGCCATGGTTCTAACTGAGCGATTAAGTCTTGAGAACACTACAGTACACGATGTGGTAGCTATGGGACGCTATCCATACACTAGTTTTCTAGGAGGATTATCCGTAATTGATGAACAGGTCATAGAGCAGTCGTTAGCAGAAGTGGGATTATCTGGCACCACGCATAGTTTCTTCAACGATCATTCTGATGGCGAGAAGCAACGCACGCTGATAGCTAAAGCACTTGCACAAGAAAGTGCAATTATCCTATTGGATGAGCCTACAGCGCATTTAGACCTTCCTAATCGCATACGCATATTACAATTGCTCAGGCGCGTTGCGCGCGAGCAACATAAGACAATTCTGATATCCACACACGAATTGGACTTAGCTATCAAATTATCTGACCGTATTATGCTGATGACCCCTCAGCAAGGTATCCAAGTTGATACACCAGCTAATCTACGAGAGCAAGATGCTTTTACATTAGCTTTCGGTATGGATATCTTTAACCCTTTGGATTAAAGGTGAAAAGTCCTAAATGTTCTAAAAGTCACACCAGTTAAAACCTAGAACAATACTGCAGGAGCGATTAGAACAGCAAAGTTAAACGAAACGATAAAAAAGAAACATATGTATTACGTAGAAAAACGAATCACCATCTCCGCAGCGCACAATCTGCATCTAAGTTACGAGAGCAAGTGCGAAGCATTGCACGGCCACAATTTTGTTGTAACCGTATATTGTAAATCAGAGGAACTAAACGAGGATGGTATGGTAACAGATTTTACTCATATCAAGCGTATTGTTAAGGAAACATTTGATCATAAGTATATCAACGAGGTGTTGGATGTTAATCCATCTTCAGAAAATATTGCTCGCTGGATATGCGATCATGTAGAGAACTGCTATAAGGTTAGCGTTCAAGAATCAGAAGGGAACATCGCTACTTATGAGCGATAAAGGTCGAAATAGTTTTAATAGTTTTAATAGTTTTAGTCGCGGCTGTGCCGCTGTTCTAAAGGTAAGTTCGTATTGACCCATCTCACCCTTAAAACTCCTAAAACTTTTAGAACCTTTTAACCACAAAAAAAGAGAGCCAAGGTTAGCCTTGACTCTCTTTTTTTATGAGTGAGTTAATTACTCAGCAGACTCTTTTTTAGACTTCTTTGCTGGCTTCTCAGCAGCTGCCAATGAAGCGTGCAAGTCAGCCAAAGCGCCGAGGTCACCAAGAGTAGTTTTCTCCATCTTTGGCAACTCTGGTTGAGCCTCTTTCTCTTTCTTAACCTTCACTTCCTTAACAGGAGCCTCTTTACGCTCCTCCCAAGTGCGGAGGTGAGAGAGAAGGATACGCTTAGCATCGCGGTTGAACTCAATTACCTTGAAGTTCATCTCCTCGCCAACGGTAGTAGCGCCTTTGTCCTCTTTTTGGAGGTGACGAGCGGTGCAATAACCCTCAACGCCATCCTCTAGTACAACTACAGCACCCTTGTCAGTAACCTCTGCTACTTTACCAGATACAACTGTATCTACGCCATATTTAGCAGCGAGTTCCTCCCATGGGTTCTCCTCCAATTGTTTGTGACCGAGAGAGAGACGACGGTTCTCTTTATCAATTTCGAGAACAGCAACCTCGATTTCAGCACCAATTTGTGTGAACTCGTTAGGGTGTTTGATTTTCTTGGTCCAGCTCAAGTCGCTGATGTGGATCAAGCCGTCAACGCCTTCCTCAATCTCAACGAATACACCGAAGTTAGTGAAGTTGCGAACTTTAGCGAAGTGGCGTGTACCAACAGCATACTTGGTGTCGATGGTCTCCCAAGGATCGTTCTTGAGTTGTTTCAAGCCGAGAGACATCTTGCGCTCATCGCGATCGAGAGTCAAGATAACAGCCTCTACCTCTTGACCAACCTTCAAGAAGTCATTAGCAGAACGGAGGTGTTGGCTCCAGCTCATCTCGCTTACGTGGATGAGACCCTCTACGCCAGGAGCAACCTCAACGAATGCTCCGTAGTCAGCCATTACAACTACCTTACCACCAATCTTATCACCTACCTTCAAGTCAGCGTTCAAAGCCTCCCATGGGTGTGGAGTCAATTGCTTCAAACCAAGAGCGATACGCTTCTTGTCATCATCGAAGTCAAGGATAACTACATTGATCTTGTCACCAGCCTTAAGCAACTCGTTTGGATCGCTTACGCGGCCCCAGCTGAGGTCTGTGATGTGGATGAGACCATCTACGCCACCCAAGTCCATGAACACACCGTAAGGCATAACTGCTTTAACGGTACCCTCAAGTACTTGACCTTTCTCAAGGTGAGAGATAATCTCTTGTTTTTGAGCTTCCATTTCAGCCTCAATAAGAGCCTTGTGAGAAACTACTACATTGCGGAAGTCAGGATTAACCTTAACGATCTTGAATTCCATTGTTTTGCCAACGAATACGTCGTAGTCATGGATTGGCTTAACATCGATTTGGCTACCTGGCAAGAATGCCTCAGTACCGAGGATGTCAACAATCATACCACCCTTAGTGCGGCACTTGATGTAACCCTTAACTACCTCGTTGTTATCAAGAGCCTCATTAACGCGATCCCAGCTACGAGCAGCGCGAGCCTCTTTGTGTGAAAGTACGAGTTGACCGTTCTTGTCCTCTTGAGTCTCTACATATACCTCAACGGTATCACCCACTTTAAGATCAGGGTTGTAGCGGAACTCAGCAGCTGGAACGATACCGTCAGACTTAAAGCCAACGCTAACTACTACTTCACGCTTGTTGATAGACATTACAGTACCCTCTACTACCTCATTGTCCTTGATTGCGCTGAGGGTTTGATCATACTTACCAACGATTTCTTCGTTTTGTTTGCCTTGAGCCTCGTTCTCAAATGCATCCCAGTCGAAGTTCTGGAGTGAAAGATTTTCTGCCATAATTCTAGCATTTTCTATGGTCTCCATCGCATTTTAAATTGCAAACACGATAGTACCCATAGGTTAAAAAGTTAAACATTAATTTTGCCTTTTTCTCGTGCGAGTCGCGAGCAATATGCATACGCATTAGCGCGCAAACCCGCAAAAAAGCGTGCAAAGGTACAACAAAAAATGCATATGTGCAAATTTTGGATAAAAAAGTTTATTTTTTTTGAAAAAATATGCTTTTGAGCGAATTATTACTTAGCGCATGATGGCAACAAAGTCATAAGTAATCTTATCGGCTATGTAGGCTACCATATAGCATGGTTTCCTATCCTCCTCTGTCATCGAGTCCACGATGATACAAGTCATATCTTTGTATTGGGTAACCTCGCGAGAGTGGTCATGTCCAGTCCACACCATGTCTACGCCATGTGATTGGAAAAGATTGAGCAGCATATAAGTTTCCTCTATTGAGAAATTGGTAGCTACACCTTGCGATCCATCTCGCATAAAGAAGTGCGTGTGGGTACATGCGATGATATGACGAAAGTTCTCGTTTTGCGCCCAGGCTAATATCTCTTGTAGCCATTTAAGCTGCTTGCCGCCTACAGTACCATCAGCAGAGTCAAACATGATATACAAGTCACGTTGTCCTTGCGGCGTTTCTACAATGAAGTAATAAGTACTAGTCTTGAATGTTTCTAGGAAGGCGGGCCATTGACTAAAGCAGATATCATGATTACCTGCAACTACCATCATGGTATCTTGTTTCAATGGATTCTTAGGCATTTGCGCAAAGGCTCTATGTACCTCATCAAAGTGGTTCTGTGCATCTACGATATCGCCCAAGTGTACAGCCACGGGGCACTTTATATCTTGGCGATAAGCGCTAACGAAATCACCCCAACGACCAACATCGGTGGTTATATGTGTATCGGTGCATACATAGACGTGGTAGGATTCCTCTGTAGCATGCAGTGTTACAAAAGGATGCGTAGCATTATACTTTTCAGAATCAGCCAATCGTTCGTTGATGCGTGGTGAAGTGCCTGATATATTTCCGATTAAATCCAATCGTGCATCAGGTCCACAAGCAACGAATGATGCAAGCATCATGAAGCAGAAAAAAAGATGAAATTGTATTTTCGTTTTCATAACTTTAAATTTTCAGTTTAATATACTAACTTTTAGAATCTATACTCTGCACCTAGTGCCACTTCGGAGGCATAGTAGTGTGCATTCATATGGAATGTTCCAGCATTCTTGTATTTGCCTGCCAAATGCAATCGCCAATGTTGGTTCACATCAAACCACCCTCTAAGATATAACATAGGTGTCCATGGGCGCTCCATCATATAATCATCTACATTGGAGATAGCGGCTGCGATATTCCAGCGTGAGGTCTGTGGACGGACAAATGCCTCAACTCGGTAAAGTAATTTGAAAGGTTCAACGATGATGGCATTGTTGCTATTTCTTTCATATGGCATTGGTACCATCACACGAGTGAATAATCCAAATTGTACACTGACATATTGCATGCGATATCCGAGTGATATAGCGTGATTAAACTCGTTGATTTGATCACGCACGATTAGACTGGCTAGGAGTCGATCCTCCAAGAACAACTCGCCAACAGGTAATGCGAATTTAGGGCGCAATTGCAAGCCTAAGGTATAGAAATTAGCAGTACTAGCACGTATATCAGCATCCATTTCAAAGTATGGATTGATAGGCAAATGAGCGCCAAGATCAAAATTGGCATGCGAACCATAAATCAGGTTATGACCATAGCTAGCACGAAAGGAGACTGCATAGCAAGTGTCGTTGTATTGGACTTGCGCTAAGGCTATAGTGCCACAAATGCAAAGCGCTAAAACCAGTAGAATTTTCTGTTTCATACTTTCAAATAGTTAAATTACCTCGCAAAGGTACAATAAAAAAAGGACATACACAAGTTGATTAGCAATATTTTATAATCGAGTAGGAGGAAAACGATGTAGTTTTTCTCCTACTCTCGTTTTCCGACCTCTCACACCACCGTACATGCGGTTCCGCATACGGCGGTTCTTCGTTTACAATATCGGAGTGTAATAATCCATAAGACAACGATAACCT
>JAFYSK010000051.1 GCA_017559385.1 Paludibacteraceae bacterium | reverse complement strand
GCTGCTGGCACGGAGTTAGCCGATGCTTATTCGTCTGATACTTGCAAGAACGGACACGTCCGCTTTTTTACCCTCAGACAAAAGAAGTTTACAATCCATAGAACCTTCATCCTTCACGCGACTTGGCTGGTTCAGACTTCCGTCCATTGACCAATATTCCTCACTGCTGCCTCCCGTAGGAGTTTGGACCGTGTCTCAGTTCCAATGTGGGGGACCTTCCTCTCAGAACCCCTACTGATCGTCGGCTTGGTGAGCCGTTACCTCACCAACTACCTAATCAGAAGCGTGCTCACCCATAATCCTTACGTTTCAAACCCGAGAGATGCCTCTCAAGCTCACATGGAGCATTAATCCAACTTTCGCTGGGCTATTCCCCGATTATGGACAGATTGCACACCTGTTACGCACCCGTGCGCCGGTCGCCGCCAGAACAAGCAAGCTTGCTCCGCGCTGCCCCTCGACTTGCATGTGTTAGGCCTGTCGCTAGCGTTCATCCTGAGCCAGGATCAAACTCTTCGTTGTAAAAAGAAAATTAATTTTTAGCTCAGAATAACCTTGAATCTATTGTGTACTTATTAACGGGAACCGTATAATAAATTTTTCGTATTACACGTTTTCAGTTTCCCAATTGAGCATTTCTGCTCTCTTGTACTACATTATTGATTAATCAAACTTTCAAAGATCACTACTTGATTTGCGCAATTTCTATCGCTCACTCGCGTTGGTTGCGAAATCGGCTGCAAAGGTACTGCTTTTATTTGGACTGACCAAATTTTTTAGCAACTTTTTTCAATATTTTTTGCATTTTCTTTGTAAGTGGCTGATTTTCAGCATTACGATTTTTCAGTACTTTTCGCCATTCTTTACCGCTCGCTTGCGTTAATCGCGAAATCGGCTGCAAAGGTACTGCTTTTTTGCGAACCCACCAAATATTTTAAGAAGTTTTTTTGATATATTTTGCATTTTCTCTATAAGTAACTGATAATCAACATAACAATTTTAAGTGTTAAAATATACTTTTTTAGGAAAGAAAAATATTACCACTACACACAATATACATATAATATATTGTTCATGTACGCGTATATATATAAGTACGCGCGCACGCGCGAGAGTTTAATTATTGTTAAAAAATAGTTAACTTTGAACTACTCCATCCCTTCGGTAAAGGTAGCGCAAGGCTATACAAATAACAAGGGAAAGAGGAATAGCAATTTATTAACAATATTTAAGAAAGAAGCTACCCCATAGGAGGTAGCTTCTTTCGATAAAGCAATTATAAAAAATGTAAATACTATTTATTTTGCATATGAAACAGCACGCGTTTCGCGAATTACAGTAATGCGGATTTGTCCAGGATACGTCATTTCATCTTGAATACGCTTAGCGATATCAAATGATAGGAGTTCCGTTTCCTTGTCGCTGAGTTTATCAGCGCCCACAATCACACGTAATTCGCGACCAGCTTGAAGCGCGTATGTCTTAGTAACACCAGGATAAGACATAGCGATTTGTTCGAGATCGTTGAGGCGTTTCACATATGCTTCAACAATCTCACGACGTGCGCCAGGGCGAGCACCAGAAATGGCATCACAAGCTTGAACGATAGGGGCGATGATAGATTCCATCTCCATCTCATCGTGGTGCGCTCCGACTGCGTTGCAGATATCAGGTTTCTCACCATACTTCTCGCAGAGTTTCATACCAAGTTGTGCGTGTGGCATTTCCATATCTTCGTCGCTTACTTTACCGATATCATGCAACAAGCCTGCTCGACGTGCTTTTTTGACGTTGAGTCCTAGTTCAGCAGCCATAGCCGCAGAAAGGTTGGCAGTTTCGCGAGCGTGCATGAGCAAGTTTTGTCCATAACTAGAACGATATTTCATTTTACCAACGAGACGAATGAGCTCAGGATGCAATCCATGGATACCCAAGTCAATGGTAGTACGCTTACCTGTTTCAATGATTTCCTCCTCGACTTGTTTAGTAACCTTAGCCACCACTTCTTCAATGCGTGCAGGGTGAATGCGTCCATCTTGCACAAGTTGGTGAAGCGAGAGGCGGGCAATCTCGCGGCGAACAGGATCAAAAGCCGAAAGAGTAATTGCCTCAGGTGTATCATCAACAACAATCTCAACACCGGTTGCTGCTTCTAACGCACGGATATTGCGTCCTTCGCGACCGATGATGCGGCCTTTAACCTCATCATTATCAATATGAAATACCGTAACAGCATTCTCAACGGTTGTTTCAGATGCGATGCGTTGAATGGATTGTATAATGATTTTTTTAGCTTCTTTATTTGCAGTCAATCTAGCCTCGTCCATTGTATCATTGACATACGCCATAGCAGCAGTCTTTGCCTCATCACGCATAGCATCAATTAATTGCTTTTTAGCTTCTTCAGCAGAAAGGCCAGATATTTGTTCAAGTTGTTGAGCTGCTTTTTGTTGTAGACGCTCAATTTCTTGTGTCTTATGTTCAATAGCTTTTTGTTGGTTTTCAAGTTGTTGTCTCTGTTGATTCAAATCATTTTGAGCGCGTTGAACATCTCCTTGTTTTTGATTAAGCTGTTGTTCACGCTGTTGTTGACGTTGCTCCTGTTGATGCAATTTCTGCTCAGCCTGACGCACTTGATTTTCATGTTCTAGCTTGAGGGCAATAAACTTTTCTTTTGCCTCAATAATTTTGTTTTTCTTTATAATTTCAGCATCCTCCTCAGCTTTTCGGAGTACACCTGCTGCAGAATAGCGGAAAATCAGGAAACTGACTCCCGCTCCAAGCAACAAGCCAACTATTGCTGCGATCACAATTCCGGTCATAATATTATTCCTTATTTAGTTGTTTTATAATTTTATTATTTAACTCTTTGATTTTTTCATCTATAGGTTGTAAGCGATTTGCATGCGCATCGGCACACAAATTAACTGCCACATCTAATGCAACATACACCCATAATTGTTCAGCAGATGTGGTTTGCAATCGTCTTTGATATGAGCGATACTTTTCGTTAAGCACATTAGCTGCCTTGCGATACAAATGTTCGTTATCGGCAGGTACATTGATAGAAAGGGTATGTGCGTCAAGACGAAGTGTAATATGTTGTTTACGCTGTTCACTCATTGTGTTAATGCCTCTATAGCCTTATCCACCTGTAAAATAATATTCGTTATTCTTTGTTTTGCTTTTGCACGATTTTCTTCAGAAGCTTCATTAGCCAACAAAATCGTATGTGCTGTAAGCAAATTATTATGTTCCTGCTTTAGATGGTGTAAATCAGCATGAGCCTGCAGAATCTGGTCATGCTGGCGTTTATTTTCTTCCTTTAGAGCATCTATCTGCTGCATAAGCTCTTGATGCTCGTTCAAGAGTTGAGATAGATATTGTTCAAGTTGCTCTAAAGACTCCATTATTCTTGGCAATAAATTATTAGAAGCTATAGCCTACTCCCAATCCGAGAACACCCTTGAATTGCACACGCTCAGCAGCGATACCATCTTTATCAGCGATCTTCACACCATTATAATATTTGAGAGAAGTAGAAAGTGTAACATTAAGACACTTCAAGAACTGATATGAAATAGCGGCATCCCAATCTACATCAAAGTTACCAAAGCGACGGTTGTTATCACGATAGCCAACAAAATCGCCGTTTGCGTCAAACATTCTGGTCTTGTCCCATGTATATGGAGTAAAGAGTCCAAGAGAGGTAATGATCTTGAGATCTTTGTACGTATAGTTGATAGAACCTTTAAAGGTAAGACCTAGTTCTGCTTTGCAATTTCTGTATATCTTATCAAAAGTACGATCTGCATTTTCCTCTTTGCTATACACCCAAGTACCATATTTTTCTTGCATTTGTTGGCGCAAACCTGGATTAGCATTTTCAACAGCATCTCCTACATAGGCAGTAGTAATTTGGCCAGCTACTGGAGAAAGATAGAGAGAGAAAATAGAATTAGGTTTCCAATCAATACCGACAGAGATATCAGTGTATGATGGAGAAAGGAATTTAGAAATTATAGGATCGTCAGCATCTGTACCATCATAAGCACGACCAAAAGCAAATTGGCTCTTAAAGCCAGCAGATGCAGCAAGGTACCATGCTTTGTGGAATTGCCAACCGAATTTAGTTCTAAAATCAATTACATCACTAGATTTTTGGAAAGCATCACCTTTTTGATCAATATATGACATACCATATTCAAGATTGAGGTTGGTTTCCCATGCAAGATTGTCTTCAGAATACAACAAACGAACTTTGCCAAAGGCCACTCCATTAATGTTATTATTACCACCGGCAGCCCAGTTAACTAGGCCAGTTGCACTAGCATTTAAGCCAATTACGCCAGAGCAAGACCATGGAGAAGGAGTGGTTTCTGCTTCTTGCGCAAACAATGAAACCGATACGCAAGTTATAATAATTGCAAGTAAATATTTTTTCATAAATTAATATAATTTGAAGTTAATATATACATGAATAGAAATTAATATTGTGCTGCATCATATACTTGATCAGCGACTTCACTGCCAACAAGTTTCTCAATGATACAAAATGCGAAATCACTGCTCAGGCCAGGTCCTTTGGCTGTGATAATATTGTGAGATTCAACCACAAGTCCACCGACATGACTTTCAGCAAGATGATTTTCAAAGCCAGGATAACAAGTAGCCTGTTTTCCATCGAGGATACCTAATTGACCCAACACAGCAGGAGCCGCACAAATAGCAGCAATCAATTTATTGTCGTTATTATGCTGAATCAACAAGTCACAGAGAGGTTTGGAATCGATCAAATTGGTTGCTCCACCTGGTAAGATAAGCATCTCGGCATCCTCAAAAGTAAGATCGCCGAATAATTTATCTGCTTTCACAGGAATAGCATGAGCTCCCGTCACAAGAATGTCACCCGTAACAGAAACAGTTGTCAACGCAATATTAGCTCGTCTGAGCAAATCGATAGTAGTTATCGCCTCTATCTCCTCAAATCCATTATCCAAAAAAATGTAATTCATAGTTTAATCTAATTGAATTTAAATATATATACAATTTTTCCTTTTTGAGTTCCGTCTCCAGGTGTGAATTTAGCTTTTTTCGCAGCTGCTAGAGCTAACTTTTGTGTCTCTTCATCCGAGACTGTAGAACCACCGCCTACTTTAACACTAATTACTTCACCTTTTTCATTCACAATAATATCAACCACTACTTTTCCTGCCTGATTAAATTTCAAATCAGGTTTAGGTAAAGCTTTGCAATCACGACCGGCTAATTCCCAATTGTTTCCGCCCACAGTACCAGAACCTTTTCCTACAGGATTGCCTTGAACCTGCGGCGAAGAATTCTGCTCCTGCCCGTTACCTCCATCAGAGTTATTTGAACCGCCGAATAAAGAGCCTAGTTTGTTAGCCTTATCTATTTTATCTTGCTGTGCCTTTTGCTCTGCAAGTAGTTTTTCTTGTTCTTGACGCTCAGCTTCAGCAAGCGCCTCTTGTTCTTTTCTCTTACGAATCAATTCCTCCTCCTGACCATCCTTTTCCTTGTCCTCTGACTGTTTATTCAGCGCCAAGGTCTCATCCGAATCTTGAACCATCAATTCATTTTTTGAGGGCGTAACGACTGTAGGGGGTGCAGGTGTTTGTTCGATTTGTGGTTCAGCTTCGTCCTCGATAGGATTAGCTTGTTCCATTCCACCACCATCTTCTGCATAGCCAAAGGTAACGACAATTCCCTCATCTTCAATTGGTTCGATAAAATCTAGTCGCAAAATCCAAAGCAACAAGAACACGAGCCCCATGAATAACAAGGTTCCCAAGGCAGCTATAATATGGGATTTATATTTCTCGATCACTTTTTAGTAGCTATTACTATTTTCATTTTATGTTGATTAGCAATATCGAGAACATGAACCACTTCGCGATACGCAATATCTTGATCAGCATGAAGCGCAATACACATAGCACTATCACGCCGTTGGATTGTAGCTAGATATGCCTCTAGCATATCCGATGAGATAGAGACTGGCAATTCCTTGTCAAGTGCTACAGAATAATTACCAAGATTATCTATAAAAACCTTAGCTACGACTTGTTTGGTTGTTGTATTAGCGCGCGACTGAGGTAGGTTAATCTTGATATCATTGGGAGAAGACATCGTACTGGCCATCACAAAAAACAACAGCAACAAGAACACTAAGTCAGTCATTGACGACATAGCAAAAGTAGCCTCTACCCTATTTCTTCTTTTCAATGCCATAAGTTTGTATTCTATGGAATAGGTTGTTGATTTTTTTAGAATTATGCTGGTTCGTTGAGTAGATCCATGAACTCCATTGTGCGTGACTCTAATTGACGCACCACTCTATCAATACGAGACACGAGCAGGTTGTATGCAAACATCGCAAGAATACCCACAATCAAACCACCGACGGTGGTAACCATTGCTTGATACATACCAGCAGAAAGCGAAGACAACTCAATTACGCCAGTAGAGGTTTGCGCCATATTGAAGAAAGTTTGGATCATACCAAGCACAGTACCCAAAAAACCAAGCATAGGTGCACCAGCAGCAATAGTAGCCATTAGAACCAAGCCTTTCTCTAGCTTACTAACCTCAAGGTTACCTACATTTTCGATAGCCACCTGTACATCTTGCATAGGACGACCAATACGTGTAACACCTTTCTCAATCATGCGTGCAGATGGAGTATTTTCCTTGTTACACAACTTAATGGCTGAATCTATATTTCCTTCCTTGATAAAGTCACGAATACGATCCATGAAAGTCTTATCCTCTTTGGTAGCCTTGGTAATTACAACCATTCGTTCAATAAACAAATAGATAGCAAAGGCTAACATAAGAGCAAGAACGATCATAATCCATCCACCATAGCCAGCCATGGTAAATAAATTAATTGACTCTTGAACCGGTTCTTCTACTACAGCCACTGTTTCTTGCACAGAAGCCACTAAATTTGTGTCAATGTCAGTTTGAATTTGAAAGAGCATATTTGTATTGTTTAATAGTTTCTTGTATTCCTAAATATAACGCATCTGCTATAAGTGCATGTCCTATACTAACTTCATCCACCCATGGGAAGGCCTTAATGAAGTCAGGGAGATTACGGAGATTAAGATCATGTCCTGCATTTAGCCCAAGCCCCAAATCACGTGCTTTCTCAGCAGCAGATCTATAATATTCGATTGCACGTTGTGGGTCATTATCATACATCTCGGCATATGGGCCCGTATACAACTCAACACGATCAGAACCTGCTCTAGCTGCATATTCAACCATAACAGGATCTGGATCAACAAAAACAGAGACACGAATCCCGGCATTTTTGAATCGCTGTATGATTGTTGCCAGTTTTGCCTGATGCGCCCGCGTATCCCAACCATGATTACTCGTCAATTGTTCTCTTGCGTCGGGCACCAAAGTCACTTGATGAGGCTTAACATTTAGCACCAAATCGATAAACTCGGGTTCGGGATTACCCTCTATATTAAACTCGGTCTGCACCAACGACTTAAGCGCATAAACATCCGTGCGGCGAATATGACGTTCGTCAGGACGAGGATGTACCGTAATTCCTTCTGCGCCATATGCTTCACAATCGCGAGCAAAGAGTTCTACATCCGGAAGATTTCCACCGCGTGCATTACGCAATGTTGCAATTTTATTAATATTTACGCTTAAACGAGTCATAACTGTTTAGATAGAAGTGCCCAATATGTATTCCGGTGCAAAGGTACAAAAAAAAATGCAAATATGCAAGACGCATATGCATTTTTCTAAAAAAAAGATAACGCAATATTAAGTTAACTAATATATATTGATTTTTCTGCTATTTTTCAGATAGAAATATTATCGTAGGTTACTTCACAACATCTTGGCATTATACCTAATCCGGTTCAAACATGCTTTGCATTTCATCGAATTTAGCAACCGTATCTGATCCATATTTCCACAAGTGTAGGCGAATTTTGCTATAAGGTTTTTCTTGATTTAGTTTTGTTTTTGAATAAAACTTGTCGGCATAGCAAATCAAACACTCCTCCATTGTACGAGGCGAATAATCTGCTAACGGTATAGGCAAATTTTCACGAACAATTTGATCGATGCTAATTCCAGTACCTGTATGTCGTTCTGCGACAGCGGCATGCTTGGACAACCCCTCTTCTCGCAAAATCTGCGCTCCCAAATATCCATGCTCAATGTATTGATGAGTCCCAAGACAATGAATGCGCGGAGCATCACATAACGTGACTCCTATATCGTGTAACATGGCAGCCTCTTCAACAAAAACAGGATCTACTAGGCCCGATTCGATCCACTCAGGATGCTGGGAAAGGATAAGTAAAGCTCGGTCAGCAACTTGGCGAGAGTGAGTAATCAAAATAGTCTTCAGTTCCTCGTTACCCGCACAATATTTATTGATAATAGCCAAATAATCAATCATAAATATCTTATCTACCCCAATTCAGTTTATCTTTAAGAGAACGCATAAATGTCTGACCAGACACACGGACCAATTTAATCGTTCTTGACGATCGTTCAATATGCAATTGTATATCTTGATTCACCACTTGACTACGGCCATCTACACTGACCATATAGTTACCATTTCGACTAGAAATCTTTAGATCAATCTTACTATCATCTTGAACCACTAGAGGTCGGATATTGAGGCTATGTGTCGCAACAGGAGAAAGAATGATTGCGTTGACATGCGGATCAAGCAATGGACCACCGACACTGAGATTATAAGCCGTTGATCCTGTAGGTGTTGCAACAAGCAAGCCATCCGCCTTATAACTATGCAAAAACTCGCCATTGAGTGTTACTTCTACCGTAATCATACTGCTCAAGCCTGACTTTAAGATTGCCACTTCGTTTAGAGCAAATGGGGAAACAATTTTTCCACCCTTGGAGCTAGACACCTCCAACATACATCTTTTTTCAATCGTATATTGGTTATTTATCAATTGATCTAAGACATAATCAACATCGCCAGTTTGCACTTCTGCAAGATATCCCAGATGGCCACAATTAATACCTAAGATTGGAATATTAAGATGTCCCACCATAGATGCTGTAGTCAGGAATGTACCATCACCGCCAACAGAAATTGCAAAATCAATAGTTTCGCCAGTAGTTGCCACATAGTCTTCCACCGAAGGTATATCACGGGAAAAGACATCATGTCTCAATTCTGGAGACAATACAACGGTAATACCACGCAGTTGTAAGAATTCAACAATATGCTTTACTTCCGAAATCGTATCTGGACGAAGAGTATTTCCAAAAACTGCTATAACCATAAGAGAATCATTTGTTTTTCAAGCCATTAAGAAGAGCCGAAGCATTCATGCGCTTCTTGCCAGGCAACTGAAGTTCAATAACGTCAACATATCCATCTAAGCAAGGTATAATGATATGTCCTTTGATATCTGATTGATTTGCGAGTTCAACCTTATACACTTTTGCTCCCTTTAGAATATCTGCTAGCGGGTGATTGGTTGGTAGTTCCGCTATCCACGCACCAGGATAAGGGCTAAGACCTCGTACATGGTTGCGAATGCGGTTAGCATCCCATGAGAAATCAATCATGCAGGTATCTTTGAATATTTTAGGAGCAGGTTTGAGTTCAGCAGAGTCCACCTGAGGAGTAGTCTGCAAGTCAACTCCATTGGCATCTGCAGTGATAATCGCATCAACTGTTTGGGTAACCAATGTAGCCCCCAACAGCATCAATCGATCATGCACAGAGCCCACATTCTCATCCTCCGCTATAGAGATTCGTTGCTGCATAATAAGATTTCCAGTATCAATCTCGTGTTGCAACATGAATGTGGTTACCCCAGTCTCAACATCGCCATTCATGACTGCCCAATTGATAGGTGCTGCACCTCGATACTGAGGCAACAACGATGCATGCAGATTAAAGGTGCCTAACCGAGGCATATTCCAGACCACTTCTGGAAGCATACGAAATGCTACTACGATTTGCAAATCAGCATTATACGAACGTAATTCTTCCAGAAACATTTCATCCTTTAGTCTTTCAGGCTGCAACACTGGCAAGCCAACAGACAAAGCATATTGTTTTACAGCAGAGAACTGTAGATGATGTCCTCTTCCGGCTGGTTTATCTGGCATTGTTACAACAGCAACAACATTATATCCGCCATCAACTAGAGCGCGCAGACTTTCGACTGCAAAGTCTGGCGTACCCATATAAATAATTCTGATTGCTTTCTTATCCATATTCTATCTAAATGTATGAGCAAATCCCAAGCTAATCACCTCTTTAAACTGAAGTTTTGATTTTACCTTATTAACCGCATCAATTGTGCCATCATATCTAGGATGCAACATCAATTTTGCAGACATAAATCTATTGATTATAAAATCAACATTCACTTCAAGTTCTGTTTCTATCTGTTTGTAATTAGTGAAGAAATAAAATTTCGTTTCAAGCTCAATCTCTTTAAGTGGTTTCCATTTCCAGGACATTCTCAATGAGCTACCAACCTCATGGCTAATATTTTGTGGTCCCAAACCAAAATCAGCTACATTTATTCTGGCGGAATCACTCATGTAAGCATACACCATCTTATAAGTTACGGGTGAAAAGTTGATTGTTAGTCCTTTCCAGATTTTGCAATCTGCGCCAATACCCATCGAATAATATAATGGAGTTAAGAATGTTGAATTTAGCCGATTGGAATTTACTTTAAAATTAGGCAATAGGTTTGTTTTAAAGTCTGCAAACATTGAAACATACCATTGCTTATGCACCTGATATCCTAATTTACTATATATTTGCAAACGGTCGTCAGTAGTGTTCAATTTATGGACCGTATCACCAGTAATTGTGCTAACACCGACTCTCCATTCGAACGTATTCTCCCACGAGATATTATCTCTCTTATAATTAGCATTTGCTTTTGCATTTCCCAGCATAGTAAACGCATTAACTGGTCCTTGATACCAATTATTGGTAGCATAATTTTGCGTTATTTGTAAGGATAAATACGCTTTTTTCTTCCAATAACGGGGCTTTCCGTGCACATCGCGTTTGATGTATGGCTGTAGATCTTCATCATCATCCTCTAGAATCTTACGCATTTTGCTCTTACCCACTTCTAATTTCTTCAGTCTATTAGGATCGCTAATGGACACATATAAATCTGCATGATGTGTAGTTATATAGCGCAATGCTTTTCTTCGAATTGCATATATAGTATAGGCATCTTCTGGAGTAGTATCCTTGATAGATAGAAAAGCATCGGGGACATACATTAGTGGCAAGCACAATGGATGGACACATGTCTGTTTGGTGGTATCAACCACATTGAGCGAGTCAACGGTATTCAGCGAATCATTCGGCAGGTGAGTATCCAGAGAATCAGTAGTATCAACAGAAATGATTGTATCTATTTTATTTGCGTAAATTCCATCAATCGAAACCAACCCTAATGACATAATGTCAGGACTTATCGTCTGCGAAAGAGAGACAAGGGAAGGTCCAAGAAAAAAAAGCGCTATGATGTGTTTTAACTTGATCAATCCGATACTGTTTTATGATAGGCACGAATAATTAAATATATACCCCATATTATAAATGGAAGCGACAGCAACTGTCCCATATTTAAGAAATAATTCGCCTCGAATGCCTCTTGATCATTTTTAATAAACTCTAGCATAAAACGGGTAAAGAAGATGATCTCTAAAAAGACACCCAACAGCAAGCCTTCACGCTTGTATGCTTTGAACTTCCAATACATGGTCCATGTCACAATGAAACCTACAATACAATATAGCATCTCATATATTTGAGTAGGATGACAAGGAACGGTCTGTCCATCACGCACAAAGATAAATCCCCAAGGCAAATCAGTAGGTGTACCATATATCTCGGAGTTCATCAAATTACCCAATCGAATTAAGGTAGCGACCACACAAACACCCACAACTAATCTATCCATAATCCAAAGTAGAGATGTATGAAACTTCGGTTCTTTGGAAAACACTTTTTTGTTAAGCAACCAAGCTGCGGTCAACAAACCAATTGCTCCACCATGACTAGATAGTCCGCCTTCCCAAATCTTGAGCAAGCGCAAAGGATTTTCAATATACGGATTTCGATAATTAATCGTCCATCCAAATATTTGTACTGGTTCGGTAGAGATACCCATATAGTTGCAATATGCGGCCATATTAGGAGCAGTGACATCGTGCCACTCATAGAACCAACAATGTCCAACACGCGCTCCAATAATCAGACCAATCACCATCCACATAAATAGTTTGTCGGTCCATCCTTCAGGACATTGCTCATTCTTATACAATTTCACCTGTATAAGATATCCCAAATAAATACCTACAGCCCATAACAAACCATACCAACGAATACCTCCATTTCCAATGTGAATCAGAATTGGATCGACATTCCATGTTATAAATCCTAACATCATGCTTCGATTTTACCGTGACACTGTTTATACTTTTTGCCTGATCCACAAGGACATGGATCATTAGGGCGTGGTTTTTTCTCCACACGAAGAGGCTCTGGGCGTTGTTGCTCGCGTGTATCTCTACCCGCAGCAGCAGCTTGTCCGCTAGCAGCTGCAGCCTTAGCTACAGCATCCTTCTGGGTACGATAGCGTGAATAATCCTGGCGTTGTTGTGCATGTGCTTGACGCACATCCTCAGGATCTCGATTAGGAATCTGACCACGCAGCAGAATTGAAATGGTGCGTCTATTGAAGTTGTCCAACATTTGTTTGAATATATTGAATGACTCCAGCTTGTAGATCAATAGAGGATCCTTTTGCTCATAACTAGCATTTTGCACAGACTGCTTTAAGTCATCTAATTGACGAAGATGATCTTTCCACTCATCGTCAATAACGAAAAGAACCATGCGTTTTTCAAACTCACGAACAATCGCCTTACATTCTGTCTCATAAGCCTCTTTGAGGTTGACCGCTACATTGTAGACTTTTTTGCCATCTGTGATAGGAATGAGGATATTCTCATACATTGCACCACGTTCCTCATATACTTTCTTAATGACAGGATATGCCACTTTTTGCAATGTTTCCATGCGACGTTTAAAGACATCCAATGCTGCCTCCGCAAGTTTATCAGATAGGACATTTTCTCTGCCAGAACGGAAGGTATCTTCGTCAAATGGCACTTCCATAGCAAACACTTGCATAACATCGAGTTGCAATCCCTCATAATCCATCATAGCTCGAGCATTCTCAAGCATTGCATATGCAGTGTCATAAATCATGTTGGTGATATCTACTCCGATACGTTCACCCATCAAGGCGTGGTGGCGTTTTGCATAGATAACATTACGCTGTTGATTCATGACATCATCGTACTCAATGAGTCGTTTACGCATACCAAAGTTGTTTTCCTCTACCTTCTTTTGAGCGCGTTCAACAGCATTAGACATCATATTATGTTCAATAACCTCGCCTTCTTGAATACCCATCTTATCCATGAGTCCAGCAAGACGCTCCGAACCAAACATACGCATCAAATCATCCTCCATACTCAGGTAAAACACACTAGAACCTGGGTCACCCTGACGACCAGCACGACCACGCAACTGGCGATCCACGCGACGGCTCTCATGACGCTCAGTACCAATGATAGCCAAACCACCAGCATCCTTAACCGCTTGAGTAAGCTTGATATCGGTACCACGACCGGCCATATTGGTTGCAATAGTTACTACGCCTGGGCGACCAGCCTCTGCAACAATCATGGCCTCATGTTGGTGGAGCTTAGCATTCAATACATTATGTTTGATCTTGCGGATATTGAGCATTCGGCTAAGCAACTCACTGATCTCCACAGATGTAGTACCAACAAGTACAGGGCGACCTGCAGCTACAAGCTGAACGATCTCCTCAATTACCGCATTATACTTCTCGCGTTTCGTACGATATAATCTATCATTCATATCATCACGAGCAATAGGTCGATTGGTAGGAATTACTACCACATCCAACTTATAGATATTCCAAAACTCACCTGCCTCTGTTTCTGCAGTACCGGTCATACCTGCAAGTTTGTGGTACATACGGAAGTAGTTTTGCAAGGTAATGGTAGCAAAGGTTTGGGTAGCTCCTTCAACCTTAACATTCTCCTTTGCCTCGACAGCTTGATGCAATCCATCGGACCAACGACGGCCATCCATAACACGACCCGTTTGCTCGTCAACGATCTTTACTTGATTATCATCAATGATATAGTCTACATCCTTCTCAAAGAGAGTGTATGCTTTGAGCAGTTGGTGAACGGTATGCACACGTTCTGACTTGATGCTGTAACTTGCTAGGATTTCATCCTTCTTCTGCTGTTTCTCCTCGGCAGACAAAGATGACTTTTCAATTTCAGCCACCTCGGAACCCACATCAGGAAGCACAAAGAACTTAGGGTCATCTGTGTTACCAGTCAAGGTATCAATACCCTTATCTGTCAACTCAATCGTCTTATGCTTTTCATCAATAACAAAGTATAGTTCGTCGGTTGCAATATGCATATTCTTCTCATTCTCCTGCATATAGAAGGTCTCTGTCTTCTGCAGACGCACCTTGACACCGGGTTCACTTAGATATTTAATAAGGGCCTTACTCTTAGGCATACCCTTGAATGCTCTGAAGAGCGCCAACTCACCAGCTTCGCGCTCCTTTTCGTCCTCGCTTGACATTTTGGCTTTCGCCTCTGCTAGTAACTTAGTCGTTAATGAGTTTTGAGTACGAACGAGCAATTCAACACGATGTTTATATTCATCGTACATTTGTACCTCACCCTTTGGAATTGGTCCACTGATAATCAACGGCGTACGAGCGTCATCAATCAATACAGAGTCCACCTCATCCACAATAGCATAATTATGACTACGCTGTACTAGATCCATAGGACTTGTTGCCATATTGTCGCGCAAGTAGTCAAAACCAAACTCATTATTTGTACCAAAAGTGATATCACAAGCATATGCTTTGCGTCGTTCGTCTGAATTAGGTTTGTGTTTGTCAATACAATCTACCGTCAAACCATGGAACATGTATAGAGGACCCATCCATTCTGAGTCACGTTTAGCCAGATAATCGTTGACAGTCACCACATGAACACCTTCGTGGGTCAAGGCATTGAGGAAGACTGGCAATGTAGCCACCAAGGTCTTACCTTCACCTGTGGCCATCTCTGCGATCTTACCTTCGTGTAGAACTATACCACCAATGAGTTGCACATCGTAGTGCACCATATCCCATATCACTTCGTTACCACCAGCAGTCCATGAGTTATGATAGATTGCTTTGTCACCTTCGATTTCAACAAAGTCAAAACGAGGATCGGCAGCCAAGTCGCGATCCATCGAGGTAGCGGTAACCTCAATGGTTTCGTTCTGAGCGAAACGACGCGCAGTACTCTTAACAATAGCAAATGCATCAGGCAATATATCCATCAATGTCTTATCATAGATATCAAGCACCTGTTTTTGAAGATGATCGATCTCATTATATACTTTCTCGCGTTGATCAATCTCTAGCTCCTCGATACCTGCTTTTAATTCTATGATTTTGCTTTTATTATCAGCCACTGCATCTTGCAAGCGTTGCATCAACAATGCGCTACGTGCACGCAAATCATCATCACTTAGTGCATCTATCTCTGCATACACTGTTTTGATCTTATCTACGTATGGCATAACAGCCTTCATATCCTTTTGAGACTTGTTGCCAAATAGTTTCGTAATAATGTCAATAAAACCCATATTAATTTACAATTTACTTATTTACAATTTATATTTATATAAAACAGCCTGCAAAGTTACTAAAAAAATTGCAAATATGCAAATTTTAGTTGAAAGTTTATAGCTGAGAGTTGAAAGTCAAGGTCGAAAGTCAAAAATGAAAGTGGTAGAGGGTATAAAAACAGGGAACACAAGATTGTGTCCCCTGTCTTTATTTATTGAGAGATATGCGTTGCTTATTTCACAACAGCACCTTGGATATTGTACTCAACATCATTCTTCATAATATACAAGTAACCATTATTGATTTTCTTGCTATTGGTTTGGTTTGTAGTTTCAACATTTTCTACAGCATTTGGTGTAGACTCAAATTGAACACGCAATGCATCGATACTAATCTCACCCTTCTCTGAAAGGAAAGATGTACCACGAACTAACTTGAAGCCCATAAACTGATAGTCAACACCTGCAGGAAGGGCAGACATATCAGCTTCTTGATACAACCATCCAGCATAGTCAAGATCGCAAATCTTAGTGTATTGAATATCACCTTCAACAGCCCATTTTGCATATAGGGTATTGAATGTATAATCACCAAATACATGCATACCGAATGTAGAAAGACTATTACCCTTGATAGCTGTAACATCATCTACAACATAAATAGCCTCGCCATTTGCTTCTGAGAATGTATAGGTCAACTTATTAGAAGCCAAACCCTCATATTTAGACGCAGTATTTCTAAGTGTAGAAACAGATGCAACGCCGGTTGAAGTTTCTTTGTCTCCCTCAAAATAGAGCGTATCCAAGTTATTCAATATAGGAAGAGTAGATGTCACCTCGTCACCTGTTTTAAAGGTAACAGTAACAGGATCGTTCACAAGCACACCATTAACATCAGCAACCTCAGCACCAATAACCATCTTGTACTCAGAGTTTGGTTTCAATGTACCGGCTTTCAACTCGAACTTAGCTGATCCATAAGGAGCAGGAGCTACACCATTCAGTTTCACGTTACGAGAAACAGGGCTAATATCATTGCCTGCAGAGTCATACACCTTGAAGTATTTGTTAGATGAGTTAGCCAACTTACCATCAAAGATAGCAATAAACGCTGCATCTACAGGAATATTCTCTGAGCCATTTGTAGGATAAGTTTGCATTACACGCACTGAACCACGGTTTTGAGTACGGAACTTGAAGGTAAATGGCTCTTGCAAATGATTGTTAAACATTGTATCAGGGTGGCAAGCGCCAGTGCCCAAGGTAACAGTATATTCAACACCTGGCTCAAAACGTGATGCAGGTTTGAAGCGCATAGTGTGGGCATCATCTTCAAATGTGATAGTACCCTCTACGGCTGGTGAGATTTGGAGAGCCTTAGCTGTTTCCTCCTCGTTCATATCCCAGTTGAAAGAGATAGTAAGTTGAGTGGAAACTAAAACGCTATCTGTAAGTTCTACCTTTGGACTGTAATCCAAAACTACAGGAGGTGTTTGGCGTTGCAAAGAAAGAGCAAAGATACCATAAGAAATTTCATTATTCTTCACCTCAATTGTTTGCTCTTGTGGATAATAACCTTCTGGCTTTGCCTTTACAACGTAGGTACCTGGTTTGAGATCCCAGAAATAGTACACACCATTATAAAGAGTATCAGTAACGTATGTCTTTAGCAACTGATCATTTTGCCACAACTCCACCAAACCTTTCAAGATTGGGCGATACTCGTCGCGCGAACCTTTGCGAGCCTTATAATCTGGGAACAATTGTTTTTGGTATACGTCGTGAAGTTTGCCACCAATAGCACCATATGGAAGCTCTTTTCCACAGAAGTAGGTGTAGAAAGTTTTAGCAAATTGGAAAGACTCTTGGCGTTTGTAATCAATATTTACCAAGCGATATGTCTCAGGCAAGTAGTCGTGCATCATACCCTCTGAGATTGTACCAGGCACTTTCAAGTTACGCATAACACCATAACCATTAGACCATCCCATGATGGTACGCGCAAAAGTCTTATCACCTGCGATATTTGGCTCGCGTGACCAGCAGCTAACTTGGTTAGAATATTGGTTATTACCCATCAATGTGGTAATTTTGCGTGCCTCGTCGCATACCCATTCTGGCACTTTCTCTGGATAACCATTCAAACCATAAGGGTCGCCAGGAGTAATACCTGAGTGGAGTTGAAGAACATAGTTGGATGGATTACCTGCGTTGGAGTGGATAGAAAGCATGAAATCTGCATTCCATTGACTTGCCTCCGCAGAAATTCCTGAAAGACTACGGTCATCTGCAGTAGTATTAGTAATACGAGAGAGTTTGGTTTGGAAGCCCAATGCACGAAGCATAGTATCCAAGCGAAGACCTTTATCAAGGTTGGAAGTACTCTCCCAGAAACTTTGTTCACGGGTATAAGGTTCTTGCACTACTTGATTTACGAAGATTGGATATAGATACATCAAACGGTCATCGGAGTCATAACCACCATGACCAGGGTTGATATAAATCTTGTAATCGGCAGGATTGGTAGAAGACGCACGTTTAGCTTGGCGTTTCATTTGGTTGAGCAAGGTTCCGTCAGGCTTTTGTAGCAAGCGAGGCAAGTTGGTACGAACAGGCTCTTCAGTCAAATTCAATTGCATCAAACGGATTTGACCTTTTTCTGTGTGATATACGATTCGACCAGACTTAGCATCTACATCTGGATAATAACCCATTTCCACAGCGTCTGTCAATTCTTGACGCTCGGTACCATCCACAGAAGCGATAACGATATTAGATGATGTAAAATGATATCCATCGTGCAAATCATTCATACCGACGATATAGTCATTGCCATACCATACTGGAGCATTCACATTACCTAGATTAATCATTTCATTACCATTAAGGTCACATACAGCAGTACCATACTTGGTGTTGAAAAGAATCATGGTTTGGTCAGGAGAAAGAGACGCCCAAATATAGTTAACATCACCATGAGGTTTGAGCACAACCTTTTCGCCATTGCGATATAGGTTAAGGTCCAAATTCTCATTATCTACGCGCAAGTCTGCCTCGTCAGCAACAGTGACATAATCAGCATTTTCACTCGTAAGATAAGTAACAGTCTCAGCATCTGCAAAGCGAGGGAAAAATCCTTCGCCTAATTTCACATTGCTAAGTACACGGATCTCAGCACTTGCCATCAAGGCAGCGGAGATTCCAAGAAGAAATAGAAATGTTTTTTTCATATTGATTAAATTTAAGTGATATTTTATTTGCTTACTTCAGCACCTAATATATTGTATATTTTATCCACCGTTTGGATATACAAATTGCCATTTTGGATATATTTCACATTCGTAGATGATTGATTAGAAGTCACATCTTCTAGATCAGTAGTTTGCTCAGAGAACACCTCAATAATTCCAGGAAGCGTCACATAGCATTCACCTTTGGGTGTTTCAGAAGTAGGTATCATCTTCAAAGCTAGGAAACGCAATGGATAAATGGCTGCATCATCTCCAAAACGTTCTTTCACATCAATCTCAAGAACATTCTCCTCACCTGCTTTAGGATTAAGGAATGTTATCTGATCTGTGGTAGTAGAATTATTCGCACGAATCATCACAATCACCTTCTCAAACACCGCATTTGTAGTCAAAGGAACACGGATTTTGTCTGGTGTAGAATAGAGAAGAGAATCCTTAGACAATTGGACAAAAGGATTACGTCCAGAACCATATGTAAACATCAAGTTAACAGGGGCATTTGGATCTTCAGGAACAGACAGAGATGGCTTGAAAGATGTAGGTGATCCTTTCAATTCCCATGAGCTTGCTTGACGGAAATCATCCCAAATCAATGGATCTGATTCTGGAAATTCTACTTTAACCACGATTTGATCGGTGAATGTACCCAATTTACCAGTAATCACTACCATACCATTTTTCTTACCTTCTACATTACCCTCCTCGTCCACTGTAGCAATGGTAGGATCGGCTGAACTCCAAGTCAATGCACTTGACAAGATTTCTACCGTATTATTACCTACAGTACCTTCAACCTCCACTTTGTATGGTTGAGGACCACACAAAACTGTATCTATTCGTATAGCGATAGGAGCTGTAGAAGATATACGAACATCTAATTCCGTTGTTACATCACCCCAAGTAGCCACCAACTTTCCTCCCTTTTCTCCAGTAGCCAAGAAACGGCCATCCTCGAGAATCTCACCTACTTCTGGAGCGCAAGAGAGTTTAACACCAGTCACGTTGGTCTCAACAAGCACGCCATACTTGTTATAGCCCAAGAATTGAGGTGCTGCCACACCATAACGAGGCAAATAATAGTTTGGCATATAAGGCGCAATAGCAACCACATTAGTATCTACTTCTGGTACGTGAGCCACTGCAAACATTGCATTGGTAACGGCACGTTCTTTACCATCTGAACCATTATTCATTTGATCAAATGGGCGAATATACATACAGGAACTACCACCGCCATCCCAGTTGACAGCATTCCAAGCACCATGATGCTTGAGAATCTCAGCCATTACTTTAGTGGTACAACCTTTACTTACACCACGACCATCAACCACCATCATAAAGATAGTATCACGGGTTTGAGAAACACCGAAACCGGTACGAGGGTGCAATTCGTTCCAGAAACCAGATTGAGCTACCTTGCCATCATCCAGAATCATAGCTTCATAATGATCACCACCTATGAACTGCGCCACATTAACTAGTTCATCATCCAGACGTAGTTCGAATGAAAGTGTAAGTTCATCACCCACATTGAGCTGATTCAATGCTTGTTGCATCGAGCCATGACCAGAAAGAACTGCATAACCAGCCGCTAGAGGCATAGAACCTACATTTTCTTCTTTGGCAAGCACTTTAGCCTTCATAGTACCGGTTGTTTTCCAGGTCTCTCCTTCTAGCAATTGGATTTTCACTTCTGTTCCATAGGCATTAGTTCCAGTAGTGGTGCCCAAATGATGATTAAAGAGAACCAATTGATTTTCATCGCGATAGTCATTTACGTGATGTATATCAAGAGTCGCATTCGCAGGCGTTGTAACCTTCATAGAATAGGTATGAGTATAAGCCGTTACGCCTCTACCTTCAGCATCAATACCGCCATGACGACGACCTCCACCAGAACCAAAAGGTGTGAGGGCATACTGACCATTGATAATTGTAGTACCTACAGGAGCTTCGTAAGCAAAGAAGTCGCCATTGACTCCACCAAAATAAATCTCCTTATCGGTAGTGCTACGTTTTGCCATACTAGATGGTACCTCACAACCAGTAACCTTACCTTTACCCAAGACCTGTTGCACTTGCACATAAGGATCACGGGTATCTACTGCTAAGAGGAATGCATCTAAGCGTCCCAAACCATTGTCAGCACGAAGAAGTCGTAGCTCATAATAGGTGGAACCCGGACCTGCAGGAAACATAGATAAGGTATCAATAGTATATTCTATACCATTTAGGGATATAGCATAGGATGACGCTATGCATAAGAGAGAAAATAAAGAGAATAGTATTCTTTTCATAATGAATGATTATTTGCTAACTTGCACTCCTAACACATCATAAACCTTATCCATTGATTGGATATACAACGAACCGTCTTTGATAAATTTAGCAGCGGTACTTGAGCTAGAGGTGGTGATATTCTCCACATCGGTTGTTTCCTCTGTAAACACCTCAATAATACCAGGAAGAGTCACATAACATTCACCTTTGGTAGTCTCAGAAGTAGGAACCATCTTCAAAGAGAGGAAGTGTAAAGGATAAATGGCAACATCTGCGCCAAAGCGCTCTTTTACATCAATCTCCAAAATATTCTCCTCACCTGCTTTTGGATTCAAGAAAGTAATTTGCTCTGTGGTGTTAGAATTATTCGCGCGAATCATCACGATTACTTTCTCGAACACTGCATTAGTAGTTATTGGAACAAGAATTTTCTCTGGTTTAGAATAGAGAAGCGAGTCTTTAGATAATTGGATGAATGGGTTACGTCCTGATCCGTAAGTAAAGAGCAAGTTAACAGGAGCATTAGGATCTTCTGGAACAGACAGAGATGGCTTGAAAGATGTAGGTGATCCTTTAATCTCCCAAGAAGCGGCATTACGGAAATCATCCCACACAATCTTATTGGCTTCTGGAATCTCCACATCAACAATAATGCTATCTGCAAATTCACCTAGCGTACCTACTACGATTGTTCTACCATTCTTAACACCAGTAACTTCACCTTTTTCATTTACAGTTGCAATTGTAGGATCTAAAGATTCCCACTCTAAAGCATCAGCGAGCACTTCTACATAACTATTACCAATAGCACCTTGTACCTCTACCTTGTATGGATGTAAGATATCGCAAATAACAGAATCTAGACGAATAGCAACAGGAGCAGAAGCCATCAAACGTACCTCCAATTCGGTTGTAACATCACCATAGGTTGCCACCAATTTTCCACCATTCTCACCAGAAGCTAAGAAGCGACCATCAGGCAAAATCTCACCTACTTCAGGAGCGCATGATAGTGTAACACCAGACACGTTTGTCTCTACAAGCACACCATACTTGTTATAACCCAAGAACTGAGGAGCAGCCACACCGTAACGTGGAAGAGGATAAATAGGTTGATAAGGTGCGATCTTAGCAATGGTGTTATCTGTTTCTGGCACATTAGCTACTGCAAACATACCATTACCACACGCACGTTCACCACCATCAGAACCATTATTCATTTGACCCATAGGGCGTATATAGAGGCAAGAACTGCCGCCACCGTCCCAGTTTACGGCATTGTATGCACCATAATGTTGAAGAATCTCAGCCAACACTTTGGTTGTACAACCGGCACTGATAGCGCTACGACCATCCACAACTAACATAAACACTGTATCGCGTGTTTGTGATACACCAAAACCAGTACGTGGGTGCAATTCATTCCAGAAACCGTCTTGTGCCACATTACCATTTACAAGGATTTGAGTATAATTATCACTACCTATTGCTTGAGCGATATTAACGAGTTTGTCCTCGAATTTGATTTCAAAATCAAGTGTAATCTCATCACCCACTTTGAGTTTGTTCAACTCTGTAGCCATGGTACCATGACCTGACAGAACAGCATGATCCTTATCAAGAGGCATGGATCCTACTTGATCCTCCACCTTGGTTACTTTAGCCTTCATAGTACCTGAAGTTTGCCATTTCTGGCCATCTAGCAATTGAATTTGCACCTCAGTACCATAAGCATTGGTAGCTGTAGTTGTACCATTGTGGATATTATAAAGAACCAACTCGTTGTCTTTGCGGAGATAGTTAGCATGTTTGATTTCAAGAGTAGTATCCGCCAACACAAGATGCATAGCAATTGTATGAGTAACAGCAGTAATACCTTTACCGTCTGCATCAATAGCACCTAATCGGCGTTTGGTACGATTAGCAATCGGAGTATGCGCATACTCGCTATTCACGATTGTGGTACTAACAGGCATACCTACTTCGTGATAAGCAGCGGTAGATTGGTCATCTTGAGTAGTAAAGAAGTCGCCATTAGCACCAGCAAAGAAGATTTTGCTATCGGTAGTACTACGAGTTGCCATCTTGGATGGAGTCTCTGTACCACAGATTTTACCAGTACCCAAAACTTGCTCTACAGAAACATATGGATCACGGGTATCCACTGCCAGCAGCCAGCAGTCCAAACGACTAACTGCATCTACACGAAGCATGCGAAGCTCGTAGAAAGTAGTACCAGGACCTACAGGATACATAGAGAGAGTATCAATGGTGTACTCTCTACCATTTAATGAGATAGCATACGTAGAAGCTATACACAAAAGGGAAATCAAAGATAGTAAAATTCTTTTCATGGTATATAAAATTTAACGTAATAATACAATTTTACAAATTACCCCGCAAAGTTACTACTTTTTTTTCAAATATACAAACGTTTGCGAAAAAAAGTTTCAACATGCCCACTACTTTCCCACCCTGTCTTCTCCGTTACCACTCCGAAGGAGGAGCGAAGCGTTATCGTGCCCTTGTGGCTAAGAACTCCGAAGGAAGACCGAAGGAACTCCGAAGGAGGAGCGAAGCGCTATCGTGCCCTTGTGGCTAAGAACATAAATGAGGAGCGATGAGTCTCTCCATTATTCCTCCGTAAATACTACAAACAAAAAAAGGAGTGCGCCGTAAGACGCACTCCTGGATTATGGTTATTTGAGTTTATATAACTCCTAAGTACAACTTAGCGAATTACTTAACCTCAGCACCGAGCATGTTGTATTTAACACCGTTCTTGATAACAACAACGTTGCCATTCTCGATAACCTTCTTAGCCTCAACCTTAACAGTCTCAACATCCTCTACAGCAGAGATGATAGTAGGATCGATAGTCAAGGTGTAAGCAGCGTAACCATTGTTGGTAGCATAGAGGTAGAGAGTAGCCTCTGTATCGCTAACTACGTCAACAGAAGGAGTTGCTGTACGGCAACCGATAGTAGTTGTACCAAGACCGTTGTGTGGGAAGTACCAAAGTGGCTCCATACCTGCGAATGCACGGTCTTCGTCAGCGAACTTGTAGAGAGCGTAAGTAGTAGGAACGCTATGAGTGTTGTTAGCAGCAACCATCAAGAGGAAATACTCCTCACCTACTTGGAACTCAACAAGACCGTTGAAGTTTGCATTCATTTTAATAGTGTCACCATCATTATTCCAAACCTTAACACCAGTAGGAACGTTGATGAAGTCGTCGATAAGGTTAGCACCCTCGTCTGGGTTACCGTAGAACAACATTGGCAATGTGTTGAAGCCGTCTACGTAGAAGAGCTCACCCAACTCGTCTTGTGGGAAGATTTGAGGAGCTGTACCGTAACCAGCAGCATTGATATAGAGTGATTGGTCAACAGCTGGGTCAAGAAGAACAGCTACTTGCTCGCCTTCGCCTGCCACACCGTCAGTGATCAACCAACGATATACGTTCCAAGAACCGTTAGCATCAGCAGCCATAACTACACCATTCTTGGTTACGTCACCAGCAGCACCGAATGCGTCGAAACGGAATTGTACTTGATCCAAACCTGGGTTATCCCAGAGAACGTCCTCGATGAGCTTGGTGCAAGCACCAGTCTCAAGATCAACAACGTAGATGAAGAAAGTTTGGCATGTAGTAGCACCTGTCATACAAGCACCGATCAAGCAGTTACCAGCTTGGTCGAACTTGATATCGTTGAAAGGAAGGGTAGTACCAGCAGCATAAGTAGCCTCACCTGTAATAGAATCAGTACCTGTAACCTTTTGGAAGAGGTGGTCACCAGTAAGCTTAATAGGATCAAGCATGTTACCAGTCTTACCATCTACAACAACGATAGACTCAGTCTCACGGTTGATGAAGTACATCTTACCATTTCTAGCAGCCATACCACGAACATAGTCGTTAGAACCTGGTTTGTTAGCAGCATAGTTATCCTCCATGTTAGAGATTACCCAGTTGTTCTTCAAAGAGTAGCGACCATCGTGACGAACAGGATATGTGAAGTCCTCAACTACGCCAGCAACAGGGATAACGATGTTCTTAGCGTCACCAACGAATTGGAAACCATTGTACCAACCAGCCACAGCAGTAACAGTAACTTTAGAACCGATTGGGAAAGCAACTGGATCAAGTACCATCTTGTAGCACAAAGCCTTCTCACCAGTAGCATCTTGTACAGTTGGGTTGTTGTAAGAATCGTACTCAACGATAGTTACACCAGCGATTTGAACGTTGGTAGCGAAATATTTGTGCTCGAGAGAGTCAGCAACAAGTGCAGCCAAAGTCTCGAATACGGTAGGAGCAGCTACAGAAGCAGCCTCAGTAGACTCAATAACAGCGCTCTTAACCTCAGGAGCACCACCGTACATAACTTTCACACCCTTAGCAACGATCTTGTCACCTACTTGGCAGTTAGGAGTCTCAAGTGTGTAAACAAGGATACCAGCGGTAGCGTCTTGGATGTAGATGTTCTTGCCAGAGATGAAGTTAACAACACCAGAAACCTTGGTCTCGGTATCGTCAGCCAAAGCGCGAACCTCAACTACACTTGGGATATACTCTACCCATTTAGCGTAGAGAGTACCAGTAGTAGTAGCGTCGATTTTAACAACTTTGTCGCCAGAGAAGTCAGCAGCAGCGTACCAACCGTCGAAAGTTTTACCCTCGTAGTAAGGAGCGTTCAACACCCACTCAGCTGTAGGCTCAGTTGGGTTAGCGAAAGCGTGTTTCCAGGATGGGATGAAAGCCTCTGGAGTACCAGCTACAGCAAAGTCTGTAGATACAGGCCATGAAGCGCGTTTACCTTCCAAGAAGAAAGCAGCAAAAGCATAACGCCAACCTGCGCCAGAAGTACCCTCTGCAAGAACAGTAGCAGCAGCGTCAGCATTTTGAACTTGCATGATGTAAGCCTCGAGCCAGTCCCATTTTGCATTGTCAAGAATAGCCTGAGCGTTAGCTGTGGCAAGAGGAGTACAGATTGCAGAGTAAGGGTCACCAAGAGCCTTTACCTCTTCTAGAGTACCCAAAGTGGTAATACCAGCGTCAGCGCAGAAAGCTGTCCACATGTCACCTTTGCTCAACCAATTGTCGTCATTGGTCACACCACCGTTCAACTCATAAGAAACGGCAGCAAATGAAGTCACAGCTACAAAAAGAGCTGCAAAAAAGATTGAAAATCTTTTCATAAATTTGTTGTTTTTTGGTTAATAAATTGCTTCCTCATCCGTTGTGGACACGTCCACGGTGGACCTCGGTTGCGTTAAGTAATTAAATTGTGTTGTTTATTTTTTAAGACCGCTTCGCTGAAAGACCGCCTTCGGCTGTTGGACCACTTTGTTGTTAGACCACCGCTGCGCGGCTGCTGGACTTCTTAGTGATACCTCTACCTCGGTTATCTATCAGGAATCATATCATTATTGTGCGTCAATTGTGCGTTTATTGTGCATTTATTGTGCATTTATTGTGCATTTATTGTGCGTGAATAGTGCGTCTATTGTACGTGATTGCCAAGTAAGTTATAGCGTTTGCCATCACGAAGGATATATACATATCCGTTCTCTACGATCTTTGTTGGAGTGGTAGAAACAGTAATATCTTCAACCGCAGTAGGATCTTCCAATCCATTGACACCTCCATCAACGCCCATATTAATTTCAACCACGTTAGAAGATTCAGTATAACCGCCTTCGGCAACAGCTTGCATACGGATATACCATTTACCGCTTTTGAGAGTGGTAGTGGTAGATGTTGCAGCAGGATCATCTAGACGAATCTTCGTAGTATTACGAGGCGCAAACGATTTGGAAGTACTGAGTTCCACTTGGAAACCGGATGACGCTTGTTTCTTCCAAACCACTTTAAGATCTTGACCTGCGACATTCAAGCCATTAGTAGGCCATGTGATGACAGGAACTGGCACATATTGTGCTTTGGTGCGGAACTTGGTAGTAGTAGTCATTACCTCCATACCATTGAATGCAGCTGTTGCGCGGATATAATAATCACGAGAAGCCAATAGATCAAATGGCAGTTGGTAGCTATTGGTAGATGAAGTACCTACGTGTAGCATAGAAGCCTCATCAAATTTGGCTGAAGTGGAGAGTTCGAAGGTGTATTTAACCTCTGAGTAGTTAACCTTGTCACATACGAAGGTAGGAGTAACAAAGTCTAGGGTGTCACCTTCTGCAGGGTTTTGCATACGGAAATAAGATCCGTTAAAGGAATGAACCCCAGTAAATGAATCTTCCTTATTTATACTACGTGTGCGCACGCGCCAGTAGTAAGTGCCATCGGATTTGAGCCAATAGATCTTGCCCAAATAGAATGTAGGCTCTGAAACCTCGTACTCATAATCAATCTCAGAGAAGTCAGCAGACTTAGAGAGTTGGAAGAAGTATGAGTCAGCACCCGTGACAGGTTTCCATGTCACATTACATGGCATGAGGGCAGCATCATTATTCAGAGGATACGTAATTTCCGCCACAGGCGACTTGCCCCATGAGGTATTATCCATCGTGCGTGCAGGGTGCTCGTTGCCATAACGATCCAATACAGCCACGGCATAAACCAATGGAATAGAAGCATCCAAAGCAAACTTATTAGCCACATTAAACTCTGTGGTATAAGTAGTACCTAGTAGATATTGGCTAGAATATGCTACGCCTGGTTTGCCAATCTCTGATGTAGGGATTTGATATACTGCATAACGGAGATTCTCTTTAGGTGCTTTCCAAGTCAGTTTGTTGCCCGACTTGGTGATATTGCTCACGTAGAGGCACTCATTGGTGGAGAGCCAAGACATTTGAGGAACTACCGCTGCATTGGTATTGACATCAGACTCGATGTAGTTGAAATAGTCCTTGGTGGACATACCTGTAGAGAAGCCATACCAGCAACTACCTGGGGCGTCCATGCGATCGTAAAGGCGATTGAGTTCAATTTGTGCGCCTATCTCACTTTTATGGAATTGACCGCTAGACAATGTAACATTGTCGCTTACCATTGCACTTAGGCTATGGCTCACATACATGTGACGATTGAAGTGGCAAGCCATGTCTGACCACCATTTACAAATCACATCATAGTTGGCCCAAGAACTGATGGTCCAATAGATTTGAGGAGCCATATAATCGATGGTCTTCTCGTTGTACCATGCTAGAGGGTCTGCATAAATTTGGTTGTACTGCCAGTCGGATGAAGGAGTAGGACAAGGTTCAACGCCATAGACAGGAGCAGAAGTATTGGCCTTACCTGCTACACCCGCAGGACCGATACCAAATTTGACCCAAGGTTTGGTAGCCTTGATAGCCTCATTAACCATGCGCACCATCAGATTGTTTTGTGCACGGCGCCAGTCTGCACGAGACATGGCATTAGCCGCTGTGTCCTTGTACGCATTATATTGTGCATCATCATACGAGTTTTGATAACCCGATTGATGGAAATAGTCGTCGAAGATAATACCATCCACGTCGTAGTTCTTAACGATGTCAACAACTACCTTGCAAATTTGCTCGCGCACTTCAGGTAGGGATGGATTGAGGATAGTGATATCACCACACTTAACTAGCCACTCTGGGTGGGTATTGTAGTAGTCCTTAGAGTGATTCTTACCGTAAGTAGCATCCGAAGAAGCATAACGATAAGGGTTGAGCCACGCATGTACCTCAATACCACGTGCGTGGGCAGAGTCAATGACGAGTTGGAGAGGATCGTAGGTAGGTTCGCCACCTCGAGTACCTGTGAGGTACTGACTCCAAGGCTCGTACTCAGATTTATACATCGCATCACAGAAACCACGTACTTGGAAGAAGACCGCATTGAGGTTAGCCTTCTCGTGGAGTTTGATGAGCGAGATCATGTGGTTTTGTTGCTTCAATTGGCCAGCAGCATCAGCTTGGCTATGTGGATTAGGCCAATCGATTGCCCACACGGTGGTTAACCATGAGGCACGAAACTCACGCTTGGGCTGTGCATGGAGCGTAAGCGCCATGCACAAGCCAAGAGCAAGAATAGATATTTTATGAATAAATTTCATTAGAACAATTTAGAAGGAGTATTATTTACTGCTACACCGTATGCTTCTACACCTTCAACGAGGCAAGTTACGGTACCAGTTGCTACATGATAAGAGTAGATACCACTTGCTGGGAATTTACCAGCGCCGCCAGGAGCATTATTACGATAAGCGAAATATACACAGTCGTTTACCTCGTCATAAGTCATTTGGCAAATACCAATAGATTCGGTACCAGTACCTTCCTTAGACGCTAAGTTACCTGCTGTATTACTCTCAAACATCATACCATTGTAAGTCACAGCATAAGGTTTCATGCTATTTTTAGATGAACCTACAGCATTAAACTCGTCGTAGGTAGCAGCATATACACCATTATAGCCTACATCCATGATGTGCAATACGAGTTTAGGTGTTGCACTCTTAGCTGCATATGCAAAAGACTTGTGCCACATACTCTCAAGCATAATACCAGCTTTAGGAATGAGAGTCTTGTCTGAACCATCTACAGCTTTAGGTTGGATATCACCTTCCTCAAAGCGGAAAATACCATTACCGTTATAGAATTTAGTCCAGTGCCATATACCATTGATTTTGCCAAACATACCACCGATAGCACCATAAGCAATACCATTAGCATAGTAACCTAAAGTATTATTTTGAACCCAATAAGGATAATCATTTACGCTATACACTTTGTCACGATCTGTCAAAGGAACTTTGATTATACCAGTATTACGGTTAGCGTAGTAGAGGTAGTCGCCATCGATGCAACCATAGAATGGATCATCAAACGCAGCTTGGTCAGCATTAGAAATCATGGTTTGAACTTTGCTACCATCTTTAGAGATAACAGAAATCTTACCATCACCCAAAACGCCATTTACATCGTTTACATAGTAGAATTGTTTACCTGCGTCCAAAACATAAAGCAGAGAGTCATGGAAGAGGATATTCAATGGGTGTTGACCAGAAGCTACACCAAGGTCATATGAATAGATCTTCATATCAGCTGGAGCATCGTTAGCCAATTTGTGCGCCTTGATAGGGCCACCAGCAACAGCATAGTAGAGAGTTGGAACTTCCTTATCATATGCCACTTGCACATTGAGGAAAGTAGGCTCAAGATCGTCCTCACCAAGTTTCACGTTAAGTTGTACTTGTTGTGAACCAACGTGAGAGAATTTTACTGGAGCAGGAAGATCTTTCACACCTTTTCCTTCATAACTAGCATAATCCTCATCATTTTGATTCTTTGTATCTTCTGGGAAGCTCCAATAGAATGTAGCTGGTTTGTTCTTTGGGTTAGGCAACTCTACCTCAAAAGTAACAGGAGTGCTACGTACCTCGCAAACCTCATCAGCATATACAACCTTAACGATAGGTTTGATAGGCGCGATCATGATAGATTGTTTAGCAGAGAAGTCACCAATGGTAAGTTTAACGGTATATGTGCCGGCTTTTGCATAGAAGTGAGTTACATTATTGCCAGTTTCAACGGTACCATCACCAAAGTCCCATGTTGGCTCACCAACAGTAGTTTCTGGAGAAGTATTCTTGAAAGTAATATCAGAATCAACATAGAAATCCAAATAGTATTTAGAATCTGTATTTTGATCGATATAATATTCAAAAGAAACCGCATCTCTTGGAAGCACCTCTTCTTCAGGCACGTTTGGAACACAAGACGCTGCAAAGAGAGGGAGAAGTGCTATGAATAGCATTTTCAAAAAATCTCGTTTCATATTTTTGTGTATTATCAAAATTAGACTTATTAGTTAATTGAAATCTTTTTCTCATCGGTCTTACTATATGTACCACCGGTGTACGCTCCAGGAGTATCCTTACCTTCAACAAATCCCTTGCGATCATAAACGCGGAGCTCTGCATTGATGTAGTACTCACGTTTGTACCCAATAGAGTAGCCATCAGCACCTTGGATCAAGTCATAGAATGATACGTGGTTCTCCCAAACGCTATCGATCGCATTTTTGATTTGTGGATAAACATAGATTACTTCTTCAACCACTGGTTTCAGTATAGGGGTAGTATCATATTTATATCCTACGATTACAGGTGGACGACCTTCTTTGATAGGTGTAGAATCTACCTTGAAACCAATGGTATCAAAATTAACCTTACTCCAAACAGTATCATTTAGTTTGAAACCTTTCACCCAAGTGTTAGTGTTAGCATTGAAGGTTGAGTCTGTGATCCATTGAACGTAAGGCATACGATCACCGTTAGCAGTAACGATGGTATCAGTAAGAAGACTTAGACCTTGGATAACGTTCATATAAGCAGCATAGTTACGTTCTTCCTCTGAAGGATTCATTTTAGCTGTCACACCAGCCTTGAATTCTGCAGCGAAGTTCTCGCCAAAGTAAGCATAAAGGTTCTTGTTGAAACCAACAGTGTCAGTAGGTTGCGCCCAAGTAATAGGAGACAATGTGTTACTAACAGGGAATCGGTCCTCCAATACATAAGCACGTAAAGAATCGCTATACATATCTTCAGAGTGTGGGTATGATTGGATAGTTTGCAACATACGCTTTTGAGCTGTGATATTGCTAGTTACACTGTATGTAAAAGCTTTGATAAGTGAAGCAGTAACCACTTTATCTTCCACTTCAAAGAGTTCGTACCAAACCTCTGAGTGATCGATATAATCGCGATCAACAGTTGAGTAATATTGGCCTACGAAGCCCATAGTCTCACCTGCTTTGACCATACTACTTTCAATAGTCCAATATGCGTGAGGTCCTATAGCACCAGTAATGGTATTCTCATCAAATGGATCATGTTGTTCGCATGATGCAGTAGCGATGAGCAACAAACCAAGTGCAAGTGTTTTGAATATTGTTTTCATATTTTCAAAAGTTATAAATTCGTGAATATTAAATTACATCCAAACGATATCGTCATCAGCACACTGAACAACACTAGGATTCTTTTGTGCCCAAATCATACGTTTTTTCAAGATACGGTAATCGAGGATTTTCTCACCAGCCGCATTGGTGGTATAGTAACCCATACGATCAAGCTCTTTCTTGTTGTACTTGGTTTCGGTCTCAGTATCCGCATTGAGACGGTTTACCCAAGCATTAGGAGAGAGGTTCGCATTTTTACCATAGTCATCTGGAGTACACCAGTAAGCCTCATAAAGGTTAAATGGACGATGCAAAGAATAAGATAGTTTGAAGTTAACAGAGTCAGCAGCAAACATTTTAACAGAACCATCGTGTACATTCTTCACGTCATACACATACACAGGAGCTTGTCCTGGTAGTGCATATGCTATACCATTAGCGGTAGAAGAATAGTTGTAACGGCGCATATCGGTCCATTGTTCTGGTTGGAGATACATAGCCACATACTTTTGTTGCATAAGGTCTGCAATAGTGAACTTGTCAGCACCTGGCAACTTGATATTGAAGAAGCGATGATATTGATCAAGCGCACCACCATTGTATTTGCTAGGGTCGGTATCCTCCAATTGAGATTCAACGATACCGTAGCGCTTCATACTCTCCTTAGTAGCCTCAACAGTTGTATTATAAGCACCAGCACGATCACCAGCCCAATATTGTGCCTCAGCCTTGATGAACATCAACTCTTCGGTCATCATCAAAGGAATATAACCTGTGTTAGAGGTTAATGGGTTGGTTTTAGCACTTTGTGTAAGAAGATCTGGGAAATCAGCAATAGTATTATTGATATCCATACCTATATTGCTCTCAAGGTGCAACATACCAGTTTTGTCGTTACGTGGTTCCATGATTTTTGCAGCACGTGGATCGAGCGCATAACCACGACTTAGTTGATATTGTCCATCTATACCACCCAAGATGCCATGCAAGAAGAAAGTAGTAGGGATTGAAGAAGCGAGACGGTTGTCACGGCTCTCCCAAGAGTTGATCTTAGGAGCATATGGTCCCCAAGGGCAGTTAGACTCAGTCACACCACCTGGGTAGTGATATTGAGGCTCTTCCCATGTAGCGAGTGCATCGTCAACGAGACGAACGATCTCTTGGCAAACAGCTGGAGTATTGTCCCAGTTAGGCAATTTACGCAACCAGAGGCGCGCTTTGAGACCTTTGCAGAAAGCTTCCCACTTGCTCAAATCACCAGCATAGATGCGATCCATCTTTTGGCTGATAAGAAGGTTAGTAGGAGCATTGGTCCAAGTAGGATCTTGATAGAGTTTGAGAAGTTCATCAACCTCTTGGAACATCCACTCATACACCTCTGCTTGAGTATCATAACGAGGAGAGTTGCTTTGATAAACTTGTGAACGAGGCATATCACCGAATGCATCGGTAGTCAACATGGTTGACATGAGCATAACGGTACGACCGATAAGGATAGCATTATAGTTGCCTTTTTCCTCTGCGATCTCGTTCATCTTTTGGATGTTCGCGCCGAGGTCATAGAAGTGACGGCGCCACATTGGGTGACGGTTTACACCGAGGAACTCCCAACCTTGACTATATGGATATGAACCAGTTTGGCTCTTACCACCAGTAGTGAGGGCTTGGCACATGTACACGCCATATTCAGCGTGGTCATAGCATATTTGTGAAGCATAGAATGTTGCTACAGGCAACACTTGAGCCACAGAAGTTGAAATTGCAGAGTCTTTGCTTTTGTTGATATCCAAAAAGTTCTCGCAACTTGTAAACAACATTGCTCCTAGAAGAGCAGGTATAATAAATATCTTTTTCATATTCCTTATATTATATTAGATTAGAAGGAAGCCGAAAGGCTGATATTGTAACTACGTGTACTTGGGATAGGACTGTTATCAATACCCGCAGAACCTGTACCACCTTGACCAGTAGATGCGTTGCAGACAGGATCTGTACCTGTATATTTGGTCAAGAGGAATACGTTGTTGCAAGTAAAGTTGAGTTTCAAACCTTTGAGAACTTTTTGATTCTTCAAGAGTTTAGCGAAGTCATAACCGAGTGTCACATAACTAAGACGGAGGTAAGTACCATCCTCGATGAAGTTGGTAGATACGTTATAGAAGTAGTTAGTGATAGTAGTTTGGTTGAGAGTAATAGGTTTGGTGTTAGGAACGTAGATTACGTTACCAGCATCATCAGTTGTCTCAACAACACCATCGAATACTACTTGACGACCACGGTATTTCTCAAGAATACTGTGGTTACCGCTAGAGATGAGGTTACGTCCAGTAACGTTGAGCACATCACCACCTACGCGTGCGTCAAAGAGGAAAGAGAATTGAACACCGTAGATATTCATGCTTGAGCTAAGACCAGCTTGGAATTTAGCCTCACGGTTACCGATAAGCTCATTCTTGTTAGGATTGATCTTTGGATAACCATTCTCATCTACGATCACTTGACCATCGGCATTACGTTGGTAATCTTTACCAGTAAGAGCGGTAGTAGAACCACCGAGGTAAGCAGAAGTAAAGACATCACCATATTGAGGACCTGTAATTTCGTGTACATCCTCTGGAAGACCTACAACAGTACCACGGTTGAGACCAAAGTTGAGACCCATTGTCCAGTTGAAGTTTTTGCGTTTAATAATGTCTTGATCGAGTGTAAACTCAATACCGTGGTTGCGGATCTCACCCTCGTTACGAGTTTGAAGAATATAACCAGAAGATGGAGATACACGTACAGTCACGATTTGGTTATCAACGCGAGTAGAATAGTATGCGAAGTCAAGACGGGTCTTGTTATCAAAGAATTTGATATCAGTACCAACCTCCCAAGAGTAAGACATCTCAGGCATGAGGTCGCGTGAAGCAGAAGACATGGTTGGGTCGATACCATAACCACCATCTGGGTAAGTACCAAATTGTTTGAATCGGCGGTCATACAATTGTGCTGGAGCATCTTTACCTACAACCGCGTAGTTACCACGAATCTTCCAATAAGAGAACCAGTTGTTTTTGGTCTCATTCAAACCAGGTATCAACTCAGATAGGATAACACCACCAGTGATAGATGGATAGAAGAATGGGTTGTTATTGATAGTAGAAGACCAGTCCCAACGACCTGTTACAGAGAGAGAAGCAAGGCCTTTGTAATCCGCACGAATCTCACCGAAGTAACCGAATCGACGAACCTCGCTATGGCCAACGGTACGATCAGACAATTCCATGTAATCACGGTTGGTGTTAGAGAGGCTATAAGTACCAGGGATAATGAAGTCCACACCATAGTTAGACATTGAGTAACCCTCTCTCATCTTAAGCTCGGTACCTGCCATAAGGTCAATAGAGAAGTCCTTAGGAAGTTCAACCTTGTAGCTAATGTTAGCACCTGCGGTGAAAAGACGGCTACGACTCATTGAAGCAGAATAAGCACCAAGAGAAGACTTACTCATATTCTCGATATCCTCAGAAGTAAGGATATAGTTGTCTGGGTGCATATAACCACCAGTCAAACCAAGAAGATCAAAGTATTCATCAGCAGAAGTTGAAGTCTTCCAAGCAAGATATTGATAATACTTGTCCCAATCAGCATATGTGCCAGGAGCTGCAGTATCATAATCAGCAGGTTTGTCACCTTTAGGTTGAGAAACTGAAGGAACTATGTTGCTATCATCCCAACGTGGAACAGAGTAGCTATCAGAAGAAGAGTAACTTACGTCGTAGCTAGCACGTGCAACGATTTGGAGGTTCTTGATAGGTTTGAGAGTAATACTACCACTCAACACGCTACGATTTTTCTTAGCAACGCCATCATCCTCGTAGATGCTATAAAGAGGGCTGATAGGAGAACCTGTTTTCTCGGTATCGCTCCAATAACGGTGAGTAGGAAGACCGTTATCGTGTTTGTAGTCAGTAATATCGTTGTTAATAGGCCATCCGTAAACAGAGCTCACGCCACTGGTAGAACGAGATTTTGTATCGGTCATATTAACACCCAATTGGAATGTTACCCATTTAGCAGGAGTGAAAGAAGCTTTAACCATTGCACCGAAACGAGTCTTGTAATCCTCAGGAATGATACCTTCAGCGTTAGACCAGTTAGCAGAAGCATATGCGTTAAATTTCTCGCTACCACCAGTAACAGAGAAGTCATATTTGTGATAGAAACCAGTTTCAAAGAAGTTACCGATATTATCATAAATCACATCATCCTCACCGAGCAATGGACCCCATCCACCAGAAGTTTTGTCTTTGTAGAAGCCTTGTGCACCAGGTCCGAAAGACTGTTGTAGTTGAGGAAGACGAGTTGCTTGATCCCATTGCCAGCTACCATTAGCTTGCACTTTGATTTTACCAGCCTCACCTTGTTTGGTAGTAATCATGATGACACCGTTGGCAGCATCTTGACCATAAAGAGCGGCAGCAGCAGCACCTTTGAGGACGGTAATATTCTCGATATCGTTAGGGTTGATATCAGCAGCTGTAGAAGCACCACCAGAGATAGCCACACCATCCAAGATAAAGAGAGGCTCGTTACTTTGTGAGTTGTTCACAGAAGAGATACCACGGATAATAATCTGGCTACCAGAGTTAGGTGAACCACCTGCGTTGGTTACAGACACACCCGCGATTTTACCTTGAAGTGAGTTAACGAAGTTAGAGCTCTTATTCTCGGTCAAAGCGTCACCACCGATGTTTTGTACAGCAAAGTTCAAGCGTTTTTTCTCTTGAACCACACCCATAGCGGTAACCACAACCTCCTCCATGGCGATAGCATCGCCCTTGAGGGTTACGTCGTGTTTTGGACCAGTAACTTTAACCTCCTGAGAAGCTAAACCTACATAACTAAATACCAAGACAGCATTATCAGATACTGTCAGCTCGTAAATACCATCAAAATCGGTAATAGTACCATTTGATGTTCCTTTCTCAAGAACGGAAGCACCAATTACAGGAAGTCCGTCCTCTGCAGAAATGACTGTACCTGTTACTTTAACGCTAGCCATCATAGCGACTGAGCAGAACAAGCAAGTCAACACAAAGAGTATTTTCTTCATAAATATCAGATATTAAATGATTTATTATCTTTATTGATTAGTCTTATTTATTCTCGCGATAAGCGTCCATTGCTTTCTTCACACTACCATGGAGCAAAAGCAAGTCTTTCGCTTTGTCATACTCAAGACCCAACTCCTCAACGAGCATGCGGGTACCACGGTCCACCAACTTCTTGTTAGAAAGTTGCATATTGACCATCTTATTACCCTTAACACGGCCCATCTTGATCATGGTGATGGTGGTGATCATGTTGCAAACGAGTTTTTGTGCAGTACCTGATTTCAGACGAGTAGAACCAGTCACGAACTCAGGACCTACCATAGGTTCGATAGCGATCTCTGCTACCTGACCCACAGGTGAACCTGGGTTACAAGACACAGATGCTGTCAAGCAGCCAAACTCGCGTGCGCGCTCGAGCGCACCTATTACATAAGGAGTAGTACCTGAAGCAGCGATACCTACCACTGTATCTAGCGTAGTGATATCGTGATCCAAAAGCTCTTTCCAAGACTTCTCTGGATCATCCTCAGCATTTTCAACTGGGTTACGCAACGCATGGTCACCACCCGCGATAAGACCAATCACGAATGATGGTGGCATACCAAATGTAGGAGGGATCTCACTAGCATCCAACACACCAAGACGACCACTAGTACCCGCACCCATATAGAAGATGCGACCGCCTTGTTTCATACGTTCAACGATACCCTCCACAAGTTTTTCAATTTGAGGAATACACTCTTTGACAGCCAAAGCCACCTTTTGGTCTTCCTCATTCATCTCCACAAGCAACTGACCAACAGATTTCTGGTCAAGATTGTCATGCAATGAACTTTGTTCTGTAACTTTTGTAAAAGCCATAATTTTGCAGTATTTTTCATTTCTTTTCCCTCGGTGATCTCTCGGTGATCTCTCGGTGTTCTCTCGGTAACAACCCGTCATGAACCCGTCATGAACCCGTAAACAACAGAGGGAACAGGGTTATTACATTGTAGGAACGACATCTTTCTTGTGGTACTCCTTCAAGCCCTCCATAGGACCTTGAAGAATCTTACCCACTTGGAAACCATTGTCAGCCAACACTTTCTTCAATACATCTTGGTAGTAGTAAGCGATTGAACCAATAAAGCCTACTGGAAGAGCAGGATATTGAGGCAAAATACGCTTAGCAAAGTAGTCGAAGTGATCGTAAACGAGTTGTGCAATCAATGGGTTGTCCATGTTTTCAGAGCAGAATTTGCTCAATGAGGCTAAGTAACGATTAGGGAAAGGTTTACGATATACATTCTCGATTACATCCGCAGCTGTAATACCATATTGGGTCAAGAATTTCTCCTTGAGCTCATCGCTAAGTTGGTTTTTCAAGAGGTCAGCTACCAAGCGTTTGCCCAGCACAGCACCACTACCCTCGTCACCAAGGATAAAACCTAGAGCAGGAACATTCTTCTCAATCTCTTTACCATTCCAAAGGCAAGAGTTAGCACCAGTACCCAAGATACAAGCCACACCAGTCTCCTCACCAAGCAATCCACATGCAGCACCAACCATATCAGAATACACCTCAATCTTGGCACCCTTAAAGATATCCTCCAAAGCATACACAACTACTGGAATCTTCTCTGGAGTACAACCCGCTCCATAGAAATACACGCCAGTAATCTTACCAGCCCACATCTCGCTAGCCATCTTAGGAAGAAGTTGGTTATTCACACTATTCTTAATAGCGTCAGATGTTTGTTGGAATGGATTGATACCATCTGTAAAATACTCACTGCAATGACCATTAGCCGCCATTAAGCACCAATGGGTCTTGGTTGAGCCTGAATCTGCAATTAAAATCATAATTTTTAAATTTATTTAAGTTGTTATTTTATCCAAAATTAGCCACTACACATAAAATAGCTTGCAAAGGTACATTTTTTTTTCCACACGCGCAAGCGCTATACCGTCTTTTATGTTGTAAAACATATAAAAAACTATTTTTTTAAAAAATCTTATGCAACCGTTTGCAGATTTGTATAAATTAATGTAATTTTGCAGGCGATTTAGTATGGATTATTGGGTCGTTTTGGGGAGTTTAGGAGTTTTAGAAGTTTTAAGAGTTTTAGAGGTTTTAGGAGTTTTAGAGGTTTTAGGAGTTTTAGGAGAAAATCGACATAATTATATAAAAAATCATGAGAAATAATCTTAGTCAAATGATTTCTCTCTGCAAAATCGAAGAGAAATTGTATCGCCCTGCGGACGCATATGAGCAATCACGCGTTACCCGCATGGAGCATGTAAACACCACTATCGTAGAGAAACCTCAAGAGGGTATCGCTGCAGTAGCTGCTCGTATTGCCACCTTGATCAACCGCCGCGAAGCTAATGGCCAAAAGACCGTATTGTCATTGGCATCTGGTCGCTCCATGCGCGACTTGTTTGTTGAGCTCGTTCGTCTTCACAAAGAAGAGGGCTTGAGCTTTAAGAACGTAGTAGTATTTGGTTCTTACGAATTCTATCCTTTGGCAGACGCTTCTTTAGGTAGCATGGGTCAAATCAAGAGCCAATTGCTTGACCAAGTAGATATTCTACCAGAGAACGTACACACCTTCCCTGGTGATCTACCAAAGGAGACTGTGTTCACCTTCTGCGAGGAGTATGAGAAAGCTATCGTTGAAGCTGGCGGCATTGACATCCAAGTTTTGGGCATCGGTCAATGCGGTAATATCGCTGTAAATGAGCCAGGTACACAACCTAACTCATCTACTCGCCTCGTGATCATGGATAGCAACTCACGCATGGACGCTAAGTCATTGTTTGGCCACGCCACACAAGTGCCTACATGCGCTATCACCTTGGGTATTGACACTATCCTTCAAGCCAAAGAAGTTATTCTCCTAGCGTTTGGTCAACACAAAGCAGGTATCGTACAACAAGCTATTGAGGAAGTAGCTAATGCCACTTGCCCTGCATCATACTTGCAATTGCACAAGAATGCATCCTTCGTCATCGACCTAGAGGCTGCAGACAAACTCACCCGCATCAACCATCCATGGAAAGTAACCAACTGCGAGTGGACCGACCAACTCGTTCGCCGCGCTGTAGTATGGCTCTGCGAGCAAACTAAGAAGCCTATCCTCAAACTTACCAACAAGGACTATAACGATTTCGGACTCAGCGAGCTCATTACTAAATATGACTCTGCATACAACTGCAATATCAAGGTCTTCAACGACCTGCAACACACCATCACCGGATGGCCTGGTGGCAAGCCAAATGCGGATGATACCAACCGCCCAGAGCGCGCTAAACCATTCCCAAAAGATATTGTAATCTTCTCTCCTCACCCAGATGATGACGTCATCTCAATGGGTGGTACCTTCCAACGCCTCATCAAGCAAGGTCATAACGTACATGTGGCTTATGAGACCAGCGGTTGTATCGCTGTTTGCGACGAGGAGGTAGTACGTTTCATGGACTTTATGAAGGGCTATAAGCAAATGCTTATTCCTGGCGACGAAGTAATCGAGAAGAAGTACGACGAGTACATGCATTTCTTCAAAAACGAGAAGGTAGGCGACAACGACACCCGCGAGATCCTCAACCTAAAGGCGCTTATCCGCCGTGGTGAGGCTACCGCAGCTTGCCGCTACATGGGTCTTCCAACCGAAAACATCCACTTCCTCAACTTGCCATTCTACGAGACCGGTACCATCAAGAAAGGTCCTCTCTCACAAGCTGATGTGGATATCGTAAAAGCATTGCTTGAGGATGTTAAACCACAACAAATCTTTGCTGCTGGTGACCTCGCTGACCCTCACGGTACACACCGTGTATGTCTCGACGCTGTGCTCGCTGCTCTTGACGAGTTGAAGCACACCGCAGCATGGGATGAGTGGTTGAAAGACTGCCGCATCTGGATGTACCGTGGTGCTTGGATGGAGTGGGAGCTTGACCTTGTAGAGATGGCAGTGCCAATGTCTCCAGAGGAGCTTCGCTCTAAACGTAACGCTATCCTCCGCCACGCAAGCCAAATGGAGTCTGCTCCATTCTTGGGCGACGACGAGCGCTTGTTCTGGCAACGCGCCGAGGATCGCAACCACGACACCGCTAAGATGTACTCTGACCTCGGACTAGCTGAGTATGAGGCTATCGAGGCGTTTGTGCAATATCATATTCTCTAAGTTTAGGGTTTAGAGTTTAGTGTTTAAAGGCGAGGGATAGCGGCTATGCCGCATAATCCCTGCCTCTACACCATACACTTTACACCATACACTAAAAAGAAAACAACCAAATTTATTTTTGAAACAATATGAAAAATATCACATGTTTTATTCCTTTCCAAAGTGAGGAACAAGTACAAGCTACCGTAGCTAACTTGAAGGCTCAAGAGCTCGTAGCAGACATTCATTTCTTGCACGGTGACATCCGCTCAACAGCTACTGTTCGCGAGATCGCTGAGAAAGCTAACACCGAGTACACCTTGATCTACACCAAGTACACCACCCTCTCATTCGTTCTCTTCGCGCTTGAGCGTATGGAGGCACTCATCGAGGACACCAAGGCTGCTATGGTTTACGCAGACCACTTCAACCAAGTAGGTGAGGTTCGTACCAACGCTCCTGTTATTGATTACCAATTGGGTTCTATCCGCGACGACTTCGAGTTCGGTTCTGTTCTCTTCTATCGCACTAGCGCTGTGAAAGAGGCAGTGGCTCGCATGGATGTGGATTATCAATACGCTGGTCTCTATGACCTTCGCTTGAAAGTTAGCCAAAAGGGCGCTTTGGAGCACATCAACGAGTACCTCTATTATGATGTAGAGCTCGACAACCGTACCACTGGCGAGAAGAACTTCGACTATGTTGATCCTAAGAACCGTGGCGTACAAATCGAGATGGAGCAAGCTGCTACCCAACACCTCAAAGATATCAATGGTTACCTCGCTCCTGGCTTCAAGGATGTAGATCTCAACTGCGAAGGCTTTGAGTATGACGCTACTGTGGTTATCCCATGTAAGAACCGCGTTCGTACCATCGGTACCGCTATCAAGAGCGCGCTTAGCCAAGTAGTTAAGGCTCCTTATAAATTCAATGTAATCGTTGTAGATGACAACTCTGAGGATGGCTCTGTAGATGTAATCAAGAGCATCGTTGCTGAGGGTCACGAGAACCTCGTTTATATCGCTCAAGACAAGACTTGGCACGCTATCGGTGGTAACTGGAACGTAGCTCTCCACCACGAGAAATGCGGTCGCTTCGCTATCCAATTGGACTCTGACGATACATACTTCGATGAGAACACTGTTCAAAAGTTCATTGACGCTTTCCACGAGCAAAACTGCGCAATGGTAGTGGGTACTTACCAATTGACCGACTTCGACGGTAACCTCATTCCTCCTGGAGTAATCGACCACAAAGAGTGGACACCAGACAATGGTCGTAACAACGCACTCCGTATCCACGGTCTTGGTGCACCACGTGGTTTCTACACCCCAATGCTCCGCACTATCAACTTCCCAACCACCAAGTATGGTGAGGATTATGCAGTTGGCTTGCGCGTAAGCCGTGAGTATCAAATTGGTCGTATCTATGACGTAGTGTATAACTGCCGTCGTTGGGATGACAACTCTGATGCAAACTGCGATATCGTGACCATGAACAACAACCACTTGTACAAAGATCGTATCCGTACATGGGAGTTGAAGGCACGTATCCAAATGAACGAAGGAAAATAATTGTGCCTTAGGCACGTTCAATAGCGCATGCGCTGTTCAAAATAGTTCAGCGCTTCGCGTTCAACATTGCACTACATTGAACCATGTTGAACAACATTGAACAATTATGAACCTCTATACACAAATATCCGAGATGTTCTCCCGCGAACTTGAGCTTCGCGGGAGAGCTTTCGTTAACTACGGAGCTTTGGATCAGGTCGAAGTCAAAGATATGACCATCGACGGTTTTCCTGCCAAGCTCTTTTTCAACCCAGCTCGCGTGCGTAGTGTGATGGCAGACGTCAGTCCAGAGGCCTTGCAAAAGCGCGCATGCTTCCTTTGTCCTGATGGTTTAGAGCCTCTACAGCTCACCACCGTTTGGGACTCCCCTACGGGTCAAACGTATTTTATTCGTGTCAACCCCTTCCCTATCTTTAACCACCATTTCACCATCTCGTCCGCTATCCACGAGCGTCAAACTTTTGCTCCGCACATGGAGTCAATGTTGCATTTGGCTCAGGCAATGCCCGAGATGAGTATTTTCTATAACGGTCCTATGTGTGGTGCTAGTGCGCCAGATCATATGCACTTCCAAGCAGTTCCAAGACATAGTATGCCGATAGAAGATCATTTTGACACCAATTACGCCAATGCCGTATTGGTGCAAGAATCTGATTTACAATCCCATTTGGCAGCACTAGAAAAAGTGCTATCCATGGCAAGTATTCCAGAGAACGCCAGCCAAACAGGCTCACTCACCGCAGGTGCTTCCCGCACCGAAGAATGGGAGCCTCGCTGGAATATCATCTCGTGGTACGAGCCAGCCTCTTCGCCTAATAGCCTTATCGCCTCATCGCCTAGATTCAACACAATCGTGTTCTTCCGCCGCGAATCCCGTCCTCAATGCTTCTTTGCGCCTGAGAATGAACGTATTCTTTTCTCTCCAGGTACAGTAGAGATGGGCGGCATAGGTATTGTAGCCAACCGCGAGAGCTTCGACCGCCTCACCCCATCCAAACTCCGCGATATCATCCGCGAAGTGGCAGATGAAATAGTTTAGATTTTATTTCGCTCACACAACAATTCATTATCTTTGGTATTTGCAGAAGATTCAGCGCACGAGTTTCGCTAGCGAAATGAGGAGCGGTAGCAATTCATTACGGAGTACTCTGTATTTAGTTTAGATTGTTTAGATTTCTCGAGCAGTTTGCTGCGAGTAGGATAATCAATTTGCGTACATTTCTTAAGATTCCTTCCCGTTGTACCTTCCCTATTCCTCGCGGGTAAAAGACCAGGGAAGAACCAAGGACGAACCAAGGACGAACCAAGGATGAACCTAAGAACTCAAAATCTCAAAAAAGGCTTTTTATTAAGATTTGTTTTCCTCTTTACCTTTCCCTACTCCACCGAGAGACAACCGAGAGACGACCGAGAGAAGAGCGAAGCGTTATCGTGCCCTTGCGGCTAAGAACTCCGCACTTTTCTTAAGATTGCTTTCCTAAAAAGGTTGACTCTATTCCTAAAAAAGTTGACTCATATCCTAAGAAAGTTAACTCAGTTCCTAAAAAAATGCACTTTTCCGCAAAAAAAAGTGCATTTTTCTCTACATACTGACAAGTTTTAGCAGTTTGGTATAGTAATTTTGCAGCCGATTTCAAAAAACGTATGTTTAACTACTAAAAACTACTCATCATGTCACATCCACAAACATTACGAATCCCATTTCCGGAATTCATCTTATCAACACCTGCTATCGTTGATAGTAGTCAAATATCGCAACTCGAACACGAAAAATTACAATTCTCTTGCAAATCTCATAAAAAAAATGTACCTTTGCAGGCAAAATCACAGGGTTTAGTTATGTCAACCATTAGCAACGCAACAAAATCTAATTGGCACAGATTAAATACATCCATAGAAGGACGTTTAACCAATAGAGCAAACAAGACGCTTTCTGCAAAAAAAGTGATTGCTTCGAGTTACATTCAAACAAATCAAGCAACTACTTTACTTGAACAACTTTCGTCTTTTGATGCTCCGTTGGAAGATATTATATATACATTATGCATTAAAAAGCTTGAAGCTGCACATATCCTGCACAAACCAAATGTACAAAAAACACTTGCTCCATACCAATCATATCAGTATCTTAAACTTACTATCTCACATGAAATCTGGGATTGCAATGAAGATATATTAGGTTTCATTTTACAGTCCTTATTGGCAGAAGGAGAACGCAATGAGACTGGACAATATTATACCAACAATAGCATTGTTAGAACGATGCTAAAGGGGGTACATATTCAACCCAATGAGACATTTTACGACCCTTGTTGTGGTAGTGGGGCATTTTTAATTGCCATAGAAACCGATCACCCTGAAAATTTATACGGAACTGATTTGAATCCTCTTGCTGTTCTTATAACAAAAGTAAACCTTTTAGTCAAGCATCAAAATAAAAATTTTGTCCCTAATATTTCATGTACAGATTTTCTAAAGTGTTATGACACCCAGAAACATGATTATATATACACAAATCCCCCATGGGGTGCCGATAGGAAGAATCAATACAAGGTATTAGGTATTCATTCTAAAGAACGCGCATCCATGTTTTTGGTTAAAGCTATGAAAACATTGAAAAGTAATGGACACTTAGGATTCCTCTTACCTACATCTCTTCTTAAAATTCAAAAACATCGCGATGTACGTTCATATATATTAAAGAACACTACGATTGAGCATATAGAATTGTATAACGGACGTTTTGATGGAGTATTTACTGATTATTTTAGCATTATACTCCATCCAACAACATCTTCACATCAAGTATATTCTGTTAAAAAAGAAGATTCCATCTCCCAAATAGAATTTAAAACATCTTCAGATCAAACAGAAATTCCAATCATAGAGACAGAACCGATTGAAGAATCCATCAAGCAGAAAGTCACAGAGAAAGCAAACGACTATTTAACCCATAGCAAATGGGCATTAGGAATAGTTACTGGAAATAATAAAGAAAAGTTATTATTAGAACAGACTGGTAATGCGGAACCAATATTTACGGGCAAAGAGGTGGAATCATTTGTCGTTTCGCACGAAAAAAAATACATTGTGTTTGACCCTATAAATTTTCAGCAATGTGCTAAAGAAGAATATTTTCGAGCACCTGAAAAATTGATCTATCGGTTTATTGCGAATCGTCCAATTGTAGCATATGATAACAAACAACGCCTTTGCCTGAATAGCGCAAATATACTTATTCCTGAGATAGAGACCATATCAACAAAGACGGTTGCTGCTTTATTGAATTCAGCACTGTATCAATATTTATATCTCAATAGTTTCTCGGACATGAAAGTCTTAAAAAGCAATTTAAGTACTTTACCTTTCCCCAAATTATCCCATCCAGAGGATTCATATCTCGCAAATATTGTAGATCTAATTTTGTCACAACCTACTAGACATCAAGAGTTACAATCTCTCATTGATGATTATGTATTTGATATTTTTAACATTTCCGAGTTTGAGCGTAATTGGATTATTTCTAAAAACACACAAAATAACATATCACGATAGCTATGACAATTTTAACAAAAACTTTTTAGAAATGGCATTTTTCTTCTTCAAACTGCTCGCTTAGGAAAAGTTGCTGAAATAATGATAAAAAAGAAGTATAATCTTTCCTATCCACCACAAGCAACAACCAAATACGATTTATGGGATAACAATAACAGCCAACGTATTGAAATAAAATTCTCAACAGTTAGACAAAAAGATAATGAAACCATCACAGAATCCACAATTATTGAAAAATGCTTAACAGCGAAATGGCAAAATACTCCAATTAAATATAATGAATGTCAGAAGAAAAAATTCTACCGAAATATTGAGCAAATTAAACACTCTGAGTTCGATATTCTCTATTATGGATTATTCTTCTGGGACAATATACTTATCTTTAAAGTAGATGCAAAAACAATAACCTCTATTCAAGGTTGGAGCAATCGCATGCATCGAGGACAGGCAAAGGATTATGTCGAAGGTCAGTTTCATATCACAAATGAAAACTTACAATACCATATAAACAATTTTAAAGCAGATACTTTTACGTATGAATCACTATATAAATTAGTTAATCCTTATCACAGCACTCTGTTAATGATAAGTGTACTATTAAAAAAATTATTAAAATTATGGAAACGTTAATTAAAGAACTCAACGAATTTAAGAAACAACTCCCAAAAGAGGAGATGGTAAAACTTAGTGATGATTTGTTGAATAGGCTATATAGTGTATATCCTTTCAATAGATTCGAATATATCATATCTCATTTGATTGCAAATCATGTCATTGATATGCAAGGATATTTGCGTATTCGTTCTGAGTATCTAACCCGAAATAAGTATCTTCACCTATTCGAAATTGCTCCACGCACATTTGGAGAGACGTGGGGGCAGCGACATCTCACAGAATTAGTTCCTGAATTCCAACATCCAACTCCGTTACTTGACTCTGACTATAAAGGACAATATGACTTATGGTTAGAGGGTATCCGAGTTGAAGTTAAAGCCTCACGTGCAGTAAAACGTGTTAGCGGGGCAACACTTACCGAGAAGGCCTTATCTAGCAATAGTAATGCAAAATTTAACATGAACTTTCAACAAATTAAACCAGCTTGTTGTAATGTATTCGTGTGGATAGCAGTTTGGAGAGATAAGATTGATTATTGGGTGTTGACCAACAAAGAAGTAGAAGAAAATCGATATTATTCCCACGGACAACACAGAGGAAACATTGGAGAAGGTCAATTATGGATAAAAGATTCTAATTATCTAGAATTTGAACAGTACAGGGTTCAAGTTCGCGACTTATACCAAACAATCTTGAAAAAGGGAAGAAAAATATAAGCCATAATTTCAACATTGACTAATCTTAGACAGTATTCATCAAACCCAACAAAAGAATTACATAGCTACTATACAAAAACAAATACGCCAATCGCAATTCGAATTAGCAATCATTGATAACTAAAATAGACATAACAAGTCGTCGTATTAGACAACTCACTAATTTACATGCAAAAACTAACCGCAAATACATACTTTTCCTAAGTCTTTTCCTAAGTTATTTCCTAAGATAAACTCATAAATAACCCCCCATGCTCCGCCAATACAACCGACATATTTACATCGCACTGCTATCCCTGCTTACATTGTGTTTACTTTGCGATTATATCCCCGCGCTCCGTTTCCTTGCGACGTGGGTAACTCCTCCTGTGGTGCTGTTTATCGGCTTAGCATTCGCTCTGCTCTGCGGACAAGCTTACCCCACTTTCAATAAGAACATATCCAAGAAACTCCTCCAATATTCCGTTATCGGTTTGGGCTTTGGAATGAACCTTCAAGCCTCCCTCGCCTCGGGTAAGGAAGGCATGTTCTTTACGATTATATCGGTCATCGGTACCTTGCTTATTGGTATGTTTATTGGCTGCAAAGTATTGAAACTCAACCGCAACACATCCTACCTTATTAGTTCGGGCACAGCCATCTGCGGCGGTAGTGCTATCGCTGCAGTAGGACCAATTATCAAGGCCAAAGACACGGATATGTCCATGGCATTAGCTACGGTATTTATCCTTAACGCCATTGGTCTTTTCCTTTTCCCAATTTTGGGTCATTGGTTGGAACTAAGCCAACAAGAGTTCGGCACATGGGCGGCTATTGCTATCCATGATACAAGTTCGGTAGTGGGCGCAGGAGCGGCTTATGGCGAAGAAGCCCTGCAAGTGGCTACTACCATCAAGCTCACTCGTGCCTTGTGGATCATCCCATTAGCATTGGTTACCTCGGTGATTTTCCGCAGCGACGGCAAGAAGATTAGTATCCCTTGGTTTATCTTGTTCTTTATCGTCGCCATGCTCATCAACACTTACCTCTTAGCGGACTATCCCGAGATAGGTAAATTCATCGCAGGTATTGCACGCAAAGGTCTGATCATCACGATGTTCTTCATTGGTGCCTCCCTCTCCGTTGAGTCATCAAATCCGTTGGCATCCGTCCGTTACTGCAAGGCGTCCTGCTGTGGATTATCATCAGCGCTGCCAGTCTTGCATATATTCTACTCAAGTAAAAACGCATAACCATTATAACATCATGAAACCCTTTCCTATCCTACTCTGCCTGATGAGTTTTTTAGGCTGCAAGGCAGCAGACTTCCGCTCGGTGGATGCGGATACTTTTGCGCAGATTATTGAAGATACCACCGTTGTGCGCCTGGATGTTAGGACTGCGAACGAATATGCGCAAGGACATATCCCTGGTGCGTTGCTTATTGATGTCACACAAGCCGACTTTATGCAGAAAGCAGAGCAACTGCTTCCTAAAGATAAAACCATTGCTCTCTACTGTCGTTCGGGCAGAAGAAGCAAAAATGCCGCCATGCTACTTGCTAAGAACGGCTACCAAGTAGTAGAACTCAACACGGGCTTCAACTCGTGGAAAGGCAAAGTAGAACAATAATAATATTCCCACTGATAACACAGATTAACACCAATATCTTAATCCGTGATTCATCCGTGAAATCCGTGGGACGACGAAAGCAAATAACAATAAAAACTATACACGCATGAAACACCAAATTGCTGTGGGCGTAATGACCGCCCCAAAGATTGAGGCCGTTATACCAGGTCCTCACTCTACTCCAGAACATCCAACCTTCCTATTGAAGAATGTCCGCATTGGTATTGGTTTCCACTGGGATCGTTTGGAAGACCAAGAGTTTGAAGGTACACTTGAAATACGCGACAATGCAGATGGCACACAGACTGCCATCAACCGCCTCGATGTAGAAGACTACCTCAGTTCGGTTATCACCTCCGAGATGTCAGCTACCTCATCGTTGGAGCTCTTGAAAGCACACGCCGTTATCTCCCGCAGCTGGGTACTCAAACCCATTTTGCATCCGCAAAATGCGGTTCAACATTGTTCAACGGTAGTTCAAAATAGTTCAACATCGAACAACTCTGAACGCGAAGCACTGAACCACACTGAACAGCCCGAAGGGCTACTGAACGCGAGCGAAAGCGAGCACATCGTTTGGTATGAGCGTGACGCGCACGAGGGCTTTGATGTATGCGCTGACGACCACTGCCAACGCTACGAGGGTATCACCCGTCGTGATGAGCACCCAGAGGCTGCTGCTAATGTACAAAAAGCTATCGATGCCACCCGTGGACAAGTGCTTATGTACGACGGCAAGGTGTGCGACGCACGCTTCTACAAGGCATGTGGTGGTGCGACCGAACTCTTTGAAAACGCATGGGCAAACGAGCACTATGACTACCTAGAGCCTGTTCGTGACGAGATTGGCACTCCCCTACCCGATTTGACTATTGAGGAGAATGCGCAGGCGTTTATCCGTACCTCGCCTTCGGCTTATTGCAATACCACCGACGAGCGCATCCTCAGCCAAGTCCTCAACAACTACGACCAAGAGACCAAGGATTTCTACCGCTGGACGGTACAATATACCAAAGAGGAGCTGAGCGAGATTATCCGCGAGCGTTCGGGTATTGACTTTGGCGAGATCATTGACTTAGTGCCTATCAAGCGCGGTCCTTCTGCTCGTTTGTACGAGATGCAGATTGTAGGTAGCAAGCGCACGATGGTGATTGGCAAGGAGTTAGAAATTCGCAAATGGTTGAGCAAGAGCCACTTGTACAGTAGTGCCTTTGTAGTAGATCGCAACGAGAATGGCGACTTCATCCTCACGGGTGCAGGCTGGGGACACGGTGTAGGTTTGTGCCAAATTGGTGCAGCCGTCATGGCAGACAAGGGCTATACCTACGAGCAAATCTTAGCGCACTATTTCCCAGGAAGTGAATTGAAGGTAATTTAAAAGCCTACCCTAAATCTCTCCCTCTAAGGGAGGGACTTACATATGCTCAAAATACAATTTCACATAGCATTGTGCTTACTTGGGTTGGTGTGCACGGCATGCCAACCTATAGTTAGTTCACCCGCATCGGATGATACCGCAGGCTTTGATATTGCTCAGTCGGGCGATACTACGCACATTACGATTCACTCGCCATGGCAACAAGGGGAAGTGATGGCGCAATATGCAATGACTCGCCCTTTAGAACGCGTCATATGCACTTCTGCCACGCATATGGGTTTTATGCACGAACTAGGTTTGATGGACAAGGTCATTGGGGTATGTCGCCCCAATCGCATCTATAACCTTAGCGATGAGCAACGCAAGACTATGATAGACATTGGCGATGACATTCAGCCTAATATGGAAGCTATTCTGCTCGCCAAACCCGATGCAGTAATCATCTCCACCTATGCCGAAGGTGATCAGGTGCCAGGACAGATTGAGGCATTGGGTATTCCTGTCTTTTATTGCAATGAATGGACAGAAACCACCCCACTCAAGCGGGCAGAATGGATACGCTTCTTCGGGGCTATCTTCGGCTGCCAGTCAATGGCGGATAGTATATACGCGAGTGTCAGAGACGCATATGAGCAGTTGAAAGGCGATGAGGCGATGAGGCGAAAAGGCAACTCTGAACGCGAAGCATTGAACCATTCTGAACAGCCCGCAGGGCTACTGAACACTCGCAAAGCGAGCATCATGTCCGGAATGTCGTGGCGAGGAACATGGTATGTACCTACGGGAGGAACATTCATGGGCCACCTCTTCCGCGATGCTGGCGCACAATATCAGTACGAGGACAATCCATCTACAACATCCATTCCGCTGACTATAGAGCAAGCCTTGCAAGACTTTGCCGAAGCTGATGTGTGGGTCGGATGCGAAGCAAATAGTATGGCAGAATTGTCATCTATTGACCAAAAGCACACATGGTTCAAAGCCTTTCAGACAGGCCATGTTTATAATTTCCGTCGCCGCACGCTAGCCTCTGGAGCCAATGACTTTTGGGAGTCAGGCACCGTTCACCCCGAACGCATATTACAAGACCTACAGAAGGTACAATCAGGCGACACTATTGGACTATATTATACCATGCAGTTGAGATAAGCACTAGCAGTCTCACTTATCTAACAAACAACAAGAGATGCAAAATTTTGCATCTCTTGTTAATATACAGCCATGCTCTTAAGCTAAATTACGCAATAAGCCACCATAAACCATTCTATATCAGTTGTTTACGTCCGCTGGGGGGGTAATTCTATAAACAAAATCTGTAGGAGTACATCCTACGATATTGGTAAAGTTTCGCCACGCAGTGGCTCGAGATCTATAACCAGCATCCCAAAAGATATTTTGTATATTGGCATTAGGATCTTTGCGCAGACATTCGCATATATAATCCACGCGACGCCTATGTACCATATCTGACAGGTTGGCAAAGCCCAATTGTCTGGCAGCATGCTGAATATAGGTTCGATTGGTGCCTACTAGTTGCACCACCCTATCGGCAGTTAATTCTGGATCACGCCATACACTGTCATCATTCATCAGTTCGCGCAGATTATTTGCAACTACATTGACTGTAATCAACGTATTATTGGGCACCTCTGGTTGTTCGTAATAGGTACGAACAGTTTCCAGTGGAATATGCAGGCGCTCGTAGAATTCAAAATAGAGGACACCAATGGTTATCAATATATACAAGAGTTCGTGCAATAGATAGCCACTGAATATTTGTAAGCCACGACTAAGGATATACGACACGCACAACAACGCGGCAAATAGTATGAGCACATCAATATACTTCTGTAATTGCGGCTTCTTCCACTTGAATCGAAGAACAACCAACATAATTGGATATAGCACAAAAACCAACATAAAAACTATTCGAGCAATCACATTAGGAGTATCACTCACAGCCTTTATACGGGCTACACTATAGATATTGGTAATATCACCAATAGAATAATAGTATATCACATATCCAGCCAAAATGATGCTAGGTAGGAATAGTACTATTGCCCTCATGACGGTTAGCCAACGGGGATTAGTCAGTTCTAAGATATAACAAATCAACAGGGCGAAGATATAGAATCCAGGGATAATGATCGAAGGGTTAAGTAGCTTGTAGAAGTCCAAGACAATAGCATTGTGCATCATCATAAACATCTCAACTACGGATGCTAGTGCAGATAAGGTAAAAAAGGTGAATATATAGCGCCAAGAACGATCTTTAGGTTCGTGGCGTTTGATATAAATCAGCACAGCAGCCACTAGCTGCACAAAGATGTGTATGCCCAGAAGAACGAGGTTGTATATGGATTCAATATACGAGAAATGCATAATGCGTAGTAGCTATCGATAGGAATATATGTTTAGCGAATTGGATTGCCCTGTTTCTTAGGGGTACTATTACGCTCAACAAATTCGGTTGGAGTGAATCCAACGATATCACTAAAGTGTCGCCAAGCAGTAGTACGAGATCTATATCCTGCTTCAAAGAATAGATCTTGAATAGAAGCGGATGGATCCTGACGCAATTGCTGGCAAACATAATCAATACGACGATGGTGAATCATCTCGACCAAACCTGCAAATCCCAATTCCTTAGCTGCCTGTTGGACATAGGTACGATTGGTAGCAGCCAATTGAGCCAACTTATCGCCGGTAAGATCAGGATCTTTCCAGACGGATGAATCTTCTAGTAGTGCTTGCAATCGCTCTGCTACCTGGCTGATGGTAACATCGGTGGTCTTAGGCAGCGATTTGGGCACGTAGTAGCTTAGTACTTCCTCCAGCGGAATATGCAGTCGCTCGTAATGTTCAACATAGATTAGCAATACACCAAGCGTAATAAATATTGCCTCATGGATCATGTATGCAATAAAGAAATTGAATCCTCGGCTTAGGAAGAAGGTGATACACAACGCTGCAGAAATAAGCATGGTGCCGCGCATCATAATACGAGGACATTTGTAACCAGAATGGCCGCGCATACATAGCGACATGATCCAAAAGATGTATAGCAAAGGTGATATAGCTAGTACGAAACGAGCGATGAAATCGATGCTTGTCCAAGCTTCACGTATATCTGCTAGAGAATGAATATGCTTGAAGTGACCGAGAATAAAACTCACGATTACGATAACGATAGCTATTACGCCGGGAGCAAAGAGCAAAATGTAGCGTTTGACGTTAAGCCATTGTGGGCGCAAAAGGTCTAAATAGTAGATGATTAGGAACGAGAGTGTGATGGCACCCGTTAGTATCAGTCGACCGTCAAATAGGTGGACATTGTCAAGAGTACGTTGATTAATTAGGATAACCAGTACCTCGATAATAGCAGCCAAAGAAGATAGGCCAAAAAAGGTGACAATATACCATTGTGAACGCTCCTTTGGCATATGATGTTTGATAAAAAGCAATATAGCTGCAGCCAGCGATAGGAACACATGAGCCCATGTGGCAGCAATGTGCATGACAGATGTCAGATTTGTTATCTCCATAGCTTATGTTTTTACAAAAAATTCAACCTTGGCCATAATAGCGTAAATAACGTTGCAAAGATACTAATAATATTTCAACCATGCAAGACAATCTTAAAAAAACGTACTATTTTTATAAAATTGTGTTCCATTTGCGAAAATGAAACATTTAATTTATGTTCTACAACACATTTTTAAAGACAAAGAAGTAATTTTGCGCGCATTTTTGCGGCAAGCGAAATTAAAAGCATTAAAATGTAATTTTACAAATCTCAGCAAAGGTACAAAAAAAATAGCTTATCACAGTGTTTAATTCAGAAGGATTACATAGCATCTCTTACACAGGAACGTCATACGGCGTTTCACACACTGACTATACCGTGATGAGTAATAGTTTTCAGAGCAACTTATCAAGTAACTTATCAACCAACTTTATAGGCGGATCTCGAATCGTTAGATATAGCAGTCATGCTAGGACAGAAGCGGGATTCAAGAATCATACTGAACATTCATCCATATCTTATTCTGGTGGAAGTATCATTACCACACGTAGTTCAAGCAAAACAATCAACTCATATGGAGCTGGTAATGTAAACACACAAGCTTGGGGCGGTTCGTTCATTACAATCCATCGAAATAACTCAACACAGAACTCAGACGGCTCCGGTGCACAATCTTTGCGTCGCGTCATTCAGTTCCCCGGAGAAGACTACGAGACCCCACCTACAGGTGAGTTAGATGATAGTTTTGCTAGTCCTGTAGGCGATGTGCTACTGCCATTGTTACTAATGGCGGCGGCATATGCTGTAGTACGGTGGTTTAAGAATCACAAGTTTGTAAAATCCATAAAATCTTAATTGATATGAAACGATTTTTCTGTAATAGAATTTTCGCAGTTGCCTTTATGTGCGCGTGCGCATTAGCGTTAAGTACAAAACCTCTGTACGCCATCCAAGATGGTGATATTGTGACGATAAGTTATACAAAAGGTGGGGTTGAATACTATTTTTATGGTACAAAATCTTGGACTGGAGCATTAAAGTTAGACGGTAAAACTACAATAGACCTTACTTGTTTATGGATTGTATCCGAAGTAGCAGGACAATATGCGTTTGCAAATTTATCAATGCAAGAAGCAGGACAATATGCAGGATTTAGCATTGCCTCAGGCGGAGCATTACAAATAGCAGCAACCCCTAAAGCATTTACCTTCACAGGAACTAACTCCGCAAACATAATGCAAGGAACTCTTGTGTCAAATCAATTTTTCATTCAAGAAAACTCCACAACACAAGCTCAAAACGAAGCATCAATTCTCACCATCGAAAAATGGGAGTTAGCGGGAGGTGCAGGTGGCGAGGTTACTGGAAAATTTGAACCTGGTTCCCTTGACTTTGGTTGTAATCAAACTGGTAATAACGAAGTTAAGAATTTGAAATTCACACTTAAGCAAGTCGGTGGCGCAGGAGGATACTATTATTGCCTAAATAGAGATGATGTACAAATTCCAGTTCCTGCAGCTGCTAATAATATCAAAGAAAAGAGAAAAGCGATCGAATTAGCTGATATTAGTTTTAAATGGCGAAAGAATGGTAATAGTGCTATCTCGAAGGCAAATTGTAGCACATTGGCCGATAGCGAAGTTAAGGAGCGCGATATGCTGGAGTTGAGTTGGGAGAAGAGCACAACCGAAGAAGACACGTGGAATATAACTGTAACGGCAAAAGGTGCAAGTCCAACGAATCTTGTGGATGCCAATGGTGATTGGATTGATTATTCAGACGAGGTAGTAGCTACATTCCGCAGCAAGGATTCAGAGACAACCAACCGTGTTTCTGCTGAAGTCAAACGCGAGGCATATCACTTGCAAGAGTGGCCTACATTTGATGTAGGAGTATCGCCAACAAGTTACACTTTTGGTAAAGCAGGTGGACAAACCACCTTCACTTTGACATGTATCCACCAAAATGGTGCTAATATCATCAAATCTGACGGAGTAACGAAAGCAGGGGAAATAGTTCGCGCGGCAAATGAAAATGTAACTAACGCAGCGAAAATTAGTTTTGCAGCGAAAAGCATGTTGGATGAGACCACTGTAAATTGGTTGACCGTAGAGTCCATCAGCAACGGTGTTATGACCGTTTCAGCAAGTGACAACTCACAGAACACCACGGAACGCGAAGCTCGTTTGGTAGGAGTGATCACTTATACTGATCCAGACGATGCGAACGATACGCATAGTAAGACTGTGGTTATACCGATCAAGCAGAAAGTAAAGGATGGTCAGATGACTTATTTGCCACAAAAGGGTTATGGCAACACAGAGTTTGGAAAGAATCCTTATACCGGCGCTGACGAGCAGATGGTGCATACCGCAGAAAAGACCATCTATTATTTGCCTAATGAGGAAATTACTTTACGAATAGCCGAAACGAGTTTCAACGGTTACTATCGTTGGTATGATTATCAGACAAACGGCAACCCACAATACAATGCGATTGAATCAGATCGTACAACATGGGCAACTCAGCCAGCTGGAACATTGCTAAATAATAGTATTGGTGACACCTATGGCATCTACTCAATAAATTCAGAGGGAGGAACTATACCTGTTATCAAAGGTTGGGCTGATGGAAATGGACATATAATTGCTTGCGATATTAGCAATTATAGAGATTATTCAGGCGGGGGGACCGACAATTACTTCACAGAACCCACTTTATCCTATCGCCAATTATTCCATTTGCGCCCTGCGCAAGAGATGGCAGAGAAATTTAAGGCGGCAGCAGCGGAAAACAAATTCTTAGAGTATCACACGTATACCGCTCCTGTTGGTCAAAATATCTATTTGACTACCGACTACCGCTACGGCGGAGGTGACGAATCGGATAAGAGTTACTATTATTATGTTAATGGAGTGAATGCCTCGGGTGGTTACAAGTGTGTCGGCAAAGATGGTGTAACGGCCAAGTGGTTTGAGGTTAATGGTGAAGAATACACAGATATAACACCAGTGAGTTATACAGCTAAAGACTATCTATCATTAACTGTTAGCTCTACAGGTAAGAAAGTTTACGAACTAGGTGTAGATGTCAATCTGAACGGAAAGATTGACGATGGAGATGTGCGTATTGCGAGATTCGAAGTGAATTTTGTGAATGATTGCGGACCTAGCACCACCACACTTATTACTCGCAACGATATTCTGAACAACTATATGTTGCTTGAAGAGATTGATTTTAGTTTTGGTGCTCCTGCTCCGGGTGAAGGGTATAAATTTCTAAATTACCATTTGCCTTGGAATGAAGCGTCATACGGCTATACTTATCCCGAAGAAGCAGCCTTGCCACGTGGTCGAACGAGTGGAAGCAGTATATATATTCCATATTGGGGTGAATATTACTTGCTCAACAAGATTCCTGACAATTGCGCAAGTTGGGCATATACAACAGAAAATCACGGTGGCAGATTGAATGGTTACGCACTATATGTGGATGGTACTAGTGAACCTGGATTGGTAGCAAGTATATCTACGGATGCTACTGTATGCTCAGGACAAACGATGTATTGCTCGATGTGGTTGAGCAATGTAGGCAAGAGCGGTGTAGATCCTGTTTTCCGTTGTAATATTCAAGGTCGCAATGGTAAAGACGAAGAATGGAGCGATGTGGGTGTATTCTTTGTAGGTGCTGTAGAAAAAAAAGGGGGAGTATGGGAACAAATTAACTTCCCTGTTTTGAGTGACAAAGAGTCATATGCCGAAACGCGTGTTAGCATCTACAATTTTGCGACGAGTGCGGGTGGTAATGACTTTATGATTGACGATATATGCTTGTATGTATCGCCCTTGTCATTGGCAGCCTATCAGGCAACAATGGGTTGTCGTGCAGCGACTAACGTAGAGGAGGCCAGTACCGCAGTGGTGGTACGTATGGATTATACGCAATTGAATCCTGACCTAGAACATAAATGGGTGTACTACCAACTGAACAACATCACCGATAATCGTATCGTTAAATTGAAAACTTTGGATGGTGAGGGAAATGTTATATCCGCTTATTATGCAGAAAACACGGAAAATATCTCTGATGCATTTGGTTCGGTACAGATACCCAATAAAGACTATATACCAAGTGGAGCAGAAATTGTACCTCAATTGGAAGCGCATTTGCATACATTGGTAGATAGTAAAACTAGACATAGCAAATGTTATGTAAGGGATGTCAGCGACACCAAATGGTATCTGTATATGATTCACATCATTCCTAACACCCAAAATGTAGTTGTGGGAGATGACTCGGATATATACCTAGAAAAGAATAAGGATTATCAATTGGTGATTGCTCACGATCCAGCCGAATTAGCCAAGGCCAACTGTTCGTCAACCACTCCAATTTATCCAACAACGGATACCTATATTGAGTTAAAAGACACAGAGGGCAGTGTAGAGCGTGTAGAATGTCGCGATGAACTTTGTGCAAATAATATCTACTTCCTCAACGTACGCGTAGAAAACACCTTTGCTTCGGGTATTGGTGGTGGTTTGGAGACGATGGGTGCTGAGATACACGCGGACTGGTTGGTAGGAGAAGAAAGTGATGACGTATATTGCCATATGCGTACCATGACCGAAGAAGAGCGAAACGCTTCAAACCAAGCCTTTGAACAAAAATATGGTTGTGACCGTCACACACTGCGTGAAGCTATCAGCCATATGCGTCAGATGCCATCGCTAGATACGCCCAATCCTAATTACCAAGAGGAGGATGTAGATAAATTGGTAACAACGAGTTTCTTCGATGCCGAAGATTTAGCACTCATTAAGCGCTTGTGCGCTGAGGGCAAATTAACATTATATAAGAAATCTGTGCAATTCTATATGGGTTCCGAGGAGATTGTTCGTTATTGGGCCTATCCTGTGGCACAGGATGCAAGTATTGAGTTCAACGGAAATACCTATCCGCTGTTTGATTGCGACGAACCGCTGTGGGTGAAAGTACAGTCTAGTTACTCCGAATATGCGGTGAACTTATCTCCTTTGGATAAGGAAAACCAAACTCACAAGCAACGCCTAGAGATACCATCTGTGCGCATACTAGAAGGAACGACGGAAGTGGCTATACCTATCAAAGAGTTACTAGATAGCACGTTGCTGAGTACAAACTTGGATTTTGCGCCAGGTAGGGACACTTTGAAATTTAGTTATCATACTCCTATTCCTCGTGTATTGGAGTATGTGAGTATAACTGATGCAGCAATCCGGGTAGTCGAGGCGCCTGCTACGCTAGAAGTAGGAGAAGATTACCTGATGCGTATGGCGTTTTACGATCAAGATGGTAATGCCTATATTCAGGGCGATACCACAGATTGTCGTGTAGGATATGTATACTTCTATTTGAGTGTGGTACCCAAGACGGTTCAATGGACTGGTGCAGTATCGAATATATGGGGCGATGATGGAAACTGGAAAGGAGTGAGAGCTGATGGTAGTCTAACGGACAAGGGATTTGCTCCTATGGCAGAGACGAATGTTATTCTTCCAAATGGTGCAGCGCCTATTATCCAGGAGGAGGATCTGCACCCGATGGACGTGAACTATAGTCCTCATGCATGTAATAACATCTACTTTAAGGTTGGTTCGATGGTCTACAATCAACATTTGCTAGAATATAAGAAGGCATTTGTTGATATGCAGATAGGTGCGGCCAACTGGAACTCAATGGCACCACCGTTGAAGGGTATGTACACAGGTGATATGTATGTGCCACATGAAGGTCAAGTAAGTGTGGAATACGACGATGTAACCGACCATAGCAATTATCCGTTTGCCGTAAGCGGTTTTAAAGGCACACGCACTAGCAAAGCGCCATATGTATTCTGGCAGTCGCTGTACAACAAACGTGTGACTATCTACCACGAGAATGGTAACCAGTCGTACCCAGCATTGACGGAGACGGCTTTGTTCGCACAAACCAACTCATTGGGTCAAACCTTGCCTGTAGGAAGTGGATATCAGGTGCTAGGTTTTGGTCCAACTCGCGGGGCAGGTGACGAGATTATCGTTCGTCTGCCTAAGCCAGACACCTATTATAGTTATTTTAATAAGGATGGAAGCGAATCTAGCCAGCGCGTATCCGTTAGTCACTCGAATAGATTGGCCTTTGATCCGGATCAATCGGGAAATATGACCATCACGCTAACGAATGATATCGCAAGCAAACAGTTTATGTTTGGTAATCCAACGATGGGAGAAATTGATATGGCTGAATTCTTAGCAGCGAATAGTCATATTCTAGCGGCGAAGTATTATACGATGGAGGAAAGCGCTTGGAAAGCTGAGAACTGGTATACGATTACCAGTGATCCTGCGTCTGGCATGTTAGCTCCGATGCGTTCGGTGATGTTGGAGTTGAAGGAGGGTGTTGAAGCTAAGAAATCTATCACTGTAAGCTTGTCAAAAGATCATATGAACGCCAGTGCACCTGCAAGACAAAAGTCAAGAAGAATTGCGCTCGATGGAGAAGATGAAGAAGCACAATTGATGACGATCTATGCGAATTGCGATAATGGTCATGCCCGTTGTATGTTGGCATCGTACGCGTACGCGAGTGATATATATAATGGTGATGAGGACGCCTTGTTTATTTCTTCGGGTGTGGAGCAAGGAGTGAATTTTGCATCCGCCACTTCGCCAATCAATATGTATACGGTGTCTAAGCAAGTACCTATGATGGTGGACGTGAGAGAGCATATTGATACGGTGCCTGTATCCATGTTGGTACACGATGATTATCGCACGGAGGAGGTGGTGTTCTCCTTCTATCTGTCACGAAATTGGAATAAGAAATGCTATTTCTGCGATGCTGTAACGGGTAAACGCTATCGTATATTGGATGGTCTGATATTAAAGATGGAAATGCCACAAAATCACGAGAATAGATATTATATTGAGGGTCCTGACAGAGCTTCAAATAACGATGTGACCACATCTACTAATAATCCAAGCAAGCCAGAGATGGGTGCAGAGATTAACATCTGGGCATATTCGCCAGAACAAGGCAAGATGGTAGTCGCATCAGATGACATCATGAAAGCTGTGAATGTATATGACCTCTCAGGTCGAGTAATCGCGCAGAAATCACTTGATCTACAATACAACAGCACTGCCGTTAGTGTGCCTGCTGGCGTGTACGTAGTAGAGGCTATCATGCGCGACAACAGCAAGCAGTTCACACAAGCTGTGGTGTGGTAATGGGAGGTTATAGGTTATAGGATATAGGATATAGGTTATAGGATATAGGTTATAGGATATAGGTTATAGGTTAGAGGTTACTCAACCTCCAAAGAGTTTGGCACGCATTTTGTGTCTAAGTATACAGGAAAGGGCAATAAGGTCACTTTCCTGTATTTATTAACACTAAAACCTAATTAACTATGACAACTGGATCAAAGATGCTATTGGCTCTCTTAGGCGGAGCCGTAGTAGGAGCTACAGTAGCCTTGCTATTCGCTCCAAAGCGCGGCAGTGAACTGCGCGCAGAGATCGCGGCAATCGCACGCGAGAAGTACTCACAAATGAACTTAGACGAGATCTCCAACGTGGTGGAGAAAGTGATGAGACGCATCAAGAATGGCATGTGCAACTGCCATTGTAAAGCTGACATCGAAGCCGCTGTAGAGGAAGCTGCGAAGAAGTAAAACCATGCGCAGGGGGCAACATCCCTCTGCGCTATTTTGAGTACAAAAAGGAATTATTAACGACAATTTCGACAACTTAAATCAACAACTTGCGCTCGAATCAACATCCTTGCGCGACAAGGAAACAAAAGTTTCAACAATAGCGACAATTAATGTCAACAATAAAGACAATTACAAACAACAATGATGACAATCAATTATACAATAGATCATGATTTATGGATACAAGGATTTATAATCAGTTGCTAACTGATACACAAGAATATATTAAACTGCAATACAAGTTGCTACAGGTAAAAACAGTGAAGCAACTGAGCCAAATTACAGGCATGATTATCGCCGCTGTAATCATCATCACATTGATGATAATCGGACTGATTTTTGCCGCCATTGCACTGGCCGCTTGGCTAGAATATTGGCTGCCTATGTGGGCATCATATTTGGTGATTTCTGGCTGCATTCTCCTGGTCGCTCTGACGGTATTTTGGTGCCGAAAAAAGTGGTTTATCCAGCCCCTAGAAACACAACTAAGCGATGTGATTTTAGACGACACAACTCCGCTAGATCACCAAAAACAAGCCGCTGAGTATCAATCCATTGAACAACAGCAAGCTTTACAACAAGACATCCATAATATCCGACAAGATTGGATACTGATAGATGGCATTTTGCAACTTATCAAAGGCCACTGATCCGAAGACAAAAATCAACCTATTTCACGACTCAAACTTAACAACTATGAACCACTGGATAATCAGCTTAATCTCACTGGGAATGATAGCACTATTTTTTCTGCCATTTTTACTATTCAGCACGAAAAAAAAGCACAGAAAAGTCCCACGGAAATAACTACAAAAAAAATCCTTGAAAATACAAACATTCAAGGATTTTATTGTGCTTATATATTAGGGGCTCTTCAGGCCCCCAAACGCTCGGGGAAACCGATTATTTAGTCAACGGGTATAAACTCATAAGAGATAGACTTGCCCATGGTCACAAGCATATAAAATGGATTCTTGTCACCATCCTTCATCGAATCAACAACAATACAAGTCATCCCCTTCACTTTAGTAACCTCGCGGGCATGGTCATGTCCTGACCATAGCATTTCCACTCCATGTTTGGCGAAAAGATTTAACAAAGCAAACGTTTCCTCAGTGGTATAATTGGAGGTATGTCCTTGAGAATAATCACGCTTAAAAAAATGCGTATGGGTACATGCTACTATATGACGAAAGCCCTGTGTATCAGCCCATTGAAGCGTCTGAGTAAGCCATTGCAATTGCTTAGAACCTACAGTACCATCGGCTGAATCATAACAGATAAACAAGTCTTGCGCGCCCGATGGCGTACGAACGATGAAATAATAGGTACACGTTTTGAATAATTCGATAAACTGCGGCCATTGCTTGAAATAGATATCATGATTACCTGCGATAGCCATCAGAGTATCTGATTTAGCAGGATTCATCGGCACAGATTGATAAGCAGAATACATCTCATCAAAATGATTCTGCGCATCAATAATATCCCCTAGGTGTACCGCTACTGGACAAAGCATATCTTGGCGATAGGTTTCAATAAAATTAATCCAACGCTTCTGCGTTTTAGTTATATGTGTATCGGTACACACATACACATGGTAATCCTCTGCAGGAGCTTGAAGTGTACAGAAACCATGCTGATTATTATACACTTGCGACTCCGTAAAACGGTCGTCAATCTTGGGCGAAGAACCTGCAAACATGCCAGCCATATCCAAACGAGCATCAGGACCACAAGCGGTCAGGATAATACTAAAAACAGATAATAAGGAGCCAAGATAAATTTGAATATTCTTTTTCATAATTTCGTGCTTCAAAACAAACCTTCAACTAAAATCTATATTCAGCTCCTACACGGAGTTCAGATGCGTAGTAATGAGCATTGAGGTGGAACATGCCCGCTAGTTTCAGCTTGCCAGACATGCGTACTCGCCAATGTTCGTTGATATCATACCAACCACCTAAGTAAAACATAGGTTGCCACATACGCTCCACTTGATAATTATCCACATTAGAGAGAGCCAAACTGATATTCCATGGCGAAGTGCGTGGGCGAACAAAAGCCTCTACTCGGTATAGTACATCAAATGGTTCGCAGATCAATTCATCTTCGCTACGAGGGATATAAGGCAAAGGCTGAATAACACGAGTGTACACACCTACTTGCACATTCACATATTCCATCATATACCCTAGGGATATCGCATGCAAAAACTCGTTAAACTCATCGCAAGCCACAAAGCGCATCATTAATCGATCTTCTATATACAACTCGCCCACAGGCAAAGCAAACTTAGGACGTAATTGTACGCCAAGACTATGAGAATTGGCTGTACTTGTACGAAGATTGGCCTGCATATCAAAGTGCTGATGAATAGGCACATACGCATCTAGATCAAAGGTAGCATAAGAGCCATAAGTCAAGTTGTGTGCATAACCAGTATGCAGCGAAATCATATACTTTGTATCTGTGGGTTGGACCTGTGCTAAGGATGCTATTGCTCCCAGCATTAACACAAGAGCCACTACAAATCTACGTCTCATACAGTTCTGTTTTTTTAAAAGAAAGTCCATGAATTTTGCGCAAAGGTACAAAAAATATTTAATATATACAAAAAGGCAAGGATTTTTTTTGGAAAAGTTCGATTCACCAACCCGAGATGATTTTGCCATTGAGCAGAAAATTCGGTAATCTCTGCTTGAAGATACGCTAATCATTCGGCGAGATTCCGATGAGGTCACGATGAGGTCACGATGGAGGAAGGTGGCAGATAAAGGGGGATCAAAAGGATAAAGGAATAGAAAATGGCGAATTTGTGCGTATTTCCTTGCGTATTTGCGGGCAATGCCCTAGCGCAGAGTGGCAATATTGTACCTTCGGACGCCGCCTTGCTGAAGCAATTACCCCGAAGCTACTGCCACCCTACGCAGCCCATACACAAGCATTTTTTAGCCCGAAAATAAATTTTCGCTCAAAACGCTTACACAAGATGCGGGCTACACCCTAACGTAGAATGGCAATATTGTACCTTCGGACGCCGCCTTGCTGAAGCAATTCCCCCGAAGCTACTGCCACCCTACGCAGCCCATACACAAGCATTTTTTAGCCCGAAAATAAATTTTCGCTCAAAACGCTTGTGTATGTGCGTATTTTTTTGTACCTTTGCGCGTTTTTGCAAAGCAAAAGGAAAATGATCAAACATGACGGCATAATAATCGCATTGAATGAGGACGGCACCGCCCTTGTGCGAATCGTGCAAACTAGTGCGTGCGCAGCGTGCAAAGCCAAGGCGATGTGCGCCAGTGCAGAGAGCGCCGAGAAGGAGATGACGGTGCAATTAGTTCAAAGTGGTTCAAAGGCGCAAAGCGCCGTTCAAGATGGTTCAAAATTGTCTTCTGAGGAAACAACAACCTTGAACAATGTTGAACAATACAAGCTTGGCGATACTGTGGAAGTGATGGTGCAGCAGAAGATGGGATGGAAAGCTGTGGTGCTGGCATATCTACTGCCATTCTTTGTGATGCTGGCAGTGATGTTTGTAGGAAATGGGCTATTGGCTATGGGCGATGAGGCGACAGGGCTATTAGGCGATGAGGCAAAAAGAGAGGCTGTGCTGGGTACAGTGGCACTCTGCGCCATGGCAGTGTACTACCTCGTGCTAGGTATGTTTAAAGATAAGTTGCAAAAGGAATTTTCTTTTACGGCTCGCAAGCGAGCGTAAAGAGACCGCCCTATGGGCTATTAGAAGTTAGACCGGCTTCGGCTGTTAGACCGCCGCTAGGCGGCTGTTAGACTAAGAAATCTAACAGTGAGCAAAGCGAACGATCTAACAATGAAATGGTCTAACAACGCAGTGATCTAAGAGTGAAACGATCAATAAAAACTAAATTATACAAACACAATGAATTTAATTCTAATTGCTTTAGCCGTTCTGGGCGCAACAGGATTGATAGCAGCGGTGCTGCTCTATATCGTGGCTCAGAAGTTTAAGGTAGAGGAAGACCCACGCATCGACGAGGTGCAAGAGGCATTGCCTGGCGCTAATTGCGGTGGTTGCGGTTATGCTGGCTGTCGCGCGTTTGCCGAAGGCTGCGTCAAAGCCGAGACATTGGACGGTCTGCTCTGCCCTGTAGGCGGTGCACCTACGATGAAAACCGTAGGTGAGATCCTAGGAATGGCGGTCGGAGCGATCGACCCCAAAGTAGCAGTGGTACGCTGCAACGGTACGTGCGAAGCACGACCAAGAACAAGCATCTACGATGGTGCTAAGAGTTGTCAAATCATGCACAACTGCTATGTGGGTGAGACAGCTTGTCCGTTCGGTTGTCTGGGTTGTGGCGACTGCGTAGCTGCCTGCGAGTTTGACGCCATCCACATGAACCCAGAGACGGGTTTGCCAGAGGTGGACGATGAGAAGTGTACTAGCTGTGGTAAGTGCGTTAGCGCATGTCCACGCAACATCATCGAGCTGCGCAAGAAAGGTCCTAAGAGCCGCCGCATCGTCGTGATGTGCGTCAACAAAGACAAGGGCGCTGTAGCACGCAAGGCATGTACCAACGCTTGTATCGGTTGCAGCAAGTGCCAAAAGGTATGCGAGTTTGATGCAATCACCATTGAGAACAACTTGGCATACATCGACTACAACAAGTGCCGCTTGTGTCGCAAGTGCGAGGATGCGTGCCCTACAGGTGCGATCCACGCAGTGAACTTCCCACCACGCAAGGCGAAGCCAGAGGCTACGCCAGTTGAAAAGGTTTCAGAAGTTTCAGGAGTTTCAGGAGTTTCAGAAGTTTCAAAGGTTGAAGGAGAGGAGGCAAAGGCATGAAAAGTACGTTTAGAATAGGTGGAGTTCATCCACATGACAATAAGCAATATTCTGTTCACCAACCAATCACCGAGTGTGGTTTGCCAGCAAAAGCAATCATTCCGTTGGCACAACACATCGGTGCTCCTGCGCAAGCCGTAGTGGAGAAAGGACAGAAAGTGAAAGTAGGCGAGCTCATCGCTAAGGCCGGAGGTTTTGTTAGTGCAAATATTCACTCACCATTCAGCGGCACCATCACCAAGATCGATACAACCATCGATGCATGGGGAATGAAGATGCCAGCCATCTTTATGGATGTAGAAGGTGATGAGTGGCTTGAGAGTATTGATCGTAGCACTACCCTAGTGAAAGAGCTTTGCAACTTGGAACCAAAAGCTATCATTGAGAAAGTGCAAGAGGCTGGTATCGTAGGTTTGGGTGGTGCATGTTTCCCTACCCATGTGAAGTTGATGCCCCCTCCAGGTAAAGTAGCCGAGGTGTTGATCGTTAACGGTGTAGAGTGCGAGCCATACTTGACATGTGACCATCAGTTGATGCTAGAGAAGGGTGAGGAGATCATCATCGGTATCCAACTATTGATGCGTGCTCTTAACATCCACAAAGCTATCATCGGTATTGAGGCAAATAAACCAGATGCAATTGAAAAGATGAGCACATTGGCAAGCCGCGTACTAGGTATTGAGGTGAAGCCATTGAAGTTGAAATACCCACAAGGTGGTGAGAAACAACTCATCGACGCATGTATCCGTCGCCAAGTGCCAAGCGGTGCACTACCAATAGAGGTAGGTGCTGTGGTAGATAACGTGGCAACTATCTATGCGGTATATGAAGCTGTACAAAAGAACAAACCACTTATCTCACGTGTGATGACCGTAACTGGTAAAAGTGTGGCTAAGCCAGGTAACTACGACGTACGTTTTGGTACACCATTGACCGATGTAGTTGCTATGGCTGGCGGTGTACCAGAGAACACTGGTAAGGTGATCTGCGGTGGTCCTATGATGGGTCGTGCAATGAACAGCATTGATATGCCAGCAAACAAACGCGTGAGCGGATTGTTGTTCTTGCCAGAGGCAGAGAGCATGCGTCAAGAATTGACCAACTGCGTACGCTGTGGTAAGTGCGTGAACGCTTGTCCTATGGGCTTGGAGCCATGGTTGCTTAGCAAACAAGCATGGCACAGCATGTGGGAAGAGATGGAAGACCACAACATCATGGACTGCATCGAGTGCGGTTGCTGCCAATTTACCTGCCCAAGTCACTTGCCATTGCTCGATTACGTGCGCATGGGTAAAGCGAAAGTAGGTGGAATCATTCGCGCTCGTCAAGCGGCGAATAAGTAGTTGAAAGTGTAAAGTTAAAAGTTAAAAGACTAGAATAAATGAAACCATTTATAGTATCTCCAGCACCTCACTTTCATAGTGGTGATAGCGTGCGGAAAAATATGTTGTTGGTGATTATAGCCCTGATGCCAGCTTACGTAGTGAGCGTGATGGCATTTGGTTGGGGTGCCCTGATCACCACCGCTATCAGCATCGCAGCATGTGTGCTGTTTGAGTGGCTGATAACCAAATATCTATTAAAACAAAAATCAACCATCTGCGACTTGTCGGCAGTATTGACTGGTTTGTTGCTCGCGTTTAACTTACCTAGCAACTTGCCCTGGTGGATCGTTGTTATTGGCGCGTTGGTAGCAATCGGTGTAGCAAAGATGACCTTCGGCGGATTGGGCCAAAACTTGTTCAACCCTGCATTGGTAGGTCGTGTATTCTTGCTGATCTCATTCCCAGCACAAATGACCTCATGGCCAGTGCCACAAGGTTTTGCTACTTCATACGTAGACGCAGCCACAGGTGCGACTCCATTGGATGCTATGAAACTAGCAGTTCAAGGTAATGGTGCAATGCTCGACAAGATTCCTCAAGCATGGGATATACTCATCGGTTGGATGGGCGGTAGCTTGGGTGAGGTGAGTGCATTGCTCCTTCTAGCAGGTGGTGTATTCCTCGTTATCACTCGCGTGATCACTTGGCATATTCCAGTGAGCATCATGGCAACCGTGGCATTGTTTGCAGCAGTTACTGGTTGGGCAGGTGTTTTGCCTGAGGGTATGTGCACATGCGATTACACCATGCTCAGTCTATGTACTGGTGGTATGATGTTAGGTGCATGGTTTATGGCTACCGATTACGTGACATCACCTATGAGCAATATGGGTAAAATCATATTTGGTATAGGTATTGGTGTGATCGTGATGGTTATTCGTACATGGGGTGCTTATCCAGAAGGTATGTCATTTGCTATCTTGATTATGAACGCTTGTGTTCCATTGTTAAACATGATTCGTCCAAAACGTTTTGGCGAAAAGAAAAAAAGTTCAATATAGTTCAAATATGGTTCAACATAGTTCAATATTGTCTTTCCAGAATAACAACCTTGAACACGACGCAGTCGTATTGAACAATACTGAACAACTTTGAACAAAAACAATAAGTATTATGGCAAAATTACAAAGTTCATTTAAGAATATGTTGCTTTCGCTGACGCTCATCGCGTTGGTGGCTGCGGCTGCTTTGGCTGGCGTGTACACGATGACAGCGGGCCCTATCGCCAATGCAAGCGCAAAGAAACAACAAGAAGCTATCAAGCAAGTGCTTCCTGAGGTGGAGGGCATGACTTTTGCAAAAGCAGATACAGTGTATGTAGTGGAGAAATCCGATACAGTTAGTACTATCATTCTGCACAAGGCGTACGTAGGCGAAGAGTGGATTGGCACAGCCGTAGAAGCTAGCACAGAGGGCAATATGAATATGCCTTTTGGTGGTACGTTTAAGTTAATGGTTGGTTTTGACCAAGTAGGTAATGTTGTGAATTATGTAGTATTGGAGCAAGCTGAGACTCCAGGTCTGGGTGCATTGATGGAATCATGGTTCTGCAACAAAGAGAAAGATGGACAAAACATCTTGGGCAAAAACCCAGCAACTACAAACTTTACTGTAAGCAAGGACGGTGGCGATGTCGATGCTATCACCGCTTCTACAATTACATCCCGTGCATTCTTAGAGGTTGTGGTGAGGGCCTATAATGCAGTTGCTCAACAACCCATGCTGATTGAGAAAGTAGAAGTGGAGCCAGCAGAAGCATTTGTTTGTCCAAATGGAAATGATCCATTGGAGTGTGCAGGAAGAGGATGTGCTGAGCAATATTGTCTAAAACAGAAAGGAGACCAACAATGAAAAATAAAGCATTAAACACCGTATTGAACGGTATCTTGCGCGAGAACCCAGTATTCGCTCTCGTGCTCGGTATGTGTCCTACCTTGGCGACTACCACTTCGGCTTTGAATGGTATGTCCATGGGACTCGCTACTACTTTCGTGCTTATCTGCTCGAATGTGGTGATTTCGCTCTTAAAGAATTTGATTCCTGATAAAGTGCGTATCCCTGCGTTTATCGTGGTTATTGCTACTTTCGTGACCATGGTACAACTCTTGATACAAGCATATGTACCAGTTGTTTATGACAAGTTGGGCTTATTTATTCCGCTGATTGTGGTGAACTGTATTGTACTCGGTCGTGCAGAGGCCTTTGCTGCTAAGAACACCGTAGGCTTGTCTGCTTTGGACGGTCTGGGTATGGGTCTTGGCTTCTCATTGGCATTGACTTTGATTGGTGCATTGCGTGAGTTGCTTGGTACAGGTAGCTTGTTCGGCATGAACCTCTACAGCGAGACCTATGGTATGTTGATTTTCGTGCTTGCTCCTGGTGCGTTCATCGTATTGGGCTACTTGATGGCACTTGTACAAAAACTTTTGAAGAAATAATTATTAGATCGGCTTCGCCTGTAGATGGTAGATCGGGCTAAAGCCCTTGTAGTTCGCCACTTCGTGGCTGTAGAAAATAGACTACAACGAGCGCAGCGAGTGATCTACCGCGAGTGAAACGAGCGAACTACAGCGAGCATCGCGAGCGATCTACAACGAAGTGATCTAAAAAATTAAAAGAATTATGGTATATTTTCTGATATTTATCTCTGCGATATTCGTTAATAATATCGTATTGAGCCAGTTCTTGGGTATCTGTCCATTCTTGGGCGTAAGTAAGAAAATTAATACTGCGCTGGGTATGGGTGCTGCCGTATTGTTTGTCATGACTTTGGCAACATTGGTAACCTACCTATTGCAACAACTCCTCAACAATTGGGGCCTGCAGTTCTTGCAAACCATTCTATTTATCCTGGTGATTGCAGCTCTTGTACAGATGATTGAGATCATCCTCAAGAAGATCTCTCCATCCTTATACCAAGCTTTGGGCGTATTCTTACCACTAATCACCACCAACTGCTGTTTGCTAGGTGTAGCCATCATGGTTGCTAGTGGCACATACAAGTTGCCTATGGGTGCTGAGCCTGGTCTGCTGACCGGTATGTTCTTTGCCATCGCTACTGCTATTGGTTTTGCTTTGGCATTGGTGCTCTTTGCAGGTATGCGCGAGCAACTCGCTATGTCTAAAGTACCTAAAGCTATGCAAGGAACTCCTATTGCCCTCCTTACCGCCGGTCTCTTGGCTATGGCATTTATGGGCTTTAGTGGTGTAGTATAAGAGTGGAAAGGTTTTAGAAGTTTTAAAGGTTTTAGAAGTTTGAGGATAATGAAATTCGATTGGAAGAAGATAGTGCCATATGCAGTGGCTATCGTAGCATTTGTGGCTGTGGCAATGATATATTGTGCACCTGCCTTGCAGGGCAAAGTGCTCATACAAGGAGATATCAACAACTGGAAAGGAGCGGCTCAAGAGGCACGCACTTTCTACGACGAGCATGGTACACGCACATGGTGGACCAACTCCATGTTCGGCGGTATGCCTACCTACCAGATCACCGGTAGTCTGCCATCCGGCGAAGTACGCAACGGAATGGCTAAGATTGCTCATCTAGGTATGGAAGGTAGCTGGGAGACCATCGGTATCATCTTTGCCTACTTCTTTGGCTTCTTCCTAATGCTTCGTTGCTTCAAGGTTAATCCATGGTTGAGCATCATCGGTGGTTTGGCCATCGGCTTCTCTACCTACTTCTTCTTGATTATTCCCGCCGGACATATCACCAAGGCGATGGCCATTGGCTTCCTAGCTCCAGTAATAGGTGGCTTCTATGCCATTTTCCGAAAAGAGTACTGGCTGGGTGCCCCCTTGGTAGTACTATATGGCATTGTGAGTATCACACTCCACCCACAGATGACCTATTATGTCTTCATGCTTATCGGAGTGATGGCTTGTGCCGAATTGTATATCCACATCAAAGAGAAGTCGTGGAAAGACCTAGGTATATCCCTAGGCGTTTTGGCACTAAGTTTGCTATTGGTAATAGGTACTAAGATCAGCTGGCTAGAAATGAACCAAAACTACCTCAAACAGACCATGCGTGGAGGACACTCGGAACTAGGCCAGCCTACCCCCGCCCCCTCCCTAAAGGGAAGGGAGAAATCCGCAGGTTTAGATTTGGATTATGCTACCGCTTGGAGCTATGGCGTGGGCGAAACGATGACCCTACTGATTCCAAACTGGGAAGGTGGTGCTAGTGGCTACAATGTGGGCAAGGACTCCGAGTTATGCCAAGTAATGAAGAAAAATGGTGTACCAAAACGCTCGGCTGAGCAGTTCTGCGAGCAAGTGCCTACCTATCGCGGCGAGAAACCTTTTACTAGCGGTCCAGTATATGTGGGTGCCATCATCTGCTTCCTATTTGTATTGGGACTGCTGATTGTGCCTGGACCATACAAATGGGCATTGCTAGCAGCCACACTATTCTCTTTTGCTTTGGCATGGGGTAGAAACATGATGTGGCTCACCGAGTTCTTCTTCAACCACTTCCCTATGTACAATAAGTTCCGCGCAGTGGAAAGTATCCTAGTAGTAGCCGAGATCACTATCCCACTACTGGGCATGCTTGCATTACAACAGATAGTTGACAAGAAAACCCCATGGGTTGATCTGCGCAAGCACCTGTTAATAGCAGGTGGAGTCACAGGTGGACTATGTCTGCTGGTGGTACTATTGGCAGGTTCGATAGATGTAACTAGTAGTTACGATGCACAATGGGCCAGCCAAGTGCCTGCATGGTTGAAGGACGCTATCATGCTCGAGCGCACAGCTATGATTAAGGCCGATGCACTACGCTCGCTGGGCTTGGTTGTGGTGGGTTGTGCAGTGATATATTGGTATGCATGGAGAGGCGAAAGGTTAGAGGCGAAAGGCGAAAGGCAATGGTTATTATATGCTACTTTAGCGGTATTAGTACTTGTGGATATGATTCCTGTCAACAAACGCTTCTTTGGCAACGACAATTTCGTCAAGGCCAAGGATGCCGAAGCATATTTCGCCATGCAGCCATACGAACAACAGATTCTGCAGGATCAATCCTACTACCGCGTACTGAACTTAGCTACCAATACCTTCAACGATGCGCGTACCAGCTATCGATTGAAATCCATTGGAGGTTATTCCGCTGCCAAACTGCGTCGTTATCAAGACTTGATTGATGAGCATATATCACGCGAGATGAATCCGTTGATGGAAACCGTCATGCGTACCCAGGGCTTTATGTTGCCCGATGAGAACGCAGGACAGGATTTCCCTGTACTCAACATGCTCAATATGAAATACGCAGTAGTACCATTGCAAGGAGGAAAGCAAGTCCCCGTACAAAACCCATATGCCATGGGCAACTGTTGGTTCGTGGACGAAGTGATACTGGTGGACACCCCTGATGAGGAGTGTGCTGCCCTGCGCACACTGGATCTGCGTAAGCAAGCGGTAGCCGATCGTCAGTTTGCATCTGCGCTGGACATTACCCAACCTGAGGTAGCTCCACTGATGGCTTTCGACGACAATAGTATCCAGCTCACCTCCTACCAACCTAATTGCTTGGAGTACACCAGTATGAGCGAACAGAATAAAGTAGCCGTATTCTCCGAGATATACTATCCATACGATTGGCATCTATACCTTGTAGATAAGAATGGTAACAACGATATCGAGATACCTCTTGCGCGTGTCAATTACACCTTACGCGCTGCTGTCATACCTGCAGGTACACACCAATTACGTATGGTATTTGAACCACATGCGCTGAAAACCGATAAAGCAAGTATGGCGATCTTGATTCTTGCATTAGTATTGAGTGCAGGTGCGTTGACATCCCCATTGTGGAGAAAAAAGAAATAAATAATATAATAAGGTATTAGTCTATGAAAAAGTGTATATTTTTGTTTGCGATATTGGGAATGACACTATCGCTAAATGCGCAAAACACCAGTGCGCCAGTGGTGGTATTGGAGGAAGATTTTTCTCTATGTACAGCTGGAACACCTGAAAAACCAGACACAAAGAACATTGCCCCAGGTACAGACTATGTGTACGAGGTGGATGCGGCATATACTCATCAGCCCCATTGGTCTGGGTATTATGTATTTCAGGCAGGTGGATGCGTAGCTGTTAGCCAATATGACTATTATGGTTACACCTACGGAGGTCATATCTCTACACCAGAAGCCGAACTATACGGCGTAGCCACGATCTGTTTCCGTGCTCGTAGAGCTGGTACAACCCCCAATGCAGGTAAATTAGATTTGTCGTTGTGCGACAACACTTCTGGCCGTTTGGAGTCGGTAGAGTTTGAGTTGACAACCGAGTGGCAAGACTTCACTTGGACTAGTGATAAAGGTACCTTCAACAATAAGAATATTTTTCAATTCTCTACTGTAGATGGAACTATTTTGATAGATGATATTAAAATAACACGCCTGCGCAATCGCACACCAGGAGTGGTAGCTAATTTGCCAAAAAACAACTCTGCTACCGAGTTCGTAGCCAACTGGCAACGTAGCCAAGTGAAAGAGATAGATGGCTATTTGTTCTCTGTATGGTGCAAAGAAATGCCAAAAGAAGAGATCAGTGGCAAATTATCCTACGACTTTGAGAGCATTAAGGTGAAAAGTGATGGACAATCGATTGATACAGATAACCCAGGTTATCCAGAGGGATGGACAATCGATGTATCTAGCCAAGGCAGTAAGGATATGTGCACCACCACAGGAGATTACAAATCTGGCAAACAAGCCATCCATTTTGATGCCGAAGGCGATTATATATTGACACCAGAGACTCCTGCGCCTATCCATAAGATCAGTTTCTGGGTAAAACCTAGCAGCATGGCTGAAGAGGAATATAACTATTCGATGGTGGGTGTACAAGTCAAGAATATGGACGGCAAATGGGAGGCTATAGCCAATCTGCCTAACTATTGGATGGAGAAAAAAGGTGGCTACTTGACTTTTGAGGGAGACGAGTTAGGACATTATGTCAATCAGATAAAATTAGAGTGTGTAGGTTCGTATGGTATTACTTTTGCGATAGACGACATTACATTGGAATACCAAACACAACCTATGCCAAAGGCATTGATTACAGATACGTTGCTCACCGATACGTTCTGCGTCGTATCAGGTATTGACCCTAGTATGGAGCACTTCTACAACGTCAAGGTCAAAGAGGGCGATATGATTTCAGAGCCTAGCGAGGATATCTGGGTGGATGGAATCAGAGGTGTCACCCCAGTAGCGTTGCCAGCAACCAATGTGACAGAGAATAGTTTTACAGCTAATTGGGAAATGAACCACAACGCAGGAAGTTACAAACTCAATATCCTACAAACCACTACCACTCAAAAGGACAACGAAGAGGTGGTGATACTAGAGGAAGACTTCAGTGGTATCAAAGACGGAACATTTGACAATCCAGGTTTCTCATGGGACTTGGTACACAGTCTGAGCGAAAATGGTCAGAGCGAGCACGATTGGTTGCTTACCTACCCTCGCTGGGTAGTAGGTATGGCAGGTAGTCAAGGTCCTAACTACTATAGCGGCAAAGCAGGATTGGTAGTAGGTCCTGAAATGAAGTTTGGCAATAATGCTGTCAAAGTATCGTTCAAGGCCTACAACAAGGTGCCAGGCGACCGTCTTTGGGTGATGATCATCAAAGACCACGAAGCAGCACAAGCGGAAATAGGTATGCCTGTAGCCTTTAGTGCAACAGCAAGTGGGTATATTACAGATTCGGTAGTATTGTCGGGTATAGACTTTGGTAATACCCCATTGCATGTGGCCTTTATGAGCGAGCAAGGCGAGTACTATGTGGACGACATCAAGATATCCTTTATCGTTCCACAGGCAGGAACATTGGTAGAGATTCCATATAAGACGATTGAGGTAACGGACACTTCATACACCTTTACTGACTTGCCAGAAGGCATTACAGATTATGCGTATAATGTGATGGTGAAACGTACCAAGGATTTCCTAAACTACACATCCAACTACTCCAACACGATAGAAGTTAAACTGATCAGCACAGATATAGAGGATATCGTAACTAATCCACAAAGCAATACCCACAAACTCCTACATAATGGTCAGATATTGATCCATCGTGATGGTAAGATCTATAGCCTAATGGGCGTAGAAATTAAATAATCACATAATGATTACCATCATAATCTGCACATATAATCGAGAAAAGTATATCGGTCCGCTGTTGGATAGTATCGCTAAAAACGATTATCCAACAACGGATTATGAGATTGTATTGGTGGATAATAATTGCACCGACAACACACGCGGTGTATGTGAGCAGTTTGCCGCAGCACATCCAGAAGTGACACTACATTATGTCGTGGAGCCCGAACAAGGTTTGTCAGCAGCGCGTAATAAGGGCATCAATGAAGCGAAAGGGGATATTATCATCTATGTGGATGATGACGCACTCGTGGACAGCGATTATATCCGTATTTATGCAGAACACTTTGCTACTCAACCAGAAACGATGGCGGCCGGTGGTCCTATAGAGCCATTGTACGAAACGCAAGAACCTGCATGGATGTCACCATACACCAAAGCCCTACTGACGGCATGGATGAATTATGGCAACAAAGTAAGAGAGTATCCCCAAGGTCGTTATCCCGGCGGAGGCAACGCTGCATATAGAAAAGTGGTATTTGATAAGGTAGGGCCATTCAATACGGAATTGGGCAGAAAAGGCAATCTGCTTTTGGCGTCAGAAGAGAAGGATATCTTCGACAAGATGAAGGCACTCGGGATGAAGGTGCTCTATCTACCAACTCCAGTTCTCCACCATTGTATTCCTCAGGCGAAATTAGAAGAAGACTATTTCAATCGTTTGACCTTGCAGATAGGTCGTAGTGAACGCATGCGCACGCGCGCTATATCAAAAGGTAAATATATCAAACGCCTTCTGTCTGAAGGCGTGAAGTGGGGCGGAACAATAGCCTTACTAGTCATCTACACACTGCAACTCCACCCTATGAAAGGATGGAAACTGGTACTTTTCCGCCGAAATGTAACAAAGGGATTGTTAGGAGCTTAGTCCAATAGCTGAAGTTTCTCGAATACCAATTCACAACTATTCTTACCACTCGTCTCGCCCCAGAATTTGTCCAAAATCTTCTGGCGAGCGCTTGCATCCATAGTATAGTCGTTGGTAGCAATCACTTGGATAAGTTCATCAAAGGTATATACTTTTCTACCCACGATATTATCTTGTATATCAAAGATAAACTCGCGACTATTCACATACTCCTCGTAGTCGTAATGGAATAGTATGACATGCTTACCAGGCATCAGTATATAGTCATACAAGATAGACGAATAATCCGTAATTAGCACATGGGTATATGGCAAGATGCAATACATATCCACATTGCCATCTAGGAAGATCAGATGGCTATATTCTACCGATCGATCGATTATGGTGTTGGCATGTGGTTTCATTAGCACACATGCATTCTGCGCAGCTGCACAAGCATTCAGGGCATTCAAATCAAAACCATTAGCAAAACATTCGCGTTGCGAGTCTCGCCAAGTAGGCATATACACCAATACGGTGTCATACTGCTGAATATGTGCCACCAGTTGCTTGGTAGCCTCGGATTCATATTGCTGGATAAACGCTCCCACCTCCTCCAACGGCTTATTCAAAAGCATATTGCGGGGGCAACCCGTCTGAATACATTGCTCCTTGCGTATACGAAATGAAGAGGAGAACACTCCATCAAAAAAGTCGGTCGTTGACACCATATAATCTGGTCTGCGGAAAGGAGCTGGGTGGAAGAAGGTATCACGAATATCGCGCTCAACATAACGCTGGGCCAGGTCCCCCTTGGTAATACCAAACTCAATGGCTTTCATCGGTACTCCATGCCACAGATTAACAATCTTTGCGCTACCAGCCAGACAGAAAGCGATATCGGATGAGTAAGAATTGACGAACCAATATTTCGCTCTCAACGCATACCATATGCCCCTGATCGAAGCTACATAGTAAGCAGTATAACCCAAACTACGGATATGTGCCACAGTGGATTTCCTGGTGGATATCCACACCAGTTTGCGGTGCTTCAGATGCTCGTTGGCGTAGATAAACTGATACTTCGAATTATCGTTAAATCCGCCTCTATACGAACCAAACACCAGTATCTTACTGGTTCGAGGAACCAGATAAGAAAATGGATAAACCATATAGCACACCAGGTATGCAATGAACTTGGCCAGTTGTTTCATTATTCTCCGCGCAGTTTGTGTAGAGTCTCGTTGATCAAAGTGCTAGATGTACCTTTGGTATAGGGGAAATACACCACCTGGGCACCTACCGCGTTCAAGTCTGATTCAATTTTGTTCCATTTGTCGGTGCCTTTCCAATCATCTCCCACGAACATTACATCAAAATGATATTTCTCCCAAGCCTCCATCTTGTTCATATTCTCTTGTGTCACCACCTCGTCCACATGTTTGATGGCCGCAACGATCTGCTTGCGTTCCTCAAATGGGATTACCGCTTGCTTGTGCTTATAACTCACCAGTTCGTCGGTTGATACCCCTACAATGAGATAGTCGCATTGCGCTTTGGCCTTGCGTAGCAGGTTCAGATGACCGATATGAAACAGATCATACACACCCGTTGTATAACCCACCTTGATTGGCTCGTACATATTCAGAAATTGCTCCAAACAATATAGCTGCCACTTCTGATTGCCCGTCAGTTGGCTCATGTCGATATCACGACGAAACTCTGGGCGTTTTGGTCCGCACCAGTCTTTGAAATACGCATCTACGGGGCGTGGCATTGGCACTTTGTTAGGCACAAGTATCTCTGGATACTTCTGCTGCATCAGTTCGCGCACCAGGTACTTCGATTCACCATTTCGCACGCGGTTCAAATCCAATGGTTCTGCCATACGCAGCAGCGCATACGGATCGGTATAAGGCATGCCTGCTGTCTTAAAGGCATTGTAGTACGAACTCGATGACTCGCGGCTGAACACATCGTCCATAAAGTGCAAGAAGTCTATCTTCTCACCCTGACGATAACGCTCGTAGAGATAGGACATATCCTCAGGCTCTTTGAGTACCAATGCGGGATCTAGGAAGGTGTAGCGCTTAGCAAAATCCTCTACGGTCCAGTCACGTGACAGAAGTTGGTCCATTCCACCAAAGATCAGGTCGCTGCTCTCACCTACGATCAATCGTGTCACGCCATCAGCTTTAGCCTGCATGGCTGCTTGATACAGCTGTGGTTCGATTGAGTGCACCGGCGCATGCTTTGAGCGCAACACAGGCTCTAGGCAATTTTGCACCGTGTTCCAGTCAATATCCACATAGTGTAGGTTCAAACCATAATACTTGGCATAATATTCTGCACGAGCTAGTTCCTCCTTTTGGTACTCGCCGCCCAAAAAGCGGAAGGTGTATGCATCGCAACCAGGCATATAGGCAGCCAAGATCGCTGAGTCCATACCACCCGATAGACAAATACCTAGTTTCTCTCCTTGAAGCGTGTCAAACACTTTCTGTATCGCCCTGTCGATCTCTGCCGCTGTCCGAACATAGGTAAAATCCTTGCTGTCGGTCAGCGGTATATTCTCGTGATGCAGTCCCTGGTAGAAGTCTATTCCCTCGCGTTCAATATAGCGGAAGGCAAGGTAGGAACTCATGCAAAAATTCTTGTTTTTCATATATCTTCTTTGAATGTAATTTTCTTGTTTTGTTCTTCGCCTAGTACGATATGTATAGGCACCTGAGGCATATGCTCATGCACTATACCGCAATCGTCGGTAGGAAAGCCCCCTCCGACTCCCCCTAAAAGGGGAGAGGATAAACCACCCTCTTTTCCACCCAATTGCGTAGTGAAGAGGTGTGGAAATGCTTTGGCGTATGCCTCAGTTATTAGTTCCAAGCGGAAGGCTTGTGGTGTCTGTGCACGCATGATAGTTGAGCGCTGTGGGATACGAGCAACCTTGCCGTCCACCATCTCATAGACTGTGTCGGTGCTTGGGATGGCTACTGTGACAGCCTCGTGTTCTTCTAGTGCTTCGCATACACGAGCAATGATTTCTTGGCTCACAAATGGGCGGGCCGCATCGTGGAGGAGGAGGTTGACGATATTGGGGCAATTGGCAATTGTTTTCCTGGCCTTTAACCTCTAACCTTTCACCTCTAACTTGTCGTATAGCATTCACACTAGATTCCCAGCGTTCTTTGCCACCAGGAATGATATGGCGTAGCTTCTGCCATGCGTTGGCGAGAAGCATCTGCTCAGCATGAACTATATAATCGGGGTGCATAACAATACACACCTCGTGGATATGAGGCGATTGCTCAAAGGCATTGACCGCGTGCTCCAAGACTGAGCGACCATCAGCTAGGGGCAACAACTGTTTGGGAACTCCCCCACCCACACGTGCACCTATGCCTCCTGCTAATATGACAGCGATGTTGTACATTTTTTAATATTATTCAGACGCCCTGCGGGCTGTTCAGAAGTTCAGAGTTGTTCAGCATTGTTTTTTGCGGAGAGGATCATCTCGCAAATTTCGCGGATGGCGCCATCTCCACCTCTTTTTGTGAGATGAATGATACCAGGAACGGCTTTTACCACATCCACTGCGTTGGCTGGGCAAGCCGCTGTGCCTGCGTGTTGTAGCAGGTCTAAGTCGTTCACATCATCGCCAACAAAGCAGACTTCTTCTAGTGTTATACCTAGTTCCTTGCAAATCTCTTTCGCCGCATCCAACTTGGTCATCTTCACGCCATCCACTACACGACCCACACCGGTGTATACATACTCTAATCCCAGTTTCTTGCCACGTTTCAGTCCGATATTGGTATTCTCGCTAGTCAATATGCCACATGGAATACCTGCCTTGCGTAGCAGCACGATACCCATACCATCGTACACGCAAAACTTCTTAAACTCGTCACCGCTCTCGGTATAGTACATACCGCCATCGGTCATACAACCATCCACATCGGTCAAAAATACTTTTACAGGTTTCATATTTTTATCTTGTTAATCTACTGTGGTATATTTCAGCATATAGTGGTACGAACCCTCAGTTGTGCCCATCATCACCACCAGTTCGCCTGTTTGCTGAGGCGTAATGGTAATATGGTATAGATTTCCTGATTTAGTCCATTCTGTAGTCCTATACCAAGTATCGTTCACACGAATCGCCAGCGCAAAATGCTTGGGATTTTCTATTATAAATTGGTATGCAGTACCTTTTTTCAGTTTGCCATACTTAGGTATCTGTTTGAATTGAACTGATTCATCATACAACTTATATCTCTCCGGTGGGAGATGATCGTTGATATATTGTGCTTCGCTGGCCGTGGGTGGGCTGACCTTGTAGATGAGCATGCTGTTGTAGGTCGAATAATCCTGTTCATTCTGCATTGACAGGTGCAAGCCGCGTGTATTCTCAGGCATCAAGTCGATCCAATACTTTGTACCCGATCGTTGCCATTGGTCTATATTGTAGATGTCGTTATCCGTCAGTATCGCCACCTTTTTATGTTGCGGATTGTCTATCTCAAATCGATAGGTCTTAGCAGGATTCAGTTGTTCCTGCATCGGTAGTTTCAGCAGGCGTATGCCTGGATTTCCATTGATAGATAATATCTCCGGCATTGATTTGATCTCGCCTCTCAAGTACTGGCCCAACAGTTCTCGGGGGTTCCATCCCAGATATTGCAGTTCGGGCATCAAGGGTGGCAGAGTGACAAAACGATTGTAATCTATCTCCTGGTCCATCAGCTGAAACTGCGGATCGTCTGGCAGATGCGTAAACACCATCCAATAGGGGTTGACCTTGAACCATGGCGCGGGGTCCTCACTTTTCGTAAACACATTGCCATTCAACGCACCTGCGCCCCATGTAGGATCTATCAAAATGCGTCCACCCTCTATCTCGGCACATATCCACGAGTGGTCGCTTCTACGCACATTGCCAAATGTATCTTTGCTACTACCTGTTACCAAAAAACACTTCACGCCCACGGCTTCGCATAGGCGATAGTACAACTCACTATAGGCCTGACACACACCCTTGCGTTTGTCAAAGCACTCATCGGCCGTATGGATCCGATAGTTGGTATCATATTGGATATTGTCGCATATCCATAGATAAATCTTATACGCCTTTTCCAGTTTGGTGCTAGCCCCTTTGACTATCGCATTGGCTGCCGGAGCATAGTTGTATTTTGTAGGCGATACCTGCGCACCCTGAGCGCACGCTACCATGGGCATCACAACCCACAGAACCGCTATCAAGCACATTCCTATTTGGTTTCGCATCGTTTTCATTGCTTATGACACGCCCGCTTCATTAATCTCACGGCCTCTCCATTAAACAGCAGACCAGCCCATTGCACTATCACCACCTGCCACATTATTTTTAACGCTGCAAAGATACTACTTTTTTTTCAATTAAACAACTGCACACCTTCATTTTTTCAATATCTTGATAGATATTTAACATTTATTTTGGTAACATCAAAAAAATATCGTATCTTTGCAAAAAAATATTTCTGACCATGATCTACCTTTGGCCTTTCATTTCCGCTCTGATTCCAATCTTTGCATTGATTGTGTATATCTATTGGTGCGACAAGCACTCTCCCGAGCCCATATCGCAACTCATCAAGGCCACCATGTATGGCGTGCTGTCCATTTTCCTATCGTTGTGCATGTCCATTCCTGCTCAGTATATGGGTCTATATCCTGAGGATCCAGCCAATTTTATCGATGGCATCCGCACCGCTTTCTACGGCGCTGCTATCCCCGAGGAGTTAGCCAAACTGGCCATGCTATGGCTCCTGCTACGCAAGAAGACCTTCCAACACCGTCTCGACGGTATCGTCTATGCCGTATGTATCTCTTTGGGCTTTGCCGGACTGGAGAATATCCTCTATGTCATTGAGAGCGAGGAATGGGTTTCCACAGCTATCCTACGCGCCATCACTGCTGTTCCGGGCCATTTCTGCTTTGCCGTAACCATGGGCTACTTCTACTCGCTCGTCAAGCTATCCAAGCACGACCGCACGCGCAATATCCTTTGCCTCATCGTGGTACCTATCTTGTTGCATGGTATTTACGATGCCATCCTGTTTGTAGCATCCACGCTGTCCAGTTGGGTCAGCGTCGCACTCATACCGCTTTTCTGCGTCTTCTGCTACAAGATGTGGAAGGGTGCCAGCAAGGCTATCAAGACGCACAACAATACCGATCAATTCAATTCGCTCCAGTTCTTCGACACTGAGATTGAAGATCCAAACGATACACAGGCTTAAGTTCAATAAAAAAGCAGTACGAGAAATGTACTGCTTTTTTGTGTTGCATCGGTTCCTATGCTTATTCAAATGCATTGAGGAAGCCCTCAATGGCACCTTCCAGTTCGTTTATAGTGTCTTTGAGACCATCCTTGAAGAGCTTCAAAGCTGATTTCGAGTAGATGGCCACGCATTGGCCTTTTAGGCGACCAATCTCGCGTAATTGTTCGTCGGTGTAATTGCCTTCTTCAATCTCTGCCAAATTTACTTTTTGTGTATTTATTACACTTATAAAACACTTTGGCACGGTATTTGTAAATATACTACCGAACATAAATTTGTGTTTTTTTTACACTTAGATATAAGTTGAATATTGAAAGTTAGACGAAAAAGAATAACCGATAAAAATCAAACATATGAATCAATCAATAGCAAAAACCGATTATCGCATCACCGAGGATGGCTGGTATGCCTATGAGTACCAACGCCCTGCACTGACTGCAGACGCGGTGATCTTTGGTTTTGATGGGCAAGCCCTCAATGTCCTACTCGTCAAACGCGGCATAGAGCCCTTCAAAGGCAAATGGGCCTTTCCAGGCGGTTTTCTCCGTATGAACGAGACCATTGCACAATGTGCACAACGCGAGCTTTCCGAAGAGACTAGCTTCAAAGAGGTCTATATGGAGCAGTTCGGCGTCTTCTCCGATGTAAATCGTGACCCGCGCGGACGCGTCATTACCACCGCATTTTATGCGTTGACACCTAAGATCGAGGTCCGTGGTGCTGACGATGCAGCCGAAGCCGACTGGTTCCGTCTTGACCGTGTACCGGCCTTGGCCTTCGACCACGACCGTATCCTGCGCATCGCATATCGCCGCTTGCGCGAGGACCTACACTTCCGCCCTGTAGGATTCGAACTTCTACCCGAGACCTTCACTATTCCCCAGTTGCAGCGCCTCTACGAAGCCATATTGGATGTGCACTTTGATCGCCGCAACTTCATGAAGAAGATGCTATCGACGGGCATCCTGAAGGATACCGGACTCAAGGAGGCTAATGCCCCACACCGAGCCCCTACCCTCTACCGCTTTAATCTGGAAGCATATCATCAGTTTAAGAACCGACGCAATTTTAATCTCGAGTTCTGACCGTTGCCATTAACCACTTGACTACTTTTACCTAACTATTACAATTTTGCTTTATGAAACAGCTGCAACAGTTATTCAAAAACCTCACTTTGTCCACTGCCAAGGACATGTTAATCACTACTTGCAAGCGCTTTTGGGTGCAACTATCATGCGCAACGATTCTAGCCATCATGGCTGTGCTGCACAATGAGCAAGCCGGACAGCCTTTACCTCTATACTCTCTTCTTACGCACCTATCGTACATACTATGTTTCGGAACGCTGGTAGACTTCACATTGGTCATGTGGGGCCAGAATCCTCGATTTGTAAAGCACGCCAGATTGACTAGAATCATCCTTTGGCTACTCCTGGTCGTTTATCTGGCCTTTTTAACTAGCTATAAGATGTTTGAACAGAGTCACCAGCAGGCCTTCTGGTTGGCTAATTTCAGTATTATTACAACCGCTATGCTGATGGCTCCATTCATCTGCTTTATCAACCAAAAAGCCGAGGGTGATCTATTTGCCTACAACCTGATGATGAAATGGGTCAAATACCAGGTTCTCATCGTGGCTGCGACATGGGTCATTTCCGGCGCACTGGTGGGTCTCAGTGCGTCTATCTCTCTGCTATTTGGGACTACCACATCCCCTAACGGATATTTGTATATGGCAATTATCATCCTATGGATGTGTGTATGGGCGTTCTGCATGCTAATCCCTCAGCGTGAGCAGCTCTACGATGATAGCACCACAGGTGTGCCTATCCTACAAAAAGGCGTCATGTATGTCATTCTGCCATTGCTATTGCTATATATCGTCGTTCTGCTGGTATATGCTCTGCGCATTTTGATAGCATGGGAACTCCCAGAAGGCATGGTATCCTATTTGGTATCGGGTGTAATGTTCGGATATATACTATGTTACACCTTCCTATATCCACGCATAATGGACACCACCTCTCGTCTATCTCTGATAATGCGCAAGATCATACCTGCATGCATGCTTCCGCTACTGATACTTATGACCGTAGGCATTATCCGCCGCGTAGCCGACTATGGCATCACTGTCGAACGACTCTATTTGATTACCTTACTGCTATGGTTCTATGGTGTCTGCATCATCGTATTTGTTCAGTCTATACCTCGACTACGCTGGATCTTTCTATCCTTTGCAGCTCTGTTCCTCATCTCTTCCGCTCACCCATTCAACTACACCAAGATATGCGAGCGCGTGCATACGCAGAAGTTTGAGCAACTGCTCGAGCAGCACAATCTCCCGCTGCGTGATTGGGATAAGAGTTCCACCTTCCACGAGCTACCTGAGGATGTGCAGCAGGATATCAATGAAAAGAAATCCTATATCATCCGTAAATATGGTGTTAAAAGTTTAAAGGGTTTGGGTTGGACCGCTCGCAAAGCTCGCTGTTAGACCGTTTCACTGTTAGACCGTTCACTTTGTTCACTGAGGGATCACTCGCTTCGCTCATTGAGGGACTCTAGATAACCGAACCCCGATAACCGATACCCGAACAAAAAATCGCTCAATTTGGGCGATTTTTTTGTTTATGTCAGAAAATATTATTAATTTTGCGAGCAAAATTGTTTAATACGAATTATTAACAACGAATAACTATATGAAAAAGCTTTTAACTCTTTTTATCGCCTTTATGGCAAGTACATGCATCTGGGCTGATGATATTTTTTATGACAACGAGGGCAAACTGTACTACCAGATTACCAGTGAATCAACAGTGGCGGTAAAGCGTTATTACGACTCTTCCAATGACTCTGACATCACCTCAGTTATAATCCCTTCAACTGTTACCTACGAGGGCAAAACATATAGCGTGACGAGAATTAGAGAGAGTGCATTCAATAGTTGCAAATCGCTGACTTCCATTACAATTCCTGAGGGCGTAACGAGTATTGAAAATGGGGCGTTCTATGGTTCTGCTTTTTATGACAACCCTTCTAACTGGGAAGATGGAGGTTTGTATATTAATGGTTGTCTGATAAGGGTTAAAGACGATTTAGCAGGTCACTTCAAGATCAAAGACAACACTCGATTAATAGGAAATCAGGCCTTCGAGTATTGCTCCCATCTCACTTCCATTACTATCCCCAATAGCGTGACGAGTATTGGAGCAGGAGCATTCCGAAAATGCGAATCGCTGACTTCCATTACAATTCCTGAGGGCGTGACGAGTATTGGAGCGGGAGCGTTCGCTGGTTGCGATGCGCTCAAATCCATTACTATCCCCAACAGCGTAACGAGTATTGGGGATGCTACATTCTATAGTTGCGAATCGCTGACATCCATCACTATCCCTAGTAGCATAACAAGCATTGGAGAGGAGGTCTTCGACGGAACTGCTTTTTATAACAATACATCTAATTGGGGAAATGGTGCTCTGTATATCAACAATTGTTTGATAGCGGTTGATCGCGAACTTTCAGGCAATTACTCCATCAAATCAGGTACTCGTCTTATTGCAGGCGGTGCTTTCAAAGGGTGCTCAAAGCTCCCCTCTATCACTATCCCTAGTAGTGTAAAGCATATTGGAGCATGGGCGTTCTGTGGTTGCAATGCGCTAAAATCCATCACTATCCCTAATGGCGTAACGAATATTGGAGATGGGGCTTTCGCAAGTTGCGACGTGCTAAAATCCATCTCTATCCCCAATAGCATAACGAGTATTGGAGTTAAAGCTTTCTCAAGTTGCTATTCACTACAATCTATCACCATACCTAATAGCGTAACTAGCATTGGGAGAAGCGCTTTCTATGAGTGCGTAGCGCTCACTTCTATCACTATCGGCAATAGCGTAACGAGCATTGAGGAGGGGGTATTCGAAGAGTGTAAATCGCTCACTTCCATCACTATCCCTAATAGCGTAAAGAGTATTGGAGAGGAGGCGTTCATATATTGCGAATCGCTGACTTCCATTACAATTCCTGAGGGCGTAACGAGTATTGGAGATTATGCATTCGCAGGCTGCAAAGCGCTAAAATCAATTAACATCCCTAATAGCGTGACAAGTATTGGAACAATAGTATTAGAAGGTACTGCTTTTCAAAACAATCCTTCCAATTGGGAAAATGGGGTATTGTGTATTAATGGTTGCCTGATAAGGGTTAAAGACGATTTTGCAGGTCATTTCAAGATAGAAGACAATACTCGATTAATCGCAGGAGGGGCGTTCCGTGGTTGCAAATCCCTCACTTCCATCACCATCCCTAATAGCATAACGAGCATCAAAAATCAGGTATTCAGTGGTTGTACTGCGCTACAATCTATCACCATCCCTAGTAGCGTAACAAGCATTGGAGAGGGGGCGTTCTATGGTTGCAGTTCGCTAACCTCTATCATTATCCCTGAGAGTGTAAAAAGCATTGGAGATGGGGTGTTCGATGAGTGCAACTCATTGAAAAAAATCTTCGCGTGCAGTAAGAATAAGCTTCTAGAATCGGAAGAGAAATACAATGTTATATATTACGACACTATTGTAGATGGTTGTGTTATATCATCAAAGGAAAATCTTGAAGGTTACGCTGAAATAATAGATATTGTAGACCCTACAAATTTGACTTCTATTACTATTCCTGAGGATGTTGAAGTAATTTGGGATGAGGTCTTCAATCAATGCAAGTCACTGAAGTCGATCACATGGAATGCTAAAAATTGTGAGACTTCATCTCCATTTGCTGCCATCAGCAATAACATCACTAGCTTCGTGCTAGGAGATCAGGTAGAGCTTATACCAGCTGGTATGTGCAGTGGCATGAGCCAAATTACCTCTATCACTATCCCTAACAGCGTAAAGAGCATCGGAGTAGAGGCTTTCAAGGGCTCTGGTATTTACACGAATACATCCAACTGGGAAAATGGTGCTCTGTATATCAACAATTGTTTGATAGCGGTTGATCGCAAACTCTCAGGCAATTTCTCCATAAAACCAGGTACTCGCTTTATTGCAGACGGCGCTTTCGAATGGTGCTCAGATCTCACCTCTATTACTATTCCTAATAGCGTAATACACATTGGAAACAATACTTTCTATCATTGCTCATCCCTAAAATCTATCATCATCCCCGAGAGCGTAACAAGTATTGGAGATTACACTTTCGTGGAATGCGAGGAGCTGACAGAAATCTACTTGTGCAGTAACAATGCATTTGGAGACCTATATGGTGACATTGTTATATTATATGACAAGGCAGTAGATGGTTGTGTTATATTTGACAATGTGATAATAGCTGTGACAGACCCTACTAACATGACCTCTGTTGTTATCCCAGAGTGCGTAACAATCATTGGATGGCAAGCTTTCAAGGGTTGTACAGCACTAGCTTCTGTTACTATCCCTGAGAGTATAACAAGCATTGAAAGCAACGCTTTCATTGGGTGCACAAAGCTGACAGATATTACTATCCCTAGTAGCGTAACGAGTATTGAAGAGGACGCTTTCGATAGCTGCTCATCACTGACATCTGTAACCTTAAATTCAGACACTATTGTTAATAGTTCTAAATTAAAGGATGTTTTTGGAGAACAAGTAACTGAATATGTTATCGGCAATGGCGTAACAAGTATTGGTAAAGATGCTTTCACTGATTGCTCAGCGCTGACCTCCATCACCATCCCAGTGAGCGTAACGAGCATTGGAGCGCAAGCATTCTATGGCTGCGAAGCGCTGCAAACACTTAACTACGCAGGTACAAAGAAACAATGGAAGAGCATTGAGGACACCAACTTGACAATAGATCCAAAAAAGCAAGTCATAGTTATCTGCAGCGACGGAGAGGTGAAACTGAAAGGCAAGTAAGCCAGCGGAGATGGGGGTTTAAGGGTTGAGGAGAATTGAGGAGTTTTAAAGGTTTTAGGGGTTTTAAGGGTTTATCCAGACTCCGGAGTCGCGACACCGATAACCGATAACCGATATCCGATAACTGAACAAAAAATTTGCATATGAGCAATTTTTATTGTACCTTTGCAGTCTCAATGAGGAAAAACACCTATATATTTATCGGTTTGGTTCTGCTATTGCTGGTGTTGGCACTGGTGGATACATGCAGCGGGTCCGTATGGATCTCGCCACTCTCCGTTTTCAATTCTCAGTTATCAACTCTCAACTCTCAGCTCCTCCTCCACCTCCGTTTACCTAAGATGCTGACCGCTATCCTAGCGGGTGCAGCGCTTTCGGTGGCAGGTCTGATGATGCAGACACTCTTTCGCAACCCGCTGGCGGGTCCATATATCTTAGGTGTATCCTCTGGCGCTAGTCTAGGTGTAGCCCTGGTGACGATGGCCACTACCCTACCTTTCGCCTCTAGCCTCATCGCCACATCATCTGATAGCCTGATCGCCACCTCGGCGATCGTCGGCAGTGTACTAGTGATGCTGTTGGTAATGCTGATTGCTAAGCGCATCCGTAGCAATGTCACGTTGCTGATCGTGGGTATGATGGTAGGTAATATTGCTGGCGCATTGGTCAACATGATCCAGAACTTCGCCAATCCCGACTCGCTCAAGCTCTTTGTCGTCTGGACTTTAGGTAGCCTCAATGGTGTAGGTTGGGAGCAATTGCCTGTGCTGACTATAGGCATTATTCTAGCGGCCATCCTGGTGCTGATGCTTATCAAACCGCTCAACGGCTTGCTTCTAGGCGAAGATTATGCCCGCGGCCTAGGTATCAATGTAGAGCGTACGCGTTGGATGATGGTAGCGGCATCGTGTCTGTTGGCAGGTAGTGTAACGGCTTTCTGCGGACCTATCGCATTCATCGGCGTAGCCGTACCTCATATCGCACGCGGTATTCTGGCCTCCAGCAACCACCGCCTGACGGTACCTGCCTCGGCGCTTATTGGCGCTAACATCTTGCTCATTTGCGATATTCTGTGCAACCTCGGCACTTATTCGCTACCTATCTCCACTATGAGCGCCCTCTTCGGAGCGCCGATAATCTTGTGGATTGTTCTAAAAAAGAAATAAGCGGCTGACCGTATTGCATCATTGGTTCAGCAACTTGCTGCAAACGAAACAGACGTAAGAAATAAAACAGGCAAATAAAAACGCACATCCGTCTTAAAAATCGGATGTGCGTTACTTAAATCGGATATTGATTAGCCGCAAGACTCCTAGTATACGATAAAATAGCGCATGAGAGGTGCCTCCTTTTGATGGGCAATCAACAAGCTACTCAATTCTTAAACTGCAATTCGCCGTTGAGGAGTTCCACAATCACAGGTTTTTGGTGATCCACTTTGCCCGCGATGATGGCTTTGCTCAGTTCGTTGAGCACTAGGCGTTGCAAAGCACGCTTGACTGGGCGAGCACCGAACTGAGGATCATAGCCCTCGCGAGCGATATAATCTATAGCGTCGTCGGTGACACGCAGGTCAAGTCCGCTATCTTGCAACATCTGGTGTACATGAATAATCTGCATGGCTACAATATCACGGATCTGCTCTTGGGTAAGCGGAGTGAACATAATGGTCTCATCGATACGATTGAGGAACTCAGGACGAACGGTTTGCTTGAGCAGTTCAATAACTTGTTGGCTAGTCGTCTCGTGGTCGATGCCCTTCTCCTCGTTCTCGCGGATGAGTTGGCTACCTAGATTAGAGGTGAAGATGATCAGCGTGTTCTTGAAATTGACGGTACGACCTTTGTTGTCGGTCAAGCGGCCATCGTCGAGCACTTGTAGCAACACATTGAAGACATCGGGATGGGCCTTTTCGATCTCGTCAAAGAGCACGACGCTGTAAGGCTTGCGGCGAATAGCTTCGGTTAGTTGTCCGCCTTCGTCATAGCCCACATATCCTGGAGGCGCACCTATCAATCGGGTGGCAGCAAACTTCTCTTGATACTCCGACATGTCAATGCGGGTCAACATATTCTCATCGTCAAAGAGGTAATCAGCCAGGGCTTTTGCAAGCTCAGTCTTACCTACACCAGTAGTACCCAAGAAGATGAAAGAACCAATCGGGCGTTTAGGGTCTTGCAAGCCTGCACGAGAGCGGCGGATAGCATCGCTAACTGCCTGAATAGCTTCATCTTGACCGATAACACGTTGGTGAAGTTCCTGTTCGAGGTGCAGCAGTTTGTCCCGTTCGGACTGCATCATACGTGTAACAGGAATACCTGTCCAACGAGCTACAATCTCTGCTATATCATCCTCATCCACTTCCTCTTTGATCAGGGCACCGCGGGTGCCGTTTAGAAGTTCAGAAGGTTCTGAAGTTAGTATATGCAGGGCATCTTGTGCCGCACGGATATTGGCTTCGGCTTGTTGGATCTTGCCATAGCGAATTTCAGCCACCTTGCCGTAGTTGCCCTCACGCTCGGCCACCTCGGCCTCGTGCTTCATCTCCTCGATGTGCGCCTTCTCATTTTGGATGGTTGCGATATAGCCTTTCTCCTTCTCCCAACGCGCATTCATCTCTTTCGCCTCCGCTTGCAGCGCACTGAGTTGCTGCTCGATAGCGGATAATTTATGCTTGTCATTCTCGCGTTTGATGGCCTCGCGCTCGATCTGCAGCTGCATGATCTGACGATTCAGGTCGTCCAGTTCCTCGGGTTTGGAATCCACCTCTAGGCGCAGTTTAGCCGCAGCCTCATCCACCAAGTCGATGGCCTTGTCAGGCAAGAAACGATCAGATATATAGCGAGTTGACAGGGTTACCGCAGCAATCAGTGCATCGTCCTTGATACGCACCTTGTGGTGTGTCTCGTAGCGTTCTTTGAGTCCGCGCAGGATGGATATAGTGGCCGCCTCGTCGGGTTCGTCAACCAATACGGTTTGGAAACGACGTTCGAGGGCTTTGTCGGCCTCAAAGTACTTCTGGTACTCGTCGAGGGTAGTAGCACCCACAGCGCGCAGTTCACCACGTGCTAGAGCTGGTTTGAGGATATTAGCAGCATCCATAGCGCCACTGCTCTTGCCCGCACCCACCAGGGTGTGTATCTCGTCGATAAAAAGGATAATCTCGCCTGCCGCACTAACGACCTCGGAGATGACTCCTTTGAGACGCTCTTCGAACTCGCCTTGGTACTTGGCACCCGCGATCAAAGCACCCATATCAAGCGAATAGATCTGCTTGCGCTTGAGGTTCTCTGGTACATCACCACGAATGATACGATGCGCTAGCCCCTCGACAATAGCGGTCTTACCCACACCAGGCTCGCCAATGAGGATGGGATTGTTCTTGGTGCGACGTGAGAGAATTTGTAGTACGCGACGAATCTCATCGTCACGACCAATCACGGGATCCAGTTTGCCCTGTTGAGCGCGTTCGCATAGGTTGATGGCAAACTTCTGTAGGTTTTCGGTTTTGTTGTTCATTGTATTCATCGTTGTATGTTTTTTAGTCATTAAGGTCCTTAAGGTCGTTAAAGACTTTAAGGTCGTTGCTAAGTTATAGACAAAACCCATACCAAAGCCCATAGACTGACATTTTGGCAGTCCTCTTTGTTTTTCTAGTCTAATTTAGACAAGTCACCTATATTTCTCTTGTGAATTACGCACAATATCAATTCATTATTCCCGTTGTATTCCCCCTACTTGCCACCTGTCAGCATAGGAACTTCATAGGAACTTCATAGGGACTTCATAGGGACTTCATAGGGACTTCGACGTATTATTACCGAGTCACTGTTCTACTATTTGTACCGTTCACGACACGGAGTCGTTCACGGACTTCGTTAACCACTATTTACGGTTCTTTGTAAATACCTTATGTTTATGTTCAATCTTTGAGACAAACCCACAATCTAATAAACCTAATATTT
>JAFYSK010000007.1 GCA_017559385.1 Paludibacteraceae bacterium | reverse complement strand
ACTCGTTGTTCCGTATAGCTATAGGACTTTAGTGCTTTTTGCCACCTCATCCACAACGATATGCCTTATATGTAGTTTCTGTGCGTCAGACCAGATATTTGCCGAAGACTTCCTTCAGATTCCACCTCGCGATGGACACCCTTGTCCGTGGCTGGACGCTTCCCGCTATAAGGGCGCGTTAGGGACTTACACCCGTTAGAGTATGCACATGCTGGACGAACAAACAACTGCCTGGCTAGTGGCCAGGCAGTTAGTTAGTATGTTAATCAGTGGTTGGAATCTGATTAGTAAGATGTGCGTTGTGTAGCAGCATAGCTGATACGCAAAGCGTAAGAGCGACGGAGCTCTTGCTTGATGTCGGTAATGACATTCATCTTAGTCTCCTTGTCTGCCTTGATAGACACGGTCATCTTACCTTGATCCTCCTCAGCCATTGAAGAACGCTCGTTGATGATGAAGTCACCAATCTCGTGTGCGTCAGCAAAAGCATCGTCCAATTGGATACGAGTCTCAGCACCGTATTGCTTACGGAACTCAGCTGTAGGAGTACCTACGTAGATATAACGAACCAATGATTTTTTCTCGATCTTAGTTAACTCAGTTGCTTGTGGATTCTGGATTGAAACCTTGTAAGTAACCTCCTTCATAGATGTAACAGACATGAAGAAGAAAAGCAACATGAAGATGATATCTGGCAATGAACTAGTGTTCAGCGCAGGCATCTCGCGTTTATCATTTCTACGAATCTTAGCCATAATTACTTACCATAATTTTTAGGTTCAGCCTCAGAAATCTTTTGAGGATAAATCTTTTGAATTTTCTTTTGCCACTCTTCATCCAACTCCTCGTATGAGCAGTGGAAATATTTTTGAGCACATTCCTCACGTAACTCGTTGTAAGCAGCTACGAGTTCGTTTTGCACCTCCAAATATGCTTGGTACTGTGTATCCGCGTCGTTTTGGACAGAGATCACATGGTCCTTAGTATATTTGATAGTTCCAAATGGTTGTCCGAAATCTTCTGAATAAAGTACAGGCAATTTAGGATCGTCATTTGCGTTTGCAATAAACTCTTTAGCTTTAGCTCGAAGTTGTCTAACGTCAAGTGGTTCTTGCTCAACAAGCAGTTTGTTCTCCCAGTTGATTTTCACCAAGAAGATATCGCGGTCCTTAATTTTGGTATCCTTGATCTTTTGATCTGGTGGAATAGGAGCAGGCAAACGGCGTGAGAGGCCTTGATTGACGTCCATTGAGGTAGTAACCAAGAAGAAGATGAGCAGCAAGAACGAAATGTCGGCCATGGAACTGGCGTTAATCTCAGGAATTTTCTTTGCCATAACTACTTGTGATTACTTTTTAACTTTAGTATAGATTGCACCGAAAACCAAAGCTACAACAGTAGCGCCAGTTAGGATATATGTGAGGTACATAATAGCATCGGTGAGACGAGCCATAAAGCCTACGTTCTCAGTACCCTCGTAGCCAAGGATCTCCACTTTAGCATCGCTACCAAGTGCCCAGCACAAATAGCAAAGAGCGATAGAACCAAGTACAACAGCTAATGAAACGATAGCGCCTTTGACATCAGTCTTGAAAGATGCAACGAACTTAACGAGTACGAATCCGAAAGTAACCAAGACAACCAATGCTACAAGTGCATAAGTCAAGTACAAGAGAGCGTCAGAATAGGTAGGGATAGGCAAAATATCGCCAGCTACCTCATGACCTTCTGCCAAGTTACCTCCGCCGAAGAACATACCTACAACTACGATGCCAGCAAGCATCAAGAGCCAAAGTATGATTTGAGGGATTAATTTATAATTCTTCATAATAATCTAATTTTGCAAGTTTAACAATAGGAGTTCGCAGTATGCAAAATCGATTACTTCTTTTGTGCTGCGTCGTACTCAACCACGAGGTCAAGGAGGCTGATAGAGCTATCCTCCATCTCGTTAACGAGACCCTCGATAAGGCTAAGGATGTAGTTGTAGAATACTTGAAGAATAATAGCGATGATCAAACCGAGGAGGGTAGTCAAAAGAGCCACCTTGATACCACCAGCCACAACAGTAGCAGAGATATCACCTACTTGTTGGATCTTATCGAAAGCTTGGATCATACCGATAATGGTACCCAAGAATCCCAAAGATGGAGCGATAGAGATGAAGAGAGAGATCCAAGAGAGGTTCTTCTCGAGAAGACCGAGTTGAACACCACCGTAGCTAGAAACAGTTTTCTCAACCACTTCGATACCCTCGCTGTAACGGCTCAAACCTTGGTAGAAGATACTAGCTACTGGGCCACGAGTGTTGCGGCACACCTCAAGAGCAGCCTCGATACCACCATTCTTCAATGCCTCTTCAACCTTAGCAAGGAGAGCTTTAGTGTTAGTTTTGCTCAAGCTTAAGTAAATGATACGCTCGATACAAAGAGCCAAACCAAATACCAAACAGATAAGAGTAGCAGCCATGAAGCCAGCACCACCCTCGATAAATTTAACTTTCAAAGTCTTGTGAAGAGCTTCGATACCACCAACTTCTTCAGCGTCAGCAGCAGGAGTCTCTGTTACTTGTTCACTAGCTACTGAATCAGCAACAGCTGGTTCTTGAGCCATAACGGCAACACTACCAATAGTAAGCATCGCCAGCACCGTAAGGGTTGCAAAAACTTTTTTCATACGATTTGTTTTTAGTATTAAATTGTTTATAATTATTTTGTTCGTTTTGCTTTTAGTAGGGCTAGGGGGTCTAGTAAACTAGATTTTCCCTAGGGGGATTCCTGCGTAATCCCTAACTGAGGAGGGGATTCGAGGGCACCGACCTCGCTACGCTCTGCCACCTCGAACACCCACTGTCTGCCACGGGCATCCAGTGCAATCCTTTTACTCTCAATCTCACTTGAGCAAGCTCAGATTCGATTGTTCGTAAAAGTCTTGCGGAGAGAGGGGGATTCGAACCCCCGAAACCCTTTTGGAGTTTACACGCTTTCCAGGCGTGCCTCTTCAACCACTCGAGCATCTCTCCTTCGTCGCAACTGGCTTGCAAAAAAGAAACTCGCCATGCGAGTTTGGCTTGCCGCCGTTGCTCCTCTTAACTCGGACTCACAAAGTCCTCGTTAGTTATTCTCTCAAAGAACATTTTGGTATATGTGGCGGATTTACTTCGTTCACGAAACGACACAATACACCTAACGACCCGCAAAGGTACAAAAAAAAATTTATATATGCACTATAAATTGTGATTTTTTTATAATTTTTCACAAATTTAGTCCAAAAAGCGCTCGCGCATTGGCAGATGTCTGCTCTATAACATGTTCTACAGAACAATCATACACCTGAGCCAAACGCTCTGCCACATAACGCATCCAGCGACTCTCGTTGCGCTTACCACGATATGGAACAGGCGCCATATACGGCGCATCCGTCTCTAAAACAAGCGATTCCAACGGTATGCCCACTAAATGCTCTGCCAGACGGCAATTTTTGAAAGTAAGCACTCCACCGATGCCTAGATAATACCCCATATCCACCACTTGTTTGGCCACCTCGTGACTGCCACTAAAACAGTGCATCACACCTTTGACAGAAGGAAATTCGCGCAAAATAGACAGCGTATCTTCGGTAGCCTCACGACTGTGAATCATAACGGGCAAATTGTATTGCTGCGCCCAACGCATCTGCTCACGCAAGGCCTCATGTTGCTCAGATTTGTAAGTAGTATCCCAATGGTAATCTAGACCAATCTCGCCGATGGCAACCAACCTTAGGTTGGAGGTTGAAAGGGTTTTAGGAGTTTCAGAAGTTTCAGAGGTAGAAACAAGATGTTTATCCAATGCTGATTTGATTATAGCAAGCTGCTCGCGCCAGTCTTCTTTGACGTTCTCTGGGTGTAAGCCCAAAGCTGGATACAAGTATCCAGGATACTTAGCACACACATCTAGCACATCCTGCGTAGTGGCAGCCTCTACACCAGGCACCAGGATAGCCTCTACCCCATCTGCACGCTGAGCAGCGAGGAAAGCATCCAATTCGTCCGCATACTGCGGATCATCTATATGACAATGGGTGTCAATCATATTTAAAAGGTTGAAAAGTTTTATCGCAACTTTGTTGCTGTTTCATCGCTTCGCTGTTTTAGTCGCACCTAAGGTGCTGTTTTTATCGCTTCGCTGTTTCATCGCCCTGCGGGCTGTTCTATCGCAGCGGAGCTGCTGTTCTAAAGTAACCCCCACGGATCTCACGGATTATCAAGGATGACAGTAGCTCCTACTCGCAGCAAGCTGCTCGAGAAATCTTATTAATCTTATTTTCCACGCTCAATCCCTCTTTTCTATGTGCTCCGCAATCTATTGCCACCGCTCCACATTTTGGGAACATCCTAAACGTGACCGCTGAATCTTAACTACAACGACTCTGATTAGACTCTAATTGGTCTCTGAAATGTGTACCGCTGCATTCCATAAGATTCAGCGCACGAGTATCGCTCTAAGCGATATGAGGAGCGGTGGTAATCAGTTTCGGAGAACCTTATAATCTTGCTTGCAAGTGAACCTTGTAAATAAGATTTATAAGATTTCTGCGAGTTTGCGAGCTAGGAGATAAAACCCCTAAAACTCCTAAAACCCTTAGAACTCTTAACACCGCGGCGCAGCCGCATTAGGGGCGGGGTTCCTTCGGAACAGGATACTGCTGTCGCCGTAGCTAAGGAAACGGAAATCATGCGCCAAAGCGTAATCATATATCGTATGCCAATCGCCTGATACAAAAGCACTTACAAGTAATAATAGCGTGGACTTGGGTTGGTGGAAATTGGTGATCAACTTGTCCACCACACGAAACTGATAACCCGGCTTGATCATGATCTGCGTCTCAGCATGCAATACATCCTGACCCGTCGCATCCAAATAATCCACTATGGCTTGCAATGCCTCACGAGTGCTCAAAGTATATTCATGTGTATATGGCGCAAATTGAGAGACTGTGAAAGTTCTTATCTCGCATTCGCTCGAACGATCTGCTTCGCTGTACGAAAGTTGAGAACCTATAAAATACAAACTCTCCAGCGTTCGCATACTGGTTGTACCTACGGCTACGATATCACCTATATGGTCGCGCAGAGCAATCAAAGTATCTTTGGTAACAGCAATCACCTCGGTATGCATGGTATGGTCATTCGCATTAGCCACCTTGACCGGCTGGAAAGTGCCGGCACCCACATGCAGTGTCACCTCGGCCGTTTGTACCCCTTGGGCACGCAAGCCATCAAGCACCTGATCGGTGAAATGCAAACCGGCAGTAGGTGCTGCTACGGAACCTTTGATGCGCGAATAGACGGTTTGATAGGTGGTCTTGTCGCTATCCTCGGTCTTACGATTGAGGTATGGCGGAATAGGCAGTTCACCAACGGCGTCGAGGATCTCAGCAAAGCTGATATTCAGATCGGCTACGCCTGTTAGATTCCAAGAAAAATGCACGGCGAAGGTATTGCCTGTTTGTTCGCCTTTTTCCGCAAAAAGGGTTACCTCTTGTCCTGAAGACAAAGTAGTCGTAAGACTTAATGCACCCGATTTCCACTTCTTGGCATTGCCAATCATACACTTCCAGGTACAGCCCTGCGTTGCTCCTAATGCCAATTGATAGTCATGAGGGTTCAAAGGTTCGAGGCAGAAGATCTCAATGCGAGCGCCTCTTGCCTTATCGCCTACTTGCCTTATCACCTCATCGCCTACAGCCTTATGAAACTCCAATCGAGCTTGAATAACGCGGGTGTTATTGTAAATCAGTAATGAGTCGGAAGATAGGTACTGACCAATATGGTGAAACACATCTTCCTGAACCTGCCCATCGCGATAAACCAGTAGTTTGCTATGATCGCGTTGCGCCAATGGATACTTGGCTATACGCTCGTCGGGTAAGGGATAATTATATTCTTCTATAAGGATTTCTTCCATGATTTATGATCGCCTTTGAAGAGGACATATTGGTTAAACAGACAATCAAGGTCGCCATTGAACAGATGTATGCGCTTGGCAGGACGCAGTCCGATGCATTTGAGTGCTTCCTCGTTGCTGGAGATAATCCATGCGGTAGCTCCACTAAACTGATGTTTGAGCGCAGTACCCATATCTTGATAGAGGCGGAGGACATCTTTGTCTTGGGATAGACGCTCGCCATATGGCGGGTTGATCATAACGAGGGCATCTTGTGCTGCCCCTTCGGCGAGGTGTAGTTCTTGCACACGCACTTGACGCACCTCAATATTGCGCTGCAGGCCAGCTGATTGGATGTTTTTTTGTGCAGTTTGTGCCGCATAGAAACCCGCATCAGAGCCATAGATCTTGTGTTGGAAGTCACGTTCGCGGCTATCATCGTTATAGACATCCTCCCAAAGGTCGGCGTTGAAGTTGGCCCATTTCTCGAAGGCAAAGCCTTGTCGATAGACACCAGGTGCGATATTACGAGCAATGAGTGCGGCCTCAATCAGCAATGTACCGGAACCACACATAGGATCGTAGAAATCGCTTTGTCCGTTCCATCCTGCTAGCAACAACATACCCGCAGCTAGTGCCTCGTTGATAGGCGCTTGGGTATTGGCTACACGATAGCCACGCTTGTGCAAACTCTCGCCAGAACTATCCAGAGAGAGGGTCACGCGGTCGCCTGCGATATGCAGATTGAGATACAGGTCCGCCCCCTCGAGTTTGACACTGGGTCGCTGATTCTCACGCTCCATCCAATAATCGACAATAGCATCCTTGACACGATAGGTGACAAATTGCGAATGGCGGAAATAATCCGAATAAACCGTTGCATCGATTTGGAAAGTAGTTTTGAGGGTCATGTATTGCGCCCAATCCAAAGCCTTGACTTGGCTATAGATATCATCGGCCTTTTGCGCTTTGAACGAAGCGATAGGTACCAATACGCGTGTGGCAGTACGCAGACACATATTGGCCGTATAGAGCATACGCAAGTCGCCCGTAAAAGATACAGCACGGCGTTCAACCTGTACATTGTTAGCACCCAGTTGTACGAGCTCGGTGGCTAGCACTTGCTCGAGACCCTTGAAGGTCTTAGCTAACATCGGAAATTCGGTAGTTTTCATTATTGTGTGGAGGAGAGTTATCTGCTGACTCGTATGTAAAGTACAAGGCCAATGGCTAGGAAAACAAAGTTAGGTAGCCAAACACTCATGAATGGCGACATTACTCCCCTAACGGAGAAGGTAGTAGAGACCGTGGAGAACAAAATATAGAGCGCACTGAGTGTGATACCTATACCCAGGTTCTTACCCATGCCACCACGCACTTTCTTGGAACTGAGTGTGACACCTAGCAGCGTCATGATAAAGGCTCCGATAGGACTAGCCCAACGCTTCCACCATTCGGTTTCGAAGGCCTGCACATTGCCCGCACCGCGTCGGCGCTGCGTCTCAATATACGATTTGAGTTCGGGATTGGTCATCATCTGCGCATCCTCGGTAGTATAGAACAGTTCCTTGGGTACAACCGGGATGATCGTATCTAGGCGACTACCGCGTGTGAGCGTCTCGTACATATCATGGAACTCGCGGCGGACATAGGAGTGCAGCGTCCAGTTGTAGGCTGAGTCGTACTGAATGCGTTCGGCTGTGATGTGCGAGACTAGGCGCTTGCCATCGAAATGGTATAAAGAAGCACGGTAACCTGTGTTATTCTGCTTTTGGAAAGTCTCGATATAGAAGATCGATCCAGGTGCCACCTCAATCTGGACATTACACGCATTATCACGAGTAAAACGCTGGATATACTTGTCCTGAAAACGCAACATAGATTCTGACGAACGCGGGATGATATATCCCGTCAGTACAAACGACATGAGAAACAATAGCGTAGCGGAGAACAGATATGGCATCATCATACGATGATAGCTAACGCCACTAGACAAAATGGCAATGATCTCGCTATTACCCGCCAGTTTGGATGTAAAGAAGATAACAGAGATGAATATGAACAGCGGACTGAACATATTCATAAAATAAGGAACGAAATTGAGGTAGTAGTCGAAGATAATCTCTTTGAGCGGAGCTTGATTCTCGAAGAAATCGTCCATCTTCTCGGTCAAGTCAAATATAATAGCAATACTCATGATTAGCACAATCGAAAAGAAGAATGTGCCCAAGAATTTGCCAATTATATATTTATCGAGTCGTTTCAAAGGGTTTTAAAAGTTTTAGGCGGCTTTGCCGCTTGTTTTAGGAGTTTTAAAAGTTTTAAGGGTTTCAGGCGCTATGCCGCGGTTTTAAAAGTTTTAAGGGTTGAAACAGCGAAGCGGTGAAACTTTTCAACCTTTAAACTACCGCTTAGCGGATTACATGCGTTGCATGAGTCGTGGCATGATATCATCTTTCCAAGACTTGAAGTCGCCCGCTAGGATATGCTGGCGTGCTTCGCCTACCAACCACAAATAGAAAGCCAAATTGTGGATACTGAGTATCTCAAGACCTAGCATCTCCTGCGAGTGGATGAGGTGGCGCACATAAGCACGAGTATAATGATGATCCACAAAACTAGTACCACAAGGATCGAGTTCGGTGAAATCGTTCTCCCACTTTTTATTACGCAGATTCATGATACCATTTTGCGTAAAGATCATACCATTGCGACCATTGCGTGTAGGCATTACACAGTCAAACATATCCACGCCACGCTCAATGCCCTCTAGGATATTCCATGGCGTACCAACACCCATGAGGTAACGAGGCTTGTTTTGTGGCAGGATATCATTGACTACCTCAATCATTGCATACATATCCTCGGCAGGTTCGCCCACCGCCAGACCACCTATGGCATAGCCATCTCGATCTAAATCACGGAGGCGTTTAGCCGCATCCTGACGCAGATCGGGATATACGCAACCCTGAACAATAGGAAACAGATGCTGCTTGTAGTCATACACATCTGGCGTAGAATCAAAACGAGCGATGCATCGATCCAACCAGCGGTGGGTACGCTCCATAGATGTCTTAGCGTATTGATAATCAGCAGTACCCGGACAGCACTCGTCGAAAGCCATCATGATATCGGCACCAATCTCACGCTGGATATCCATGACATTTTCAGGTGTAAACATGAGTTTGCGTCCATCAATATGCGAAGAGAACTGCACGCCCTCCTCGGTCATCTTACGGATATCGGTAAGCGAGAAGACCTGAAAACCACCTGAATCAGTAAGGATAGGACGCTTCCAACCCTCAAAGCGGTGTAGTCCGCCCGCCTGATGCAAAATCTCAGTACCAGGACGCAGGTAGAGATGATAGGTGTTACCTAGGATAATTTGCGCATTAATATCCTCCTCCAAATGACAACGCTGCACACCTTTGACAGTACCCACCGTGCCTACAGGCATAAAAATAGGGGTGAGTATATCTCCGTGGTCAGTATGTACTACGCCCGCGCGTGCGCACGTATGCGCATCAGTATGTATAAGGTCAAAAAACGCCATTAAGCAATATGATTATTTACAGGAAAAACAATGGAAGGCTTGAAGTCCTTCACCTCTTCTGGAGTCATCAACGCATAGGCCATAATGATGACCGTATCACCAACATGAACCAAATGAGCCGCAGCGCCATTGATGCAAATACATCCACTACCGCGCTGGCCGGGAATAACATAGGTCTCGATACGCGCACCATTGGTATTATCCACAATCTGCACTTTCTCGCCAGCATATATGTTGGCTGCATTCATGAGATCCTCATCAATAGTAATACTACCAATATAATCTAGATTGGCCTCGGTAACCGTGACACGATGTATTTTGGATTTGAGTACTTGTAATAACATTTTATGCGTGAATACGAATTTTTCGGTGCAAAATTACTATAAAAAATCCACATACGCAAAAAAACTTAAAAAATATTTGCACAATTCAAAAAAAAGCAGTACTTTTGCAGCCGATTTGAAAAAATCACTCCCCAAAATATAACGAGGGCTTCGTGAGCCCGAGTTAAAAGGAGCAATGGTGGCAAGCCAAACTTGCAGAGCGAGTTTCTTCTTGCAAGCCAGTTGCGACGAAGGAGAGATGGCAGAGTGGTCGATTGCGGCGGTCTTGAAAACCGTTGAGCTGAGAGGCTCCGGGGGTTCGAATCCCTCTCTCTCCGCAACATAAAATGAAGAACGAGTCCGACAGGGCTCGTTTTTTGTATATAGGCATATAGACATCAACTTGTTGAATGGAAATATGCGTAGATACAAAAAAGATTTATTGCAACGCAATTTCTTCTTTTGTGTTGCCCAGGATGCCCGTGGCAGAGGCTGGGCATTCGAGGTGGGCGAGCGTAGCGAGGTCGGTGCCCTCGAATCCCTCTCTAGTAATCTAGTAGCGCTAGCCTAATAAAAAAACGACTGCTCGTTTGAACAGTCGTTTTTTATATTCTCGTCTATAGCCTATTCGCCTTTCGCCTCATAGCCTATAGCCGCTAGGCTATCAAATCCAACGAACATAGCAGAAGTCCATGCGGTGTGGCAACAAGTCGTTCTTAGGATACATACGCAAGCCGAATTTCATACCACCAGCGTAATCCAAACGATAGTCTACCTCGAAGAACAAGTGGCTGCCCTCTGCCTTAACGAGGTTGAGTTGTTTTACCTCGTAGAGTTTGTCGTTGTTGTGAGTAGATGTGCGGATAGCAACCAATTCAACACCAATACCCTTGTCGTTAAGACCCTTAGTATCAAGCTCTACTGCTACCTTGCACTTGCCACCTACGTTAGCAGGAGTTTCGTTAGGTTCGAAGATAGAGTTAACAACCTCGATCTCATCCCAGTGAGCAACGATATTTTGCTTCCAATCAACGATCTCCTTAGCGATCTTATAGTTGTCTGCGCCGAGCAACGCATGACGCTTAGCCAACTTGTTGTAGAACTTCTCGAAGTAGTCATCCATCATACGCTTGGTTGTGAAGCGTGGGGTAATCTTAGTCACAGAGTTCTTGATGGTTTGAATCCATGCTGGAGAGTAGCCCTTGCTGTTCTTAGCGTAGTACATTGGGATGATCTCGTTCTCAAGCATTTGGTAGATAGTAGCTGCATCCAATTGGTCTTGGTGAGCTTGGTTCTCGTAGGTACGCTTGTCAGTCAATGCCCAACCGGCACCCTCAACGTAACCCTCTTTCCACCATCCGTCGAGCACAGAGAAGTTGAGTACACCATTCATTTGTGCCTTCTCACCAGATGTACCAGATGCCTCGAGTGGACGAGTAGGAGTATTCAACCAGATATCCACACCAGAGATCAAACGCTTAGCTAAACGCATATCGTAGTTCTCGAGGAAGATAATCTTACCGAGGAACTGTGGCATACGGCTGATCTCGATGATACGTTTGATGAGGCCTTGACCGCCACCATCAGCTGGGTGAGCCTTACCGGTAAACAAGAATTGTACTGGTCGGTTAGGGTTATTTACAAGTTTATCCAAACGCTCCAAGTCGGTGAAGAGCAAGTGAGCACGTTTGTATGTAGCGAAACGACGACCGAAACCGATGATGAGGTTGTCTGCATTCATCTCGTTCAATGCGCGAACGATACGAGCAGGATCACCTTGGCTCTTCATCCAGTTATCACGGAATTGCTCTTTCAAGTAGTCAATGAGTTTTATCTTGAGGCTCATACGAGTAGCCCAGATCTTCTCCTCTGGCATCTCGTTGTATGGCGCCCACATTGCGAGGTTAGATTGATCTTTGATCCACTCTTTAGGGAAGATCTCTTTGTAGATAGCTTTCCACTCGCTAGCAGCCCATGTAGGCATATGTACACCATTGGTCACATAGTCCACGTGAAGCTCCTCCTCGAAGTAGCCTGGCCATACAGGAGCAAACATCTTCTTGCTCACCTCTCCGTGCAACCAGCTCACACCGTTAGCCTCTTGGCAGGTGTTAAGGGCGAAGACAGACATAGAGAACTTCTCGGTGTTGTCAGCAGGATTTTGACGACCCATACCGATAAGGTCATGCCACTCGATGCCGAGGCGTGCTGGGAAAGCATTCATATACTTGTAGAAGAGGCCCTCCTCGAAGTAGTCGTGACCTGCAGGTACTGGAGTGTGGCAAGTGTAAAGACCGCTTGCGCGAACTACCTCCAATGCTTGTTGGAAGTTCAAACCCTCTTTCTCTACGAGGTCGAGCATGCGTTGGAGACCCATGAATGCAGCGTGACCCTCGTTGCAGTGGTAAACATCCTTCTTAATACCCAATTTGTTGAGGGCGAGTGTACCACCCATACCGAGCATGATCTCTTGTTTGATACGGTTCTCCCAATCGCCACCATAAAGTTGGTGGGTGATTTGGCGATCCCACTCAGAGTTCATCTCGTTGTCGGTATCGAGCAAGTAGAGGTTGATACGACCTACAGCCACCTTCCAGAGGTATGCTTTCACAATGCGATCTGGATAAGGAACCTCGATGATCATTGGGGTTCCGTCCGCCTCCATCACTTGTGAGATAGGAAGGTTGGAGAAGTTTTGTGCCTCATATTTAGCAATTTGTTGTCCTTCTGGAGAGAGAGTTTGTGTGAAGTAGCCATAGCGATAGAGGAAACCTATAGCGGTCATGTCCACATTGCAGTCAGAAGCCTCTTTGAGGTAGTCACCTGCTAGTACGCCAAGACCACCAGAGTAGATCTTCAATACTTGTGTAAGACCATACTCCATTGAGTAGTATGCTACGCTAGGTTTCTTAGGATCTTTAGGCTCGTCCATATAAGCGCGGAACTCAGCATAAACAGCGTCCAATTCCTTCATAAAGGTTTTGTCCTTGCTGAGCTCAAGCATACGATCGTAGCTGATAGTATTGAGCAATACTACAGGATTAGATTGTGCTTGGTGCCAAGCATCAAGATCAATTTTACGGAAGAGGTTCTTCGCCTCAGAATTCCAAACCCACCAGAGATTGTGAGCAATCTCTTGAAGTTTGCTGAGGTTCTTAGGAAGATTTGCATGGATATTCAAATCTGTCCATTTTGGTTGATTGGTGTTACTTACTTTAATAACCATAATTGTAATTTTTATTCTTTTTTGTACTTAATTTTCTATTATTGTAGTGCCTAATAGAAGGCTCAAAAAAATCGCGTGTAACACGTACACGCACAAAAAGCGCCGCAAAGGTAGTAAAAAAAAAGCATATACACAAGTTTTCGCCTCAAATTCTTAAATTTTGCCAAGAGCATGTGACAGGATATCGGGAATCAAAAAAAGTGCCCGACCGAAGTCGAGCACTTTTTATTATGATTACTAGTGAGACTAGTTTGACTAGTGAAACTAGCGTATCTGGTCTTACTTCACTAGGAATACTTGACCGTTTTGGATAACCACACCACGGTAGTTCTTATCTACTTGGCGACCAAGTACATCGAACATAGGTGCGTTGCGATCGAGCTTAACATCTACTACATCCTCAACACCTGTACCTGGATCTGGAGCCTGAGCATCAGCCAAAGCAGTCTTAGCTGGGATAACGATGGTGTTATCAGCTGTTGGCATGGTGTAGCGAGTAATATGGCCTGCAGAAGAAGCGATCAAGTTACCTGCATAGTCAAAGCTCAATTGGTAAACAGGGCCAAGGTTGTGAACGAATGACTCTACGTACTTCACGCTGAGTTTACCCTCTTCATCCCATGCGCACTCAAATACTACAAATTGGTTGTTATCGTCTGGCAATACGAGGTACTTTTGGTCATTGCTGAGTGCAAGAGCACCATCGTTGCTACCATTTACATAAGGAGCATATGCATCGTAGTGAGTAGAGAACTCGCACTCCTGAGCAAAGTTATAGTAGCGGCAAGAAGTAGCATAGCTATTATTACCACCTGCATAACGGAGAGTAGAAACGAAGAAGCCGTAATCAGTGAGGATAGGTTGACCGTTCTTGTTAACAAGACCAGCAAGGTTAGAACCCTTACCATATACCTCAGATGGAGCAGCATCCCAAGTCTTAACGATAGAGCCGTCCTCTTGACCGATGTTGTAAACCAATAGGTTACCAAGTGAAGAACCGAAGTCCTCGTTGTAAACTACGAGCTTAGACTCAGCACCGTCCTTGTAGATAGAGATACCAGCGGTAGAAGCACCTACGTTAACGCCACCATTAGAGATCACACCAGCAGCGTCGCGTGTACCGGTGAAGAATTGGGTGATGTTCTCTGGTTGAGCAGGATCCATTACGTAAACACCACTGTGACCGTCGCTGTACTCAGCGATGAACAATGTACCGTCAGAAGCTACTGCCAAACGCTTAGGAGCATCCCAAGCAGCGTCGGTTGATACATATGGAGTAGTGTTGAGTTTGTTCATATCAATATCATAGATAGAAACGCCCTTGTTATCGCCTGAGCCTTCCATCACATAGAGTTGACCGAATTGGTCGGTGAGAGGATGGCTATTAACGATAGCATATGGCTTCACCATGGTAGAATCTGCATGATCAGCTACAAGACCCATACCTGGAACAGGAGTACCTGTCAGTTGGATACCCCAAGTCTTAGCCTCTGCTGGAAGCATATCAACAGGAACAGTCACCTTGTTAGCACCCTTAACAGCCTCAATGTCGATTTGCTCTACTACCTCTTTGTTCTCGTTGTAGAAGAGGATAGCAGCGTAAGGAGCAGCTTGGTTAGCAACGAATGAGAAGAAGTACTCATTTTCAGTCTTGGTCACCTTGAGGTTCAATGCGTTCATACGCTCAACGATAGGTTGTTGAACGCCTACAGTTGTGAATGACCATACGAGTCCGTCCACATAGAGATAGAGGTTGAGCACTGCGCCATCTACATATGCACCTGCACTAGCATGAGCGGTAGGAGCACCGTAAGGCTCAAAGAAACCATAATCCAATTTCACTTCTACAGCCTTATCAAGACCCTCGGTGATATCGAAGAGTTTGATACCTGCTACAAAGCCTTCTTCGTTTTGGAATGGAGTAACCATCATGTTGCGACCTGCATACATGAAGTAAGAAGCACCTTGGAACTTAGTACCAATGAGGGTAGAATCCAAACCACCAAGAACTACCAATGGTTGGTTAGATGCCTCAGGGAATTGGAACTCTACTGGAGCCATACGCTCAGCGTCCATGATGAGGTTAGTCTTCTCGCCACGTGGAGAGAGGGTGAGACGGAAGTCTGTACCATCGTACAACTCGTCAAACTCTGCTTCTTCATCAGTACCAGCACCCAGTTCCCATCCGTAGTATGCTTCGCTAGCTACCATATCATTGACTACGTTATAAACGCTGTAGCGAGCACCATTACCATAGCGGTGAACACCTGTGGTGATGATATGGCAGTTGGTGGACATGCCATAGAGAGCCATGGTATAACCTTGGTCTGACTTTAACGAGTTACTTGTAAATTGGCTAGTGAACCATTCTGTTGGATCCGCAAAGAAGTCATCCCAAATATAAAAGCGACTAGTACCTTCTTTGTAGCCAGACTCTACGTAACTAGCACCATAGTAGCAACGAACATAGTTAACACCTACCAATTTACCATCGCAAGTGATAGCGATATCAGAGAGTGCCAAGTGGTCACCTGGGTTGGTTGGATCAACAGGTACGATACCTACAGTAGAGATAGTATCTAATTTGCCAGTAGTGTTGTTGAGCACGTAGATATGAGCTGTACCATCCTCTTCGTGAGTGAGGTAGAATACAGAGTCAGCGTGTTGGATAGTACGTTTGATAGTACCCTTGATCTTAGCAGTATTATCTTTCAACTCATTTTGCTTCATGTTGAATTGCTCAGGCAAAGCAGCATAAGCAGGTTGCTCTGGATTAGGATAGTCCACATAGAGACCAGACAGATCTACGTAAGCAGTATCCTCCAAGAAGAGGAATGGATAGCTGGTAGCATTAGCCTCTACTACTACAGTTTGGTATTTGCGGTGAAGAGGTTTGTAGCCATCCATTTTTGCATCCAATTTGTAAGTACCTGGCTCAAGGTTAGGGAAGTAGAATAGACCATTGTAGTTTTGGTCAACGGTATAAGTACCTACAACCTCGCCACTCTCTTTGCTCAATGTTACCACTGCGCCGTTCAATGGAGCATATTGGTCATTGGTATTAGGAGCGTATTTGTATAGATCGTGTACGAATGCATTGTGCTCATCCTTTACAGTACCCAAGATATAACCCTTGGTATCTGGCTCAGCCTTGAAGTAATCCACGATACCACGATAGTAGCGGATACCCTCTTGCTTGCAATAGTCAGGGTTCAACGCACGGTGACGAGCTGGTTGATAGGTGTGGAAATAACCCTCTACGAGGAAACCAGGAACACCATGGTGCAATACGCCAAGATAACCGGTATAAGTCTTACCAGAAGATGGAAGAGTAGCATCATAGCTGCTATGATAGAAATCAATATCAGCCAAGATGTGCTTAGATGTCTCTGGGTCACGGGTGTCGTAGTTATTTGGCTCAAGACCGTCCATAGAGCGGCACTCGAAAGCGTGATACCAAGATGCTTTACACATTTCGATAGCACCTGGTACTACGTGCTCACCAGCGTTGTTACCACGATAGAAGTATGCCAAATAGTTTACGGTATTACCCTCTGTAGCCGCGTTGGAGTGCACAGAGATGAAATAGTCCATATTGTTTGCCTCTGCCTCGTCAGCGATCTCAAGCAATGGACGGTTATACTTCTCAAAATCAGGCAATTGTTGATATGCCTCCCATGTATAATCTGGATACTCGCCATTTACTTTCTCATATGGCCAAGGACCACCTTTGGTGTGTGACATCATTACAAAAGCACCTGCTGCCTCCAAGTGATCGCGGAGCTCAAGACATTTCCAAAGGTTGGTGTTGGTCTCATAGAAACCGCAGGTATCAGGCATACCTGTAGATGCCAAGTTAGGATAAGGGATAGTAGCATTAGGACGGTCATTTGGACCCCAGCTACCGTGACCTGGGTTGATATAAATACGTTTGCCTGTCAAGTCAGTAGCAAACATGGCGATGCTAACTACGCATGCCGCCATAAGAAGTAATGTCTTTTTCATAGTAGTATGCATCATTTAACGTTCATAATATAGATTTCACCTTCGCTTGTAGAATAAGCGATCTTGCCATTAGCAGCTTGTGGGAACACAGCGATTTGCTCGCCATTGGTCAAAACTTGCTTCTTGCCATCCAAGCTATACGCTACGATAACTGACTCAAGAACCACTTCGCCATTATCCTTGGTATCGCAACCAACGAGGATATTGTCGTTGTACCATACTGGAGCAAGGATATTGTGACCGATGAATTGGATGTTCTTGCCATTGATGTCGCAAACGAAGCAACCTACTGAACTGATGTAGTAAGAAACCTTCTTGCCATTAGGAGAAAGAGATGCCCAGTGGTAGCTGTATTGTTGACCATTAGGAGAGAAGACGATAGTCTTGCCGTTCTTGGTCATCATCAATTGACGATCCTTGATAGAGAATGATGGACGGTCAGCGTCTGCCACCATAGCAGCCAAGTGTTGTTGTTTCTTGGCAACTACTTGTGTAGTTTTAGCAGCCAAATCCACACGTACGATGTTGCTCAAACGGCTCTTAGTAGCGTCTAGAGTCACCTCGCGATAAACGATTTGGTTACCATTAGATGAAATTTGTACATTGTAACCAGCACCATCTGCCTTAGAGATTGTGGTAATTTTTTTGCTAGCAAGATTCATGCTTTGCAAACCTTGGTTACTGGTGTTAGTCAACAAGAGGTAGTCGCCGTTAGGGCTGAATGCAGCTACCTTAGCGTCGGCCTTAGAAGTCACGAGCTGGGTAGATGTTACCTCAAGCAACTGTGCAGAAGCCATCATTGAGAAGGCTAATGCCAAAGAAAGAAAGATCTTCTTCATGGTTGTTTTGTTTTATGGTTAATAATTAGTTGTTAGTTGCTGCATTTTACACAGGGCGTACAAAGTTACAGCTTTTTTCTCATATGTGCAAACTTTTTTTGTTTTTCTTAATTTTTTATAGCCTTTATTCCCATTATTTATATCAGATTATATCTACCAACCCTCGCCACAAATCTTCATCACTAGCTGATTATCTCATCGTCAAATACGGTAGATATACGATAGATAAACGGTAGATATACGATAGATAAACGATAAATATCTATAGGAGTACCCAGGAAAAACATGAAGTATATGCACAAAGACACATAAAAAAAGAGGTACCCAACCTGAGTTGAGTACCTCCTATCAATTTAATCCTCTGGGGATTACTTTAGCAAGAATGTTTTACCATTTTGGATAACAACACCACGATAAGTCTTATCTACCTGACGACCAAGTACGTCGTACATAGGAGCATTCATATCAAGAGTTGCCTCACGAACATCCTCAACACCAGTACCTGGGTTACCAGCTACTACGGTAAGGGCCTTCTTAGCAGGAACTACAGTTACGTTCTCATCCTTTGGCAAGCTTACGATATAGATACCAGCGTCGCCAGAGCATACGATGTTACCAGCGTAATCCCAGTTCATTTGACGGATCTTAGCAATACCGTGCTTGATGGTATAGCGCAATGCCAATACTGGTTTGTCGCCTTCCCATGTGATATCAAATACGAGGAATTGTTGTGCACCATCGTTGAAGATCAATACAGACTCGTCTGCAGAAACGACATAACCACCTGCGTTAGAACCAGTGATGATCTCTTTGTAGAGGTCAGAAGCAGAAGACATTTGCTCTGTGCCGTCGTTAGCGTAGAACTTGAGTGATGTAGCACCTGAGTTGTTTTGACCATCCTCACGTACTTGACTTACGAAGAAGCCGTGGCTTGTACCCCAAGGGTTACCCTCGGTGTTAGCTTGACCTGTCAAGGTGTAAACTGCACTTGGAGCAGCATCCCATGAGTGGAGGATAGAACCATCGGCTTGACCGATATTGTAAACAGCCATACCATTTGCAGGCAATGTACCCTTAGCGTCCTCATTGTAAACAAAGAGCTTAACTTCCTCACCGTTGTCATATACATAGCAACCAGGAGTAGAAGAACCAGTGTAAACGCCATTGTTATTGAACGCACCATTGCTCTCGCGTGTACCTGCGAAGAATTGAGTGAATGGTTGAGTCATATCAGCGGTGTTAGCCATGAAGATACCTGAGTGACCATCTGCCCAATCAGCGATATAGAGATAACCCTCGCGGTCCATAGACATACGAGTTGGGTTACCAAACTTAGCCTCACCACCCTTGTAAACCTCGGTGTTTTGCTTAGCCAAGTTGTGGTCATACACCCAAATACCGCTCTTAGGCGCGTTAGCGGAAGTAGAAGAACCTGCACGGTGCATGATATAGATCTTACCGAAGTTATCCAACTCTGGGTTGGTGCTTACAGCGTTGAACAAACGAGAAGTGCTGCTCTCGATGAGTGAGCCCTCAGAAGCCACGATACCGAAGTTAGCGATAGCGCCACCGTCCAACTTAACAGCCCATGTGAGTTCTTGACCAGTTTCACCTGGCAACTCAGCTGCAGCTACGGTGATGGTGTTAGCACCCTTCACTACCTCAATAGGCAATGTGCCCACCTCTTCACCTGCAGCAGAGAATACCAATTCAGCAGCCACAGCATCAGCGTTAGCGTCGAAAGTAAATACATAGTCAGTACCTTGAGCCACTACATTAAGGTTGTAAGCAACGATAGCAGGAACTACAGGTTGAGCTACACCAAGAGTTGTAAAGCTATACATCTTGTTGTCAACGAGCAAGTAGAGATAGAGGTCTGTGCCTTTTACCTTAGCACTTGCAGAAGCATAGGTAGCCTCTACAGGCTCAGCCAAAGTGGTGTTGGTAGTCTTGATAACAACAGCCTTGTCAAGACCCTCAGTGATATCCAATACTTGAACACCAGTTACCTTACCATCAGCATCGGTTGTAGGAGCTGCCATGAGGCTGTGACCAGCATACTTGAAGTAAGTAGCGCCATTGAATTTCACGTGCATCAAGTCAGCAGATACTTGACCCAAAATCTCTACGTTTTGGTTTTGACCACCTGGGAGGCGGAACTCGTTAGGAGTAACCTTGTCAGCGTCGAAGATAAAGTCTTTCTTATCGCCACGTGGAGACAATGTGAATTGAATATTCTCACCATCGCGAGTACCATCATGAGGAGGATTCTCACTCAAAGAAATAGCATTACCGTAGAAGATATAACTTGGAGTACCATCAGTTACGGTATAGCAAGAGTAGCGGAATGTACCACCACCAGAAGTAGCGTTATAGTGACGAGCAGATACCAATACTTGGCAATCTTTGCTCTCACCTCTTACTGCAAGTGTGTAACCTACATCACTGCGGTATGAGTTAGCACCATCTTGTGCGGTAAACCATACGCGTGCATCACCTGCAAGCTTATCCCAAATATAGAAATACTTGGTACCACGTTTGTAACCAGCATCCACTTGGTCAGCACCATATTGGCAACGAACATAGTTTACACCTACGAGTTTGCCATCGCATGTCAATGCGATATCAGACAATGCGAGGTAGTCGCCCAAGTTATCTGGGTCGCGTGGAAGAATGCTATCGGTAGAGATAGTCTCGATAGTATTCAAACTGCTCTTGATGAGGTAGATATGAGGTGTACCATCTTCCTCGTGAGAGAGAAGGATAGTAGAGTCACCACTTTGAAGTGTGCGCTTAACAGTACCCTTGATCACCTCGCTGAAGTCGCGGTCAGCTTGAGCTGTCATCTCAAATGCGCTAGGAAGACCTAGATATGCAGGTTGGTCTGGATTTGGATAATCCTCATAAACGATTGTAGGTGGCACATAAGCTGTGTCAGTCAAGTAGATCATTGAATAGGTAGTCTCATTAGCCTTTACAGAGAAAGGAACCTTGTATTGGTCATCCAATGGGAAGAAACCATCGCAACTTGCGTCCAATGAATAGTCATCACCTGGCTCAAGACCTTCGAACACGAAGATACCATTGTACATAGTATCCACATTGTAGCGAGCTACCTCTACACCACCCTTCTTCAAGATAACCTCAGCACCGTTACATGGTACCCATTGGTCATTTGACTTAGGAGTATAGGTAAAGAGCTTGTTGCTCATCTTGTTGTATTGGTCTTTTACGGTACCTACGATATAACCCTTAGTCTCTTTATCAGCACCATAATAGTTGATGATAGCACGGTAGTAATCAAGACCTTCCATGTGGCAGTAGTCTTGGTTGAGTGCACGGTGACGAGCTGGTTGATAAGTGTGGAAGTAACCCTCTGAAAGATAACCAGATGCACCATGTTTCATCACACCAAGGTAACCCTTATAAGTCTTACCATTGATAGTCAAAGTAGAAGTAGAACCATAGAAGTTCCAGTCACCACGGATATTGAGGTT
>JAFYSK010000050.1 GCA_017559385.1 Paludibacteraceae bacterium | reverse complement strand
TACCATCAAGCGGTCTTGAATAGAAACAGATTGTTTGGCTGAACTGGTTACCATAGCACTAGCATCACGTTGTGCCTTTGCTACAGTAGCGGTTTTAGCTGTAGTCAAATTCAAACGAAGCACATCGTTCTTGCGCAAACCTTGTTTGTCAAACTTGGTCTCACGATAAACGATCTCTTGACCATCGGTACTGATTTGAACATTGTAACCTGCACCTGGTGCAGTAGTAATAGTAGTGGTCTTACCTGTAGCAACGTCATAACGACGTAAACCATGGTTAGAACCATTGGTAATCAGGACATATGAGCCATCTGGACTCACACCTGCCACCTTCACATCGGTGTCTGTAGGAGTGTTCAACTTAGTCAGTTGACCCACCTCAAACACTTGCGCCGAAGCCATCATAGAAATAGCCAACGCCAAAGAAAGAAAAATTTTCTTCATACAAAATGTTTTAAATGGTTTGTTAATAAATTGTTTCTAATGTATTGTTATTTTTTCGTATTCTATATACGCTTTACCTAAAATATATACGCACGCGCACGCATATGTGTGGCTAGAGTAATGCAAATAATTTATTCAATAATTGGCTATTACACCCTATACCCAAAGCTGTTATGAGCACGATATAAATTGCATAGAGAACTCCGTTAAATACAGAAGGCCTATTAAGTGTGAGGTATAGCAGTAACCATGTTATGAAATATATACCTCCGCCGATAACCCACCAAATCATTGGCAATGTGGGAATATTCTCTTTCCAAAGGCTATCCGCCCAGCCAAGATATCTGATTATCATCGCATATAGTGCATAAACAGCTAATGCTATCACCGCAGCCATTATCACCCGCCAAGTGACACGACTACGGAACATCAACGCTACTAGTAGATAGGCGACGCCTATTCCAATGATGACAAACTTAGGCGATACGATGCAACATATCAATGTAATTAGAAATGTTTGCTCCGTTGCTTGCGTTTGCACACCTACTCTAGATACAATCCATCCTGCGACTAGCAATTCCAACACGACTATGTGTATTTGCCAGTTTGGCTGGAAAGCTGTAAAAGCTGACAAAGCCATCCATAAAGTAGCGGCTAGTTGTCCAGATGGAAGATTAGTCCACCCTATTCTATGGGCGTATTGCATCGCCAATAGCGAATTGATGGTAACCAATATGCATCCTATAAGTAAGGTCAGTCCATCGTATGTACTATTGATCAGGGCAAGGACCCACATTGCTAGCCCAATGAGAACCAAAAAGATAGTTCTCACCAGGCTATTCTGGGCTATATTCCTGAAGTAATAATACATTACATGTCTAGGTTAAATGCATCAGGAATTAGAATCCGCAACGTTTCATATGGTGCTTTGCATCGGCATCCTTGCCACGGAACTCCTGATAGAGTAATGCAGCATCACGTGTACCACCTTGTTCTAACAAGCGTTTGAACTTAGCAGCCATCTCAGGATTAAAGATATCACCTGTTTCCTCAAACGCTGCAAAAGCATCCGCATCCAATACCGCAGCCCATGTGTAGCTATAGTAACCTGCAGCATAGCCGGTGGTGAAGATATGATTGTAGAAAGTAGAACGATAGCGAGTAATGATCTCTGGAATCATCTTCATATTCTTCATGGATGCATCCTCAAAAGCATTTACATCAAAATCCTCTATGGTGTTCATCTTGTGATAATCCATATCGAGAATGGATGCCGAGAGCAATTCAGTTTGAACAAAACCTTGGTTAAAGGTGCCAGCTTTGTTAATCTTAGCTACCAACTCATCAGGAATAAGTTCACCTGTTTGGTAATGGAACGCATATGTCTTTAATACCTCTGGATGGTAGCAGTAATTCTCCATGAATTGACTAGGCAATTCAACAAAGTCGCGTGGGGTATTGGTACCCGCCAATGACTTGTAAGTAGCCTTTGACATCAATCCGTGTAAAGCATGACCAAACTCGTGGAAGAGTGTCTCAACATCGTCCATTGAAAGCAGAGATGGGTTGCCTGCAGTAGGCTTGTTAAAGTTACCTACATTGATGATTACAGGGCGATGATCCACACCGTTAGCATCTACATATTGTGGGCAGATATTGTTCATCCATGCACCTGGGCGCTTGCCTGCTCGTGGGAAATAGTCGGTATAAAGAACACCTACCAAACTACCATCCGCATAAGTCACCTCAAACACTTCGACCTCTGGGTTATAGACTGGCATGTTATCTAGTTTCTTGAATTGCAAACCAAATAGTTTGGTTGCCAAACCAAATGCACCATTACGAACATTATTGAGTTCAAAGTATGGCTTTAGTTCTTCCTCGTTCAATGCGTATTTCTCTAGACGGAGTTTCTCAGCATAGTACCACCAATCCCATGGTTGAAGTTTCTCGCCAGGAAGATCCTTATCGAGGAGTTTCTGGAGTTCTGCAGCCTCGCGTTGAGCTGCTGCCAAACTTGGAGCCCAAACGCTTGCAAGGAAGGCATCCACCGTTTTAGCATCATGTGCCATACAGTCTGCCAAAATATAGTCAGCTGGATTATCATAGCCGAAGAGTTGTGCTTTCTCCACACGGAGCTGCATAGTGCGAACAATAACAGACTTATTGTCATTCTCGTTATCATGGTTACCACGAGTGGTGTATGCCATCAGAAGTTCTTTGCGCAGTTCACGGTTCTCGCAGTATTGGAGCACTGGGGTAAAGCTAGTGCGTTTTGGAGTAAAGAGCCATGCATCAGGACGACCTGCTGCGGTTGCCTCTTCTTTTGCTGCGGCTTTAGCGCTCTCAGGAAGACCTTTGAGTTGAGCCTCATCAGTAATGAAGAGTTGATATGCGTTGGTCTCAGCCACAACATTATTACCGAATTGCAATGAGAGCAAACCGAGCTCTTGGTTGATTTCTTTCAAACGAGCTTTCTTATCCTCTGGAAGGTTAGCGCCGTTCTGAGCAAAAGACTTGAATGTCTCGGTAAGAAGACGCATTTGCTCATCGTTAAGACCTAGTGTCTCACGTTGATCATAAACGGTTTTTACTCGTTGAAAGAGAGCATCATTGAGGATGATACCATCTGAAAGTTCTGACATCATTGGTGAGAGCTGCTCTGCAATAGCGTTCATCTCGTCATTACCATCTGCCTCAAGAACATTGTAGAATACACCCGCTACACTTTCAAGCGAACCACCAGCACGATCAAGTGCCTCGATGGTGTTAGCAAAAGTTGGCTCTTCTGGGTTATTGACAATAGCATCAATCTCAGCTTTATTCTCAGCAATAGCTACCTCAAAAGCTGGAAGATAATGCTCAATTTTCACCTTGTCAAATGCAGGTACCCCATAAGGTGCATTTGATGGAGTGAGCAATGGATTTTCGTTTTTCGTACAAGCCATAAGCGATACGAGCGCAAGGCTCATGAATAAGATTTTTTTCATTGTTGGTGATTATTTTTGTTTTATTATCTATATTAGCACATTCAAATAACTACTATTGCTTCACATTTTTTCTCATAGATTCACGAATCATACTACGCAATTCTGCAGTTTGTGTATCGACTTTGCGATGGAAAAGAGGTTTAAAATCCTTGGCAAATTTACAAGGTACCAATTTTATATCTAGATCATCGATATTTCCGGAAACATTCACACCGAGATAAATAGGTGAGAGCACATTAATATCATAATTAAAACTCATATCCAAGTTGTGTTGTCCACCTAGTGCTACCATATAATTATCCATTGACACACAGAAAGGATATACATCAATCTCCTTCTTATATAGGGTTAATTCCGCAGAAATACTATCCACCTTATTCTCTGTTTTTTTGCTAAATAGTAGTAGCTTTGATATCTTGCTAAATGTTGCATTATCAAGCACTACTAGGTCTTTTCCAAAAAGACTTGCAGCGCCACGCAAAGTAGATGGTTTAATCTCATAACGATCATTCGTATATGTTTCTGCTGCCAAGTGAAATTCCGCCTGGCCTTTGAAACTACGGAGCATAGGCATCATTGTATCTAATTGCGGAATCATATTTATCAACTCCTCAATATTTACATCTAGCATATGGTAGTCGAAACCTACATAGATATGATTCTTGCGCGGAGTACGATACATAGCAGTTAGTTGTAGCTTAGCAGCGTTACACACTAGACCCATTTCCTCTATGACTAAAATTCCGTTTTTGACATAAACTTTGCCCCCTAAATTAGTAGCAGTCTGATTAAATGCAGTAGCTTTTTTTATGAGTGTATTAAGTGTTAGATCCACATTAGATGGCACCATAAAAGGACTGGATATTGTGTCTTTAACTGTATTTTCATCCTGTGAAGTAACATCAGATTCTTCTGCCTCTGTTCCTTGAGGAGCGGAAAATAATGCCATTAACTCATCTACATCAGTATATGTACTTTCAAACGACAATTCGCCTTCCAGTATATCCCTACCACGCATCCAACGACCAATATTATTCAACTCACCTGTTAGAGAAAAATCGCTATTGCCAATAATGATATTGGATTGGTTAATTTTGCAAGTTCGATTGGTATAGTTAAAGTCAATATTAGGTATTTGTATCGTTTGATCCCAATTGGCCAATGCAATTTCCGCATCATTCATATTCACTGAAAATTTTGGATTCCATTTCAGCAAAATGTTTTCTCCTCCACGAGCATTGTATCTTGCTGCAGCGGATATCTTAAAGTCCTGTGTTCTCAATTTGACTTCCTCACCCATTGTAGCAAGCAAAGATTGTGTCTGCAAATTAGCACTCATACGAGGAGCTTGCAGAGATGCCGTCAGTGTTGATGGCTGCATATCTACATATATGTCCGTGTAATATCCTTGCATATGCTTGAAATCCAACTTGGCATCTACAACAGGCATCATATTAGTATCTGCCATATGATATGCCACGTAAGTTTGCAGTGCAGGCTCGACCATAGTTATATCCATACTATCCATCACTGCGCGCAATTGTTCATCACTACGCAATGCCAGTGTAGCATGCAAATATGGACTATCACTCAATATATTATTCAGTTCGAGCGCAATATCACAACCTCCTATTATAGCGTTCAAACTCGTATCTACTGCCACCTGACCACCTTGAGTGTGCAGTGTAGCTGCTATCCAATCCACCTCTTTGCGCGAAGGTGTGGGATTGGGTATTTGAAACTCTAACTTGTTATTAGGTAACGCAGCTTTTATACCATCATCATAATATCGCAAGCCCAACAATTGCAGATCACCAAGCAATTTACCTTTGTGTAGTTGCATTGAAATCAAATCATCCAGATACATCTGTATCTGTGCATTACCTTTCAACCTACCAGCCACTTGCATGCCGACGGGTAAAAATACCCCCACATCCGAAATGCGGATATCCATATAGGTTGCCAAATCAAGCCACAAGGTACTCAACGGATTCTTGATTGTTCCCTGAACACCAATATTAGTACTCTTGAAACTAGCATTAGCACCGTGAACAACCACCTTCGACTGACTATCATCAGTCATATCAATTGTAGCAGTAGCGTCTAATGATACTTTACCACCTGCCAACAGATTGGTTATATCATTATCTAGTTCTATCGGCAATAGGCGCATAATATCATCAAACTGCCAAATGCTAGTAGTTACCCGCATATTCGTTTTGATATGCTCACCTAATTCCGCCCATCCATCTAATATCATAGACAAACTATCTACTACCAAATTGGCTTGATGAAGGGTCAAACGCATACTATCTAAATCAACCGCTGCTGGTATAATAAGTTGCAAAGATAAATCTTTAACTAATTGTTCTTCTGCTATTACAGCATTGATATGCTTAGCATCTATAGCCAATTGTATATCATTCCAATCTACCACTTGTGCGATTATCGCAGCATCTCGTAAAGATATATCGATAGTATCTTGCAGGTTTACAAAGTTAACTTGAGTAGCGGTTAATTCTAATTTATCAATCCTAATATGATCAAAGGGAAGACCTGTACTATCTTCTGAAACAGAATCTTCTTCTAGAGAAAGCACATCGTAGTTAGCATGCCCATTAGCATCTACAAAAAGATTGGCTTGTATATCTGGTATCGATAAGTTGGATATTGATAGTGTATCATGTTTGAGTAAAGCTATCACATCTAAATTCACAATCAACTGTGGTATAGCTAGTACAGTATCGCTAGGAGCGCCCTCCATAGGGTTATTAACAACAAAGTTATTAATTTCCAAACCCACATATGGGAAAGTAGAAACAAAAGTCAACTCTACTTTTTCAATTGTATGTGCACAAGTCACATACTCTTTAGCCACACTGCGTACAATAGGAGTAAGCCGCTCAGGCGTGAAAATGACCCAAATGGCCAATCCAACAACTAGCACAATGAGTCCTAAAATGCTAGCTATGCTAATGCACCATATTTTATGCTTGCGCTTCACTCTTATTCTTTTGCAGAGCCACATCTTGACCAATAGTGAGTCTTACCGTATTGGTCTTTGTATTGCAATTCGTATTCAGTAAGCTTCACCACTCTGTATATTTTAGGCACATCCGCACCACCATTATCCATCAAGTGTATTTCAGTTAGATCGTTCTTTATATCCAACTTATACTTAAACCATCCATTGCCGTATGGCTTGAGATCTTCTTCGTAGATATCTTCACTCTCGTCCCACTCACGACCGTACTTATACTCGCCAGTTGAGTCCATTTCGTCGGTAAAGCGCACAAAAACTACAGGTACAGAATCCGAATAGCTAGCATTCGTTTTTGCCCATAATCCTAGCAAATCTTCCTCATTGAACACTTGTTCTGGTGCAGGATTCTCCCAGCACGATGTCATTGTAACGGCTATTAACGCCAAAACGCTAAAAAGAATGCTTTTCGTCTTCATTATTTCTTATGCTTTCACTATTGTACACTGAACATTATAACCATCCATCTCTAGAGCTACACCACCTGTTAAGCCATCTACTAAAACCAAAGAAGTCGCAAGAACTTGCGAAGCTATATAGTCGTTGCAGTTGGTTACCGCAGCGGCTATCTCCTCGCGGTTCTCCAATTGCACAGCAATGCGATCGGTGATCTCCAAGCCAGAAGACTTACGCAAGTTTTGGATACGATTGATGAGTTCGCGAGCAATACCTTCTTCGATGAGAGCAGGAGTGAGCTCAATATCCAACGCAATAGTAATCGTGCCGTTGTTAGCAACAAGCCAACCTGGCATATCCTCTGTGATGATATCTACATCCTCCGCAACAAGTGCGTAGCCGCAGAGTTCAAAGGTTCCAGAAGTTTCAAAAGTTGAAATATCGTCTTGAGTCATTTGAGCGATGGCAGCAGCCAGTTGCTTCATCATACCGCCCACTTTCTTACCGAGCACTTTGAAGTTTGGTTTAATCTTTTTCACGAGTTTAATCTCAGAATCCTCTGCACGAACGATGACCATCTCCTTGACATTCACCTCGCCCTTGATGAGGTCTTCTACACGGAGAAGTGCCTCCAGGGTCTCTTGGTCAGGAGCAGGAATAACAGCTTTTTGGAGTGGTTGGCGCACATTCTTCTCTGCGCGTTTGCGAAGTGAGAGAATCATAGATGTAGCTTGTTGTGCGAGTGACATACTGCGCTCGAGGTCGAGGTTGATAAGCGCCTCGTCTGCTACAGGCCATTGGCTGAGGTGAACGGTCTCACCTGTGAGGTCACGATATAGACGGTCGCCATAGAATGGTGCATTAGGCGCCATGAGTTGAGCCACAGTCTTGAGGCAGGTGTAGAGGGTGTAGTAAGCAGCTTGTTTGTCAGCGTCCATCTCACCACCCCAGAAACGCTTGCGGTTGAGGCGCACATACCAGTTGCTCAGATCGTCTTGCACGAAGTCTGACACGGCACGACCTGCCTTAGTTGGTTCGTAAGCCTCGTAAGCTGCGGTCACCTCTTTTACGAGCGAATTGAGTTTACTCAAAACCCATTTATCAATCTCAGTGAGACTCGCCTCATCGCCTAATCGCCTCATCGCCTCATCGCCTCCCCAATTGTCCACGTTAGCATAGAGGGCAAAGAAGCCGTAAGTATTATAGAGGGTACCGAAGAACTTACGGCGAATCTCATCCACACCTTCTGGGTCGAATTTAAGGTTCTCCCATGGGCTAGAGTTGGTAAGCATATACCATCGAACAGCATCCGCTCCATATTTATCCAATGCTCCGAATGGGTCCACCGCATTGCCTAAACGCTTAGACATCTTGTTGCCGTTCTTGTCAAGGACGAGTCCGTTGCTGATTACATTCTTGTATGCAACACTACCCTCAATCATGGTATGAATAGCATGTAGAGTAAAAAACCATCCGCGTGTTTGATCCACACCCTCAGAGATGAAGTCTGCAGTTCGAGGTGCATCTTGATTCTCGAATGGATAGTGGTTTTGTGCATAAGGCATAGCACCCGAATCAAACCATACGTCAATAAGGTCAAGCTCACGCTTCATAGGTTTGCCACTAGGTGAGCAAAGGACAATATTATCTACATATGGACGGTGGAGATCAATAACTGCAGGGTCGTAGTTCTCCTTAGAATAGTTACCCACCTCATGCTTTGGCCATGGGTTCTCTGTCATGAAGCCCACAGCGATAGACTTGTCAATCTCCTGCATGAGTTCGGCGATTGAGCCAATGCAAAGTTCCTCTTGTCCATCTTCAGTACGCCAGATAGGGAGCGGTGTACCCCAATAACGAGAACGAGAGAGGTTCCAATCGTTAAGGTTCTCCAGCCACTTGCCAAAGCGACCTGTACCTGTAGATTCCGGTTGCCAGTTGATGGTATCATTGAGCGCCATCATCTCCTCACGAGCCTGTGTTGAACGAATAAACCATGAATCAAGTGGATAATATAGCACAGGTTTATCAGTGCGCCAGCAGTGTGGGTAATTGTGTACATGCTTTTCTATGCGGAAAGCTTTATTTTCACCCTTCAGCCAAATGCAGATACTAACATCCAATGTCTCATCTTTATCTGTAAGGTTGGCATCATAAGCATTCTTCACATAACGTCCAGCCCATTGCTCGTATACCTCAACATTGACTTGACTCTTTATAAAGTCATCGTCCAGATCTTCCAAGATAAAGAATTTACCTGTCATATCCACCATTGGACGCTGCTCACCTTTCTTGGTAATAAATACCATACCAGGTACGCCTGCTTTCTTTGCTACAAATGCATCATCTGCACCAAAGGTAGGAGCGATATGTACGATACCCGTACCATCCTCAGTGGTCACATAATCACCTGGAATAATTTTGAATGCACCTGCACCTGGATTAGCCCAAGGAATAAGTTGCTCGTATTCCACACCAACAAGGTCAGCGCCTTTACCTTTCCATAGCACTTCTGGAGTCTCGCCAAGTTCTTTGCTATAAGCCGCAAGACGAGCCTCAGCCAGGAGATAGAGGGCTTCTTGTTTGGTATATGGATTCTCACCCTTCACAATCACATAATCAATCTTTGGACCTACGCACAACGCTGTATTACTTGGCAACGTCCAAGGAGTAGTCGTCCACGCGAGAGCATAGAGCGGAGCTTCCTCGCCTAATAACCCCATCGCCTTATCACCTAATAGCCTAAACTGAGCAGTACATGTAGTATCCTTCACATCACGATAGCAGCCTGGTTGATTAAGCTCGTGAGACGAAAGACCGGTACCCGCAGCAGGCGAGTAAGGTTGGATAGTGTAGCCTTTGTAGAGGTAACCTTTCTTATAAAGCTCTTTGAGGAGCCACCAAAGTGTCTCAATAAACTTATTATCGTACGTGATATACGGATTGTCAAGATCGACCCAATAACCCATTTGTTTGGTCAAGTTAGTCCATTCTTGGGTATATTTCATCACTTCGCGGCGGCATGCAGCATTATACTCGTCTACGCTGATCTTTTTGCCAATATCTTCTTTGGTGATACCCAGGAGCTTCTCCACACCCAATTCAACAGGTAAACCATGTGTGTCCCATCCAGCTTTACGCTTCACCTGATATCCTTGCATGGTTTTGAAGCGGCAAAAAGTATCCTTTATAGTACGAGCCATTACATGGTGAATGCCTGGCATACCATTTGCAGAAGGAGGACCCTCAAAAAACAAAAACGAAGGGTTACCTTCGCGAGTTTCAATACTCTTGTGGAACAAATCTTCTTGCTCCCATACTTGGAGAATCTCTTTACTAACCTCAGCCAAATTCAATTGCTTGTACTCGTTAAAATGCTTCATATTGTGATAAATTGCTATTAAACTATGATTCCCTCATAGAGGGTTATACAAAATATGCAGCAAAATTACAACATTTTTTCCGAATACGCAAATAAAGCTGATTTTTTTAGTAAAAACAAGTGTTTTTAAGGGGAAATTAAGTTCAATCTATCATTTTGGTGAGATAGACTATAGGAACAGCCATTACTGCTCTAACAGCATTGCTGCATAACGACTATTATTAAGCAATGCTGTAAAATGCGCCTTCTTACCTTGAGGAATAACAAGGTATGAGATGGCCGGACAATGATCAAATAAGTTCGACCCAACACTCTTTAAATCACCTAAGAATGTAACCGTTGTAAGCGATTTACAATACGAGAAAACACCGGCACCCAAAGTGGTTACAGAACGAGGAATAACAATGCTTTCCATCGATATGCAATCGCTGAATGCACCATAGCCAATACTGGTTACGGTCGAAGGAAGAGATACCGTACGAAGTTTATCACAAAATTCAAACGTGCAACTTGCAATGCGTGTCACTCCAAATGGTATTATAATCTCCTCTAACGAACGGCAATCCATAAAGGCTCCACGTCCTATTATTTTGACGGATGAAGGCAAGTTAATTTGGCGAAGTGAAGCACAAGAGTAGAAGGCATAATCTTGGATCGTAGTAACCGATTCTGGTATGGTAATTTCTGTTAGTGACATACACCCCCTGAACACATGTTTTGGTATGATTTTCAACCCATTAGGAATAGATAAGGATTTTATTCTTCTGCAATATCTAAAGGCTTCTTCTTCGATTGTAGTAAGGGTGGTTGGAAGCGTAATTGCTGCTATTGAAGCACAGTCATAAAAGGCCACTTTTCGAATAGTTTTCAATCCTTCTGGAAGTACTATTTTTCGCATCGAAATACAAGAGTAAAAAGCTCCCTTCTCAATGGTTTTTATACTAGCTGGAAGAACCACTGATTTGAGCTGAAAACACTCCTTAAAAGCATAGGCTCCGATAGTAGTGACTTGGTATTTTTTATTCTTATATGTAACATAGGATGGAATATATATATTTCCCGAATATGGAGTAGCAGAACTAGTGACTGCCGCATTTTGAGAAGACTTGATAATCTCATAAGTAACCCCTTCTACCACAAATTTCTGTGCAACAACGGTAGTTACACAGCAAATCATACAAAGTATGGCAACAATATTTTTCATTAAATTATGTGTATAAATGGGCTGAACAAATAGAAATCTGCTGCAAAGTTAGTAAAATTATAATAATCTCACAAATTTTGAAGTAATTTACTTGCATATATGCTTTTTTTTTAGTACTTTTGTCGCCGATATTGGAAAATATGTCGATTAATTTAGAAAAATTATTATATTCTTAATATAAGTAAATAAAAAATGCAAAAATCGGATTATATCATTGAGGTTAATCATGTGTCTAAGCAGTTCGAGGATGGCAAGTTTGCTTTGGACGATGTCAGTCTAACTGTAAAGAAAGGTGAGTTTGTAACTATTTTGGGTCCATCAGGTTGTGGCAAGACAACTTTGTTGCGTTGTATAGCAGGTTTTCAAGTTGCTAGCAAAGGCGATATTTTGTTAAACGGTGAGGATGTTACACAAATGCCCCCTCATCAACGCGATGTTAACACAGTGTTCCAAAAGTATGCTTTGTTCCCTCACTTGAATGTGTATGACAATGTTGCCTTTGGTTTGAAACTAAAGAAAACAGACAAGAAGGTGATCGAGAAGAAAGTGAAACACGCCTTGAAAACTGTAGGTATGACGGATTATGAATATCGCGATGTATCTAGCTTGAGCGGTGGTCAGCAACAGCGTGTTGCTATTGCTCGTGCCATCATCAATGAACCAGAGGTATTGTTGTTAGACGAGCCTTTGGCAGCACTTGACCTCAAGATGCGCAAAGACATGCAGATGGAACTCCGTGAAATGCACAAGAAATTGGGTATCACCTTCATATATGTAACGCACGACCAAGAAGAAGCTTTAACATTGAGCGACCGTGTAGTGGTAATGCGCGAGGGTAAAATTCAACAGGTAGGCACCCCTACAGATGTGTACAATGAGCCACAAAACTGTTTTGTAGCGGACTTTATTGGAGAAAGTAATATACTAGATGCTACTATGATTAAAGATGGCGTTGTTAATTTCTGCGATAAAGACTTTGAATGCGTCGATAAGGGCTTTGGTGAAGATACCGAAGTGGATGTTGTAGTGCGCCCAGAGGATATCTACATAAGCGAGAAGCGAGAGGTTAAAGGTGATAGTCCATGGCAACTACATGGCGAAGTCAAGAGCTGTATCTTCAAAGGTGTACATTATGAAATGACCGTACTTACCGAAAATGGATACGAATTGATGATTCAGGACTATCATGCTTTCGAAGTAGGTAGTCAAGTGAGCTTATTGATTAAACCAGAAGATATTCAAGTAATGAAGAAAGAGCGCCTATGCAACACTTTCGAAGGTGAGGTGCTTGAAAATAATCGTGTTCTGTTCTTAGATGAGGAGTGGGACATTCCTGAGCGTGTAGCAGATCGATTTGAAGTCGGAGAAAAGGTTGAAGTTGAAGTTGATTTTAATCGCGTCAACCTACAAGATGACGAAGAAGATGGAATACTATGTGGTGAAGTACATTTCATATTGTATAAAGGCGATCACTACCACTTAACTATTCGTACAGACGAAGGAGACGACATCTATGTTGATACAAATGATGTTTGGGACGATGGCGACCGTGTAGGTATTCGAATCGCACCAAGCTATATTAGATTGTACAAGACTAATCAAGAACAAGGAGTTAGAATCCAAGATTAAGTATGAGTAATTGGAAAATAAAATTACAATCGCGCAGTACATGGGCATGGCCATATGCCATATTCTTGCTATGCTTGGTGGCTCTACCGTTGGTCTTGATTGGTGTATATGCCTTCACTAATCCTAATGGTGAATTTACGATACTGAATTTTGTTAGTTTCTTCACTAATTCATTGTATCTAAATAGTTTTATATACTCAATTGGTATTGCTCTGATAACAACTATAATTTGTCTATTACTTGGATACCCTGCCGCATACATCATGGCAATGGCAGACTTTAAGACACCACATGTAATAGCAATGTTGTTTATCTTGCCGATGTGGATTAACTTCTTATTGCGTACAATTGCTACCGTAGAATTATTCCACATGTTTGGTTTGCCTCTAGGTGAAGGTGCACTGATTTTTGGTATGGTATATGATTTCTTGCCATTTATGATATACCCTATCTACAATACCTTGCAAAAGATGGATACTAGCTTGATTGAAGCAGCTCACGATCTGGGTGCAAATCGCAAACAAGTGTTCACCAAAGTGACTTTGCCTCTGTCCATGCCTGGTATATACTCTGGAATTGTGATGGTATTTATGCCTACAGTATCTACATTTGCAATTGCTGAATTATTAACACACAATAAAGTCACTTTGTTTGGTTCGTTGATTCAGCGTAGTTTCGGCGAAGGAGGTATAGCCATGTGGAACTATGGTGCAGCACTATCGCTCATCATGCTGATCATCATCGGTCTAACAAGTTTCTTTGGAGGCGACAAAGAGGATATTAATAGGTAAGAGGATTATGGAAAAGAAAAAAACAACAAAACTAGAGACTAGAAGTATCTGGGAGCGCATTGCTGCTCAGTCATATTTGTGGCTATTATTGATTGTACTATACGCTCCTATCCTACTGATTATTATATTCTCGTTCACACAAAGTAAGGTGTTTGGTAATTGGACAGGTTTTACCTTTGGATTATATGAGAATCTATTCACTGGTTATGATACTGTAGCACAAGTACGAGTGGATCCCAACTTGTATCGCGCCATTTTATACACCATAATTATAGCACTATGTTCTGCGATTATATCAACCATACTAGGTACATTAGCAGCTATTGGTATATACCACATGCAACCTAAGGGAAGAAAAGCATTAACATTCCTTAATAGTGTTCCTATGATTAACCCAGATATTCTGACGGGTATTAGTTTGTTCTTGCTATTCGTATTCTTGGGTATCAGTCGTGGCTTAGGTACTGTAGTAGCTGCACATGTGGTGTTCTGTACTCCATATGTAGTATTAAGTGTTTTACCAAGGTTGAGTAAGATGGATCCTAATATTTATGAAGCCGCGCTAGACTTGGGCGCTACCCCATTCCAAGCTTTGAGAAAGGTAATGATGCCTGAATTGTGGCCCGGAATGATTAGTGGTTTCTTGTTAAGTTTAACCTTGAGTATTGATGATTTTGGTGTAACATTCTTTACAAAGGGAAGTAATGGACTAGAGACATTATCAACCTTCATCTATGCTGATGCTCGTAAAGGTGGTTTGACACCTGAATTACGACCACTATTCTCTCTAATATTCTTAACAATTCTCATATTGTTAATTATTATGAATATAAGGACACACAAACAACATAACAAACAAGAAAAGTAATCAGTTATTTTATGAAAAAGTTCTTTTGTGCAATAATTGGCTTGGTTTTGCCTGTATTATTTGTTTCTTCAGTACATGCAGCAGATCGAGCTCATACCTTGAAGATTTACAACTGGGCAGACTATATAGATATGACCAATGTGCTTAACAACTTCCCTTCTTGGTACAAAGAACAAACAGGCGAAGAGGTGGAGGTACTATACCAGACATTCGACATCAACGAATCCATGTTAACCCAAATAGAAGTTGCCGAGGAGGATTATGATGTAATTTGTCCATCCGAGTACATTATTGAGCGCATGCTGAAAAAAGGTTTACTTCTCAAGATTGATAAGAACTTTGGAACAACTCCGGATTATACCAAACTAGTTTCACCTTTTGCTGTTGAAAAGTTCCAGCAAATGGCTCCTGACAGTACAATATGTGTAGCAGATTATACAGTAGGTTATATGTGGGGAACAACAGGAGTGTTGTACAATACAGCTTTGGTTAATGAATCCGACATTCGCTCATTAGGTGACCTATTAGATCCTAAGTTTAGTGGTAAGATCTTCATGAAAGATGCATTTAGAGATGTGTATTCAGTAGTTGTGCTATATGTCTTCAGAGATGAAATTGCCCGTGGAGAAGTGACACGCGATGAATTAGTTGCTAATGTAACCAAAGAGCGTATTGCACGCGTAGAGGAGTACCTAAATGATATCAAATACAATGTTGCAGGTTGGGAGGTAGATTTTGGAAAAGAGCAAATGACAAAAGGCCAAGTGTGGATGAACCTCAGTTGGTCGGGAGATGCTCAATGGGCGATTGAAGAGGCCGCTGAAGTGGGTGTTGACCTACAATACTTAGTGCCCGCAGAAGGTAGCAACGTGTGGTTTGACGGATGGTGCATTCCTAAATATGCTAAAAACACCAAAGCCGCTAGCTATTTTATCAACTACATGTGTAGGCCAGAAAATGCGATATTGAACATGGAAGAGATTGGATACGTTAGCGTCATTGCAGCACCTGAGATCTTAGAGTGGGCCAATGATGCAGAATCGAATCCAGAACCTTCTAACTTGAGCTATTTCTTTGGCGAAGGAGCTGATTCTGTTCATGCAAACCCTGTATTCTATCCTGATCAAACAATTATTGAGCGTTGTGCATTGATGCATGATTGCGGTGAAAAGACCGAAGATATGATAGCTATGTGGTCAAGAGTCAAGGGGGACAATTTGACCACGGGAATGGTCTTCTTTGTTTGTATCATATTGGCTTTGATTGTTGTTGTGTTTATACTACAAGCAATCAATAGAAAACATCAACGCGATTTGCAACGCAAAAAACGCAATCGTAAACGCTAATTTGAGAAATCGCTCAAAAGAAAATATTATTATATGAAAAAAATCATCATTGCTATATTCATTTGCCTGAGCACATGCGCCATTTATGCACAAGACTATGCAACTGATTTCATTAAGTTGCAAGAACAGTTTGAAAATCGCGCAAAATTTACCCAAGAGCACATCAAGGCATATTTGGGTAAATACCCTTATACCCCTTATAGCGATGAAATTCAATTAATGTTAGGAGTATTAGAGGTAGAAAAGAATAATTTTGATAAGGCAAAAAAGATTTTTGCTAACATAGACACTAAAAACCTATCTCGCTCATCTGAAAGTACACTTTCATTCTACAAAGGATATGCGTTGGTGAATCTAAATGAATATGATCAAGCATTGACCGTTTTGCGTCCGTTAAAAAAGAAACAAAACCCATACTCAATGCAAGCAACCTATTACATGGGTTATTGTTACTACCAACAACAATTGTATCCACAAGCTTTAAGCGAATTCCTTACATTGGATGAGTCTGGAAACTACAGCAAGATTGTTCCATATTATATCGTGCAAATATATTACGCCATTGGACAATATGATAAAGTATACGAACTAGCTGAGAAACTCTTGAGAAATTACCCTGATAATGACTACAACGATGAATTGCATCGGTTAGTGGGAGAAATTTATTATCAAAAAGGCATATACACAGATGCTGTTAGACATTTAAAAGCCTATCATGAACTGCGCAAAAGCAAGAAAAAAGACATCGTTCGTAATGATTTGTACTTGCTAGGTATATCTTGCTACAAAGAGAAACAATATCAAGATGCTATCAACTACCTGAAACAGGTAAAACAGACTCCAGCAGACTCTATTGCAGAGAGTACATGCCTGCATCTAGGTCATAGCTACTTAAGGGAAGACGACCTGGAGAAAGCCAAATTATCTTATGCAGCAGCTATTGAGTTCAAGATCAACGATCAACTTAGAGAAGAGGCCATGTACAATTATGTACAGGTTACCTATTTGCAAAACTCAGCATTAGGAGAGAATATTACTGCATTTAAAAACTTTATCAGTCAATATCCTAACTCTAAGTATATGGATAAAGTATATTCTCTCATGGCAGATATGTATATGAATAATAAAAATTATCTGGCTGCCGTAGAAGCTTTGATGGAGATACAACAACCTAACGATAAAATCCGTCAAACACTACAATATCTGCGCTACCAAATAGCAGCGGATGCATTTCTTCAAGAAGATAATCAACAAACATTGCATTGGTGCAAAGAGATTATCAATGCAACAGAAAATCCATCTATATACAAAACAGATGCATATTATCTGAAAGCGGAAGCAGAATACAAAATCGGAGATTACGATGCAGTGTTAAAAACACTAGAAGAGTATAGTAAACAACCTAATTATAAAGAATCTTCAAACAAGATAAATGCACAATATTTAGAGGCATATACATATTTCAATAAAAAGCAATACGAAAAAGCCAACAAACAGTTTGAAGAATATGCTACTAATATCCAAGCTAATCATTCCACCTATACGGATGTATTAAATCGTAGAGGAGATTGCTATTTCCACCAACGCAAGTTTGAAGAAGCCCACGCTTTATATTTACAGGTGTCTAACATCGGCAAAACAAGTGCTGACTACGCTATGATGCAACAAGGTTATGCATTGGGATTAATGCATCAGTACGAGCAAAAAGTGCAAACTTTAGAAAAGTTTGTTCAAACATATCCTAAATCGGACTTCGGCGATGATGCGTTATACGAAATAGCACGCGCTAATTTGCAATTAGAAAAATATGATAAGGCAATTACTGCATACAAGAAACTATTAAAGCAATATAATAACAGCGGTTATGGAGCCCGAGCATCGTTGGAACTGGGCATGACATATCGTTCGCTGCAGTTGCATACAGAAGCTATTGATGCATTCAAGCAAACAATTAGCAAATATCCTAATACTAGCGAAGCATACTCAGCATTGGATGGTATGGAGCAAATCTATGTAGAAACTAACAATGTAGCAGAATATATCGCATATACCAAAACACTAAACAAGATGAATATCCAATCTACCACACAGGAAGATTCACTCATCTTTGTGACAGCTGAATTGCAATATATGATGCAGAACTATGAGCAAGCTGCTGCGGGATTGGCCACTTATCTCACACGTTTTTGTCCCGGAGGCCGCTACTGTGTGAATGCAATGCATTATGCAGCTAATAGTTACTACATGCTAGAACAATACGAACAAGCCAAGGAGCAGTATATGGAACTAACCAAGATAGATGGCAATCCATATATGGAAAAAGCTTGCATGCGTGTGGCAGAAATCAGTTACGACCAAAAGGATTATTCTACTGCACTTACCTATTTTGAACGCATGTATGCTGCCGCTTCGGATCAAAATATGGCTCAAACAGCACTACTTGGAATGATGAGATGTAGCCATTACATCAATAATAACGATGCTAGTATCAAGCATGCCACATCCATGTTAGCACTGGAAGATTTGAGTAATGCTATATACAACGAAGCCTTGTATTATCGTGCTAGTGCATATCTTAATAACAAGCAGTATAGTGAGGCCATCGCAGATTATACACTATTGGCTAAAGAAGTGCGATCAGCATGGGGAGCCGAGGCAAAGTATAGATTGGCTGAATGCCACTATAATTTGGGAGCTAAAGATATGGCAGAGCAAGAAATTATGTCGTTCACTACCATGCAAACCACACACCAATACTGGTTAGCGAAGAGCCTTATCCTATTAGCAGACATAAATGTTGATAACAAAGATTTGTTCCAAGCTAAACAATATTTACTTGCACTACAAAACAATTACAAGCAATCAGACGATATTGCACAAATAATAGTTAGCAAGTTAGATAGAATCGCCCAACTAGAAAAATCTGAAATTACGGACACAACCCCTAACGAGTAAGATATGCAAATCAAATTTATATTAATCTTCATTGTAGCGTTCATTAGTGTAGCTGCTACAAGTGCACAAGATAGTGTGTTCAATCGCGTTGTGACAGTAGAACGAGATTATCAACCTGAGATACAGCACGCTAATAAAATTCCGGTCATACCTAATTTTATCAAAGAAGAAGTAGAACCTAACCCAGTGGTTTATTCTACTTATTCCATTCCACTTGTAGTCGACTTTAACCTACATCCACTACAAGCTGCCAAAACAGATTTCACACCTCAAACACCTTTAAATGGTATTATAGAAGGTGGTATAGGACATCGTAATAGCCACTTGCTGTTTGGATATCAGATCGCATCTGCCAAACACACAGCGCTAAATATCTATGCATCACATGACGCATATTGGGGACGAGATGCATTGTCTCAATCCCTACTTGGTATGCAACTAGTGCACCACTTTAGAAATATCGATATGTACTTTGATGTCAAAGGTAATAATGATTATTTCACTTATTACGGAAAATATTTTGATGGCAATCACGGATTGGCTATCAATATTGGCGAGCCAGTAGAGCATCAAAACCTATGGCAAGTATCTGCCAATATGGGATTGAAAAGTACACACAAAGGAGATGTACAATATAGTTTTCAAGTGGGATACAAAGCATTTATTGCCCCTCAATACACGGTAGAAAATCAAATTCTCACACACTTTGATATAAATTGGACATCCAACAAAAAACATGTGGCAGGTATCAATATTGATGTCCAGAACATGTTATATAATACTCTAAAACTAGATTCTACAATACTTAATAGACATGCATTACGCATAGAACCATTTTATGAGTACAAACATAAATCTATCCGTTTGCATGCAGGTGTAAATGTGGATTTGAATATTGGCACAGGTACACTATTAAGTTCCGTGGAAAATATTGCATTCGCACCTTCACCTAACATAGAGTTTGAGTGGAATATGATGGATAACATCTTTCACCTATATGCTAATGCTAAGGGATCTATTGGTATTGGATCTGTAGAAGAGTATCTAGGATACAATAGATATCTAAATATCGGGCAAGGGCTTGCATTCAATGACATCCGCGCTTATACTCCAGTAGATGCACAAATAGGTTTCAAGATTCGCCCTATCAAAACCATGCTCATTGATATCTATGGAGGCTACGCATACCATATAGGAGCATGCCATATGGAAGCTATCTTGCAAGACAACTCACCTAGTGTACAAGAGTATAAATTATGGTTACATAATGAACAACAGTGGAAAGTAGGAGCCCAATTACATTACCACTATAAAGACATTATTGATGTTAATCTAGCCGGCAACTACTATTTCTACCCTTTAGGTCGTATTCCATCTATGGATCCTACTAGTCCTAATTTCCTCAAGGCAACAACTACTTTTGATCGTCCTCAATGGGATGCATACGCACGTATAGACGCACATATCGACTCTAAGTGGAGTATCTATTCCGAGAATCAATTTGTGGGTAGTAGAAGGGCATATGTAGCAAAAGACATACAACTACTCCGCCCTATCATTTCACTCAATATTGGTGGACAATATTCTATCAATAAGTGGTTAAATGTTTACCTACAACTCAACAACTACCTCAACCGCAAGAATGACATCTTCTATGGATATCAATCACAAGGATGTCACTTCCTTCTTGGTGTTAAATACAAATTCTAATTCTATACACCATAACAACAATCGCGAGGCTCTCACCTCGCGATTATTGTTTATCTCAACTCTCAACATTCAACTCTTAGGCTTTCACTTCTCTTTTCATCAAGAACATCATACCAATACAAGTAAACAAGGCGTTGAAGATCAAACGCTCGTGTGAGAAGACATAACCGTTAAACCACGCTACGGAGTTGACATCCAAAATCCAGGTGATGACTGGTGCCAAAATTACAACAAGAGGTATCCATTTGTCTCTTACCTGTTTCTTTGTAAAGATTCCGAAACAGAACATACCAAGCAATGGACCATAGGTATAACTAGCCACCTTATACACAGTCTGTATGACTGAATCGTTATTGAGCAAGTGTATCACGTAAATGCAGGCTGCCATCATCAACGCCATACCTATATGTACTAAGGTGCGCGTACGCGTGAGAGCGGCATCATCACTTTGTTGCTTATTGAGAATATCAATGGTAAAGGATGTGGTCAAAGCAGTCAATGCACCACCCGCTGCAGAATAAGCCGCAGCAATAAAGCCTATGATAAACAACACACCTACAATCACAGGGAAGTAATTACCTGTTGCTAAGAATGGGAACACTTCATCACCTTTAAGATTAGCAACCTGAGCGATATTCATCTGATCTGCATAAGCATACAACAAGAAGCCTAAGAACAAGAACAAACCTATCACTACTATCTGCATCAACGCACCCACAATCAAGTTCTTTTGGCTCTCACGTGGGTTCTTGCATGATAGGGTTCGCTGCATCAAATCTTGATCCAAACCTGTTGTTGCAATAACCAAGAAGATACCTGCCAGGAATTGTTTCCAAAAATAGGTACCTTCTTTAGGATTGTCAAAGAAGAACGAACGAGTCATGTCGCTACTGGTCCAACCATCAATATTCACACCAGCACGAAGCACAAAATAAATACACAATGCCACTGACAAGATCAAGCAGCAGGTCTTTAATAAATCGGTCCAAATCAGCGATTTAACTCCACCTTTAAAAGTACAGAGATATACAATGAGAACCGTTATAATCGCATTGGCCCAGAATGGAACTGGCACACTCAAACGATCAAATACCAACAACTGAAGTACTTCACTTACCACAAACAAGCGCACACTCGCACCCAACATCTTGCTCACAAAGAACAACCACGCACCTGACTTGTAGGTACTCATACCAAAGCGCTGTTGCAAGTATTGATAAATAGAAGTGAGGTTCAATTTATAATACAATGGTATCAGCACGTATGCTATCAGAAACTGACCAACAGTAAAGCCCAATACCATCTGCATATATGCCCAACCCGATGTTGCCACCATACCAGGTACACTCACGAAGGTCACACCTGAGATAGCTGCGCCAATAGTGGACATGGCTACCAATAGCCAGTTGCTGCTGCGGTTACCTGAGAAGAAACCTGCATTATCCGCCTTACGACCAGCCAAATACGAAATAAAGAACAGCAGCGCAAAATAGCCTGCAATAACTAATAAAATGGTTAATGGATTCATATATTCTTTAGAAGTTAGATGTTAGACCGCTTCGCTGTTAGACCGCCTGCGGCTGTTAGATTATTCTTCGTAGAGGAGATATGGTCGGCGTTGGATTTTGAACTTCGCCACATCATCCTGCCAGCAAGCACGAATCTCCTCCTCGCTCTTGCCTTGGTTGATCATCTTGCGCACATAATCCTGTCCCACTAACAACTCAAAGAACGAACGGAAGAAATAGTTATCCATATTCAGATGCTTATACGCATCCAATAGATACCTAAGCGAGAAGCCTACCTTGCGCGCTTCTTCTTCGCTCATACCGCTCAAGTCTACACCATCGCACACACGACCTTTCTGAGTGGATTGATTAGGGGTAAAAGTAATCGCAGGACCATATACACTAGCCTCTGTGCGTGGAGCGTTGAAGTTAGGGTGGCCATAGCACAAGAAGGGCTTATCCGTTCCTCTACCCAACGACACAGGCGTTGCCTCAAACAAGCAAACCGCAGGGTACAAGTATATCGCCAACATATTGCGCAAATTTGGCGATGGTGCCACAGGCAAACGGTACAATGTCTGGTGGGTATAATTCTTACAAGGCACTACCTTCAAATCTACTTTAGCCCCGTCCTTCAACCAGCCTTCGCCGTTGATCATCAGCGCCAACTCACCCAAGGTCATGCCATGCACCACAGGAATAGGCAATGCTCCCACGCCCGACTTGTGCTTCATATCCAATATTGGTCCGTCCACATACCAGCCGTTAGGGTTGGGGCGGTCAAACACCACAAACTGCTTGCCATATTGGGCGCAAACATCCATCAAGCGGTACATGGTGATGTAGTAGGTATAGAAACGCAAACCTACATCCTGAATATCGGTCACGAGCACATCAAACATCGCCATAGACTCCTTGGATGGGTACTTGCTATCTCCGTCGTAGAGCGATAGAATAGGTATGCCTGTCTTCTCATCCACACTGCTGGCCACTCTCTCACCCTCACGCGCTGTGCCACGAAAACCATGCTCTGGCGAGAAAATAGCAGTCACTTGTATGCCATGCCCGAGCAACCAATCCAATGTATGAATAGTATCGCCTTGTTGCCTCATCGCCTTATCGCCTTTCGCTTGAATAATCAGTCCCGTATGATTGCTTAGTAGCGCCACACGCTTGCCTTTTAGCAGAGGCAAATATTCTTTCGTCTGCTCAGCACCCAGCACTACACGCTCTGCGCATGCAGTACCTACGGCTAAAAGCATTATGATCAAAAATGAAACAACTCTTTTCATGGTATTTTAACTTTTCGCTGGAAAACTGGTGCAAAATTACAAAAAATATTTGGATTATCGGCTTTATTTGAGCCAAAAAATGCAAAACTAGCACTTTTTTGAGCCAATTTAGCAAAACTCGCTTCACCTAACACTCATTGTTTATAGTTTATTCTTAAACTCTAAACAGTCGTCCGCAATGCATTCACTAAACACTAAACTACCAACTACGGGTTCATAACGGGTTCATACTATACCTTTGCTATATCTACTATGATATTACTATGTGATTAATATGTGATAACTATGTGATCTAAATCACATCCTTATACGTTATGAATAGTAACTGGGAGAGATAACGATAGCGACCGTATTTCCCGTAAATCCCGTAATTGATTATCCGCAATACGGGAAATACGGTATTTACGGCATCTATCTTTTATATCTAGTATGATTGATAATCAGGTACTTGACCAAAATATTGATATTCCCACGGACTTTCTGAGAATACACTCTAGGACATTCTCAAAAGTCCGCAGAAATTGATTTCAAGATGCTTTCTCCCTGAAAATCAATGAATATATTCTTTGAATATAGCGAGCGGTTTCTGCGGTTTTAGCGGTTATTGCGGTTTTCAAAACCGCTAAAACCGCAATAACCGCACATACATTTTCGTTACTTCCGACACATGTTGTTTTTATATTCACGTGAGTTTCTACCGCTTTCCATTTTCAGTTTTCAGTTTTTATTTTCCAGAAGGAGCACTTGAATTCGAGCAAGAAGAATATAAAAAGCTCACCTCGCAAATCAATTGACTTGCGAGGTGAGCTGAATATTCAGACTATTCTATAAGTACATCATTTCGTAAGATGAAATGCATAATATACTTTTAGACCAAACTGCATTGGAATATATGAAGTCAATAGCGCATTATATGCATTGTTGACCGTAACTGTAGGAACTGGATTGTTCTTATCCATAATAGGTGCGACTTGGATGATTGGTGAGTCTGTAGCCTTGGGCAAAGAGTTCCAAAATCCCATATTGAAATAAGCCAGCACACCTATTGCGCTATTCGTATTCCTGATCTCATGTTCGTATCCTATTTCCATTGCAGCATGACATTCCAACAAGATAGAAGGAAATTCTAATGGAGTAGATAGTTGATTATCTGCCACAATTCCTGTGATGAGTTCGTTGGTTACCGTGACATCATATTTCGGATAATACGCCTGCACGAGAGGATTAGAGAGTTGCTGTTTACCTATTTGGTAGAAAGGCATTTGCAAACGTACTCCAAGATTGCATACAAACCCATTGCTGCGCAATGCAAACATCAGTGGCACGCTTGCATAGAGTTGATTTTGCGCAATATCTACCATACCCGAGGTGGTGTAGTCCATCTGATTACCTAGATAATCCACATTGCTATACTGATGTTCAAACTGTGCGTGATATGGGGAATATAAATAGCCCAGATCTATACCAGTTCTAAGTCCCAAGTCAATAGAGCGGAGTGGCTTGTAGAAAACATAATCTAGTGCAATAGCTCCTGCAGCTCCTACTTCACTCTTCATCGTGCAGTCAGTTGGTGTCAGATTATATATTCCGCCTCCAGATAATCCTACACGAAGGATATGAGCGTTGCTAGGATAAACATAATATCTTCTAGCCGCATACACTTGCGTGCAACATATTGTCATCAATAAGAGACAAAGAAATTTATTGATAAATGTCCTCATAAGTTCATTATTTATTGTTGACAATATATCGCAGTATTTGCGTGATGGATGGCGATTTGACTACCACTTGGTAACATCCCGCCACTTGTGCAGCATCTAGTTGGATGGTGCTTTCTCCTGTAGAGACAAACTGCTCAATGAGTTGTCCTGTGGTGCTATAGATGAAGATATCGCTATTCTCGTCAGGATTGAGTCCTTTGAGTTGCATAGTCTGTCCCATGACTACCGCATTCGGGATGAGTGCGACTTTGGCAGGTTGTTGGCTACCCGCATAGGATACCAACACCGAGCGCATGAGTCCATCGCATAGCATGCCTTGGGAGTCGCTCACATCAATGACCGCGTAATAGGTACCTGAACCCTTGAGGCTTTGGTCAATGGTGAGGTAGTAGTTGTCTTCTTCCACGAGTTGATCATCCAATGGGAATTGGTTGTGCATATCGTCTGGTTCTCCTACTACGCGGTACCAGCTGACATCCTCTGGCGCAAAGTAGTAGCCCATCTCGTTGATAGCACGCACATCCACCATCAGCAGCCAGTCGTAGAGGGAGATTATAGGCCAATTGGCATACTCCTCGCAGTTGGCAGCGAAATAGGCGATATAGGTAGCATCTTCGTGCACCTGTATCTGGCGAATGGAATCTTGATTGCCATCGTTCCACTTCACGAAGTGGTAGTCCTCTAGCGGGTGTGCAGCAATCTCAATCCACGAACCACAAGCCACCTTATGTTCTTCCGCCCACAAAGGTGAGCAGAAGAGCATAAGGCAGGTGATTAGTATGATTGATTTTGTCTTCATTACTTAGATACGCTTACGCTACCCTGTGTCTCGTCCGCAGACTCAACCTTGATGGTGTAGGTATTAATCTCGAAGATTGCTGTGAGGGTGATATCAACTGTCACTACGATGGTACGTGATGCATTGGTGTCGCCATCGCTCCATTGTACGAAGTGGTAGCAATCCGCAGGTATAGCGGTGATGTTAGCCGATGTACCATAGGTGTATGTACCTGCACCTGTTACTGTTCCATTCTCAGCATTGAGCGTGATGGTGTAGCTATTGACATCGGTAGAGAAGGTTGCAGTGTAAGTAGCATCGCCTGTTACAGGAACGATAGCAGGTGTCCAACCTGAGAAAGTATAAGTATATTCATCTGTAGATGTTTTGGTTGGCAATTCGCCTGCATATACTGGTGTTTGACCATACTCAACCTCGTAGGTAGCGAGTGTAGTACCGTCCCAGTTATTGAAGGTGATGGTGTACTTATTCACTATAGCATCGAATTGTGCCGTATAAACTACGTCGCCGGTTACGCTTGCAATTTCTGTATCCCAACCCGAGAAAGTGTAAGTGTATTGATCGGTAGTTGGCTTGGTAGGTATAGCGCCAGTATAGCTAGGCATATCGCCATAGGCAACGCTGGTGGATTGGAGTACCGCACCATCCCAGTTTTTGAAGGTAACGGTATATTGATTGACAGTTTTAGAGAATACTGCTGTATATACATCATCGCCTTGTACAGGATGGATATTTGGTGACCAACTATCGAACGTGTAGGTATATTGTGCATCCGCTGGTTTAGTAGGTACAGCACCGCCATATACAGGGGTTGTACCATAGTCAAACTCTGCTTTGTAGAGTTCGCTATTGTCCCAGTTAAGCCAAGTGATGGTGTGCTTGTTAGGGGCAAAATACGCAGTGTAGGTAGCATCTGCTGTTACGTCCACGATACGTGGGTTGTCAGTGTTGTTGTCGTTCCAACGAACAAAGTGATGACCCTCTTTTGGAGTGGCAGTGATAGTCACTTGGCTACCGCAATCTGCAGTAACTTCATTGGCAGCTTGCGCTGTGAATGCGAAGGCAAAGAGCATCATCGCAAATGATAGATTTTTTTTCATTGTTGTATAAATTTTGTTTTGTTATTTAACTAGTTATTGTTGGATTTCTACGTGTACAGAACCTTGTGTTTCGTTATCTGATTCTACGGTGATAATGAATTGTTCTGTTTTAAATTCGGCTGTATAAGTCATATTTTTATCAACAAATACAGTTCGTGGGTTATCTGTATTACCATCAGACCAACGCCAGAAGTAGTTGCATTCTTCAGCTTGGGCAAAAAGTTGAATTTTTGTACCTGCTGGATAATACCCCTCAAAGGTTTCATCACACCCTTGATTTTTTGCAATAATCAAGTAAGATTCTTCTGGGGCAGCAGGGTCAGATTTTACAAATTGAGCTAAATATGCAACATCTGATGTGATTGTAATCATTCTTGGATTCTCCGTATTGCCATCCGACCATTGACTGAAGATATATCCATCGCGTGGATGTGCTACAAGAACCATTTCTGCACCTTCTGGTACGGTATAGGACTGTATGGTGCCACATGTAGTAGTTGTGACCCTCACCGTATAATCCTTAGCCACCAGATGCAATGGAATGGAAAGAAGCAAGAATAAATATCTTATCTTATTTTTCATATGATGAATTATTCAACGGTAACTGTACAATCTTGATAGATATGGATAGTGTATCCCTTTTGTGCAAAATATGCCTTTAGAGAAACATCTTGGTTGAGTGCAATGTGTCGTGTAGCTTGTGTATTGCCATCACTCCATATGACAAACGTATATCCGTCGTTAGGGGTTGCAGAAATAATTGCATTATCACAATCTGGGCGTGAAACAACTTTCACTGTACCATAATCATGTGGAGCAGCAGTAAGATATATTTGGTATAGTTGCTCTTCTATGATCTCGCTACAACTGCTCATCCAGTTTGTTGTGCTATAAGCATCTATTGTTCCGCAAGGAACGTAGCAAATAGGACTTGTGGAGAATGTGTTGTCTGCAATCTCTGGAGGGGTTGTTGCTTTTACATAAACTTTTGTTAAGCATCCTCTAAAAGCTCTACTACCAATACTTTTTACACTATTTGGAATAGTTATTGAGGTGAGATTAGAGCAGCCGCTAAAAGCCATGTTCCCAATTGTTGTTACGCTATTGGGAATTTCAATAGAAGTTAGATTATCACATGCGGAAAAGGCGTATTCACCAATAGCTGTTACACCGTAAGGTATGATTGTATTGTAGCAACCAGCAATCAAGGTATTGGTGGCTGTTTCTATAATTGCATTACAATACTCCCTACTATCGTAATAGGCATTAGAATTTGCTACCCTGATGGATGCAAGGTCATTGCAATAACCAAATGCATCCGTGCCGATATTAGTTACACCGCTTCCAATAGATACAGAAGTGAGATCGCTGCAATATGAAAAAGCATAACTTGCTATGTTACCTGATGGAACAGTAATAGATGTAAGAGAAGAGCATCCTTGAAAAGCTGCGTACTCTATGCTCTTCACGCTATTTGGGATAGTCAGAGTTGCTAAAGAGTTACAATCTGCAAACGCATAATCACCAATAGTCTTGATCGTATTTCCTAACTTCAAATAACTAAGAGAATAGCAGTTATAAAAAGCAGATTCTCCAATACTACTAACGCCATCTCCAATAGTAACAGAAATCAATCCGCTCATGTCAGAACACAAATAAGCAGGTATGTGCTCCACTGTAGTGCCAAAAGTAAACGAAGTAATTGTTTCTTGACTATCATAGAAAGGAGCCTCTGATGCATCTGCAAAGTCAGGAAGATTCTTTGCATTCCAAACAACTTTTTCGATGTTAGTACATTTTGAAAAAGCTCCTTCTCCTATACTTGTGACATTGCTTCCTATGGTAACAGAGGATAAGTTCATCAGTTGGTAACATATGTAAGCAGGAATATGTTCTACTGCTTCTCCAAACGTAAATGAGGTTATCTTAAGTAGATTCCAATCTGTGAAGGGGTTTACTTTATCCATAATGTCATCATAATGCCTTGCATTCCATACGACATTTTGGATATTAGTATGCCAGAATGCTAAATTTCCAATACTTCTCACGCCACTTCCGATAGTAACAGACGAAAGTTTTGAACACCAATCAAAAGCGTATTCACCAATAGTTGTTACACTGTTTGGAATAGAAAGAGAAGTAATAGAACAATATTGGAATGCATAATCCCCAATGGTCTCTACATTGCTTCCTATGGAAAGACTAGAAATCCCACGACACATATAAAATGCATAATTTCCAATACTAGTTACGCTACTTGGAATAGAGATGGAAGTAATACCTTCACAACTGGAAAATGCATGAAGCCCAATGGTTTTTACGCTATTAGGAATAGTAAGATACGTTAAACCACTCATTCCACAACACAAATAAGCGGGAACATGTTCTACACCATAACCAAAAGTGAACGAGGTAATTTGTTCACTAAGATTACCAAAAGGACTACTTGGTATATCAGAAAAGTCAGAGCAGTTCTTTGCGTTCCATTTAACCGTTTTGAGCGCAGAACAACTAGAGAATGCATCTTGTCCAATGCTCAATACGTTACTGCCAATAGTAATAGATTTAAATCCACAATTATAAAATGCTTTTGAACCGATAGCTACTACACTATTAGGAATAGTAACAGAAGTTAAACTACTCAGACTACGACATAATAATGCTGGGATATATTCAACAGTATTGCTAAAAGTAAAAGAAGTTATCGTTTGGCGAGAATAATAGAATGGTGAATCATCAAAATCATGGCAGTTTTTAGCGTTCCATTCTACTGTTTTGAGTGAAGAACATTGGTAGAAAGCAGATTTTATACTCGTTACATTATTAGGGATAGAGATTGAAGTAAGTGCTGTACAATATCCAAAAAGACTAACACCTAAATGGGTTATTCCATTTCCAAGATTTACTGATTTAAGAGAAGAGCAGTCATAAAAAGTTTTATCTCCCACACTTGTTACATTATCTGGAATGGTTATTGAGGACAGGGCAGAACATCCATAGAATACTTTGTATCCTATACTTTTAACATTATTGCCTATTTCAACAGAAGTGAGATTGCTCATACCATAACATAAGTAATCAGGAATATGTTCAACACTATTACCGAAAGTGAATGAAGTTATTGTTTCTTGGGAATCACGAAATGGACTATAGTTTTCTGATGAAAAATCAGCGCAATTTTTAACATTCCAAACTACAGTATTTATTGCAGAACAACTAGAAAATACCCCATATCCTATGTTTGTTACGCTATTAGGAATCGTGACATATTCCAATACTATACATTCTGAAAATGCCCAATCTCCGATACTCACAACTGTATTAGGAATGGTTATTGATGTAAGAGCTTTGCATCCTTTAAAAGTACTTGGTCTAATTTCTGTTACACCACTTCCAATAGCAATTGAAGTCAAACCTGAACAATATTGAAAAGCACTCTCTCCAATATCTGTTACGCTATTAGGAATTATAAGATGTGAAGGTGTTTTACATTGATAAAACGCATAATCCCCAATTGAAGTTACTGTGTTTGGAATAGTAATTGAATTGATAGAAGCACATGCATAAAAAACATAATTTCCAATCTTTGTAATATTCTCGGGAATGTTTATAGAAGCAAACATGCACCCATAGAACGCATAGTCTCCAATATGTGTTACACTATTAGGAACGGAGATATACCGAAGAAACATACAATCATAAAAGGCTTTAGTTCCGATACTAGTTACGCTATTAGGGATTATAACAGAGTCAAGTCCTACATCGCAATCCTCAAAAGCCTTCTCTCCAATACTTATCACACTATAATTATCCCCATTATATGTAATAGCCTCTGGTATCGCAATAGTTCCAGTGTATTTTGAAGAACCAGAAGTTACTTCAACATTATTCCCTTCGAGGATATTGTAGTATATCCCATCTACCTCAAAATCGTGAGCTAATACGCTAACTGCGAAGCAAAGGGTACAAAGTATAAAAATAATCTTTTTCATAATTGATAGGATAAATTATGAATTATTCTTGTTTTTTATTGCCGTATTCTTTAACAATATATTTTTCACCATCTATTTCCACAAACACTTGTCCCCAATATTCATCTAGAGCATCATCTTCCACCTCATTACAGTATCTAATGCATGAAACTTTCAACATTTGCTCACTTTCTGTTAAAGATGTTTTTTCTGCCAATGCTACTAAACTACACCAATATAAATAGTGTTCAGCATAGGGGCTACCCGTACCATCAACAAACAAAGGTACAGTTTCTTTTATAGACTTCCCTTGCAATGTAAAATACTTCCAATAGTAGTACTGAGGACGGTTATTATATCCACATAAAATTCCATACTTGATTGTTTTATTGGAATATACACTTTCTAATGAGGTAGTGATTGATATATCCCAACTATAATTTTTATATGCCGACACATTAACTACAACGTTTTGAGATATTTTCTTCTGAATTTCTTTTTCTGCTTGGTTGTTATCGTTTGAACTATTCCCGTTTTCAACATTATCTTGATTACATGGATTTTTATCACTAGAACCTGCGGAACCATGTAATTTGTCTGGATCGTATTTGCTCAAGATAGTAGAACTACCATCCTTTATCAAACTACCATCTACAATAGTATAAATATCACCATTTGAAACTGCTATTTTGTTGTCAGCAATGTACACGTATGTATAATAACTCCAATCATAACCTACATATTCCATATTTCCAAAAATAGGTCCGGCATAGAATCTATAAACAACATCTCCATCTCCACGTCCCTCTTGGTATAAAGAACAGGATGAACCTTTCATTGCTATAGTGTTCTTATCAATAATATGAATAACAGGATAAAGAGTACTTTTAATATAAAATCTAAATCGTCCGTGATGATGCTCGCAATCCCACCACATACCGTCTCTCAAGAATAAATCACGTGTTGCATAGTAATAATCATCTTCACCCAAACGATGATCGAACACATACAATAACTCATTCTTTTTAATAGCCTCATTAATCTCGTTAAAATCCGAAGCCTTAGCAACTGCACTCAAGTCTGTGTAATAGCCAGTTAAGCCTTTCCCTAATCCATCGTTCTCGCAACTTGAGAACATGAACACAGAGCAAACTAAGAGTCCCAGAAATAGATTTTTTTTCATTGTTATTTAACGTTTTGAGGGAAGTTGGCTCCAAACGCCCCGTTGGTATAAATATAGAAAAAGCGTGGAACCTCTTTTTGCTTATCCTTTCAATAGAGGTACTGGAAAAACCTTCACACAAGAATAAACAATGAATGCCCACGCCGATATGTTCATCGTTGTAGGATACAACGAATTAAACACACCAAGGGGCATTTATCGCTCTCTTGTTTCGGGTGTGAGAAAGTTTCCAGTTTTCTATTGACCAAAACAAGCGCCAATAAACGCCTTTTAATTATGTCTGCTATCCCTTCACCGCTGATGTGCCGACACCCCCAGCGCAGGTTCACGGTGCAAAGGTACAATAAAATTTGCGGATGTGCAAATTTTTTAGTTGAAAGTTTAGAGTTTAAGGTTTAAAGGCAAGGAAACTGTTTAGGGTTAGGAGAGAATACCTGAATATGATTCGGGAATAATAACAAAGAATTGCCACCTTGACAGCTAAATGTAAAAATCCACGCCTGCGCGTACGTGTGTATTTTAGGAAACAGGTGGCAAGCCGGCAAGGTGGCAATAAAAAAGTGTTGGAAAATTTGGAAATGTGAGAAAATTTTTGTACCTTTGCAGCATATTGGAGCCAAGAACAAAGAGCCGAGAATCAAGATAGATTAGAATTTGTAACTTACTTAAAATTAATTAACTATGATTGTACATGTAGCATCTTTTTTAGAAAGTATCGGTGGGAGTATCGATGAGGAACATTGGTTGCGCCCTATCCCAGGACGGACTGGGTATGCTGCATATTGCAGGAAACCACAATACACCAAGAAACAGAAAAAAGAAATGGCAGAACGCCCAGCCGTGAAGGCGTTTACCTCCCTATGCAAAGAGGCTTCGGCTATCATGCGTGATGAGGCACAAAAAGCCGAATGGACGGCTAAACATCTCGCCGCAAAACGAGAAGCCAGCAAACATCAACGCATGCCACAAGCAAATGGAAAACCAGCAGTGCCCGAAAGATTGTGGGATTATATTCGACACGAATTGAGTAAGCCGCAATAAAGATTGGGCGATGTGTCCTAGTTCTCTCGGTGATCCTACGGTAAAGATTCGGTGAAGTTCCTATGAAGTCCCTATGAAGTCCCTATGAAGTTCCTATGAAGTTCCTATGCAAACAGGTGGCAGGTAAGGGGGATACAACGGGGAAACTCGTAGCTACTGAAGACAATTTTAGCAAAAAATTACAAAACATATACACCATGAAAAATCGTATTTATATTCTTCTATTCGCATTCGTTGCTATTTTCACAGCTTGCAAGTCTACTACTGCGCCGCTCTCTTTGCATTGGGAGTTTAAGCAAAACGATGTAGAATCTGGCATATGCGAAGCATATCTAACACTCACGAATACAGGTGATAAGGAACTCACCCATGGGGATTGGACACTCTATTTCAATCTCATGTCGCTACATCCTATCTACACTGAGGGCGATGCTTTGCGTGAGACCGAGATTCAAGCTAGTTGGCACTGCATTGAGCCTACGCAGACTTTCACTCCTCTGGCGCCAGGCGAAAGCCAAACCTTCACCCTACGATACAAAGGTAGCGCCATCCGTGAAAATATCTGCCCCGAAGGCTTCTTCTTGGTGAACACTAAACACTCCACCCTAAACCCTAAACCCATCACTATCCCTTGCACCTACGCCCCATACACCCGCCCTGAACAGATGAAACGAGGTATCGTCACATGGGAGAAAACACCTTATGCAGACGGAGAGTATGTGTTTGATTATGTGGAGCGAGTATTAGGCGATAAGGCGATAGGGCGATTAGGCGATGAGGCGAAGGAGTTGCAACCTCTGTTGCCACAGCCAAAGCAGATGATATATGCGGATGGTGTGTGTGAAGTGGCGAAGGCTGAGGTGGTAGTTCGCACCGATGCCAATATGGTCAAAGAGGGATATACGATGATTATCAGTCCTGATACGATTCGCATTGAAGCAAGCGACGAAGCAGGTGTGTTCTATGCCAAGCAGACCTTGAAGCAATGGGGCGACACCATCCCATGTGGCAGAGTGACGGACTATCCCGACCTACAACATCGTGGTATCATGTTGGATGTGGTGCGTAACTACTATCCCGTGGACTCCATCTACCGCATTTTGGACATGATGGCATACCACAAACTCAATGTGCTGCACTTCCACCTCTCCGACGACGAGGCATGGCGATTGGAGATCCCTGGTTTGCCACAACTGACCGATATTGGTTCTAAGCGAGGTTACACCACCGACGAGAGCAACTGCCTATTGCCTATGTACTGCGGCGGTTGGGATGCTGAGGCTCCTACGACTGCCAATGGTTATATCACCCGTGAGAAGTATATCGAACTATTGAAGTACGCAGGCGAGCGTCATATCCGTGTGATCCCCGAGATTGATATGCCAGGGCATATGCGTGCTGCTAAGAAAGCCATGGGTAAACAATTGACTGACAGTGCGTTTGATGCGCGAGTGTATAAGTCTGCACAAAACTATACCGACAATGTGATTGATGTGAGCAAGCCTTATGCGGTGGAGTTTATCGATCATGTAGTGACGGAGATTGTTAAGATGCACGAGGAGGCAGGTCATCCTCTGACGATCTTCAATATCGGAGGCGATGAAGTGCCCAAAGGAGCACTCACCAAAGAGGAACATCAAGCGTTTATTGATGCCGTTTTGGAGATACTGAAGCGCTACAACCTGCAACCAATGGGTTGGGAAGAGATTGACCATTTCTGCCAACCCGAGAGTGGTGCTATCTGCTATGCTTGGCTCAACAGTGAGAGCAAACCGATGCAACTAGCAGAGGCTGGTTATCAAGTAGTTATCGCTACGGCTAGTCACTTGTATTTTGACTTTGCGTATTGCAACCACCACGAGGAGAAAGGACTCAGTTGGGGTGGATATACCGATGAATACCGCTCGTTTGACTGGCAGCCCGCTCAACACCCAAACATCATTGGCATGAACGCCCAACTTTGGGGCGAGGTGATCCGCTCGTTTGCGCAAGTGGAGTGGCAAATTTATCCTAAGATTTATGGTCTTGCTGAACGCGCATGGAACAACCGCAGCAGCTTGACATTGAGTGAGTATAACCATCTAGTGTATGAAGAGTTACTGCCTCAGTTGGCTACTAGCGGAAGAAACTTCCATATCCAACAACCTGGTATCAGACAGGTGGCGACAGAGAATGAGCAGTTGCAATTGGATAAGAGTCACGTACTCATAGAAATGAACAAAGTGATGGAAGGTGGCGAACTCCTCTATTGCCTAGACGATGGCGAATGGAAAGTCTATACCAATACCATCGCCATACCCGCTACAACACAAGTCGTGAAGGCAAAGGTTCGCTACCTAGGCAAAGAAAGTAATACAACTTGGCTGTGGTTGAACGACAAACACGATGTGAAAGGGCAAACGGTAGAGAAAAACACAGGCGCAACGTTCTAAAAAACGCTATTTCCTTGCAAATATACAATTTTTTTTGTACCTTCGAACATCTGCCTTGCGAAAAGTTACTGCTATTATCTTTCATCATATCTTGGGCGGTCGTGCCTACCCTGTACGGCAATACCCTATAGCCGTACGGCTGCGTACCCGCAAGGGGGTGCGCCATTCTATGTGTTGCGCTTAATCCTCAGAGTGGGAACTCTTCGGGCACAACACTCGGAGTGCGTTCCGTCGCACTCCTTCACCCTCGTAGCTACGTTCGCTCAATGCAGCCCATACTCCAGTTCGCTCGTTTTTTGAAAAATACGGCCTCGCCTTGTGAATCAGCCCCTCTGCATCCTCTTATGAAAGCAAGCTTCCAACGAGTAGCAGAGAAACTGCTTCAATAGATAGAATCTATAATTTTTCCAAAAAAGGCTCGCTTAACTTGCGTATGTGCATTTTTTGTCGTACCTTTGCACCCTGAAACGAAAACCATTATGGCAGAAGAGATAAAACCAACAGCTACTTACAACGAAGATAACATCGTTCACCTTGATGACCGCGAGCATATTCGCCGCCGTCCGGGTATGTACATCGGTAAGCTGGGTGACGGAAGTCACTCTGACGATGGTATATACGTACTCATCAAAGAGACTATTGACAACTGTATTGATGAGTTCCGTATGAACGAAGGTAAAGTAGTTGAGGTCAGCGTTTCTGCCCCTTCTTCAGAAGACAACTCGCAGCGCGTTCGCGTGCGTGACTACGGTCGTGGTATTCCTTTGGGTAAGATGGTGGAGGCCGTTTCTATCCTCAATACAGGTGGTAAATACGATACCAAAGCCTTTAAGAAATCTGTCGGTCTTAATGGTGTAGGTACCAAAGCAGTCAATGCCCTCAGTCTTGAGTTTGCCGTACAAGTTTGGCGTGACGGCAAGACTCGCCGCATTGTTTTCAAACAAGGACACCTAGTGGAAGACTCTGATATACAAGAGCATAACGGGCCTGAGAAGCGTGGTACACTCATCGAGTTTGTTCCTGATAATACCAAAGGTCTCTTCGAAAACTACCGTTTCCGCGATGACTTCATTGAGACCATGATGCGTAACTACGCATACCTCAATGTGGGACTCACGCTCAGCTATAACGGCAAGAAATACTCCTCTAAGAATGGTCTTTTTGATCTCCTTACAGAGACCATGACCGTTGATCCGCTCTATCCTATCATTCATATTCAAGGCGAGGATATTGAGATCGCCCTTTGCCATACCGACCAAACGGGTGAGGAGTATCATTCCTTCGTCAATGGTCAGCACACGATCCAAGGTGGTACCCACCAAGCTGCACTACGCGAAGCTATTGGTCGCACGATCAAGGAGTTCTACAACAAGAACTTTGAACTTAGCGACATCCGTAGCGGTGTAGTAGGAGCGATTGCTATCAATGTCTCTGAACCTGTCTTTGAGAGTCAAACCAAAGTAAAATTAGGTTCCAAAGATATGGCTCCAGAAGGAGGACTATCTGTCAATAAGTTCGTGAACGACTTTGTCAAACAACAACTTGACAACTACCTCCATAAGCATCCAGAAGTAGCAGAAGTGATGCTACAGAAGATCCTTGAATCGGAGAAAGAGCGTAAAGCGATCGCTGGTGTGACTAAGATTGCTCGTGAGCGTGCCAAGAAGATCATGCTCAATAACCCTAAACTGCGCGACTGCCAAGTACACTATAACGATGCCAAACCTACCAAATCTGCTAAAGATGCAGATGATGATTTGCGCGAGGAAAGTAGTATCTTTATTACTGAGGGTCTATCCGCTTCGGGCAGTATCACCACCAGTCGTGATGTACGCACGCAGGCTGTGTTCTCCCTACGCGGTAAACCGCTCAACTCCTATGGACTGAGTAAGTCGGTTGTTTATGAAAATGAAGAATTCAACTGCTTACAGGCCGCTCTCAATATTGAAGATGGTCTAGACGAATTGCGCTACAACAAGGTTATCATCGCTACTGATGCCGATGTAGATGGTATGCACATTAGATTGTTGATGCTTACATTCTTCTTGCAATTCTTCCCTGACCTGGTTAAGAAAGGCCATGTTTATATCCTACAAACTCCACTCTTCCGCGTTAAAAACAAAAAAGAGATACGATACTGCTACAACGAAGAGGAACGCCTTCAAGCGATTGAAGATCTCAAACCCAACCCAGAAATCACTCGATTCAAAGGTCTTGGTGAAATCAGTCCAGACGAGTTCAAGTCCTTCATCGGTAAAGGTATTCGCTTAGACCAAGTATGCCTGCGCAAGGAAGATGCTGTTAGCGATTTGCTAGGCTTCTATATGGGAAAGAACACCATGGAGCGCCAGAACTTTATTATCAACAACCTAGTCGTAGAAGAAGATGTGGAGTAAGAGTTGAGAGTTGAAAGTTAAGAGTTATGATTCCATTGATATTATTTGTCTGCCTCGGCATTGCTATCCTTATTATCTTTGAGATACGAGCAAGGAAGGAAAACAACCAGCCTACCCCCGACCCCTCCCTGAAAGGAGGGGAGAATGGTACCGCTCAAAAGTCCTTCCCTTCAGGGGAGGATATAGGAGAGGCTGAAGACGACGGATGCTGCGGTGAGCACCTTGTTTGTGAAAGAGAAACACTCCTACAAACGAATGCTGAAATCATCTACTACGATGACGAAGAACTAGACACATTAGCAGGTATAGCCGCAGAGGACTACACCAAGGAGCAATATAAAATGATTCGTGAAGTATTTGAAACACTCAAAGCTAGCGATGTTCCAGGATGGGTTCGCAGTATTCAATTGCGCAATATTCAACTACCGCTAGATATTCGCGAAGAAGCACTTCTCATCGTCGTAGAACGACGAAACATGTAAATCCCCACAATCGTCAGAACAAGACTTACAACACCCAACCACAAGGTGTTGCCTGTGCCTACTGCATCTACTTTATCCATATCCCAAGCGGCTCTATTGGCTATATAATACAACAAGACTGCCATTCCATTATTGACAAAGTGCATCAGCATAGGTACCCACAAACTACCTGTCCAAACAAACATATAGCCAAATAGTGCACCCAACAACATACGAGGTATAAATCCGTAAAACTGCATATGTATCGCCGAGAAAATGATGGCTGTAAGCCAGATGGAGAGGTGAGAGTTAAGAGATGAGTTTTTGGGACTAAGTAGGCGTTGGAGTACTCCGCGGAAAGTAATCTCCTCGGATAGGGCAGGCAGTACTGCCATCAAAAATAGATTGACCAACAAACCACCTATGGTAGTTGCCGACATAAACTGCTTGGTCAGCCATTCGGCCTCAGCTTCTTTGCTTTTCATCCACTCTTCTACTCCACTCAGCCAAGTAGGCAATACCATTTGTTGGTTGAGATGAGCGAGCAGATTGATTGCAGGTAATGCTACCAACATGATACCAATTGCCCACAAGGCAGATTTTAATTCCGGTCTTGTATCTAATTTGAGCCACTTTATAGGTGACTTAGATACTAGGTATGCCACAAGTAAAGAAGGAACCAAAAACAATGCTATAGTCTGAGATAATTGTATCCATTTAAGAGCAGTAACATCAAACTTTATACCATCAAAAGCACAAATAGCTATGTATAATGTTACCAAACTGAACATCACAAAGATGCACCCTAACCATACTATCAACTTCGCCATTAGATGCGAATGCTCCATTTTTCCTCGTAGTGTCATACTATTAACTTCTTTTAAGAAAAGAATGAAGGCGATCACTACACCCTCATTCTCTACCACAAACCTCTTGATTTGTCGGGATGACAAGATGTTCTGCGTAAATCTTGCACGCCGGAAGGGTTGACTGCAAGCATCTTCGGAAATTAGATGGAAATATCCATCTTTTTAACGCTCACTAATCTCACTCAAATAAATTTGGCGAGACTACTGAGCATAAAAAGGAAATGAAAACATTTCCATTTCCTTCGATGCTAGTCGGGATGACAAGATTTGAACTTGCGACCTCCGGTCCCCCAGACCGTTGCGCTACCGGGCTGCGCCACATCCCGTCGTCGTAATGGGCTTGCAAGAAGAAGCTCGCCCTGCGAGTTTGGCTTGCCGCCATTCCTCCTCTTAACTCGGACTCACGAAGTCCTCGTTAGTTTTGATAATGAATCTAAGCTTTACAAGCTTTCTTCATTCTGACGACAAAGGTACTGCTTTTTTTTGATATACACAAAAAAATCGCACATTGAGTGCGATTTTTCTGATAATGGATATTGCTTTTTCTAATTTTAGTAGGCAATTGCGAAAATAACGCGTTGTGCACTTGGTTTGCCTGTATAGATACACTTACCAGGTGTCTTGTCGCCCTCCAGAGGAATACAACGGATGGTAGCTTTGGTTTCAGCCTTAATCTTCTCCTCAGTCTCTGGAGTACCATCCCAGTGGCAAAGCAAGAAGCCAGGTTTCTTGATCTCCTCTTTGAAATCCTCCCAAGTATCCACCTCGCGGGTGTTCTCAATACGGAAGTTAAGCGCCTTTTGGTAGATATTATCTTGAATTTCCTTCAATAAGTTTTGTATTGTCTCTACGATGCCGTCAAACGCAACAGTCTCCTTGGTCAAGGTATCACGACGAGCCAACTCTACGGTTCCATTCTCCAAGTCACGTCCTCCCATGGCGAGGCGCAAAGGTACACCCTTGAGTTCATACTCAGCAAACTTGAAGCCAGGAGTAGCCTTGTCGCTTGCATCCACTTGTACGCGGATACCCAATTTCTTTAACTCGTCAGCCAATGGATTGAGTTTAGCCATCAATTCATCCAACTGCTCTTGTTTCTTAAAGATAGGCACGATTACTACTTGAGTAGGAGCCAAATTAGGAGGGAGAACAAGACCGTTGTCATCCGAGTGAGTCATGATCAGCGCACCCATAAGGCGAGTAGAAACACCCCAAGAAGTAGCCCACACATACTCAAATTTGTTCTCTTTATTGAGGAAAGTCACATCAAATGACTTAGCGAAGTTTTGTCCCAAGAAGTGGCTAGTACCAGCTTGAAGTGCCTTGCCATCTTGCATCATAGCCTCGATAGAATAGGTGTTGAGTGCACCTGCGAAACGCTCGTTAGGAGACTTCACACCCTTCACAACAGGGATAGCCATCACTTTCTCTGCGAAGTCTGCATATACATCAAGCATAGTAGCTGCGTAGTTCTCAGCCTCCTCCTCGGTAGCGTGAGCAGTATGCCCCTCTTGCCAGAGGAACTCAGCAGTACGCAAGAAAAGACGAGTACGCATCTCCCAACGCATTACGTTGCACCATTGGTTGCAAAGGATAGGCAGGTCGCGGTAAGATGAGATCCAGTTCTTATAAGTGGACCAGATAATGGTCTCAGAAGTAGGGCGGATGATAAGCTCCTCCTCAAGGCGTGCCTTAGGATCTACTACCACACCCTTTCCCTCTGGATCGTTCATCAAACGGTGGTGGGTAACTACAGCACACTCCTTAGCAAAACCCTCTACGTGCTCTGCCTCGCGGCTGAGGAATGACTTAGGAATCAACAACGGGAAATATGCGTTCTTTACGCCATTCTCCTTGAAACGACGGTCCAATTCAGCTTGGATAGTTTCCCAAATGGCGTAGCCATAAGGTTTAATCACCATACATCCACGTACAGCAGATTGCTCTGCCAAATCGGCTTTTACTACTAGTTCATTATACCACTTCGAATAATCAGTTGCTCGAGGTGTTAGTTTTTGAAAACTTGCCATTATCTTAATTTATATTGTTTACGAAATTGTTCAAATTGCTCGGGATCGGCTTTGAGTTGCTCAGTTATGCGCAATAACCATCCTTTTTCCGAATCACCCTGCAAAGGTACTGCTTTTTTATTGATTGACAAAATTGGAAGCGAGAAAAATTCACAAAAAGCGCGCAAACACATCTCACTAGCATTCATTTTGCCCTGAATAGAGTACCCTGCAATATGAAATGATGCTAAATTGACTTTTTTGAGCAGCTCTTGATTTAGCTTAGGTTCTCCTTCCCAACAGTCGATGGCGGTTGAGAGTTGAGAGTTCTTATCTCGCATTCGCTCGAACGATCTGCTTCGCTGTACGAGAGTTGAGAGTTGAGATAGGAGTGCTTGTTCGTCTATGACACCACCACGAGCAGCGTTGATAATAAGGGTACCCGGTTTGCAGCGGCGAAGAATATTCGCATCACAAAGGTGGTAAGTAGGATATTCGCCCTCACGAGTTAAAGGAGTGTGAAATGTGAGTACATCGCACTGAGGGGCAAGTTGTTCGAGCGACAATCCGATTCCTAATGGAGGATCGGACAGAAGAACTGTGTATCCTCTTTTTTCTGCCATTCGAGCTACAAGTTTACCTACATGACCATAACCTATAACTCCCACAGTTAGTTCACTCTTATCAGATTTGATCGAGGTGATTGCTTCTTCTACATAGTCGCAAACCGCTTGAGCATTGCAACCTGGGCAAGAAACCCAATGTATGCCCGCTTCGCGGCAATAGTCTTGGTCGATGTGGTCAAAGCCAATGGTGGCAGTAGCGACAAAGCGGACATTGCTACCTGATAGAAGTTCCTTGTTGATATTGGTGCGCGTGCGCACAAACAACGCATCCGCACAGCGAACTGCTTGGGGAGTAATTTCCTCAGGAGAAAGAAAACGAACATCTATCTCAGGGGGGAAAACACCATCTAGAAAAGGTATTCCTCTATCTATTACTACCTGCTTTATCATTGCTAAATCACTAAAGAATAACTAACGAATCACTAAAGAATCACTAAAGAATAACTAAAGATTTTTAGAGGAAATAAAGGGTAATGCTAGTAATCAATATCGTATATTATCAATCAAACGTACAGGACCACAATATACAGTAATACAACCTACTGCATTTTCCCACTTGTCGGTAGGTTGCAAAGTGTTTTTATCTACGATATCATAGTACTCCACCTCTAGTCCATCTACTGCATTGATGGTGTCTATTACTCGTTGTTGAACTTCTTTAACAGTAGCCATTTTTGCCCACTCCAAAGAAGCAAATAGAGTTCGGGATATAGCCACTGCCGTTTCTCTTTCATCTTCAGACAAACGCTCGTTGCGACTACTCATGGCTAAACCATTTTTCTCGCGAACTATAGGACAATCTATTATCTTCAAGTCGCCAAAACGCCCAGCCATGGAAGAACGCTCCACCATGTGATGAATGATAGCTAACTGCTGAAAATCCTTTTCTCCAAAATAGGCACGAGTAGGTTGTACTAGGTCAAAAAGGCGACTGACTACTTGAACAACACCATTGAAATGACCAGGTCTCATTTTTCCCTCCATCACCTGATCCAAGCCAGCAAAATCAAAAGCAAATTCTTGCTCCATTTCCTCCTGGCTATACATCTCCTCTGGTGTAGGTGCAAAGACAAAATGTACGCCTAAATCGGCCAATAATTCAGCATCTTTCTGTATGTTGCGAGGATACTTTAAAAGATCTTCCTTATTATTAAATTGTGTTGGATTTACAAATACACTTACCACACAAACATCATTATCCTCGCATGCACGCCTAACTAATGAGGCATGACCTTGGTGCAATGCGCCCATCGTTGGAACAAAGCCAATTGTCTTATTTTGACGAACACAAACAGCTAACTGATTAGTCAATTCTTGTTTTGTACTGATTATCTGCATATATCAAGATTTTATTAATGTTTACCACCAAAAAGTCCACAAAGGTACAACAAATATAGGAAAAATGAAAGTTTTTTTCCTAAAAATTATGTAATATCAGATTTTTTTAGTACCTTTGTAGCGGGAAATAATACCTTTTTAAAAATACACAACATGAAAGAGCCTAATCGTATATTGTTTGTCTCACAACAAATCTTTCCTTATTTAGATGAGGAGACTCCTATTCGTACCTTAAATAGGAAGTTACCAGAGTGGTTTCAATCCGCCCGATTTGAAACACGCACATTTATGCCAAAGTTTGGAGACATCAATGAACGACGCAATCAGTTGCATGAAGTTATTCGTTTGTCAGGTATCAATATTATTATAGCCGAGACAGATCATCCACTTCTAATTAAGGTGGCTAGTATACAATCGGCTCGTATACAGATATACTTCATTGACAACGATGACTATTTCAATCGCCGTAAAGGACTTAAGGATACAAATGGAGTCGAATATAAGGATAACGACGAAAGATGTATATTCTTTGCAAGAGGCGTACTTGAAACAGTAAAAAAACTACGCTGGACACCTAATATAGTCCACTGTTCAGGATGGATGTCAGCATTAACTCCATTGTTTATCAAAAAGTTATACAGCGACACCCCATTCTTTGAGAACAGCAAAGTAGTGCTTTCTCTTGACAACGAAGAATTTGATACTCCATTTAACAGCAAATTTGCGGAGAAAATCATTGGTGGTAGCATTCTTCAAAGTCATGTTCGCGGCATAGCAGGTTTGCCAGTCGCATATGAAGATTTGATGCGATTAGCAATAGATTATTGTGATGCTATTGTACTATCATCAGAGAATGTTAATCAACGCCTACTCAACTACGCACAAAATAGCGGTAAACCAATTATGCCATATGTTGGTGAAGACAAAGAGGCACACCTAAAATTCTATAATGAGTTACTAGGTAAGAATGAAGAAGACGAAGAATAAATCAATGATATATCTATTATTGCTAATTCTCATAGCACTAGTAGGTTGTAATGAAAATAATTCCATCAGTGCAGGTGCATCGACCTTGCCAGAAAATGATATTCGCGTGATGTCGGATACTTTTGGTGTGACATCGCAATTAGATTCATGTATTGCTATCAGTTTAACACCAGACTCATTCCTATTAGGTGAATGTGTTACACATTTTGGAACCCTACAAGCTGATATTCTTACGCAATTAGCCTGTCCAGAAGGATTTAAATATCCTAATGAAACAGCTGAAGTGGACTCGGTATGCTTATACCTATATTACAACAACTGGTACGGTGATGGAAAAAGTCCATTAGGTATTGCTGTGTATGAAATGGATGAAAATACACTGAAAGACAATCTATTGTATCAAAGCAATATTCAACTAGCAGATTATTGTAGCCTTGCTCCGTCTACATACATTTCTGACCAATCCAATATTATAATCCCAGCTACGCCAGTAGATTCATCCTATTCATCAAAAAGCGAATCATATGTTCCTACAATTCGCATTAAACTATCCGATGAGTTTGCTAAACGCTTCTTCAAGATTAAAGAATTTGATTCTCAAAAAGCTTTTAACGAACTCTTCAAGGGACTATATATATGTACGGATTTTGGTGGCAGCAATGTTCTTTACGTGACAGACATAACGATGACAGTGTTCTATCATTTTACCATGCAAAGACCAGGAATGAATGACACAATCATCAACGATACACGAGCATTCTATGCGAATGAGGAGGTGCGCCAAGTAAACAGATACTCTTACCCTAATAGACAATCCATACTAACTCACTATTCGCAAGTTAGCGACACTAACTATATCGTATCACCAGCCAATATTTATACAGAACTTTCGGTTAGAATAGATTCTATCTACGAGAGAATTAACCAGCAGATAGGTGACACATCTGAATACCGAGTATATGTAAATAAAGCTGATTTAAATATTGATGTATTGTATTCTGATTCCGCAACAGGAAGACCACGAGATCGTTGGGATACGCCAGCATCACACATGATGTTAATTCAAAAAGAAGAAATCAATACATTCTTTAGCAAAAACGAAATGCCATCAGATTCTGTAGCAATCATTGCTGCTCTCACAGCAACTTCAGATACATTGGGTAATATAAACTATAAATACACATACGATTTATCCAAATTATTAACTCGCCAAATACGCAATAAGGTACAAACGGAATATCTCAACTTTGTACTGGTTCCTGTGGCTGTAACTAGCAACACTAGTACGGGTTCTATTCAATCTGTTAAGCCATTACAAACGATATCAGCTACTCTAATCCGCTCAGCTAATAATCAAGAAACTCCTATGGATATTGAAATGGTATATGCAGGTTTTAGCAAAACTCGACAAGGACAATAAACGCCTTTAACTGAAGATATCTATATATAGTTAGCAGAATATGAATACATACTAAAAACGGCCACTCAATTGAGTAGCCGTTTTTTGTATAGTATACCATTGATTATCCTATCAATGCTTGATATGCCTCAGCATCCAACAAGGTCTCTAGTTGTGATGGGTCAGCAATGCTAATCTTGATCATCCAACCCTCACCATATGGATCATTGTTTACCAACTCTGGTTGATCATTGATAGTATCATTTACTTCCAATACTTCACCCTCAACAGGCATATTCAAATCACTAACTGTTTTCACAGCCTCAACAGATCCGAAAACATCGCCTTGAGCAACGGTCTCACCCTCTGTATTGATATCAACAAAAACGATCTCACCTAACTCAGATTGTGCATAATCGGTTATACCAACATATGCTACATCACCTTCTACACGAATCCATTCGTGCTCTTGCGTATAACGCAAATTTGATGGAATATTCATAATATTAAATTTATAGATTAATTATTCTTTACCTAAAACACTCATCGCACAACGGAAACCGATAGTAGCAGAAGATTCATTTTGTTGTTTGAAACGACGAGTTGTAGGATTCAACCAATAAATACGATCGTTCCAAGCTCCACCTTTATACACGCGTGTTTCATCATTGATACGAGGAATAAGAATATCAGATGGGTCTACTTTGATGGAAGGCTCATCATTAGCAGCATAAGACACATCTGATGTCTCCTCTGAAGTTTCTTCTTCATATTCATCAGAATCGCTTTCATATGATTCATCTTCATAAGTAGGTTCCTGTTGTTCTGCAGGTTGTTCAGTAGGTTGTTCAGTAGCTTGTTCCTCTGTCTCTGTCGCAGGTTGCTCTGCTTTTTTCTTTTCTAGCAAAGCCAAGGCATTCAATGGATAGTCTGTCTCAAACATAGAGGCATCATCTCCATCACGGTAATTACGCTTGTCATCAGCAGGTGCAAACTCTACAGCCAATGTACCATAATCGGTCAAAACTAAGTTACCTTTATCGTCTTTCTTCAAGTGTTTGTAAATATTACCGCGGAATGAGTTATACTCTGCCATCTCTTCAAAAGATGTCTCACGATAAACATCTAATACCCACTCGTTTACATTGCCAGCCATATTGTACAAACCAAAATCGTTTGGCTCATAAGCATCTACAGGAGCAGTCAATACATACCCATCATTATGATCACCTGCAACACCCATCATATCACCTTTACCACGAACAAAGTTGGCCATCAATTTGCCTTTTGTTTTTGGGGATAAGTCGCGTGGATAATAACCAGACCATGGATATACCTTACCTTCAACAGGAATTCCATCCGCATCTGCTACTGGAGAGAAAGCAGCATACTCCCACTCTGCTTCTGTAGGCAAACGGTAACCTACCAAAAGCAAACCATCAGCACTATTCAACTTACGATTAATATCGTGAGCATTTGTACGTGCAGCTGTTCCTTGCAATGGATTGTAGTTTTTGCTCTTTAGATACTTATCGGTATTGAATACAAAATGATCTCTGATCCACTCGTATGACAAAAGATACATTTCAACTTCAGGCTCCTCAGCGCCATCATATCCATATCCTAATGCTGTAGCATAAGGGAGTTTTACAACAGATATATAAGCATCAATATTTGTAAAACCAGCATTAGTCAAGAGTGTTTCTATCTCCTGGCGTGTCATCGGACGCAACATGTTATATGGAGGCAACTCAATAAACTTGTTAGCTACCAAAAAGTTCTCATTGACACGGTCGGTACGCCATTGGCAATATGCCATAGCTTGCTCCCAAGACACACCAACTACAGGATAAAAACTATAAGCTGGGTGACGGAAATAATACTCCTCATATGGTTCATTGTAAGCCATAGGATCACGCCATACTGTTGTATCAGGAAGCAAAGCGCTCACCAAATCAGGTCTAGTACCGCCAAACACATATTGGTTCCATTGCAAATATTCACGCCATGCAACATTAGTAACTTCATATTTATCCATGAAGAAAGAACTTACAGTAATAGTACGACGCTCACTATTACGAGGAGCTGTTATAAATTCATCCATCTGGCCAATAGTGAATGTACCACCCAAAATAGGAAGCATACCAGCTGGAGCATCAGCTAGGTTTCCTTCATATGCCTCAAAATGAGTAGTGGTTGGGTCGAAGTTTTTCCAACCAGTCCAGAAAGATGTCTTTGTGTTCAAATCATGTGTGCTACATGCACTCAGAGTGAGTACCGCAGCAAAAACCAAAGTCTTTGATACAATTTTAATATTCATAATTTTGTGATTTTGTGTCATGTACGAATTATTCAGCCCGCAAAATTACAAAAAAAAACTGACTTAGACGAATTTTTTTATAAAAAAAACAACTAAACGATGTATTTTCCAAAAAAATGCTCACTTTTTATTGGAAATTGCCTAAAATATTCGTCTAATCAACAGATTTTTTGTAACTTTGCACGGAAAATGCGCAACTATGTTCGGACATATAATCGTCTATTAGATTTGTCGTCTCCATTAGTGATGGCTATTGTTAATATTACTCCTGATAGTTTCTATACATCCTGTAGCACCCTATCAGAAAATGAGATATTAACCAAAGTTGATCAAATCATAGCAGAAGGTGCTGACATACTGGATATTGGAGCGTGCTCTACCCGTCCCAACTCTACTCCAGTAGGAGCAGAAGAAGAATGGAAAAGGCTATCCATGGCCTTACAAACTATACGACATCATTGGCCCGATATCCCAATATCCGTAGATACATTTCGAGCAGATATTGCTGAGCAAGCGATAGCCATGGGAGCGAATATCATCAACGATGTATACGGAGGTGAGGCCGATAGACATTTATGGGATGTCATTGCAAGGCATCAGACCCCTTATGTATTGACTCATGCATGCGAAATTCCGAACGATGCCCATACACTATCTAAGCTCATTGGTGTGTTACAACAAAAATTGGATGCGTTGCATCAAATGGGAGTAACAGATGTGATTGTTGACCCTGGTTTTGGATTCAACAAAAGCGAACAACAAAACTACAACATCCTACAACAACTCAATGTATTACAATGCTTAGGAGCACCGATTCTTGTAGGTATTTCGCGTAAATCAATGTTGTACAAACCACTTAATTCTACACCACAGCAGGTACTACCCGCTACCATAGCCGCTCAAACATTAGCGTTAGAACGCGGAGCAAATATCCTGAGAGTTCATGATGTTGCAGCGGCCAAACAAGCGATCCATATATACCAACTAACTCATAACTCGTAACTTATTACTCTTAACTCATCATGATACTTGGCATTAAAGATATTATTGATATTCTACTAGTTGCAGTATTGCTATTTGCGATGTACCGCGTCTTGAGAAGGTCTGGAGCAAGCAACCTCTTTTGGGGAATCATAGCATTCGTATTTGCCTGGCTTTTAGTTAGTTATGTGTTTAACTTGGAGCTTACAGGTGCGCTTTTTGATCGTTTTGTTAGTGTAGGTGCTATTGCACTCATTGTGATTTTTCAAGAAGAAATTCGCTCGTTCTTCTACCGAATAGGTTCTCAGGTAAATGTTGAACGCATTAAGGATAGATGGTCTAGGGTTAAACAAATGCAAAATGCACAATCGCAAGCAGACGCTATAGTAAAAGCATGCCAACACATGTCCGAATCTCAGACGGGTGCACTCCTAGTTATTCAAGCTCAACAGGAATTGACCGCCTATGAAGACACCGGTGAAATAGTAGATGCTATCTTATCTACACGACTTATTGAAAATATATTCTTCAAAAACACCCCATTACACGATGGAGCGCTGATTATCAATAATGGGAGAATCACAGCGGCAGCTTGTATCCTACCTGTTTCCAAGCGAACAGACCTACCAAAATCCTACGGTTTGCGTCATAGAGCAGCATTAGGACTAGCCGAAAAATCCGATGCGCTCATCATCGTAATATCCGAAGAAACAGGAAAAATATCTATTGCTAAATCTGATAATATCAAGCATGTCACTATTGAAGAATTGAGAGCAGAATATATTCAACCTCTCTTTGGTATTAAAACTGAAATAGGAAATAATAAACAATAAAATATATGAAATCATTTCAACGTACTCTTGTAACAGCGGCTCTACCATATGCCAATGGTCCTGTACACATAGGACACTTGGCTGGTGTGTATGTACCAGCTGATATCTATGTACGCTACCTTCGCCTCAAAGGTGAACCAGTACTCTATGTAGGAGGTAGCGATGAACATGGCGTGCCAGTGACCATTCGCGCACGCAAAGAAGGTATTACAACTCAACAAGTAGTGGATCGCTACCACCAAATCATCAAAGACTCATTTGAGGGCTTTGGCATCTCCTTTGATGTTTATTCTCGTACTACTAGCAAAACTCACCACCAACTTGCATCGGATTTCTTCCGTCACCTATACGACAATGGAAAGTTCGTAGAGCAAACTTCTGAACAATTCTATGATCCAGAGACTCAAGAGTTTTTAACAGATCGTAACATCCGCGGTGAGTGCCCTCGTTGCCACGCAGCAGGTGCATACGGAGACCAATGTGAGAAGTGTGGTGCTACTCTCTCTCCTGATGAGCTCATCAACCCATACAATGCTATCAATGGCAATGCCCTCACTAAGAAAGAAACCAAACACTGGTACCTCCCACTAGACCAATACCAACAATGGTTGGAGGAATGGATTCTCCAAGAACACAAAGAGTGGCGTCCGAATGTCTATGGTCAATGTAAATCATGGCTTGACAGTGGTCTGCGTCCTCGTGCCGTGACTCGCGATCTAGAATGGGGTATCCCTGTCCCTGTTGAAGGTGCAGAGGGAAAAGTGCTCTATGTGTGGTTTGATGCCCCTATTGGTTATATCTCCAACACCAAGGAGCTATGCGATGCTAAACCAGAACTCGGTCCATGGGAAACATGGTGGAAAGACCCATCTACCCGCCTACTCCATTTTATCGGCAAGGATAATATCGTCTTCCACTGCATCGTCTTCCCAACTATGCTCAAGGCTGAAGGCAGCTATATTCTCCCTGATAATGTGCCATCTAACGAGTTCCTCAACCTTGAGGGAGATAAGATCTCTACCTCTCGCAACTGGGCAGTATGGCTCAACGAGTACCTTGTTGATTTCCCTGGCAAACAAGATGTGTTGCGCTATGTGCTGACAGCTAATGCGCCTGAGACTAAAGATAATGACTTCACTTGGGCAGACTTCCAAGCTCGCAACAATAATGAGCTCGTAGCGATCTACGGAAACTTCATCAACCGTGCCCTTGTACTGACCAAGAAGTACTTTAATGGAAAAGTACCTGCAGCAGGTCAGTTCAACGAGTATGACCAAGCTACTATAGCTGAGTTCCAGAATGTGAAAGCAGAAGTAGAGAAACTACTCAACGATTTCCGCTTCCGCGATGCACAAAAAGAGGCTATGAACCTTGCGCGTATTGGTAATAAGTACTTGGCTGATACCGAACCTTGGAAAGTGGCTAAGACCGATATGGAGCGTACTGCTACAATCCTGCATCTCTCATTGCAGATTGCTGCTAACCTCAGTATTGCCTTCGAGCCATTCTTGCCATTCTCTTCTGCAAAACTTCGTGACATGCTTAATATGAAGGAGCTTAAGTGGGAGGAGTTAGGCAATATCAACCTTCTCCAAGAGGGGCAAGAATTAGGCGAAGTAAGTCTGCTCTTTGAGAAAATTGAAGACGCTACTATCCAAGCTCAACTAGATCGTCTTGCTGCAATCAAAGCAGCTAACGAAGAGGCTGAGAAACAAGAGGCACTCAAGAACTGGAAGCCAGAGGCTATCAAAGAAGCTACTACTTTCGACGATTTCTGCAAAATGGATATCCGCGTAGCCACTGTACTTGATTGCCAACCTGTGAAGAAGTCCGACCGTCTATTGCAGTTCCGTTTGGATGACGGTATGGGTGAGCGCACCATCTTGAGTGGTATCGCTCAAAGCTATCCTGATCCATCTGTTTTGGTAGGCAAACAAATTCTGTTTATGGCGAATTTCCCACCTCGTAAGATGATGGGTATTGAGTCACAAGGTATGATTCTTTCAGCTGTGGATGCAGACGGAAAGTTGGTTGTCACCACCGTGACTTCTCCAGTTAAAAACGGTAGCCAAGTAGGATAATCCTTATACCTTATATATAATAATAAGGAATACTTTTATATAACAAGAGAGCCGAACCTGGCTCTCTTGTTTTCTCATTACCTCTACGTGCTCTTTCCGTCCTACGCCTTACACTGTCAATTACGGGTTCATTACGAGTTCGTAAGCTATCTTCACTATGTAATTAGTATGTGATTAGTATGTGATTCATATCACATGCTTATCCTCTTTAGCTGGTATGGGGTTGATTCTATGGTCTTCCGATGGACACATTCAAGGACACCCATAAAAAGTCTGTGAAAATAGTTAACCATAGATTAACAAACCTATGAACTGATCAAATAAAAAATCACCACCTATGTCACGAACATAAGTGGCGATTTCTTTTCCTCATCACCTCTAACCTATTAACCATGCGCACCCCGCGCACGGTGAGTATTAGTACTCTGAATTCATATATCTCTCATACAAAGATAGCAGGACTTTGTCACCATGGGTGTTGCACCACAGTTGTGCATAGTCTAAGATATCTTGCTCTTGCATGAAAGTGAAATCAAATTTGTCGCCTTTGTTCTTGTTATAATAGTTTTCTATCATCAATATGTTTTCGTCCTTTTCTCCATTTGCTAGTTTTTCAATAGTGGAATTACTTAATACAAAGATTTGTATTTGAGAAGAAAGAGCGAAATTTAACCAGGCCGCAAGATTACCTGTGATTTGTTGGATTGCAGATTTGTCTTTGCGAAAACCCTCGCAAAAATACAATTCCTTACCTGCGATTTTATTTCTTATACCCTCATCGAATTGATAATGGTGTTGGTGGAAATGTTCTATTGTAAAATCTAGTGATTTAACTACCTCTGTATTTGTTCTATAGTCCTCCCAATTTATGCCACTGAAGATTTTGTCAATATCTTCTTGATATAGCTTTTTAATATGAAAACCATCATGTATCCTAGATTCTAATTGGTTTAGTTTTTCAGCGTTAGGGTTCTCTCCTATAAGCACTATATTAGTGGCTTTGGTGATAGCGTTATTAACATCAGCTCCCCATTCTTTTAATTTCTTAGACAACGCACGTGCTTCTATGGTGAATGAGCCAATACAAGCTACTCTTCGACCATTAAATGGATTGTCTTGAATATTATGAGATGAAAATAATATTGAATTCTCCATAGTGGTATAAATTTATTATTGGATTAAAGAGTAATTATTCTCCATTACGTACTTAGCATCTTCCTGTCCTAATGTGACAATAGAATATCCTGCGTCTGTAAGTGATTTTATTTTAGCAATTTTTGATGGTCCTGCATTTTGACCAACAAAAACAAAATTTGTACATTTACTGATGCCTGTATCAATATCAGCTCCTAGCGATTTTAGTTTAGCCGCTAATTCTTTTCTATCTATGTCAAAAACGCCAGTTATAACGACCTTCTTGTTATAGAAGGGGTTTAAAGGATCTGCATTGCTCAAGTCTTTTTGCAAGATGTTTCCTGTGAGCCTTGTATGATAAGCATTGTGAACCTTCGCAGGCATGCTTTGTAGTTTTGAGCAATCTACTTCTATTCCATTTAAGTGATTTAGATAGAACTTAGCGCAACAGCAAGCATCAAAACCAGCATCATGATGATTGTCGAGAGGAATATCAAACAAATAGCATAGTTTATCGAGTGATAGACCATATATTTTGTATGTGCAAAGGAATGGTGGAATACTTGTATGGTCTATACCGTAGTAATCGAGATTCGCTCGCAAAACCGCTTCGTCAAAAGCAGCATTATGCGCAACAATTGTATTTTGAAAAAGTTGTTTTATTTCTTCCCAGACAATATCAAAAGTAGGTGAGTTGAGCGTGTTTTCAGGAGTTATATGATGTACGTTTATGCAGCCCCAATCATATTTATTTTGTGGTGGTTGTATAAGACGGACAATTGTATCTTTGATTTCACCATCTTTTACGATAGTAATACCCACTTGGCATGCCATCTTATCGCATGTTGCAGTCTCAAAGTCTATTGAAATGAAATTAGGTTGCATGTATATGTATTATTTGATGCTGCAAAGTTACGAATAATTTTCAATTCTTCCAAATCTATATACAAAAAATCACCACCTATGTCACGAACATAAGTGGCGATTTCTTTATATTTATTAGCAGTTATTACTTTTTTATAATCTTCTCTGCAATTTGTACTGCGTTCAAAGCTGCACCCTTGCGGATTTGGTCGCCTACACACCAGAAAGTAATACCATTCTCATTCGCTAAATCCTTGCGAATACGACCAACATACACATCGTCAGTTCCGCTCAAATACAATGGCATAGGGTAAGGGTATTGAGAGTTTAAGGTTGGGTCATCCATCACCTGTACCCCCTCCGCCTTAGCCATTGCTTCACGTACTTGGTCAGGAGTAAGCGGAGTCTCTGTTTCTACCCAAACTGCCTCGCTATGTGCGCGCAACGAAGGCACACGTACACAAGTAGCAGAAACAGCGATATCTGAGTGCATGATCTTGCGAGTCTCGTGGTACATCTTCAACTCCTCTTTGGTATAGTCATCATCGCCAAAGACATCGATCTGAGGAATCAAGTTATATGCCAATTGATAAGCAAACTTCTGGTGTTTAACCTCCTCGCCATTAAGCGCTTGACGGTATTGCTCCTCCAATTCTGCCATAGCTTGTGCTCCAGCACCAGAAGCAGATTGATACGAAGATACATGTACGCGTTTGATGTGAGAGAGTTCCTCAATAGCCTTCAAGCATACTGCCATAATGATGGTGGTACAGTTAGGGTTGGCAATAATTCGTCTTCCACCCTCAGCGAGTGCTTGCTCGATATCCTCTGTATTGAGTTCAGGCACTACCAATGGAATCTCAGGATCCATACGGAAAGCCGATGAATTGTCAATCATGATAGCCCCATGGCGAGTGATATCCGCTGCATATTCGCGAGAAACACCGCCGCCTGCAGAAACAAAAGCTATATCAATGCCCTTGAACTGGTCACCATGTTGGAGTTCTTCTACGGTATATTCTTTACCGCAAAAAGTATATGTAGAGCCTGCACTGCGTGCAGAACCGAAAAGTCGAAGTTGAGAAATAGGGAACTGACGCTCCTCTAGAATCTTAAGTAATTCTTGTCCTACGGCGCCTGATGCGCCTACGATAGCTATTGTCATAATATGTTAATTATACGGTTATTGTGCGTTTATTGTGCGTGAATAGTGCGCTTATTGTCCGTCTATTGTGCGTGAATAGTGCGTAATCGTATAGTCAAAATAAGGCTGCCAACGATGTTGGTCAGCCTTATAAAGTAATTAGAGAAGTGTGATTGTCAAATCCTCATACTCAGTGAAAGATACTTTACCCTCGCGAGCCAACCAGCCCAAAGCAAGATAAAGTTCGTCGTTTTTCAATTTTGTAGCTTTCTTCAAAGCTTTGAATGTGAGAGCACCACCTTGTAGTGCATTCCAGATCAAACCTGCGTTCTCACCAATTTTACTTGTAATCATAATACCTTAAAAAATAAAACAGTTATTTATATATAGCGACTCACGTCGCGGTTCTTTTCTAATTATCGAGTTCTAAAAAACTTAGATTTTTTTGAACAAGAGGCTTGCATTATGTCCTCCAAAACCAAAATTATTGCTCATTGCGTAGCGTATTTCGCGTTTTTGAGGTTGATTGAATGTAAAATTCAATTGGTAATCTATATCTGGATCCTTATCTGCATCATCATGGTTGATTGTTGGAGTCACGACTTGGTGCATTAATGAGAGAATAGAAATGATTGCCTCGACTGCTCCAGTAGCCCCCAGTAGATGTCCAGTCATAGACTTAGAGGAAGTAATATTCAAATCATAAGCGTGTTCGCCAAATACATGCTTTATGGCTCTTACCTCCGCAATATCTCCAACAGGCGTTGATGTGCCATGTGCATTAATATAATCCACATATTGCGCTTCGATCCCAGCAGATTCTATAGCCATTTTTATGGCTTGTACAGCACCTTTACCATCGGGATCAGAAGCTGTCATATGATACGCATCAGATGTCATACCGACTCCGACGAGCTCCGCATAAATTTTAGCACCTCTTGCTTTGGCATGCTCATAGTCTTCTAGAACCAATGTTGCAGCACCATCGCCCAAAACAAATCCATCGCGTGATGCTGAGAAAGGTCGACATGCAGTTTGAGGAGAGTCGTTACGAGTAGACAATGCATGTAGAGCATTAAAGCCACCCACACCAGAAACTTCAATAGCAGCCTCACTACCACCTGCAATTATCACATCTGCAATTCCTGCTTGAATTTGTAAATAGGCATTTGCTATAGCGTGTGCTGAGCTAGCACAAGCAGAAGTTGTCGTAAAATTAACACCACGAATACCATAGCGTTGAGCGATCATTCCTGATGCCATATTTGGGATAATCATTGGCACAAAGAATGGACTAAAACGAGGAGTTCCATCACCAGCACCATAACTAGCGATATTGGTATCCATCGTATGTACTCCGCCCATACCGCAACCATAAATCACCCCACAACGGTATGCATCCTCAGTATCTATACAAAAGTTAGCGTCATCTATGGCTTGCTGAGCAGAATGAATGGCATAATGTATATTTCTATCGTATCGACGGAGTTCTTTGGCATCAAACAAAGCAGAGACATCTAAGTTCTTAACCTCACAAGCGAAATGAGTTTTGAACTTAGAGTGATCAAAATGGGTGATTTCACCAGCTCCACTATGTCCTGCTAGCAAATTTATCCAGTTGGTATGTACATCATTTCCCAAAGATGTGACCATGCCCAATCCCGTTATTACCACTCGTCTAGAAGTCATATACACAGATATACTGAGCGAGTCTGTAAGTATTACCCTACAAACTCGCTAAACTAAAATTCAACTATAAAGTTAGGCTTGAAGCTTCTCAATGTAATCAACCACATCTTTAACTGTGTTGATCTTAGATGTATCCTCGTCTGGAATAGAAACACCAAACTCTTTCTCAAACTCCATAATCAACTCAACTGTGTCAAGTGAGTCTGCGTTAAGATCCGCTGTGAAGCTTGCATCTAGAGTTACTTGTGATTCTTCAACACCTAATTTATCTACGATGATTGCTTTAACTTTTGATTCAATAGCTGACATAATAATCTTAAATTAATTAGTTAGTATTTTGTATTTATTGTATTCTTATTTTAAATTCGGCTGCAAAGTAACTACTTTTTTTTGGAATATGCAAATTTTTTTACATAATTGTGCTTTTATTGCACTATTTTGAGAGTAATTTCACCCATTCTTGCACCTGCTTTGCCCGTTTGAGCAAGTAATACTGAGTCACCCTTTAGATTCAAAACATATAGATTTTGAACCACCTTGTGTGTATGTGCACTAATAATCACATCTATATTATCAGTTTTTTCTGCTAACTCCATATCAGACATTTGACCATGTGCTCCCGGATGAGTACCTTGATGACTTAAACAAATAACCACATCACACTTTTCGTTATTACGAAGAATGTTGGCCATTTCTTGGGCAGTTATAATAGGATCCAAATACTGTATTGGAGCAAAATTCTTCTCGGCAATTAGTCCTTTAGGATTAATACCTAGTCCAAACACTCCCACCCGCAAACCTGCACGCTTGATGATAGTATATGGTTGAACCAACCCCTCAAGAGCTGTTCCTCGAACATCATAATTAGAACAAACAATAGGAAAGTCAGCCATTTTTAGCATCATAGCAAGTGTATCCACACCATAATCAAACTCATGATTACCTAGTGTGATTGCATCATACTGCATACGATTCATTGCCTCAATTTCAATACGACCTCTATAGAAATTGAAATATGGAGTACCCTGACAAAAGTCTCCAGCATCCAACACGATCAAATTAGGATTCTGTTGACGAACCTGTTGGATCAATCCCATTCTGCGTGCATATCCTCCACACAATTCATCTCTCTTACCCGGTTCCAAAGGCTCAACTTGTGAATGAGTGTCATTAGTGTGCAAAATAGTCAACTCGATCGGTTGAGTTGAATGACTACACGCTAAACAGCCTATCATTATAGCGCATAGGTAAAGGGATTTAAAAACGCTTTTGTATATCATCATTATTTAGTATTGATATGATTGTTTGTCCATTAGGTAAATGTCGAGATAAGTTAGCAGTCATAAAGCGATTAACCAAATCACGCATCTCAACATCTGTCAAAGGCTTGCCTTGTGGAATTGCCATTTGACGAGCCAAACATAGTGTCATCGTTTCTTTCCACTGATTTTCTACCGATTCCTCAGTATCCTGCACATCATGTATGACCTGCAACAATGTTTCCACTGCGTTCTTTTGTCCTAGCAATGCTGGCACTGCTGAAATAGTATACGCTTGTGGCGAGAACTGGTCTAATGTAAATCCTAGTCGCTCTAGATCTGGCAATAGCGTTTGCAAAGTTTGCCAATCATCATAAGTGAGTTCTATTATCTCAGGAAACAAAAGTGGCTGTGTAATAGCTTGTGATTGGCTTAACTGCTCTTGCAGTTCTTTATACAAAATAGCCACATGCATACGATGCTGATGGATAAGCATTAATCCATGTTCAACAGGTGCTAAGATATAGCGATTAGCACATTGTAGCAATGGTGTCGAATCAGATATTAATGGAGTATCAAAAAGCATGCTAGACGCAACAGTAGTGGATGCTCCTGGCATGTGACTTTGAATAGGCTCGTATAATTGCTCCCAGCTAGATACAGGATTGCTGCGTGATGTATGAGTTTTAAATGGATCATAATTAGGATCCACCTGCAAGATAGGTGCCTGCACAGGTATTGCACCTGTTCTTGCAGCAGGTATATCTAACTGTGTGGTGCTTGTAAAATCAAGAGAAGGAGCCACATTAAACTTACCTAATGCTTCCTTTACAGCTGCCAATAAGATTTGGAAAATAGCCTGCTCATCAGCAAACTTTATTTCAGTCTTAGTAGGATGAATATTTACATCAATGGCATCGGGATGAATATCAAAATATAGAAAATAGGAAGGTGTATGTTCTGGGAGTAATAAACCAGAGTAGGCTGTCATTATAGCTTTATGAAAATACGAATGGCGCATATAGCGTCCATTGACAAACATATACTGTTGACTATTTTTACCAACAGTTTCTGGCTTGCCTATAAATCCAGATATCCTTACCAATTCGGTATCTGTAGATACATCAACTAAATGACTTGTATAATGTTTTGATGAATGACCAAACACGGCTTCTATGCGCTGCTTTAGAGTACATGGTGCCAAGTCAGATAAAATCTCGTCGTTGCTTACAAATGTAAATTGTACCTGAGGATTAACTAATACAATGCGATTGTATTCGGTCAGTAGATTACGCAGTTCTGTTTGATCAGTTTTGAGGAACTTACGACGAGCAGGAACATTATAGAACAAATTCTTCACACGAATATTTGTTCCTGCAGCACATTGCACAATCTCTTGGTTTATAACCTGTGATCCAGCTATTTCAATACGGGTACCAACCTCATCATTCTCTCTACGAGTTTGCAATTCCACATGTGCAACAGCACATATGCTAGCCAGCGCCTCTCCTCTGAAGCCCATAGTGCGTAATTGGAAAAGATCCGAAGCCTGTGAAATCTTAGAAGTAGCATGTCTTTCAAAAGCCATGCGTGCATCGGTTGGACTCATTCCCTTACCATCATCTACCACCTGCAATAAAGTTCGTCCTGCATCGCGAACAATAACTCGAATATGCGAAGCACCCGCATCTAACGAGTTTTCTACCAACTCCTTTAAACATGAAGCTGGTCGTTGGATCACTTCACCAGCTGCAATTTGGTTGGCAACACTATCAGGTAATAGATGGATAATATCACTCATAGCAAGTAATGAAAAACAAAAATAAGCAACAACAATAGCGCTATCCAAAAAACCAATTTGGATTTGCGTTGTGTGTCTTTTCTCTTATGTGTATTGGCCTCGTGGGCTTCACGAAAGGAACCACGATGAAGACGCGCAAGTTTATCCTTGCGCGCCTCCTTTTCTTTATCATAGTAAATGGGGCGATAGTCCCACTCACGTGGTTTCCGTACTTTTGGAAAAAGTATCGACATTATTTAACGATTGCTTGGAACTTCTCGTCTGCAGCATACTTAGCAAACTCGATGTCCTTTTGAGCTTTTGCCTTCATATTAGCATCGCGCTTAACAGCCAAAGCAAGGTTGGTGTAAACAGCCTCACGGTCGTTAGTACGAGCACCAACAACAGCTGCTAGGTATGCTGTTGTAGCATTAGGATTCTCTACTTTAGCCAAAGTTTGACGAGCAGCAGCATAATCCTCGTTCAAGATTTGTTGAACAGCAGCATTATTAGAAGCGGTATTACCGTATGCATTCTTAGCAGCAGCGTAGTCACCCTTCATGGTGTAGAGAGTACCCATAGCAGCCTTTAAGTTACCTGAAGTACCAGCAGCTTTACCAAGGAACTCCTCAGCCTTAGCCAAGTCACCATCAGCCATTGCTGCAATACCAGCATTGTAATTAACATCTGCGTTTTTAGAATCCAGCTTCAACGCTTTTGCGTAGCATTGACGAGCCTCAGATACCTTACCTTGTGTAAAGTAGGTGATACCTAGGTTATTGAAACCACGATAGTCGTTTGGATAAATCTCAGTAACTTTCTTGTAAATAGCCAACTTATCGCTATTGTTATTGCAGAGAGTTGCAGCATAGAGTAACTCCTCAACATTCAATGCTGCTGGATCATTCTTTGCAAGAGCAGAAATCTCATCATCTGACTTACCAATCAAATCAGTAGTCAAAACAAGACGACTACGACGCAATGCTGGCAATACATCATCAGCAATAGCTTTGAAAACAGTACTTAGATTCTTAATTTGAGCCTCACGCTCCTCAGGATCTGTATACATGCTGAGCACACGCAAAACCAACTCTTTATCTTGGATATTGCTAGCCTCTAGAACTTTTTGGAAACCTTCCCAGTCCTCAGCTGTCACATCAGAAATGATTGAAGCATCTACCTCAGCTTTCTTAAGTTGCTTTTGGAGATATTCTTGAGTCTTAGTTTGGCGAGCATCTGCCAACTTCTCATTCAAGTCTTGACCACCATCAGGAGAAGCATAACCAAGAACTTCTATCTTGTTAATAGCCTTGTTTTCAGTGGTATCAGCAGCTTTAATAGCAGCAGTCAAGTTCTCAACATCCTCAGACTTCAACTCTGACTTACGCAAAGTTGATTGTTGAATCAAGAAACGAATATCAGCTTCTTGCACCTCTTGAATAATGCGTTGGAATTTATCGGCTGTTACTTGAGGCTTAACATCTTCAGCTTGAGCCAATTTAGCTGTTGCAATAACACCATCAGCTATCTTCATCTCAGGAATCTCAACCACTTTTTTACCGTTGGTAGCGGTAAAACGAAGAACCAAGCTAGAAGAAGCCATTGCAGGTACATAAGCAAAAGATGCTTTCATAGAGAACTTACCACCTTCTTTGTAAGATACAGAAGTACCATTTTCTTTTGCTTTCTCTCCTACATAAGTTACAGGAGTACCAACTGCCTCACCACCCTCATAAACTAATACTGGGGTAACAGTTAAAACTGCTTTTTTGGAGAATTTCTTCACAGGGAATGTTCCAGTGATAGTAGCATCAACTTTATCACCTACCACCACTAATGGACTTGGATTTACGGTAACTTGTTCTGGTTGAACAGCAGTACCGCAACCAATCAGCATTGCCATCGCAAAGACTGATACTAAAAGGATAGATTTTTTCATACTTTTTTGAGTTATTTTTAGATTTGTTATTACCTGATTCACAAAAACTATGCTACGGACACAATTTATCGGCTGCAAAGGTACAAAAATATTTACAAATGGGCAAATTTAATGGTATTTTTTTGATTTTTTTTTGTGTTTTGAAGATTTATTAGTAACTTTGCAGCGTTTTAACTGCCCAAATAACCACAACATCATGACAAACAACCAACTAATCTTTCTTGTTTTTTTGATATCTATTTTATTTAGCTCATGTAAACCAGATGTAGAGCAGGAAGCGAATCAATTACTTACAGAAGCTCAAACACTTGTTGATAATGGCTCGTGGAGACAAGCTTTAATAATACTCGATTCACTCCATAGTACATATCCTCGCTTAGTTAGTCAACGAAGAATAGCTAAAAATATAGCGGACTCTATCACTTACCTAGAAGCACAGGCAACACTAGCATATACCGATACCTTATTACCCCCACTACTGCTTCAAGCGGATGAGTTACTCAAGCACTTTAAATATGAGAAAAACAATAGCTACGAAGATGCGGGTAGATATGTTCATAAACTATTGATAACCAACAACAATACAGATAGAAACTTTATACAAGCATATGTGCGAGACGATAGACAGACAATAGTAAAAAGTTACTACTTTGGTCCATCACAAGTCAATCAGAACTCCGTCATTTTAAAAGCCAATGAACAGGAGCAATCGTTCTCTGGAAATAATCATCATTTCCTATCTGAAGGCCATCATGAAATTATGACGCTAGAAAATGAACAAGCATTGGCCTTCCTCAATTTTGTAAGCACTCATCATGGCCATAGAATAGCTATCGAAGGCAAAGGACAAAATAACAAGTCGTGGGTTTACTATTTGAACGCCCAAGAGAAAGATGCTCTATCAAAAACCTACCAACTAGGATGGGTTATGAAAGATATCAACCATATTGAACAATTGCAAAAAACCGCTAACGCACAAATTATGCATTACCAACAAAAAAAGGTAAAATAATCACAGAATTTGGTTTTTTGCTAAAAAAGTTGTACCTTTGTACCCAAATTGTACCTAACTATAAATCTTTCAAAATAAGAAACACTAGACACTAAACACAAAATGAGTATTCTACAAAATATGACAGCGTTGAAACTACTTCAGCTCAAGGCTTTTAAGTTTCAACTGAATAACCCTTTCAAATGGGCTAATGGATGGTTAGCTCCATTATATTGTGATGATCGCAAAGTTCTCTCATATCCTAAAATGCGAGACTTTATTCGTCTAGAATTAGCTCGAACCATAGCCGAGTTATATCCCGATGCTGATGTCATCGCAGGTGTAGCTATGAACGCTATCGCCCATGGAGTTTTAGTGGCAGAACAATTGAGTTTGCCATTTGTTTATGTTCATCCAACTCCTAAGGACCACGGATTAGAAAATCAAATAGAAGGTGATTTGCGCCCTCGACAAAGTGTCGTGATTGTAGAAAATCAAGTAAATGCTGGTAATAATTGCGTGAAGATCGTGGAAGCTTTACGTAATAATGGATGCAAAATACTAGGAATTGTAACTATTTTCGACTTTGAATTTCCTTCTACTCAACGAAAATTAAATAAGTTAGGCGTAGATTTAACCGCCTTAACTAACCTAGATACCATTTTGCATCATGCAGTAATCATGGGGATGATCAATAAGGAAGAAGAGAAAGCTATTAAAGAATGGCAAAACAAACCATCTAAATGGAATAAGTAATCATGTCAGAAATTAGATATAAAAGTAAGATTGGACAGATTAACGCAAACGCAGAAAATGTATATGCCATTTTAACTAATCTAGAAAATCTACAAAAATTTGCAGACCAAATTCCTCAAGATAAAGTCAAAGAAATTGAAATTTCTCGAGACTCTATTAAATTTAAAGTAGAAGGATTAGGTCCAAAGATCATTATTGGTATCGTAGACCGCGAAGAGAACAAGATGATCAAATACGGAGCAGAGAATATGCCGATTAAGGCAAATGCTTGGATTCAACTAAAACAAATAGAAGAAACCGACACACGCATTCGTATCACGGTTGAAGTTGATGTACCAGCCATTTTCCGAATGATGTTAGATAAGAAGCTGCAGACCAGTCTTGATCAAGCTGTAGACATGCTGTGCCAAATAAAATATTAATCACCATAAATATTTGGTTACTACTGAAATTTAATAGCAACCTTACTCATTCGCTTTTTAGATTTTAACAAACATACATAACTACACATGGGAAAACAACAACGCCACCAACGTATCCACCGTGAAGGCATAGGAATTATCCTTTGCTTGCTATTTTTAATTCTAGCTGTTAATGTTTTGGTATATATTTACACTCCAAATTGGGTAGTAGCTATTACCATTTTGCTATCTTCAGCATTACTAATCTTTGTTACCTACTTTTTTCGCAACCCTCTGCGAATTATTGAAGTAAAAGATCCCAACCTATTGATAGCTCCTGCTGATGGCAGAATTGTAGTAATAGAGCCTACTATGGAAAACGAATATTTCCATGACCATCGTTTGCAGGTTAGCATATTCATGTCTCCCTTTAATGTCCACGCCAATTGGTATCCTATAGAAGGAACTGTTTTGGTTTCTGAACATCAAAATGGATCACATAAAGGTGCCTGGTTACCTAAATCTAGTACCGAGAATGAGCGTTCATTGGTAGTTATTGAAACTCAAAATAAAGTACAACTTGCTGTTCGTCAGATTGCTGGAGCAATGGCACGACGCATTGTAACATATGCTAAAGCAGGAGGTAAAGCTCACCGCAACGAACACTTTGGATTTATCAAATTTGGTTCACGAGTAGACCTTTATTTACCATTAGATACAGAAATATTCGTTAAAGTTGGTGAGCCTGTAAAAGGTAACGAAACCATTCTAGGACGCATCAATTGAATTTTATAAAACTTTTGAAATACACGATTATGGATAAATTTGAAACTCTTTTTTCAGAGTACCCTTGGACAATGTCAGACGAAGCGGTTAAAGAAGCCGCAGCAAATATCCTAACTAAGCACTTTGACGAAAATAATAACATTGAAGTTTGGAAACAATGTTTACATAGCATTGATCTCACTACCCTCAATGGAGATGACACTACCGAAAAAGTAGAAAAAATGGCTCAAGCCGTTAACGAGTTTGAAGATCATTTCCCTGATATCCCAAATGTAGCTGCAATGTGCGTGTATCCAGCATTGGTACAAACCGCAGCAGACACCCTTACCGAACCTATCGGAATAGCGGCTGTAGCAGCAGGATTTCCTGCTTCACAGACATTTTTGGAAATCAAAGTAGCAGAAGCTGCTATGGCTGTAGCTGCTGGTGCAACAGAGATTGATATAGTTATTTCTATTGGCAAGTTCCTTGAAGGAAATTACCAAGAGGTTTTCGATGAAATATCTGAAGTTAAATCAGCTATCCAAGATGCTCATCTCAAAGTGATACTTGAAACCGGTGCGTTGAAAACATCTGAAAACATATTCAAAGCCTCTATTCTGGCTATGGCTGCTGGTGCTGATTTTATAAAGACTTCTACTGGTAAAGTTCCTGTTAATGCAACTCCAGAAGCTACATATGTGATGTGCCAAGCTATCAAGACATGGAAAGAAAAAACTGGAGACAAAGTATGCTATAAACCAGCTGGTGGAGTTAGTACTACCGAAGAAGCTGTTCAACATTATACCTTAGTTAAGGAGATTTTGGGTGAAAATTGGTTAAACAATGAATCATTCCGTTTTGGCGCTAGTCGTCTAGCCAATAATCTCTTAACCAGCATTACTGGCTCAGAAGTTAAGTATTTCTAAAACTTAAAAAAATCAAAGAATAATAAAAAAGAGTCACATAGCGTGACTCTTTTTTTGTAACTAATCCTCACTCTTTGAGCGAGACGCATATGCATCCACTATGCGTTTTACCAAATGATGCCGTACTATATCCTTTTGATTAAACTCAACTATAGCTATTCCTGGTATATCACGCAATCGCTCTATTGCATCTTTTAAACCCGATTTTTGACTAGGAGGCAAGTCTATCTGTGTCATATCACCCGTTACTATCATCTTACCATGTATTCCCAGACGAGTCAAAAACATCTTTAGTTGCGCTGTGGTAGTGTTCTGAGCCTCATCTAATATAACGATTGCGTCCGCGAGCGTGCGTCCGCGCATGAAGGCAAGAGGTGCAATCTGTATAACTCCGCGATCCATATACTCATTTAGTTTAGCTCCGGGTATCATATCTTGAAGCGCATCATAAAGTGGCTGAAGGTATGGATCTATCTTTTCCTTCATATCACCTGGCAAAAATCCTAACTTCTCACCTGCTTCTACTGCTGGACGAGAGAGAATAATACGCTTAACCTCGCGATTTTTAAGCGCACGCACTGCTAGTGCAATTGCGGTGTAAGTCTTTCCACTACCAGCTGGACCTATGGCAAACATCAAATCGTTTTCGTCATACGCATCCACCAATAATTGCTGATTTACACTACGAGCAACTATTGCCTTGCCACTTACACCATGTAAAATTAAATTGTCTTGGAGAAAATCAGTAGGTTGTTCTCCATGTAGAAGCTGAAGTATCTGCTCTTCATTAAGTGTATTGTGCTTGATACAAAATGCTTCGCATTTGCGCATATTACGCTCAAAGCGAGCTATGGATGCTTGCGAACCTATTACCTTTACTTGATAGCCACGGGCAACCACTCTTACATCTGGATGTTGATTCTTCAGACATAGGATATTAGTGTTGTTCACACCATAAAATGTAGCGGTATCTAATGCCTCGTTGAGTTCAAGTATGGTTTCCATAGATACATTTCTAATTATGATAGTATTATTCTACTATGATAGAGTCTGATGTTATTGTTTCTATTATTTCTCCCTCTGACTCTTCAAAATCATCCACACTTTCTAATGTTTCTAATTCCTCCAGTGCCTGCAGTTCTTCTTCAGACATCTCCTCTACATGATACGAATCCTCAAAATCAGATTCGTAGGTATCATGCTCAATAATAACTTGTGATTCATCAAAAGTAGTAGTTTCCTTACTTTCTGTATTTCCACAAGCAGACATAGTGAGCATCAATACTAGACTCAAACAAAAATTGACTAGTTTAAAAACTGACTTTTTCATTATTTTAGGTTTTTATATTATATTTATTAATCAATAACTAATTCTTCATAATTAGGAATATGATCTAAAAAGTCATATTCATTTTCTTGAACCTTTGCTACATAGACATGTTCACCATTACTCAGTAGCATATAAGGGACATTTAAAGTGCGATTATAAATAGCAGCTTGATCAAACACGTCTTGTGTGAGTTGTACTATTGGAGCTTTAAACTCTATTAGCATCAGCGGCTGCATATGTCTATCATACACTATAGCATCACATCTTTTAGACTTTCCGGCTACTGTAATAGGAACTTCTACTCCTATCAAATTATGTGGATAGTCTAGTTGTTCTACTAGAGCATGTAACATCATCTGGCGAATATGTTCCTCCGGAGTAAGGCGCACATAACGTCGTCTCCATGCACAGAGAACATATTGTTTACCCTCTTTAGTGCAAACTTGCATTTTATTTTTGCCAGTTATCTTTGAGTGATGCTGTGCGATTAAATACTAGCTTCTCGGCTGTTGTATCTGGATCAACTACAAAATAACCATGTTTGAGGAACTGATAATTATTGCACTTAGCAATACCATCCACAACCTCTACTGATTTTCTCTCAGCAGCCAAGGCTCCTTCTATCTTACAGTTAACGATCTTCAAACTATCTGGGTTCAAAAGATCACGGAAATCACCTTCTTCAGCAGATGGGTTCTCACAAGCAAAGAGACGATCGTACAAGCGAACCTCTGCATCTACACAAGAGTTGCACTCTACCCAGTTGATGGTAGATTTGGTCTTGCGATTGCCACCTTCGGTACCGGACTTCGAGTCTGGATCGTAAGTTGCATATACAGTGGTGATATTACCATCAGCATCCTTCTCGCAGCCTGTTGCCTGGATGATATATGCCGCTTTCAAACGTACCTCGCGACCACCAGGACTCAATCGGAAGAACTTCTTATCACCATCCTCTTGGAAGTCGCATCGCTCAATGTAGAGCTCCTTGGCGAACTTCATCTCGCGTGTACCCAATTCTGGATGTCCGTCGATATTCTCTGCTACGATCGTTTCGACTTCGCCCTCATAGTTGGTTATTACCAACTTTATTGGATCAAAGATTGCGCATACGCGTGGAGCTGTTTCTTTCAATGTCTCGCGTACAGTATGCTCAAGCAAGCCGAGGTCAATCATACCTTCTACCTTAGTATAACCTATCTTATCTATGAATGCTCGGATAGCCTCAGGAGTATAACCACGACGACGAAGACCACATACTGTTGGCATACGTGGATCATCCCAACCACTCACAAGGCCCTCCTTTACTAGTTGAAGCATCTTGCGCTTAGACATTACTGTATAGGTAATATTCAAACGATTGAACTCATATTGACGAGGACGATAGTCACCAGTAATAAATTGGTCGATATAGTAATCGTATAAAGGACGGTGCACCACAAACTCAAGGGTACAGATAGAATGTGTCACACCCTCAAAATAATCAGATTGACCATGGGCAAAGTCATACATTGGGTACACATTCCAACCGCGACCTGTACGATGGTGAGGGTGAGTAGTAATAATGCGATACATGATAGGATCACGGAAGTGCATGTTTGGATTAGACATGTCAATCTTCGCGCGAAGTACCATCTTGCCATCCTCTATTTCGCCATTTTGCATCGCTTGGAAAAGACGCAAATTCTCGTCGATTGGACGATCACGGTATGGAGAAGCGACACCTGGTTCAGTAGGTGTACCTTTTTGTTCTGCTATTTGCTCTGCTGTTTGCTCATCAATATAGGCTTTTCCTTGTTTGATGAACTCAATAGCTAAATCGTATAATTGTTGGAAGTAGTCAGAAGCGTAATAGATATTTCCCCACTTAAATCCTAGCCAAGCTATATCTTGTTGGATAGAATCTACATATTCTACATCCTCTTTTACTGGATTAGTATCATCAAAACGAAGATTGCAGACACCATTATATTTCTCAGCAATACCAAAGTCCATACAAATAGCCTTCACATGACCTATATGTAGATAACCATTTGGCTCAGGTGGGAAACGAGTCTGAATTCTTCCGTCGTTCTTACCTTCTTGTAAATCTTTTTCTACGATTTGCTCAATAAAATTGAGACTTCTTTCTTCCATTTCCATGTATTTTTGACTTTAACTAGTGTAATTTCGTTTAATTATATCCGCGTACAACACCTCGTGGTGAATTTTTAACAAAATCCACAATCATATCCCTTTCTGGACCAGCAGGTAATGTCGCATTTATCTGCTCCACTGCTTGTGACATATTCAAACCTGACATATAAAGCAATCTATAAGTATCCTGTATAGCAGCTATCTGTTCTTTACTAAATCCTCTACGATTTAGTCCGACAGAGTTAATACCACAGTAACTTATTGGCTCGCGCGCAGCTATGATATATGGTGGTACATCCTTATTTACTTTTGAGCCACCTTGAATCATAGCATGAGAACCGATATGGGTAAATTGATGAACAAGACTTCCACCACCAATAATAGCCCAATCTTCTACTACCACCTCACCAGCAAGTTGGGTACAATTAGACATAATGATGTTGTTATTCAAATAGCAATCGTGTGCTACATGGCAGTACGCCATAATTAAACAATTATTGCCTACAACTGTTTTACCTTTACTTGCAGTACCACGGTGAATAGTTACAAACTCACGAATAGTGGTATTATCACCAATGATAGCATAAGTCTTTTCGCCCTTAAACTTAAGATCTTGAGGATCACCGCCTATCACAGCACCTGCATAGATATGGCAGTTCTTACCTATGCGAGTTCCAGCATAGATAGTCACATTATTGTCAATGATAGTACCTTCGCCTATCTCCACATCATCATATATGCAGGAGAAAGGACCAACAGTTACGGTTGGATGAAGCTTTGCTTCGGGATGAATATAGTTCATAGTTTTATTTTTTTTCATTTATCTATATGCCTTTTAAGGCATTATATACAAAAATCGTGCAAAGGTACGACAAAAAATGCACATACGCAAGAAATATATGCAATTATTTTGTAAAAGTTAATATAACACACAATTATATTATACCCTCTATTGTTATAATAGAAGGTATTTGACAAACATAATGGTAAAATAAAAAGAAAACTATTGATAAGTTTCTATCAAAGCATCTACTAATGCAGGGACACCTTCTGTAGCCTTTGCTTGGATAAAACCTACACGATCAGCATAGCAACCTAATGTTGGTTCGTTAGGGTCAATAAGATAAATTTCAGCACTAACTGGTGCATATGTCAGTAATGATGCCGCAGGATATACATTTAAGGAAGTACCTATCACAATCATAATATCAGCTTGACTAGCTATCTCACAAGCTAAAGTAAAATTAGGAACATCCTCGCCAAAAAATACTATGTGTGGTCGCAAAATGGAACCATCAGCATGGCGCTCACCATAGTGCTGCTCCCACCCTTCCAGTTCAACCAATGCAGAGGGATCCTTCTGCGAACGAAGTTTAGTAATCTCACCATGCAAATGTAACACATTGTTACTACCAGCACGCTCATGTAAATTATCAATATTCTGCGTGATAATTTGAGTATTAGGAAATACTTCTTGTAGTTTAGTAATAGCAAAATGCGCCATATTTGGTTCGGCTGCTAATGTATCACGACGACGCAAATTGTAAAACTCTACACAACATTCGGGATTAGTATGCCACGCATCAGGAGTACAGACATCTTCTATACGAAATTTTTCCCATATTCCACCAGAATCACGAAAAGTACCTAATCCACTCTCAGCAGAAATACCTGCTCCTGTAAAAACAACAATTTTCTTATTCATAAGCTAGGATTAATTTAATTTCTATTTTTTTGCTAAAATCTTATTTCTCAGTTGCTTACAACACTGTGTATTAAATGTATGTCCAGGTCTTAGCGCTACTATCTTACCACATATACGATAACCACACAATGACATATCGCCTATTAGATCAAGAAGTTTGTGACGAGCAGGTTCATTAGGATAATTAAGCGGACTTAAATATCCTAACTTGGTTGCATCTAAACGAGGTTGACCCAGTTTATCAGTCATATAATCTAGTCCCTCTTGAGACATTGGAGTCTCGTAAATAACCAAAGCATTTTGCAAATCACCACCTTTAATGAGTCCCATACGAAGCAATGGCTCTATTTCACGTACAAAGCAAAAAGTACGTGCTAGAGATAATTCACGTTTGTAGTCACATAAATTATGAAGTTCAGCTTTTTGCTCACGAAGCAAACCTGTTGGATATGTTATAGTAACTTCTGCCTCGTAATGATCACAAGGCAATATAAGCATCTTATTACCACGCTCAGATTGATACTCAATAGGTTCAGTAACCACATATACATTCTGCTCAGCATCTTGCTCAACAAGTCCTACACGCTCTATGGCTTGAATATAAAACTTGGCACTACCATCCAAAATAGGCATCTCAGGAGCATCTACCGAAATCAAACAATTATCAACCCCCATAGCATACAATGCCGATAGAGCATGCTCAACTGTAGAAACTTTCCACGCTCCATATTCAAGCACAGTTCCGCGTTCAGTAGCCGTTACATAATCAGCAATAGCCTCATACGTTGGTTGTCCTTCTAAATCTGTACGACAAATACGAATTCCTGTATTAGGCTCAGCAGGAGAAAAAGTAGCATGAATATAAAGTCCAGTATGAAGACCTTTACTCTCAAAAGAGAAACTTTCTTTTATAGTATGTTGTTTCATTGTAGTTTTTTATCTATTTCGTTGAGTTTTTTCATAATATCAGGTAAGTTCTTAAATCCTACTACAGAACGACGCCAATTCATAGCATCTATTATAGGTGAACCCTGATACATTCCCGGTTTCTTTACATCACTAGGAATTCCTGATTGTGCGCCGAAAATACAACCATCCGTTATTTCTAGATGACCTGCTACACCTACTTGTCCAGCAAGGATACAATGACTACCTATCTTACTAGAACCTGCTATACCTACTTGTGCACATATAAAATCACTTTGTCCTACTTCTACATTATGACCTACCTGCACCAAATTATCAATCTTTGCATTTTTTCGTATAACCGTAGAGCCCATCATAGCACGATCAACTGTAGTGTTGGCACCTATCTCTACATCATCTTCAATAACGACATTACCTATTTGTGGAAGTTTTTGATTTACTTTATTTGCATCTGGTTCAAAACCAAAACCATCACTTCCAACAACTACACCCGCGTGCAAAATACAGTCCTTACCAACAACGCAGTTGTAATAAATTTTTACACCCGAATATAGGATGGTATTATCACCTACCTGCACATTATCACCTATATACGTATGCGGATAAATCTGCACACCTTTGCCTAATTGGACATTCTTACCGATATATACAAAAGCACCAATATAAGCATCTTCAGGTACGGCAACACCCTCGCTTATAAAACAAGGTTGCTCCACTCCTTGCTTAGCAGGATTCATGGCTTTAGCCACGAGTGCAAGCAGTTGACCCATTGCTGCACGAGCATTTTCAACACGAATAATAGTAGCATTGGTCTCTCCATCAAATGGAATAGTTTCTGTCATTAATACGACAGAAGCCTTTGTGGAAGATAGATGAGTTATATACTTTGTATCACAAAGAAAGGTTAATTGTCCTTCTTTAGCTGTTTCAATAGAGCCAACATCCCAAACTTGGCGATTAGCGTCGCCTGTTATTTTACCTCCAAGAAGGAGAGATATTTGTTGTGCAGAGAATTTCATAATCTTATTTTAAATGGAATAGATAAATCTTTTGTGGTTTATATGTCAATGTCTCCATATTTAGCATCTCTGATGCTTCGGCTATATCACGTACCGAACCGTCTTTGTAGAGAATATCAATAGCTTCACCCTTCTCGCTATACGTATTTGAAGTAGATACATGTTCTACAAAGAAGTATTCCGCCTCATCCTTGCTCACACCAAAACGCGCTATATACTCATTGCACAAGGCTTCGCGTTCTTCCTCCGTGAGCGACGAAGACAATAATTTGCCTTTAAACAATTGACGGTTGCAAAAACACTCACACAATACATTCAGCACCTTATCACCACTATTAATCCATACTTTAATTGCCGACAACAAGTCCGAATCATCCAATGCTGCGTACCACTTAAGTAGGTCATTGGTATTGTTATTTTTCTGTAAAAAATACTTCAGCGCAGGCGAAGCAAATAGTTCTACTCCGTTATGAATCAATTGTTTAGCACGGGTAAGAATCTTGATGAGCAATTGTTCAGCAGCTACACTAGTATGATGGAGATAAACTTGCCAATACATCAAACGACGTGCTACAAGAAACTTCTCTATTGAATAAATTCCCTTAACTTCCACTACCAAGCGACCATCCTTCACATTCATCATCTTCAGTATGCGTGCACTAGCTACACTACCTTCGGTCACTCCGCAAAAGAACGAGTCGCGGCAGAGATAATCAAGGCGATCTACATCTAATTGCGAAGAGATGAGCTGATGAAGGAAATGCTTCTCATATTCATCTTTGAAAATACGAATAGCCAAATTCATGATGAATGAAGCCTCAGCACGCTCTTTAGGCAAAGCAATAAGGCTTGAAGAGAACCAATCTCTAATCTCGTACATCATCATCAAACTAATATCCTCATGCGACATCCCATCTGGCAACATACCTGCCTCCTCAAATACATGCGAAAATGGACCATGTCCCACATCATGTAGCAAGATAGCGGCCATAGATGCAGTAGCCTCGTTGTCTGTAATATCCACACCTTTTTCACGAAGTGAAGTGATGGCTTCGTGCATAAGGTGCATAGCACCCAACGAATGGAGAAAGCGGCTGTGCATAGCGCCCGGATAAACAAAAAAACTCAATCCTAACTGGCGAATACGATTCAGACGCTGAATGTAAGGATGCTGAAGAATAGTGAAAAGCACACCATCTGGAATATTGAGAAATCCAAAAACAGGATCGTTGATTATCTTACGAGTGCATGACATGATACTACTATTTAAATGAGAAATATTTTTGTCCAAAGAAACTAATTACTATAGTAACAAGCGTAATAAGCATCTTGGATGGAGTTGGGTAAAAACCTAATATATCTACACAAAGTTTGAGACCTAAATAATTGACTAGCAGATTCAAAGCAACAATCAAAATATACCTCCATAACTGTTTATAACCACGTAAAGAAGATTGAGTAAAGGTTATATTACGATTGAGCCAAAAACCAGAAAAAAGTGTAATTGGAAATACTATCAGAAAAGTCAGAATGTGCGGAGTAAGACAGAGTTGATAGTTGAAAGGCAAAATAATATACACCAACTCGTGACCTATAACAAAATTGTATATCAAAAAATATAACACCCAATCCAACACCATATTACCTCCACCACAAGCAGCATACCGAAATAGCTGTTGAGGGATATAACGACTAAAGGGCCGATAGAAAAAATCTATAATTTTGGTGATTATTTGAGCGAATGTTTGCATTTTTGAAAAAAAAATTGTACTTTTGCAGCCGAAATAAACAAATCGGCGTGCAAAGGTACTTAAAAAATTGCGACTATGCAAATTTTGCCGAATATTATTAACCAAAAAGAACCATTTATGGACGACTATCATCAGCAAAATGCAACAAGTAAGAGCCAAGAAATTTCTAGGTCAGCACTTCTTGAAGGACCTGAGTGTCGCCCAACGAATTGCTGAAACCATTTCCACTGGTCGTGTCTTAGAGATAGGACCAGGTATGGGTGTGCTCACGCAGTATCTCCTCAAAAATCCTAATTTACAAACTACCGCTATCGAAATTGATAGGGAGAGTGTTGCGTACCTAAAAGAGTGGTACCCCGAGTTGCACCTCATTGAGGGCGACTTTTTGAAGTTGGATTTGAATATCATTTATCCCGAGGGCGAATTCTGTGTCATAGGAAACTATCCATACAATATCAGTAGTCAAATCTTCTTTAAAGTTTTGGATCATAAAGACCGAATACCTATTTGTTCGGGTATGATACAGAAAGAAGTAGCTGAACGCATTGCCTCTAAACCTGGCAAAAAAGCATACGGCATTCTCAGCGTGCTGCTTCAAGCATATTACGATATAGAATATTTATTCACCGTGGACGAACATGTGTTTAACCCTCCTCCGAAAGTCAAATCGGCGGTTATTCGCATGACTCGCAACAACCGCCAAGGATTGGGATGCGACGAAGCGCTGTTTAAGAATATAGTCAAAACAGCATTCAACCAACGACGAAAGCAAATGCGCAATTCGTTGATGGGACTAGTCGGAAAGGATAATCCTATCCTCAACAACCCAATCTTCACGAAGCGCCCAGAACAACTTAGTGTAGAGGAATTTATCTCCCTCACTCAACTAATTCAAAATTCTAACTAACCATTAAAAACCTCTGACGGCATAGAGGATAACGAACACCGAGTATAAAAAACTTTTTGTTTTGCTCTCCAAATGCGGCTTCGCTGCATTTCATTAGAGCAAAAACAAAAGATGACCTTTGATTTTTATTTATTTTTGTAGCAAGCATAGCGCAGCGTATTTTTGTTTCAAAAAAAATAATTGTCAATAATTGACGACAATTGTCTTAAAATTACTCTCGTTCGATTGCCGAACACGAATGTCTGAACTTAAAATATTCTATAAAGATAAAAATAACGATAAAATCAAGGTAGGACGTAGCGTTAACATCCTTAATAGCCTTGATAAATCTGATATTATATGGATTGACCTCTTGGATGTAAGTGACAAAACAGAGGGTGTATTAGAGGATTTCTTGAAAATTGATATTCAGGAAGATGAGGAAATGGAAGAAATCGAGATGTCTTCTCGTTATATTCAAACTGATGACTCTATTGTTGCTAACTCCAACTTCCTAAGAGATAATTTTGAAACAGAGCCTGTTAACTTTATATTAAAAAATAGTATCCTAGTCACAGTTCGCGATGCTGAATTAGTAAGCTTTAACGAAACTGTAAAAAAGATGCTAATGAATACACGTAATTTTCCTACAGGATATCATGTTTTAGTATCACTTATGGAAAGCCGTGTCGAACGAGATGCGGATATGATTGAGGATACTACTGATCTTATCACCAAACTTTCTGGTGAAATCAACGCCAAAGATCATGTAGATGAAGAGGTTCTTATTCAAATCAAAGACCTGCAAGAAAAAGTGACCATTATTCGTCAAAACATAATGGATAAACAACGCGTGATTAGTAACTTCCTTAAGTGCGATTTCTTCCCTACAGAATTACAACCACGACTCACAATGATTATCAAGGATATCAACTCACTTTTTGACTATACACGATTTGGCTTTGACCGTCTTGACTATCTCCAAGATACTTTCCTCGGTCTTGTTAATATCGAGCAAAACAAAATCATCAAAATTTTTACCGTGGTTAATGTGGTATTCCTACCACCTACCTTGATTGCTAGTATGTATGGTATGAACTTTGACTTTATGCCTGAATTACATTGGAAATTAGGATATCCTTTCGCCATTGTATTAATGCTTATTTTTACCGTTGCTATTCTATTGATATTCAAATGGAAAAAGTGGTTATAAACATTATTATCAACATATAGTGTTTAAAACAAAACCTTAATACTTAAAAACGACACTTTTCAATTTTATTAAAAGATTATTAATAAATTTAAACTACATAACTTTTTGAAATACAATTAAATATAAAGTTTATTAAACCTTTCAACAGATAATAATAATAAAGGTATTTCAATATAAATTTTATATTTTTTATAGTTTAAGCGAGTTATCTAGTTTATTTTTCCTATTTAATATTATGTCTGTTAAATTTTATAAGTCCGAGAATCAAGTACCCTTAGAGATGCATAAGGTGCGTGTGGTACAAAAGTTGAATTTATTGCCTGTAGATGAGCGTTTGCGTGCCATTCAAAAGGCGGGTAACAACACTTTCTTATTAGAAAATAAGGATATATATATAGATATGCTTACTGATTCGGGCGTGAATGCTATGTCCGACCGTCAGACAGCAGCTATGCATTTAGCAGACGACTCGTATGCGGGCAGTCAAACCTTTGCTCGCCTAAAAGCCGCTCTTAAAGAGGTTTTTGGTACCGACAATGTGCTACCTGCTCACCAAGGTCGCGCGTGCGAAAATATATTAGCTGAGCGCTTTGTCAAACCAGGCATGGTGGCTATCATGAACTTCCACTTCACTACCACCAAAGCCCACGTCACTCGTTGCGGCGGCGAAGTGGTCGAAGTTCTCCACAAAAAAGGATTGATTCCTCAGAGCGACGATCCATTCAAGGGAGATATGGATTTACAAGAGTTGCGTCGCGTAATAGAGGAATATGGTGCAGATAAAGTAGCTTATGTCCGTGTAGAAGCAGGTACCAATTTGATAGGTGGTCAACCTGTAAGTTTAGAAAATATGTTAGCTGTGGCAGATATATGTCATGAATATGGAGTACCTAGTGTTTTGGATGCGTCTTTATTGCAAGATAATATCTACTTCATGAAGACCCGAGAGGCACAATGCAAGTATATGACTCCTAAGGAGATTTACCACTTGCTTGCTGGCAAGATGGATATCATCTATTTCTCTGCGCGTAAACTTGGTTTTGCTCGTGGTGGTGCGATCATCAGCCACAATACTGACCTCACCAAGAGCATGATGGAGTATATTCCGTTGTTTGAGGGATTCTTAACCTATGGCGGTATTGATGTGCGCTCTATCGAGGCGATGGCAGAGGGCTTGTATGAGTCGCTTGATATGGATTACTTGAGCCACGGACCAGAGTTTATCAATTATCTTGTCAACGAGTTAGATGCCTATGGTGTGCCTATGATCAAGCCTGCGGGTGGTTTAGGTGCGCATATTGATTGCCAGGGCTTTGTGCCTAATATGCCTCATAATCAATACCCTGCGGCTGCGGTGGCCACAGCTTTGTATATAGCAGGTGGTATCCGTGGTATGGAGCGCGGTACGCTCTCTGAGCAACGCGAAGCGGATGGTACTGAGCGTTTTGCGGAGTTGGAATTGATGCGTCTCGCTATGCCACGCCGTGTTTATACTTTGTCTCAAGTCAAGTATGTAGCCGACCGTGTTAAATGGTTGTGGGATAACCGCCAACTCATAGGCGGCTTGAAATGGGTAGAAGAACCTAATGTATTGCGTTTCTTCTTTGGTCGCTTAAAGGAGATTGGCCATTGGCAAGAAGAACTAGTTTCTAAGTTCAAAGAAGATTTCGGCGAAAGTTTATAAAACCTTATATACTTCTTGATAATAATACTCGGAGTGCGTTTCGTCGCACTCCAGTATTATACCTATAAACATTATATTTTTTTTACCTTTTCCCTTGTAAATCTTTAGTGATTCTTTAGTGATTCTTTAGTGATTTATTAGTGATTTATTAGTGATTTATTAGTGATTCAGCAACTTTCATTATAAGATTACATAGCATAATCCACCCCTTAAATTTTGAAACAAGCGCCAAAGGCGCATGAAACATTGAAACTTTTAAACCATTCAAACCATGGCACAAATTACCCTCAACCATCCTGTTGCCGAGATCCACGGCGCTCTCAGTAAGGGCAGCAACATTGTCAACCGTCAGAAAAAATTCCGAATCAATGGTCGTATCATTCACGAAGGCAAACAGGAATCTTATGCTATCCAAAATCCTCGTGATTTCAAAAAGAGCCCTAAGACAGGTGCAGAACTTGCCAATCACACTTGTTGGAGCGAGGCATGCCGTCGTGCTGCACAAATCATCCAAGCAGCCCAACCCGACGGACCAACCGAGCAACAACTCTTCGAACGTCGTAACAATCAAATCCCCGACTATTACACTTTGGAAGAATCCCGTACATTGCTCGAGGACTTCCGCCGTCGTTATGAGGCTCAATTGCCCAACACCCGTTGCAAACACCCAGATGCTCAAGCGCCTATTGATCCCAAGACTGGCAAAGGCAAGCAATATGCCCAATTCCCAGCCTTCATCCGCGCCATGCTCTACCACCAACTAAAAGCTCAATTATCTTTGTAATTTAGTTTTAAGTATATATTCTTCTATTATCCCAACTTGTAGTTGGGTATTCTTTTCCATTCCGTCATCAATTTTGCTTTTGCCAGTGGTCTGGCAAATATCCCCGTCTTTACACTCTACATCAAAAAAATCGCCTTGAAGGGCGATTTTTTTTGCTCAATTCAAAATAATTCACTACCTTTGCAACGGAAATATAACAACATACAATAATAGCGTTTGCTATTTATTCTAGCAGCTCTGAAATCTGGAAAATTTATATAGTTGCTAAAATTAGAATAAATGTGTAAACGTCCGCGTTTGGCGTGGGCGATACATATCTAATTTTAGCGGTTTTTCCAGAACCTCAGAGCGTAGATAGAAGTCGTCTGCGCTTTTTTTTATATAAGCCAAGATAATATTAACTATAAATAAATAAATAAATATACCATGCTAATCACTACAACTAACTCAATTGATAATGCTAAAGTAGAGAAATACTTAGGTGTTATTACAACTAATTTGGTAATCGGTACAGGTTTCTTTTCCGATTTTACAGCAGCGTTTTCAGATTTCTTTGGAGGTATGTCTGGAACTTATCGCGAGCAAATGGACACTCTCTACGAAAAAGCATATGAAGCTATTGCACAAAAAGCAAGAACTGCAGGTGCAAATGCTATTTTAGGTTTTAAGATGGATTTTGACGAAATATCTGGTAAAAGTAAACAGATGTTCATGGTTTCTGTATCAGGAACAGCTGTTAAATTGGTATTTGATAAAAAAGAAGAGCTAAATCCTATTTTAAAGGAATCTAGCGTTTCTTCTATTAAAATCGCTAAGGAATTATTTAAAGAGCGTTGGGAGAAAAGAGGTAACCAAACTCCTAAAGGAACTGAACTAGACTTTATTATGGAACATGGGTTGTGGGAATTAGCACCATCCTTATACGATTATTTTGTAACTGATCGTTATGGAGAGACTCGTCCTATAGATGAAAAGTTCCCAATAATATTATCTACATTATCATATGACGAGGCTATTGCCTTTATATATAATGACTACGAAAATCGTTGTAGATGCGTATACAACTTGCTTCAGAAAAATAAATTGTTTAATGCAACCAAGGTTTTAGAAATCTTACGTAATAATCTTGTACTGGGTATTGAGTTACTGGAAATAGACAAGAAGGAATACGATAGAGAGGATTTAAAAACCATGAAGGAAATTTTATCGTATCTTGATAATCTTCCTGACAAAGGAAAAATTGAAATGACAAAAAGTAGTATACTTTCATCTAAAATGACTGAAATGTATATTTGCCCTGACGGACATAAAAATGACAAAGAAATAGAGTATTGCGAAGGCAATGGCGGTTATTGTGGTTTAAATATAAAAGGTTTAAAGAAAGAACAAGTTAATACCATCAATGCCTTCAGAGATAAAGTAAGAGTACTTGAAAATTTGCTTTAAGGGTTTAATTATTAACAATAAAAATTATGAAAAGGAGTTACTTTATTTTTTCTATGCAAAAGAATATCTTTTTTGCATTTTTAGTATTTACTTTGATTGCATGTGGACCTTCTAATAAAGAGTATAATGATTTAAAACTAGAGAATGTATCTTTACTTTCGCAAATAGATTCTCTAAATAATGAACTAGATGCTTATAGATATGCTCCAAGTAAATTGTTAGCAGATGCGCGATTAGTTGCACAAAATAAGGATAAGGTAGGTGTTATTCAAATTTTAGATCAAATTAAAAAATATCATCCAGAGGCAATAGAGTGTGCTGAAGTACAAAAGTTATTAGATAGAATAGAAGCTGAAGAAAAAGCTAAAATAGCAGCTGAAGAACGTAAAAAAAAACAAGAAAGACAAGAGCGTTTGCGCGCAGTGAAAAAACTTAAAAAAGAAGTAGATGATGTTCAACAAATCACTTGGTACTATAATCCATATTTCACCCACTATAATAATACTAATATGACTTCACTATATATGGGCGAACGCAATGGAAATGTTTGGTTACGTTTGAAAATGTCATATACAGGTGATGATTGGATTTTCTTTGATCAGGCATTCTTATCTTACGATGGTAATACTCAACAAATTTTCTTTAATAAATATGATGAAAAAGAGACAGATAATGCATCAGGTGACGTGTGGGAATGGATAGATGTAAGTGTCTCTGAATCATATTTGGCATACTTAAAAGAAATGGTAAATGGCAAATCAGTTAAGATGCAATTAACTGGAAAATATACAAAAACAAGAACACTTAGTGCAAATGAAAAAAGAGCTATTAAAGAAATGATTTTAGCTTATGAAGTTCTACAAGCCGAAAATTATTGGAAGCAATAAATAGAATTTCTAATTTTTTACCACAACTTTCAACACACGAAAACTTTTTTAAAAAAAATAAAGCGGGAGGTTTAGTTTTTACTATGCTTCCCGCGTGTTGTATATATTATCTATTATCTTTGTCTATTACTCTCGAATTTATAAGAGTATTTTTTCTATCTGCCACTTGTCTAACTCTTACAGGTCCCCGATAACGCTCGCGTTATGGGGTGCTCTTACGCTTCTACCCGCAAGAAAAAACCTTACTTTTATACCTCCTAAAACTTTTTCTATACAAAATTTGCAAATCCGCAAACTTTTTTGTACCTTTGCACCCAAATTTCGCAAAAAAATAAAATATATACGATTATGACAATTAATGATTACAAATTCGCTGGTAAGAAAGCGATTGTTCGCGTGGACTTTAATGTGCCATTGAACGAGAACGGACAAATCACCGACGACACCCGTATCCGTGGTGCGTTGCCAACCCTCAAACACATCCTCGAAGAGGGTGGTGCGCTCATCATCATGAGCCACATGGGTAAACCAAAAGGCAAAGTGGTTGCTAAATATAGCTTGAAGCAAATCGTTGACGCTGTGAGCGCTGCACTTGGTACTCCTGTACAATTCGCTGAGGACTGCGCTAAGGCTGCTGAGCAAGCTGCTGCCCTCAAGGCTGGTGAGGTGCTCCTTCTCGAGAACCTCCGCTACTATCCAGAAGAGGAAGGCAAACCAGTAGGTATCGACAAAGAGGATCCTGCATACGAAGAGGCTAAGGTAGCCATGAAGGCAAGCCAAAAAGAGTTCGCTAAGACCCTCGCTAGCTATGCTGACTGCTATGTAAACGACGCATTTGGTACTGCTCACCGCAAACACGCTTCTACAGCTGTGATCGCTGACTACTTTGATGCTGACAACAAGATGCTAGGTTACCTCATGGAGAAAGAGGTAGAGGCTGTAGATAACATCCTCCGTAACATCAAGCGTCCTTTCACCGCTATCATGGGTGGTTCTAAGGTATCTACCAAGATCGGTATCATCGAGAACCTCATGGACAAGGTGGACAACCTCATCCTCTGCGGTGGTATGACCTATACTTTTGCTAAGGCAAACGGCGGAGAGGTAGGTAACTCCATCTGCGAAAACGATAAGTTGGAGCTCGCTCTTGATATCAT
>JAFYSK010000049.1 GCA_017559385.1 Paludibacteraceae bacterium | reverse complement strand
GTTAATCGGGTTCGCCATTATAACTGGCAACAATACTGTAGCTCTCGCTGCGTAATCGAAGTATAGTAGATTCGCCTAGTTTCGGCACAAGGTGCTGAACCGAGACATCGCTCCAAGCCAACGCCCAGAGGCTGATAGGATAAAGCGGTGCGGAAATATCAGGGCTGGTTCTTGTAGGCTGCGATGCAAGAATGAGATTTTAGCAGATAAGGCAATAGTTGGTGGCTTGGGTCTTGCTATTGCTCGAAAATTAAGGCCAAGATAAGCGTGTAGAAAGCATATTGGTTCCTTGTTTGGACGCGGGTTCGAGTCCCGCCACTTCCACTTGAGGCGATAATGAAGCACTTTCATTATCGCCTCTTTCTTTTTTTACCATTGTAAATATTTGGTAATAAGGATATTACCACTAAAACCTATTCATCTTTAGGGTTCGATAATTCTCTACACCCTTATCTTTGTTGATTTTAAATCTTTCTATATACTATCTTCTACTGAACTTTATGGAACCAATGTCCTGGTGTTCCTGAACCGATTCGTTTATTTGATCTATCTAAGGGATAGGAGGAACCATATTGACCAAAGTCTGCCCAAATACGATCTTCCTCGATATCAATAGGAACAGATCTCTCTTCTATACTGTCCCACATAGTTCCATCAGAGTGTACAACAATAGTCATAGTTCCATATGGAGTGTAGCATTCCCATTCGCCATAGATCCAGTCATTATGATCTATGGATTCAGTATGTACCTGTGTTGTTACATATGAAAAAGAAGTGTCATCATTATTAGCAAGTGCAACAATACTTCCTACCAAGCTAATATAATAATTAACACCTACTATATATAAAAGTACAAGAAATAAGATACGTAACTTTTTGTAGGCTTCTAGCTCTTCGAATTTTCTTTTATGAATTTGCACAATAAAGTATATTGCCACTAGTAAAATGATGAAAGATATTGGCAAAAAAATCCAAAGCAATACCGCAAATCTTTCTCCTACAAAAACCTGTCCTCCTTGTCCGTTTTCATCATAGTATTCTATATTTGTAACAAATGGTTCGTCGGAAAAACCATCTTCATCTATATTTTGAGGGTTGTTAGAAATCGTTTTTATGCTTTTAACATTTCCATTAGGATCGTATTCTTTCCATATCGTTCTCTCAGCTGAAGCCTCGACCATTTCTCTTAACAAGTATGTCTTGTTTCTATCAACTCGATATACTTTTACCTCTCCTGCACAAGGACGACAATCAAAACCCATTAGTTCAAATCCATAACTACCAGAATCAAAAAGTAAATTCGTACATACAACAGAATCGTATGGCATTTGTAGAGGATGAACAAATACTATTTTCTTATATATAAACTTACAATTATCATATGTATCATAGAAATCACTATCTATTTTTTCCGCGTTAACACTCAACAAAAATCCACCATTAGAATAAGATTTGATAGTATATTTATGTTTGTCTAACCTATCTAGCGAGAAGCATGGTTTACACCTAATGGGCTCACCATCACAATCCTCAAACTCTACTATACGATCAGGTTCTATTGGTTCTCTATTTCTATAAGAAATATCTCCATCTATGCCATAATTCACATACGCATCACAACCACAACCACAATAGTCGTCAAAATCCACTCCTAAATCTTCCAAAAAACAAGCCAATTCCCTTGGAAAATCCATTATGGTTACATCACGCGTCTTAGTCGAACAAGACAACATTGGTAATGTTAATATGGTACAGAATACAAAATAAAATATGTTTTTCATACTTATTATTTTTTTAAAGTTATTAGTTAAAACATTTGCATTAATCCTGATAAGAATAGACAACAAAAAGCGCGGGCTATTACTCTATTTTCGACTCTAGGTCTCGAAACTTAATTCTAAACCGCGTATGCAAACATACCGCAGCAACAGATAATCCCACAACAAAGCCTATCCAGATACCAACTGCGCCCATTCCCATAGGGAAAGCCAAGAATAGACCAATAGAGATACAAACTATCGTATAAGAGAACATAGCTATAATCATTGGGACCTTTACATCCGTAATACCACGTAACATAGATGCCGCTACTACTTGCAATCCATCGGCCAACTGCAATACCCCTGCTAGAACCACTAATTGTGACGCAATAGCTATTACCTCTGGATCCTTGGTAAAAAGCAACGGAATATAGTTACGGAATCCTATCATCACCGCAGCGCCAATAGCATTGATAAGAAGGACTAGATGAATACTAGCATTACTTGCCATACGAACTCCCTCTAGATTTTTAGCACCTAACTGATGCGAAACACGGATAGTAGTAGCAGAACCTATTCCTAGAATAACCATAAAGGTCATATCACATATCTGATTGGCAATCTGATGCGCAGCCAGGGCCTCCTTACTAATCCATCCGATAAAAACAAAAGCGGCTGTAAAAGCAATGGTTTCCATCAAAGTCTGAACACCTATTGGGAAACCAATCTTAGCTAGTTCCTTAATAACACTCTTTCGGAAATTAGCAATGCGCATTGCTTTTAAATACCCCTTCCACTCCTTACGATAATACATCACAGCTACAAAGCATATCGGCATTCCGACACGAGCTACTAACGAACCAACACCTGCGCCTGTAGCACCCAATTCAGGGCATCCCCAATTGCCATAAATAAACAACCAGTTTAAGAAGATATTGAGGCCATTCATTAATAAGGTAATAACCATCGCAACAGAAGTATTACCTAAACCCTCAAGAAACTGCTTAAAGAAAGTAAAAAAGAGGAAAGGTATAATAGATATCACTATCAATATGTAATACGGGCGAGCCGCCTCTACCACAGCAGGATCTTGACCAAAACAATGTAAGAAGGGAATACAACCGCCTAAAAGAACGAGTGTAAAAATGCTCAACAGAACAGTAAAGAGCATACCATTCTGGAAGAGAGAGGCGATGATTGCTCTGCAATCAGACCACTCGCTACGCTCGTTGTTAGATGTTAGACCGCTCACGCTGTTAGACTGCTCACTTTCGCTCGCTGTTAGACTACCAACTTGAAATCCGACAAGAGGCGTCAAACCCATCAATGCCCCCATGGCGAAAACCATGACAGTGAAGAAAAGGGCATTAGAGAAACTTACCGCTGCCAAATCCACTGTAGCATAATGACCGACCATAATAGAATCAAACAAACCAACCAGCGATGCGCCCAATTGGGTTAGCATCACTGGTAGTGCAACCTTAAGATTACGTTTGTAATATGGTAGATATTCTTTAAACACTCCGTGTTTTAAAAGTTTTAAGCGCACCAGAGATGCTGTTTTAAAAGTTTTAAGCGCACCAGAGGTGCTGTTCTAAAAGTTTCAGGCAGCACAGCTGCTTGTTTCATGTGCCGTTGGCACTTGTTGCAGGGTTTCAGAGGTTTGAAACAGCCCGCAGGGCGATTGGAACGGTTAAAACAGCCGTAGGCGATTAATGATGATGGTGCTCACCTTCGCCGTGATGGTGATGATGCTCGCCCTCGCATTTATGCTCGGTGGTGCACTTTTGGCTATTGCAGCACTTAGGCGATTGCGTTGTAGCTGGTTTACCAATCTTAGCAAAAGCTTTTTGAATAGTTGCAACATCTGTCTTATTGGCATCATAAGTCACCACAACAGTCTTGGCCTCTAGGTCAAAAACCAAATCCTTGACTCCATTCTTCAACTCTTTGTCATAAGGAATATTCTTCAAGATCTTGTCGCAGCAATCTTGGCAGTGCAAGTCCACATACAACACTACTTTTTGTTTGTTAGGCTTTGCTTGCATGGTTGACAAACAAAATGCCATTGGCAAAATAGCCATCACGAAAATAAGAATACGTTTCATGTTTTAAAAGTTATATATGTTAAAAAAATCTTAATTACAATGACGATTATTCAGGACGTTCAAGCGACCAGCGGAATCCCAAGTAAAGTTTCCAGCCATGGATAGGCGCCCATATCATTGACGCATCAAACGTAGGAGAAGATGGATCGACCAATTGATGGCCATTTTGCTCTACCGTAGATCCTACGATAGGATTATCCTGCGTAAAATTGGTCATATTCTCAGCACCCAAATAGATCGACCATGTGCGGAAATACTTGGTCACCTGGCCTAGCAATTGTGGATACCATTTATGATGTATTTGCCCCATTCCATCGGTATAATACTGATTACTACCAGCAGGTGCAACAAAGCCATCAGGCATTCTACCTGGTCCATTAAATTGTGCGGTGAGATCAAACTGCCAAGTCTTGAGCGGAGTCTGGTAACTAGTTGAGATGATACCCTTGAACTTATTTTGCAAAGGTTTGTCGCGAAGTTGGTACTTGTTGGCTGCGGAATTAAAGGTTGTTTGTTTGACATCTGTATAACGGAAAGCAGCCGTCATAGTCCATCCGCGCAGAATCTCCATATTAGCCTCGACCTGCCAGTTGTGTGAGAAGTACTGCGCATTGTCTACATCATGCATATTATACAAAGTGATACCATTAGAACGTCTATCCATATCGGCAATCACACCATCAAGGAACTTGGTATAGTAGTACTCACCTGATAGTTGAAGTTCACGCTTGCCTACTGGAATATAAAACACAGTACTTACACCTGTATTCATCGTGCGCTCTTGTGCAAAACCAAGATTAGATACTGGATCACCCCATGATGGCAAAAGGAAGTCATAGGTACGATTACTAGCTAAGTAAGCGGCATGGTCAGCAATAGCCAAAGGAGTACGATATCCCAATCCCACAGAACCACGAATAGTCCACCACTCAAATGGCGCAAAACGCACATTCATACGTGGGGTTGTAAAAAATCCATACCTAGTAGAATAATCCTCACGAACACCAGCTAGCAATGTCAGTTTGTCCTTGTATGAGTATGTGTACTCCACAAAAAGGCCAGGTGTAGTCTCCATTTGAGAGGTGATAAGGCTATTAGGCAAGAGGGCGAGAGGCGAAAGAGACTCGTCATAGCGATCAAAATTAACACTAAAGCCTGCAGATAAATTATGCTGATGATTATCATTCAAATCTGTAGTAAAGTCATCAAAAGAAGTTTGGAAAATAGCATTCAGGTATGCGTTTGTTTGCGCAGCATTCCATTGACGAGGACCATAGGTATTCTGCTGATTGTGGTAAGATGCAGCCGCTATAATACCTATAGACATACCTAGATCAGGATCAAACACATAGCCGTTCTTGACGAATCCATCAACACGATAGGTCTTAAGATCAATACGATAAGGCGAAGATTCAAATGACGGAATTGCAAGAGCATCTTTGCTCTGACCACCCATGCGTCTATCATAGATACCACGCACAAGGAACTGTCCGGTATAATCCCCCGTCTTAACATACCATCGGTTGAGCAGATTGATGTTCGTATTCTTGGGCATATCAAGGAAACCATCATGATTATGATCAAGTTCCAAGGACATATTTTGCGCATGGAATAAGATACCTGTAGAAACTTCATCATTTAGATCCCAACCACCCGTAGCATTGACTTCGGCATGCGTTTCGGTACTGATCATGGCATTAAGAGAAATAGGATCTTGGGTCTGAGGCTTGAGGTATTCTACGTTGATCTGTCCAGCAATAGCCTCATAGCCATTAATAACAGAAGATGTTCCTTTACTAACCTGAATAGCTTCCATCCAAGGGCCTGGGATATACTCCATACCGAAAGCTTGTGCTAATCCGCGAATATTAGGAGTATTCTCCGTTAACATCTGTACATAGGTACCACTAAGTCCCAAAAGACGAATCTGCTTAGCACCAGTAGCGGCGTCTGAATAAGCCACATCTACGGAAGCGCTAGTTTCGAAACTCTCGCTTAGATTACAGCATGCGGCCTTGCATAATTCGTCACCAGTAAGAGTCTCCAGTTGTATAGGAGACATACGAGAACGTAAGATAGACATCTTGCGCTCAACGATAGTTACTTCATCCAGAACAAGATCTGAGACTAGCACAATGGTTAATTCATCATGAGACATAACCTTAGTTGTGTCATTATGGTAGCCCATAAAACTAGAAACGAGCAATCTTGTTGATTTGACTTCGTCCAACTCAAATCGACCATCCAAATCAGTTGCGACACCTATCGTTGTACCTGCCCAATAGACATTAGCACCCACTAATGGATAACCTTTGTCATCATATATAGTGCCTTTGACACTTGCTAACACAAAGCAAGTTGAACATAAAGCAACAAATATAACACACAATTTCTTCATACTTTTTTGTTATTGACTAGTTATAGAACAATAGAACCTAGTTGATTGATAATAAAACTTATCACCCATGCTAACACCATAGACTGAATAAGACTAAACCATGCCCACTTTGCGCCTAGCTCCTTACCTAATGTCGTAATAGTAGCGACACAAGGGAAGTACAACAACACAAATGCCATGAACGCATATGCTGTTACAGGTGTAAATGCCAACAGAGCAGTGTCAGATGGATAAAGTATTCCCATTGTAGAAACAATAGCTTCCTTAGCAGGCAAACCAGTGAGCAAACATACCGACATTTTCCAATCAAAACCCAGTGGTTTCATCACAGGTTCCATCCATTGGCCAATAGACGCTAAGTAGCTATGCTCCATATCATTCATATTACCCGATGGAAAATAAGTCAAGGCCCAAATAATGACACTTGCCCAAATGATAACAGCAGGTATTTTTTGTAAATAATCTGATACACGCTCCCAGATATGCATACCCGTGTTACGCCAAGTAGGCCGGCGATAAGCAGGTAGCTCACTTACATAGTCATGTTTTAGTTGACGAAATGCTGATGTACGTTGCATTATTAAAGCAAACACAATACTCAATGATACACCTAGAATATACAATGAAAGCATCACTATCGCTTGTTGGTTTGCAAAAAATGCGCCAACAAAGAGCATGTACACTGGTAAACGCGCCGAGCAACTCATAAACGGAACCATCAGCATGGTCAATGCGCGATCTTTCTTATTGGTTATATCGCGTGCCGCCATAATGGCCGGTACATTGCAACCAAACCCCATCAACATTGGTATAAAAGAACTACCATGTAAGCCTATTCGGTGCATTATCTTATCAAGTACATAAGCAGCACGAGCCATATAGCCCGTATCTTCCATTAGACTCAGAAAGAGGAACATAATAATTATATTGGGTAAGAAAGCCAAAACAGCACCGACACCCATCAACACACCGTCCAACAATAAACTAGCCCACCAAGTATCTGGCATAACTCCATGCAACCAGTCAACTAAGGATTGTACGCCATATCCGATCCACTCTTGAGGATAAGCACCCAAAGTAAAGGTACACTCAAAAACGAGCCATAAAATCAGCATTAAGAGCGGCAGACCAATCCACTTATTTGTAAGTATCTTATCCAGACGATCAGCCCATGAGTGACCTGTATCATTCTGCGCATGAGTGAGTGTTTCCTCTAGTGCACCATGAACAAAGCCTCTACGTGCCTGCGCAACAACCGCTTTCGAAGACATTTCAAAACGCGTTTGCAATCGCTGACGTTGCTCCTCAGCCACACGAACCAGCTCTTCAGAATATGGCAGCAGAGGCAACATTTCATCTGGACGTTCCAAAAGTCGAACAGCAATATAACGCTTTGAATATTTCTCACGAACTTCAGACAAGGTGATAATCACATCGATTATTCGATCAATGGCAGACTCTACATCCTTACCATAGGTGACATGAATATGGCGAAAATCAACCCTACTCTGTAATATCTCTGTTTTATGTTCAGCAAGGCCTATTGGAACACCAAACAATTTGCTAAGTAACTGATAATCTAACGTATGATTGGTTTGTAGCAAATCATCATAATGTGTTAGTAGCACAACAAAAGGCTGGTGACGGTCAATTAGTTCTGCAGTACGAACTAAATCCGTCTCCAATTGGCGTGCATCAACCTCTTGCACCTGTACACCATCCAATATGTATTCTTTTTCGTGCATTATTAACGATAATTATTCACGCTGCAAAATTACAGCTTTTTTCACAATCGCACAATACCTATTTGTAGGTATTTCACAAAAAAAATGCGATTTTTCTTGCAAATATGCATAAAATGTTGTACCTTTGTGCCCGATTTTGAGCCGCGATGGTGGAATCGGTAGACACGAAGGACTTAAAATCCTTTGGCCAGTGATGGCTGTGCGGGTTCAAGTCCCGCTCGCGGTACTGAAATAAAACTCGAAGGCGCGCAAGCTTGCTTGAAAGTGTTTTCGAGTTTAATTTTACAAGTAGTGCGTTAGGACTTACGTAGGAAGTCCCGCTCGCGGTACAGAAAAAAAGAGAGTGCTTAACATTAATGTTAGGCACTTTTTGTTAAAATGAAAATCTTTGATACAATGCAAGACACACAAAAGACAAAATTTCCATTTTTACTACTATTTTGCAGCATCTGGTTATGCTTAATGCCTGCTTTTAGATCAGAGGACTTTGATGAGGTTAGAAACATTGATGTCAATGGCGTGAACCTAGTTTACCAGATTAAGGGCAATAGCAAAGATCCTGCAGTTATCCTTTTACATGGAAATAGCGGTGAGCACGACCATCTGTCGGTAATGGTTGACCAGCTAGATTCGGCAGGTTACCTAGTATACGCACTAGACTCGCGAGGACAAGGTGCCAATGCACCTGTGAAGGAATATCACTATATCGATATGGCTAACGATCTGTACGAATTTATCGAAGAATTAGAACTAGATAAACCTGCGATATTTGGATGGAGTGACGGAGGCAATGTAGCTTTACAAATGGAAGTACTTCACCCTAATACAGCTGGAGCTATCATCACAGCAGGAGCAAACTTATTTCCTGAAGGTGTAGTAGCAAGTTTCTGGGAGGAATTTAAAAAAGAATTAGAAAAAGACTCGATTCCACCGCTTACCAAGATGATGCTTTTAGAGCCACACATGACGGCTAAAGATATGCAAAGTATTCAATGTCCTGCATTAATCACAGCAGGCGAAAACGACCTGATTGACCCCGAGCACACAAAACTGATCGCCAATAATATACCTAGTGGCGAAATGTATATAGTCCCCAATGAGGACCATGGCTCATTCGTATACAAGAGCCCAATCATTGGTAAGATTGTACTAGATTATCTCAAGAAGATAGACTACTAAGGTTTCAACCACTCGTTGAGTTTTCGACGCAAATCACCCAGATTATGTTCATCCTTGGGATGCACTCGGTTGGTGAGTAGTATTAGTGCTCTACCCGACTGAGGCATGATCGTCACACTAGTTCCTGTATAACCTGTATGACGGCAACTTTGCTGTTCGCCCATCGATGTAGACACCGTATCGGTCCATAACCCAGCTTGACATCCACTAGCACGAACTTCAGCTGGCAACTGCATAAACCAGATAGCCCATTTGGCCACATCCTCCGCTGTAGCAAAAACTCCTGCATTGCCAGATATTCCACGCATCATCACTTGTGCAAGGGGATCATGCACCTTGCCATGCAAACAATCGTCTTGTTGACACTCGGTAGGAGCAATACGAGCGAGCAACGATGCATCAGGCAACCAACCCATGTTAATACCTAGGTCCGCATATAAAGTAGAGCGTAAATAGCTATTGATATCCATACCAACAATAGCTTCTACTACGCGTTGAAGGCTTATGAAATTAAGGCAAGAATAGCGATATTTCTCCCCAACCTTAGAAGGACGCTTGCATCGACCTATCGTGTCAATCATACTGTTAGGATATTGATCAGGAGCAATATTACGACTAGAGAATATACTATCAAGACGTCTAGCATTCATATATGAAGGCAAGCCTGAGTAATGCGTCATCAGATGACGAATCTGTACATCTGCGTGATAATTAGGGATATATTGCGATACAAAATCATTGACATTGGCTTTTCCTTCTGCACAAAGCAGCAACATAGCCGTACCTGCACCAACTGGTTTACTTACCGACGCTAGGTCAAAAATCGTGTTGGTAGTCATGGCTTCATGCTCGGGAACAACGCGACGATTACCATATGCTTGAAGATATACAATCTCCTGATTATCAACAACACACAACACCGCGCCAGGAATAAGAGTATCACGAATAGCAGACAAAATAACACTATCAGCATATTGAAAATTCAAGGAAGCCTTGATGGGCAACATTGCTAGAATAAAGAATGTCAATAGGAATAATCGGAATGGTCTCATGGTGGTAATACTAATTTTTTGGCAAAAGTACTACTTTTTTTGCATATTTCAAAATAAAGCAGTACCTTTGTAGTCTAAATTAATCATTTTATCATAACAATTCTATGAACAAGTTTTATTCATTACTTATTGCCTTTACCTTTAGTGCCATATTCTCCACTATTCAAGCCTCTAACGACACTATTCGAATTTTATGTATAGGTAATAGTTTTTCATGGGATGCAGTAGAACAAGAATTGGCTCCACTATGTAAAGAAGGGGACCAACCTATTATCATTGGCAATCTATATTATGGAGGTTGTTCTCTAGAACAACACTACACATTTTTACATAAAAATAAATCGCCATATAGTTTTCGCTACATAGAGCATGGAGTACGAACTCTAAATGAGGGGTACTCGCTTCGTCAAGCTCTAAAATTGATGCAATGGGACTATATCTCTTTTCAACAGGCAAGCCATGACAGCGGTATACAAGGTAGTTACGAACCATATTTAAGTGACTTGATTGACACTGTACGCAGCTATCAGCCAAACGCCAAACTGTGTTGGATGCAAACATGGTCATATTCACAAGATGCAAAGCACCCACAATTTCCGCGTTACCAAAAAAGTCAACAGATTATGGATGATAGTATCCATAATGCAACTATCGCTTTGCTAGAGCGCCATCCAGAACTAATTCTTATCCCATGCGGAAAAGCAATCACTCTAGCACGAGAAACAAAACTAGGTGATACACTTTGCAGAGATGGATATCATTTAAATTACATCTATGGTCGCTATACGGCAGCTTGTGTATGGTATGAATTACTAACTGGTAAGAATTGCTGCACTAATGGATATAAAAATGACAAAATGACCAAGGAGCAACAAATACTAACACGCAAGGCAGCACATAGAGCTATTCTTTGGAAAAAAAGAATCCAATAGTATTAAGGTACAATTTTTGTACAAACAAGATATAACCCTAAACAATTAACTATTAAAGACATTCGTCAATGAGAACTAAAGACCTCATAGCTAAGAGATTGCGCAGAGAAAAAGCGCAGATACGAAAGCAACAAAACAAAAAAATAGAATCTCAAAAGGAACTCAATACGAAGAAAGAGCAAGAATATGTTCTTCCTGAAGGATTCTCTGAGGAAGTTAAGAAAGAAGTTCGCAAACTTCCTCGACATGATATTCCCCAAGCAGAGATCATGCGTCGTCGTGATATGCGTGACGTGCTGACTTTTACCATTGACCCAGATGAGGCCAAAGACTTTGATGATGCATTGTCGTTCCAAGAACTAGAATCTGGAAACTGTCAGATAGGTATTCATATCGCAGATGTGACTCACTATGTAGCCGAACAAACAGCATTGGATGATGAAGCTTACCATCGTGGTACAAGTATCTATTTGGTGGATAAGGTTATTCCCATGTTACCCGAACGATTGAGTAACGAGCTATGTAGCCTTCGACCAAAAGAGGACAAGCTATGTATGTCTGTAATCTTGGAAATGGATAATGAAGCCAAAGTTATTCGCCACAAGATTTGCCGTACAATAATATGCTCTGACTATAGACTAACCTATCGCCAAGCACAAGACATACTAGAGGAGAAAACATGTGATGCAATAAGGGGGAATGAACTAAAAGTGTCACAAGCTATTCGTAACCTGAATCAACTAGCTCAGATACTGCGCGCTAATCGCTTTCGCCATGGCGCTATCAACTTTGAAGCACCGGAAGCGCATTTCCGCTTAGATGAACAAGGCGAACCCGTGGAGATTTTCTTCCATAAATCATATGATAGCAATCACTTAATCGACGAGTTCATGTTGCTTGCTAACCGTATTGTTGCTGCCGAAATAGGCAAGAAGAACAAAAATCAAGACGGTGAAACGACAGGAAAATACCCATTTGTCTTTCGCGTACATGCTAACCCCGATCCAGAGAAACTAAGCAAGCTAGCCACTTTTATCAAGCGCTTTGGATTTAGTCTAAAAACATCATCTAATGGCGGTGCAACACACAAACAAATCAACGCGCTGCTAGACAACTGTCAGGGACACCCATCCCAAACACTCGTAGAGACACTGACTATACGGTCAATGGCTAAAGCTGTGTACTCTACAAGTAATATCGGTCACTACGGACTAGCATTTCCTTATTACACACACTTTACATCTCCTATACGTCGTTATCCAGATATGATGGTACATCGACTAGTAGCCAAGTACCTGCTTCAATCCAAAGCACTTTGCCGCAGCGATATTGACGAACTGGAGCAAGCATGCGTGCATAGTACCGACTGCGAAATGGCCGCACAAGCAGCAGAGCGAGATTCGATCAAACAAATGCACGCACGATGGATAAGTAGACACTTGGGTGAGGAGTTTGATGCCGTTGTTAGTGGCGTGACCGAATTTGGCTTGTTTGTTCAGCTAAATGACACACTGACCGAAGGACTTGTGCCTATCCGAACAATCGAACCACATGACTATATGCAATATGATGAGGATAATTATTGCCTGATAGCTGCCCGCAGCGGAAAAACATACACTTTATCCGATCCTGTACGCGTGAAAGTAACCAAAGTGGATATCGAACGCAAACTGATCGACTTTGTGTTGGTGGAAGAAGAGTAAGAGCAAAAAATCACTATATTTTTGCATATCTTAGTAAAAAGTTGTACCTTTGCAGTCAAATTGATTATACATTGAAATTTAACAAACTCATATTACTGACAGTAGCATTACTACTATCAACCATAACAATGGCAGAAGTAGTGGTATTAAACACTGGTACAAGGATACAAGGTGAGATCATTTTGCAAAACGAAGAAGTGGTAATCATCAAGAAAAAAGATGGTACAAGATATCAATATCCTAGAAGCGAAGTAGCATCAATACAAGAAGAAACTACCACACAAACTGTTGCAGAAGAAACCTTAAGCCCAATCATCATACGTCCTGTTGCTATTAGAGTTCAAGTCAGTGGTGGAGCCGTTTATCTACCTATTCATGGATGGGGTGGACAAGTTGGTGCAGATCTACAAATAGGAAGTAGAGAAATAGCAGGTAAGCCTATATTTGTGGGCGGAAGTATAGGATTCCGCTCTAAAATACTACCTGAAGAAAGCTATACATTTATTCCACTGCAAGTAGCTGTTAGCAGCGCACTAACCACCAAGCGTCATGCACCATATGTAGGTATGAATATAGGTTATGGCTTTTCTACCGACAAACAAAACAAAGGTGGCATAAGTCTAAGCGCCTACACTGGATGGACCTACCATATTAACGATAACACAAGTGTACTGCTGAGTTGTTTCGCAGAATGGCAGCAAGCTACCGTACAAACAACAGAGATAATCAACAATCAAAGCTACACAAACAATATAGGGTGTAATTTTGTTAGTATAGGTGCTAACGTAACAATAGAATTTTAGTTAGAGTGAAGATAAGTAGAAAATATAAACACAAACCAGAACCTCGTAAGCATCGAGTATCCATTATGCTCAATGCAAGTGAAATGCGAGCATTAGAACGTTATTGCGATAAATATACTATCAGCAATCGATCCAAATTGATTAGGGAAACACTGATGAAAAACATACTAAAACGCTTTGATTTAGATTCACCTACCCTATTCGATTTTGATAATGATTGAGATTAAAATGTGTTAAAAAACATATAAAAAACGCATTTTTATCCTAAAAAATTTGGTAGTATCAAAAAAAAGCAGTACCTTTGCACACGATTTCGGTTGAGACCTATCAACTGGAATATATATCGCGGAGTAGAGCAGTGGTAGCTCGTCAGGCTCATAACCTGAAGGTCGTTGGTTCGATTCCTTCCTCCGCAACTAAGTAAAGCCGCTAGATTAGCGGCTTTTTTGTTTATAACTAGCTAGTGTAACAGTAATCTAGTATAGTAACAAAAAAACTGTCTAACGGGATGTTAGACAGTTTTTTCATATAATGGAGTACAAATTACTCTGCGCTCTCTGCTACTGGAGCCTCAACGGTAGCCTCTTCAGCCTTAGGAGCAGCTTTCTTACCAGCACGACGTGTGGTCTTCTTAGCAGCAGCCTTAGGAGTCTTAAGCATATTCTCGTTGTAGTCTACAAGCTCGATGATTGCCATCTCAGCTGCGTCACCGAGACGGAAACCAGTGCGGAGGATACGAGTGTAACCACCTGGGCGGTTAGCGATCTTCTCTGCTACATTTTGGAAGAGCTCAGTTACAACAGTTTTTTGTTTGAGTTTAGCGAACACGAGACGGCGGTTAGCTGTAGAGTCCTCTTTCGCGTGGGTAAGGAGTGGCTCAACGTACATACGGAGAGCTTTAGCCTTAGCCAAAGTGGTCGAAATGCGCTTGTGCATGATGAGTGAGCAAGCCATGTTAGAAAGCATTGCATGACGGTGCGCTGCTTTACGACCAAGGTGATTGAATTTTTTATTATGTCTCATTTGTTTGTTTTAGTTAGGAAAATTAATCATTAAGTTTGTATCTGCTAATATCCATACCGAAAGCTAAGCCGTTCTTCTCGAGCAATTCGTCGAGCTCAGTAAGAGACTTCTTACCGAAGTTACGGAACTTAAGCAAGTCAGAACGATGATATTTAACCAATTGTCCGAGAGTATCAACCTCTGCAGCCTTCAAGCAGTTGAGTGCGCGAACAGAGAGGTCCATATCTACAAGACGTTGGTTGAGCAATTGACGCATACGCAAGTGCTCCTCATCGAATGCGTTAACAGCAGGTTTAGCTTGATCCTCGATAATGATACGCTCATCAGAGAAGAGCATAAAGTGATAGATCAAAAGCTTAGCAGCCTCTGTAAGTGCATCCTTAGGTGCGATAGAGCCGTCTGTAGAGATCTCAAGAGTGAGTTTCTCATAGTCAGTGCGTTGCTCTACACGACATGGATCGATGCTGTACTTAACATTTACAATAGGAGTATAAATGCTATCAATAGCAAGTACTCCAATAGCGTCATTTGCGCGATGATTCTCATCAGCAGACACGTAACCACGACCTTTGTTGATATTAATTTCAATCTCAAAGTCAGCTGTTTCATCCATCTCAGCAAGGAGTAGCTCTGGATTGAGCACATCGAAAGCCTGGAGGTAGCTATTGAGTTCGCCTGCAAGAAGGGCTGTGTTGCCCTTAACATGCATGCGGATAGTCTCTTCAGTTACTTCCATTCCCTCTTTGCGAGCAAAACGAACTTGCTTGAGGTTAAGGATGAGGTTGGTCACGTCGGTAATTACACCAGGGATAGTAGCAAATTCATGATCAATACCATTGATCTTAATAGAACAGATAGCATAACCTTCGAGCGAACCGATGAGTACGCGACGAATAGCGTTACCTACTGTGATACCATAACCCGGTTCGAGCGGACGAAATTCAAAAACTCCGTGCTTGTTGCTCGAATCCAACATGATCACCTTGTCAGGTTTAATAAAATCTAATATTGCCATGAATTTAATTATTATTTAGAGTACAACTCGACGATTAATTGCTCCTTGATGTTCTCAGGGATATCCTCACGTTGTGGGATGTTGAGGTATTTACCAGCCTTGTCAGCTTCGTTCCACTCCAACCAGCTATATTTGCTGTGGTTGAAACCATCAAGAGAGGTAGCGATAACTTCGAGAGATTTAGATTTCTCACGAACAGCTACAACTTGACCTGGTTTAACATCATAAGAAGGGATGTTAACCACCTTACCATCTACAGTGATGTGGCAGTGGCTTACCAACTGACGAGCAGCAGCACGAGTTGGAGCGATACCAAGGCGGTAAACGATGTTATCAAGACGAGATTCGAGCAATTGAAGCAAGATCTCACCGGTAATACCTTTAATACGAGATGCTTTAGCGAAAAGGAGACGGAATTGACGCTCGAGAACACCGTAGGTGTATTTAGCTTTTTGCTTCTCAGCGAGCTGAGTACCGTACTCAGAGCTTTTTTTACGGCGGTTAACACCGTGTTGACCTGGAGCGTAGTTACGTTTGTCGAGCACTTTGTCTGGGCCGAAGATAGCCTCTCCGAAACGACGTGCAATACGTGATTTTGGTCCAATATATCTAGCCATTTTCTTTAAATTTTAGTAGTTAAAAAATTATACACGACGACGTTTAGGAGGACGGCAACCATTGTGTGGCATAGGAGTAACGTCAACGATTTCAGTTACTGCGATACCAGCATTAGCACAAGCGCGGATTGCGCTCTCGCGACCTTGTCCAGGACCTTTAACATACGCTTTAACCTTGCGCAAACCGAGGTCAAAAGCAACCTTTGCGCAATCCTCAGCAGCAGTTTGAGCTGCGTAAGGAGTATTCTTTTTAGAGCCACGGAAGCCCATTTTACCTGCTGAAGACCAAGAGATAACTTGTCCCTCGCCGTTAGCAAGTGTTACAATCACATTGTTGAAAGAAGACATTACGTGAAGTTGACCAACACCGTCAATCTTTACAACGCGCTTCTTAGCTGCAACATTTTTCTTTGCCATATTTGTTGATAGATATTAATGAGGATAGCTGAAGTATATTTTGTTTGTAACCACTAACTATTCCTCTGGTTGGTTGATTACTTCGTTGCTTTCTTCTTGTTAGCAACAGTTTTCTTTTTACCTTTGCGGGTACGTGCGTTGTTTTTGGTAGATTGACCACGTACTGGAAGTCCATTACGGTGACGTACGCCACGGTAGCAACCGATATCCATCAAACGTTTGATGTTGAGTTGTGTTTCGGAACGGAGGTCACCTTCTACTTTGTAGTTAGCACCGATGATCTCACGAATTTTAGCTGCTTGGTCATCCGTCCAATCTTGAACCTTGATGCTTGGGTCTACGCCTGCCTCTGCCAAGATTTTCTTTGCGCTTGAACGACCTATTCCGTAGATGTAAGTC
>JAFYSK010000048.1 GCA_017559385.1 Paludibacteraceae bacterium | reverse complement strand
CTACTTCTACCACCGCCACACCTCTTTCTGGCGCGAGTCTGCACTCAAGAAGTTGCCTACACTCATCGCTTCTACCGACATGCTCTGCTGCGGCGAGGACCTCGGTATGGTGCCTACATGTGTGCCTGATGTAATGAACCAATTGCAGATCCTCTCGCTCGAGATCCAACGCATGCCTAAGGACCCAACCGTAGCTTTCGCTCACCCAGCGGACGCTCCTTATCATAGCGTTTGTACCATCGGTACCCACGACATGAACCCTGTTCGTGCTTGGTGGGAGGAGGACCGCCAAGTCACTCAGAAGTTCTACAACGAGCAAATGGGCTGGTGGGGTGAGGCGCCACAGGAGATGACGCCAGAAATTGCCGAATTCATCGTTAATCAGCACATGTATAGCCCTGCTATGTGGGTAATTCTTCCATTGCAAGACTGGTTTGCTATTGATGGTGATATTCGTTTGGCTGACCAACACGCTGAGCGTATCAACTTGCCTTCTAACCCAGAGCATTTCTGGAACTACCGCATGCACCTCACCCTCGAGGACTTGCTCAAGAAGGATGCTTTCAACGCTCATGTCCGCTCCCTCACTCAAGTGAGATAAGATATTAGCTTTTACTTCTCCTCCCTTTCTTTTAGGAAGGGGTCGGGGGGTAGGCTTTGCGTTAATCCTTGCTAATAAGAATCAATAATCTTCCACAAGCGCAGTCCACAACCTGCGCTTGTTCTTTTTTCTTTGTTTGTTATCCCGAATACTATTCGAGTACCCCCGCCTCTAAACTGCGCTGCAAGCGCTCGACAGAGTCCCGTCTCGCGTGTCCCGACTCCCTAATCCCCAGTCTTTACACCTTACACTTTACACCATATAGGGCGGTCTTTGGCGTTCTAAAAGTCCTTCCCTTTAGGGGAGGATAGAGGAGAGGCTCCCCCTCCTCTATCCTTCCGCTATCAACTACGTTACATATACGATAGATACACGATAGATATACGTTAGATACACGATAGATTACCTTATTTTTACCCTAGGAATACCGTATCTATCAACTACTTTCACTATTTCACTATAAAATCAAAATTTTACCCTCCAAAACTTGTAAATCTGCAAAACTTTCACTACCTTTGCACCCATAATTACAAACAAAGCGAAGCCATTTACTTAAGATTCAGCGATAGCGTCGTCGATGGGGAAACGCATCGACAAGCAGAGCGGTGGCAATAAAATCAGTTGCATTGTAAAAAAGATTTATTAAGATTTCTGCGCATAGCGCAAGGAGATATTCATAATTCAAAATCACCTAACTATGGCTAGAACAACACTCTCTCATCCCTTCGACTCCATGTCGGGCAAACTCGGTTCCACCGATAAGATTATCATGCGCACCCGCAACGGTCGCACACATGCTTATGTAGTCAAACATCCGTATAAAGGTCCTCTTGCGCCCTCTCGCCAGAAGGCTGTTTCTTCTTTCGCAGAGGCGGTCAAACAAACCTCTGTCATCATGAACACTCCCGAACTCCGTGCTGAGTGGGAAGAGAAGTACGCCGACTACCGCAAGAAAGCCGACCGCTATCCTAATACGCACCCCAATCCCTATACCACTTTCCGCGGCTTCATCATCGGCTCATTGATCCACACCTCTGAATCCTAAATAGCTGCCTGTTTGCGGGCGTCCAATAAACAAAAATCGCATAGCACTTGCGCATATGCGATTTTTTTTCGTATCTTTGCACTCAATAATCATAAAATTAGGGATTTATATACCAGTTGCACTATTAGACGTTTTCCGCCACATTCTATAAGATTCAGCGGTTGCGTTTTGGGATGTACCCAAAAATGCAGAGCGGTGGTAATAGATTACGGAGTACTTAGGAGAAAAGCGAGGTGCAAGCGTGGCAAGCAAGATTTATAAGATTTCTGCCGAAGGCAAGGAGATATTTAGTGTCAACACATACATATAATCATAAAATTAACCATTAACCCCATTTATTATGACTAAGAAAATCGTTGTTTTTACTGGAGCAGGCGTATCCGCAGAGAGCGAATTAGGTACTTTTTTCTGCCAGGCACATAGTTTGGCACACTATTTGACACAATCATATACGCAAACATGGCAAGCAGCCTAACGAGAGGATGTTGCCATTAACCTAAACCTAACTATAAAATTTATTATTATGTTACCTACAACCAAAAGGCAAAACAACTGGTTGCCAACCATTTTCAACGATTTCTTCAACGACGATTGGTTCCCTATGCGCAGCATAGCGGCTAACACACCTGCCATCAATGTCAAGGAAAACGACAAGGCATTTCTTGTAGAAATAGCCGCTCCGGGCATGACCAAGGACGACTTCAGAGTACATGTCAACGACCAAGATCAATTGGTGATTTCCGTAGAGAAAAAACACGAAAACAAAGAGGAGGACAAAAACTCCAAGTATCTTCGTCGCGAGTTTAACTACATGCACTTTGAGCAAGCCCTACAGCTACCCGAACACATAGACAAAGCGGCCATTACAGCCAAGGCATGCAGCGGTGTGCTTCACATTGAACTACCGAAACTAGCTACTACCCCCGAGAAGAAACCTACTCGAGTCATAGAGATTCAATAATCCATAGACTCCCTCCGGGAGATCTACACAAAGAGTTTTTCATCATGGATAAGGTGCACACTCGTGTACCTTATCTTTTTCATATCTACGCATTCCTGCAATCGTCCTTTGTTGTACAAAATAGATTAAAAATCTATTATTTTTTATAAAATCACACCTTTCGCTTGCGTATATGCAGGATTTGTTGTACCTTTGTGCCGAAAATGCGCCTATGCGTACTAAAACAAATTTATCATGAAAAAAACGATCTCTTTCATCCTTTTAACAACGATGTTCTGCCTATCCATCTTTGCAGAACAACCTAAGCATGAATTTCGCGCTACTTGGCTAGCTACCGTATCTGGTATCGATTGGCCTAAAACCAAAGCTACATCTGATAGCAAACGCGAACAACAAAAGCAAGAACTCATCGACATTCTTGACAAGATGAAAGCCGGCAATATGAATGCCGTCTGCATGCAAGTACGCTCACTTTGCGATGCGATGTATGTGTCTTCCTACGAGCCTTGGTCTATAGCACTGACCGGCACTCGCGGCAAAGACCCTGGTTATGACCCTCTTCAATTTGCGATAGACGAAGCACATAAGCGTGGTATGGAATTACACGTTTGGGTCAACCCATTCCGTGCATCTACTAGCACGCTAGCCAGCTCGGATGTACTATGGAGCAATGCAGGAGACTGGCTCATCAAATATAACAACAGCTCGTTTTCTGGTTACCTCATTGACCCTGGCTACCCAGAGTCACGCGCCTATGTGGTGAAAGTATTGATGGAGATTGTCAATAAATACGACATCGACGGTATGGTAATGGACGACTATTTCTATGCCTACGGCGGTACAACCACCGAAGATGCCAAAGCGCAACAATTGCATTACAACGCAGCTGAGGTAGTGGACGTAAATGGCAATGGAAAGACTATTGACGACTGGCGCCGCAGCAATGTGGACAAGGTCATCAAAGCCACATACGATAGTATCCAAGCCGTCAAACCATGGGTGCGCTTCGGTATGGGTCCTGGTGGTATATGGACTATCGATAATGGCGCAGCTCGCGCATACGGCATCAAGTTGCCTGCAGGAATCACCGGTGGTGATATCTACAACACACTTTATTGCAACACCGTAGAATGGATTAAAGGTGGTTATGTGGACTATGTCAATCCACAGATCTACTGGTCAACACAAGTAGCCGCACAAGACTTTGATGTGCTCTGCGAGTGGTGGGCAAAGAGTGTATGTGAGCATTTCTCAGACCAATTACCCGACGGTAAGCGCGTACATTTCTTCCCATCTACCGCTGCCTATAAGGTGTATAATGGTTCCAACGGATTTGAGGATGGAGTCAAAGAGATGGAGCGCCAGATGGATGCTACCCGCACACACTTATCATCTGGCTACGCAGGTGCCGTTCATTACAATACCACCTCGTATCTAAAGATGTACGAAGATTTAGCTCAATCGCACTATATCTATGAGGCACTCACTCCACCTATGGAATGGAAAGTGCAAGATAGCCTAGCTGCGCCTAGCAACCTCAAACTATCTGGTACAACCCTCACATGGTCACATCCTACTGAGACACGCTTCACCGTTTACGCCTACCCTAAAGGCACCGGTGTGAAGACTGCAACCCGCAATCCACTTTATCTACAAGGCGTAATATACGGAAACTCATTTAATACTAGCTCGCTCGGTTCACTTACCAATACGACTATCGCCGTCTATACCTACGACCGCTATGGCGTAGAGCATGGTGTGACACTCTACAACGCAGATCCAAATGCTACCGAAGAACCTGAACCAGAGAATCCTAATCCTGGCACAGACCCTAATCCAGAACCAGAACCAACGATAGATATCACATGGGTGCTCAATGGCGGACAACTGCCTACTGTAGAAGTACCTACCAACCAACAATTGTGGGATGAGTTCAAAGCAGACTTTGACGAGTTCTACTCAGCTATCTATCCTAATTATCAAATCCAAGACTACCCTATCCATGCCGTGCTAGAGCTCACCTGGCCCAAATGGTCAGAAAACTGCTTTGTCACCGAGTTCATCACCCAGCACCCAGATTGGATTTGGCTAGGCGAATATATCCAATCCGTATACGGCAAGATCACCGATGTTAAGATATGGCGATACAACCTCTATGCGTTCTTCAACGCAACCGATGAGGTACGCTACGAAAGTGGACAAGTGATCAATGTCAGCTGTGGCGATTTCATCGAAGCCGGTCTACCATCTGCATGGGGACCAGCTTACCAGGCTGCCAAAGGCATGATTACCCTACCTACACAAGTAACTGCCGAATACACCCTTCCTACTGACCTCATTCACCCAGAGGGATACCCATTCCTAGGATGGTGGGATAATGCCACATTTACAGGCGAGCGACTCTACTCTATCCCAGCCTATTGGAAGGGTACACTATACGCCAACTGGCAAGGATGGAACCCTCCAACCTCTATCGAGAACATCGATTGGGACCAGCCACTAGAGATATATGACATCATGGGTCGTAGAATGGAAGGTAATATCCATACTGTACCAGGTCATGTGCTGATCGTAAAACAAGGAAACAAACTATTCAAACTTGTAAAATAAGATGAAAAAAAGCGCTGTCATACTATTTTGCCTACTGGTAAGTACAACCAGTTTGTTGGCTAATCTTAAGCACGAGTTCCGTGCTACATGGTTTACCACCCACTACAGCATTGATTGGCCTAAAACCAAGGCTACCAGCGATAGCAAACGCGAGCAACAAAAACAAGAGATGACCGCCATCTTCGACAAGATGAAAGCGGGTAATATGAACGCCGTGTGTATGCAAGTTCGCTCACTCTGTGATGCGATGTACAAGTCATCTTACGAGAACTGGTCATCGTTGTTGACCGGAACACGTGGCAAGGATCCAGGTTATGACCCATTGGCTTTTGCCATCGAGGAAGCACACAAAAGAGGATTGGAGTTGCACATCTGGGTTAACCCTTTCCGTGTAACCAGCTCTGGCACCATCTCCACTAGCGACAAGGTATGGCAAAACGCTGGACAATGGATCATCAAATACGATAATGGTTCGTTCAGCGGCCAGATCATCGACCCAGGTTATCCTGAAGCACGAGAATATGTCTTGAAAGTGATGATGGAGATTGTTAACAACTACGATGTCGATGGTATTCTGATGGACGACTATTTCTATCCATACGGTGGAACGACCACAGAGGACGCAGCTTCCAAAGCGCTTCACAAACCAGCCAACGTGGTGGATGTCAATCAAGATGGTGACACCGATGACGACTGGCGTCGCGCCAATGTAGATAGTTGCATGAAAATGCTCTACGATAGTATCCAAGCTGTGAAACCATGGGTGCGTTTCGGTATGGGAACCTTTGGTATTTGGAGTACACAAAAGAAGGCGGCTCAAGCCTATGGCATCACCTTGCCTAGCGGCATCAGCGGTTTGGATGACTACGATGTGCAAGCATGTAACCCGGTGGAATGGGTGAAAAATGGCTATGTGGATTATATCAACCCACAACTATATTGGCCTACCACCTCATCGGGTCAAGACTACGATGTGCTATGCAAATGGTGGGCGAAAGATGTATGCGAACATTTTACCAATCTACTGCCTGATGGCAAACAAGTGCACTTCTTCTCTTCACAAGCCACCTACCGAGTAGATGATGGTGCATTCGGCGTGGACGAGATCCAAAAACAGATAGATGCCAATCGTGCTAATCTATCATCTGGATACACCGGTTCGGTATTCTACAATACTACTTCCTACATTAATATGTACCAGACGCTAGCGCAAACGCATTTTGTCCACAAGACACTCACTCCACCTATGACCTGGAAAGTAAAAGAAACTTTGGATGCCCCAACCAATTTGAAGGTGGACGGTACCCAACTAAGCTGGCAACACCCTGATGCAGAGCGCTTTACCGTGTATGTCTATCCTAAGGGATACGATGCTACTATGGGTATGCAAGCACAATACCTCAAGCAAATAGTCTATGGCAAAGAGATAACACTAGAGGCCAACGAACTACTGAATAGCATAGCCGTATGCAGCTATGACCGCTATGGAGTCGAGCATGGTGTAGCCGTATGGAACGAAGAAGCCTTTCCTGACTCCGATCCCAACGCCACAGAAATCACTTGGGTGCTCAATGGCGGCGAATTCAAAGGTATTGAAGTACCTACCAACGAAGAGCTATGGGAAATGTGGAAAAAGGATTATGTGACATTCTATAGTAATAAATACGGCAGTAAGTTTGTGGCAGCAGAGGACCGCCCCATCAACGACATCCTAGGCTTTACATGGATACATTCCCTAGGCGATGGCTACGCCATGGAGTTCATGACGCAAGATCCACAATGGGCTTGGCTGCGCGACTATATGCTAGCCATTGCTCAGGCAGATGGCTACACACTAGATAGCGACAAAGAGTGGCGCTATCACCTATATGCCTTCTTCAATTGCGATAATGCATCCTATCGTGTAGATGGCTACTGTCCTGGTCCTACGGCCGATTTCACCCAAGCAGGTCAACCTCAGGCATGGGGACCCTATTCACCCTACATGAAAGAGGTGGATGTGCAGTTGCCTAAACAAGTAACCGAAACCTACGTGCTACCTACTCCTACTCATCCTGGTGGCTACGACTTCCTAGGTTGGTCCATCACAGCGCAGTACACCGGCAAAACCATCTTCGTCATTCCTGCCTACTGGATGGGTACACTATATGCGCTATGGGATGGCTACACCCCTCCTACCACATCCGTAGAAGACCTGCAGAACACCAATCAAGAGCTCAAAATATACGACATCATGGGTCGATATATCGGCAGCGATTGGCAATCTATCAAAAATCATCACATCGTTATCATCAAACAAGGAAACAATACATACAAGCTTATCAAATAAACTGTCACACATGAAAAAGATTTTTCTTTTCCTCTTCACATTGGCTATAGGCGCCTGTTCTCTGTTTGCTAATCCTAAGTACGAGTTTCGTGCATCATGGATGACTACTGGTTATGGTATTGACTGGCCTCGTCAAAAAACTGCAGAAGCACAAAAAACAGAATTGCAACAGAAACTTGATGCACTCGTTGCAGGTAATCACAATGCCGTTTGCTTGCAAGTACGCTCTTTCTGCGACGCTATCTACAAATCATCTTACGAGCCATGGGCGGACTGCTTGACTGGTACTCGAGGCAAAGATCCTGGCTACGATCCGCTAGCTTTTGCCATTGAGGAAGCTCACAAGCGCGGTCTTGAGCTCCACGTATGGGTCAACCCCTTCCGTGCTACAGCTAGCAGCGTTCTGCCTGATTCAGATCTAGTGGTTCAAAACGCTGGTCAATGGCTCATCAAATACAACAACTCCTCCTTCTCTGGTCAAATCATCGACCCAGGTTATCCTGAGGCACGCGAGTATGTACACAAAGTATTGATGGAGATTGTCAATAACTACGACATCGATGGTATCCTCATGGACGACTATTTCTATGCATATGGTGGTACTAATACCGAGGATGCAGATTCTCGTTCTAAACACCTATACAAGGTAACTGACGCAGACAAAGATAATAGCTATATCGATGACTGGCGTCGCGCCAACGTCGACTCTGTGGTGCACACACTCTATCGTGATCTCCAAAAAACCAAACCATGGGTACGCTTCGGTATGGGAACCCCAGGCAACTGGAGCAATAAGGGCACTGCTGGTTCATACTACGGCATCAGTCTGCCTGCAACCACAGCTATGGAGTCATACGACTACCTCTATTGCAACCCTGTAGAATGGGCTAAAAAAGGTTGGGTAGACTACCTCAACCCACAAGTTTACTGGTCCACAACCGCTAAAAAAGGTGACTACGATATCCTCACTCCATGGTGGGCTAAAAAAGTGTGCGAACACTTCTCAAACAAACTGCCTAATGGTCAAAAAGTACACTTCTTTGCTTCGCAAGGTGCTTGCTATGTATATGACAACGACGGCATGGAAGGATACAACGATGGTGTAGCCGAGATCCAACGCCAGATAGATGTCAACCGTGCTAACTTATCTTCTGGTTATACAGGTTCTGTATTCTTCAGCACTTCTTCAGCTATTCTCATGCGTAACGAATTGCGCGAGTCCCACTTCCAATACAAAGCGCTTCCTCCTGCCATGGATTGGAAATCCAAAACCACTTTGGCTGCACCTACCAACATTCAGGTCAAAGACACTGTCATGTCATGGGAGCACCCTACTGCAGAGCGTTTTACCGTATATATTTATCCACGCGGAACAGCCAAGGACAGTGCCGCAGCTCCAGAGTACTTGAAGACGGTTGTATACGGCAAAAGCTGCCGCATGGATGGATGGGGTGACCTGAGTACAAAGACTATAGCCATCTACAGCTACGACCGCTTTGGTGTAGAGCATGCTGCTGCATATTACGAAGGTAACGAGGTATACGAGCCTAAGGTGGCTATCCATTGGGAACTGGATGGTGGTACCGTAGATGTGGATCTACCTACCTACGTGACCGAGCGCTATGTATTGCCTATCCCTCATAAACAAGGTTATGATTTTGACTGCTGGCGTAGTGTCAAAACTACTCGTGGACAAAAAATCACCGAGATTCCTGCTGGATGGGAAGGCACCTTGTATGCATTCTGGAAGAAGAACTCATCTGCTGTGGAAGACATCCAATTCAACGGAACCATCGAGGTATATGACATCATGGGTCGCTTCGTGGGCAATCAATTGCCTACCGACCAACATGGCATATTCATCATCATCCAAGGCAAGAACCAAGCTAAGATTGTTCTCTAATCCAGCTTGCGCTCATACATAAGCAATGAGACTACCTCACCGGTAGTCTCATTCTTTATTATCCATCCTACTCCATTGCAATAGTTAACACGATTGGCAAGTGGTCAGAATAACCATCATTATACCTATATCCGATATACGTACGACGCGGTTTATAGTCCAAATATTTCGTATCTTCCTCCAATAACCATTGGGGAGAAAAGATACTAGCAACAGACCTAGATGCAATAGATGGCGAAACATAAAACTGGTCTAGACAAGTCCATATACCTTGGTATTTATGCGTCCCTTGACCCTTCTGCTGGATAGGCTCCATCATATTCACCATTCCCTTCAAGTCATCCTGAGGACGGGTATTCATATCTCCCATCACTACTATCTTGGCCTGGGGCTGCTGGCACAGAATGCTGTCTATTTGCGTTTGGATCAAATCCTTTGCTTGCTGTCGTTTCCATTCTGTTTCAGCACTACCACCCAGCTGAGAAGGCAAGTGGCAAACCATTGCATGAATGGTATCGCGTTGCTGATACAAAGCCGACACATATAATATATCGCGCGTAGCATCACCATTTAATGAGAGCGCCAAGGCTTGAGCGCTTATGATAGCAATCTGGGTGGAATCGTACAAAAGTGCCACATCCACCCCTCGCTCGTCTGGACTATCATAATGCACATAGCTATAGTTGAAACGACGCAGCGTATAGCATAAATTCCGAAGACAACGCGGGTTTTCCACTTCGCATAACCCCACCAGTGGGATTGTCTCCCAACCTGCTATATCAACTATCACCTTCGCAATACGATCTATCTTGGTTTGGTAGCGGCGATACGACCAATGGTACATACCATCAGGCAGAAAAGAGGAATCATTCTTGAGCGTATCATGCTTAGTATCAAAGAGGTTCTCCACATTGTAGGAGACAATGCGCAGGCCAGAATTCTCCGCCATAATCGGCAGAGCAGCAAAAAGAAAAAACAGAATGATGTAGATTATTCTATGCATTGTTAGCGGCTTGTGCTTTGCGAGCAAGAGCCTCTTGTTGGCGCTGATATTGTGCCTCTTTTTCGGCCTGCTTGAGCGCATCAACCTGCTTTTTGCTGAGCGGTTTAGTCTGCTTCAGCGCCAGATAAATCAACAGGGTCGCCCAAGCATCGGTAGATGCATAGCGTGCTTGCTCAGGTGTGAGATGCGAACTTTCCCAATTGGTCAGCTGCTGCGCTTTGCTGATCCTTTTGCCAAAGATAATGGCAAAAATCTTCTGCAAGCCCATGTCCATGATACCATATTTGCAAACGATCGATTGCAGATCGATGCAATTAGCTGGCTTGAATTCGCGACGACGACGCAGTCCATTGATGTCATCCTTGAAGGCTAATCCCACCTTACAAATAGCTGGATTTGCCAATATTTGTGCGATTTCAACGGGCAAACCCACATGAGTCAAACGAAACAGATAGCAGCGCTCTTGGGTAGAAATCTGCACAAGGGCAGTAGGATAATGCACCCCACGCTTAAACGAAGGCCTGGCTTCGGTGTCCACACCCAGAATAGTAAACTGATTGAGGTACGCCGCAGCTTCAGCTACTTGCTCTGGGCGATCCACCATCACCACCTCACCCTCAAAATAGGTCAAAGGCAGGTCTTGGATGGCTGTCTTGGCAATATGAGCGGGAAAAGTATTTGGCTTCAGATTACTCATCGTTACTTAGTGATAAAGCATGCAGCGGACGAAGTACATTCAGCAGTTTTTGTCCCCAATGTTGTTCAAAAGCCTCTAGACAAGCCACTAGCGCATCATTCATCACGCTTTCGTTTTGAGTTTGGTAGTTGCATGCTAGATCTTTCATCTCTTGGTAGATATCGGCAATATTCTCCGAAACAAACGCAGTAATAGGTTCGTCGGAATAACGCATATCTTCCATATAAACCTCCAGATAGGTATCGTCTGAGCCTAGCAGTCCAGCTATTGATTCGCGCACGGCATCATATTCTTGTTCTGTAACAAACCGCTCGGTGTAGCCATCTAGTTCTTGTTCGGCTTTGGGCACCAAACGAGCTTTCAGGTAAAGCAATGGCAAGATACTCAATATCTTATCCAAAAATTCCTCTCTCTCGTATTCTGCCACTTTTTCAAGATATATGCATAGCTGTACTGCCACGGTTACAAACTCAATGGCAGGCTGCTGATAGACAAAATGTGTGTTAGAGTTTCCCATAGAACCTATTTTTGCTGCAAAGGTACAACAAAAAATGCACATACGCAAGCGAAGCGAGCACTTTTGTAGAAATAGATAGATTTATCTATCTCAAATGGTATTCATCACTCATTTAAGCTTGCTTAAGAATGAGGTGATGGATAGCAGATGATAAGGCGAAGCCGTATTTTTCTACAAAAAGTGGGAGCGTAGCGAGAGTATGGGCTATCAATAGGGCTCCCGCAAAGCTCGTGGCTTTGTGGGAAGAGGAGCAAACGCGGTCATCCTCAATTTGCGGCGCAAATTCTTATGACAAGCGGATTGCGACGAGCGAAAGTAGCTACGAGGAGGGACCCACGCAGTGGGAGGTGCACTCGAAGTACGACAAAAAATGTTTGCGTGGAGGCGAAAGCCAAATGATAGCCAAGGCAGATGTTCGAAGGTACGACAAAAAATACACATACGCAAGTAAAATAGAATGAATATTTGCGCGTATCAAAAAAAAATTGTACTTTTGCACAATTTTAGCAAACTAATATCATATGAAAGTTATCAATCTATCCGAGCAACCATCTTTGCTCAATCAGTATCTCAAGGAATTACGCTCTGTCGAGATCCAAAAAGATAGCATGCGTTTCCGCCGCAATATTGAGCGCATTGGCCAGATCATGGCCGTTGAGATCAGCAAGCACCTAACTTACGCCGTAGAGCAAGTACAGACTCCTTTGGCTGTTGCTGATATCGAGATTCCACAGGACCAAGTGGTATTGGGCACCCTATTGCGTGCTGGTTTGCCTATGCATCAGGGTTTTTTGAATATGTTTGACAAAGCAGAAAATGCTTTCATCAGCGCCTATCGCAAAGAGACTATTGGCCGACGCGGCGAGATGCAGATTGAGATCGTATCCGAGTATTTGGCAGCACCTTCCATCGAGGCTAAAACACTGATATTGGTAGATCCGATGCTAGCTACAGGCTTGTCCATGGAAGTGGGCTACAAAGCATTATTGAGTCATGGCACACCTAAAAATGTACATATTGCATGCTTGTTTGCCACACCTCAAGCTATCAATTACTTGCAAGACACAATGCCAGAAGAGGTTACCTTGTGGTGCGCCGTAATCGACCCTGTACTCAACCCACATAAGTATATTGTTCCTGGTTTGGGTGACGCTGGCGATTTGTGCTTTGGTGAGAAACTGTAAGCGCAATTTATGCGATTGATTCGAGCATATTGGACAAGTATTATTGTTTGCATAGGGATACTCTATGTCAGTCTGGTGCGTGATCCTGGAATCCATCTGCCCACCTTTGTGGGGGCCGACAAATGGGTGCACCTGCTCATGTACACCCTGCTAGGCGCAGTAGCCACCTACGATAGCATCCGCTTCCAGCTCTCAGGCTGGCGCTTGTGGCTCGTAGCCACCTTGCTGCCCATCCTTTTCGGAGGCATCATCGAGCTCGTTCAAGAACAGTGGTTTGCACCTCGTAGCGGCGAATGGATGGACTGGTTGGCGGATGGCATAGGCGTGATCATAGGTGCCATATCAATAATGATTATCAATCGATTATACCACAGACAACATGCGTGAGGAATGGTTATATAGGATTGCACTGACCTGGGGCAACAAGACGCGTCCAAGGCTAGTGCGTACGCTATTGGATCGCTATGGTAGTGCCACCGAAGTGATAAAACACCATGACGATATGATCACTAATGCAGCCATGGAACATGTATAATCGGCAAATTAAAAAGTCCGCTTTTGCAAAATGAAAGGTGCATTTTTTCAAATTGAAAAGTGCACCTTTTAATTTACATTCGAAGCGGTTTCAAATGCCTTTTGAAAACTAATTAAACACAGCAAATCAAAGCCAATGCAAAACTGTTGAACCGCAAAAACCTTTCTCAAACACAAACCAAGCGTAATTTACCGCAGAACCATTTTGCGAGGCAAAATCACCATTCTTGGCGCATTGAACACGCCGTGGAAAGACAAACACTTCTTTCAGTACTCCACGCTTGTAGAAGCGTTCATATCGCGCTTTACCTGAAAGCGCATTCACATTCAACAGAAAAATAGCTTCTCCGCCTTCGGGTAACAACTCCAAAGAATGCTCGATAAACTCCATTGTGAACTTGTACGGTGGATTAGTTAATATGCAATTGCAATCCTCTGGCAGCCTTTCCACCTTGAGAAAGTCCACACCTCCAACACCATAACCTCGATGCACCAAGTCAGTCGCCACAACACTGTGACCATTCTCCACCAACACCTCTGCTAAATGACCTGCACCACACGCACATTCATACACTACTTTCGGCAGTTCTTTCATGCGTAACAGGCTCGTCAAAGCATTTGGATCAGTAGCATAATAGTCGTGCTCCTGGCGCACTCCTAATGCGCCTACAGACGAGCCTATCATAGCATGTGCACTGCGTTTGTTTCCTGTCCAGTCTTTCATGTGTTCAACTCAAATTTGACACCTTGTGCACCGTTCAAGAGTTCGTAAGTGCGCAAGAGGTTGGATTCATAGATATGCACATTGCCCAGGAACAAAGTGATAGACTTCAAAGGTAAGTCTATTTGACGAGCCATCAAATAGAGATGGTAGATGTCAGCAGGCAGTCCCAAATTAGCGTCAGAACTGCGTTGGTAAGCGCTGAGTACCAACATGCCATCTTCTATTTGAAATTGCACCAGAGACAAACATGGTTGCTGATTAGTCTCTACATTCGTTTCACCTAAGAACAGCACATAGTTCTTGCTGTTCTTTTTCTCAGCATTGATCTTCTTGATGAGTTTAGGCAAGCGCTTGAAGTATGTAGGGTAACTGTTTTTGAGTTGCTCCCCACAATAGTCCCACCATGTAATGCCCTCCTGGCGATATTGCTCGGTAGAGGTGATCCCAGCTTGGAACATGCTCAACTCCGTTTTGAGCTTCTTACGCGCAATGCCGTGTGTCTCGAAGATGTCGAGCAAATCGGCTGGAGTGAGGTGCAGCACCTCGTTGGTTAGGTACTTGATTCCGCCCTTCTTATTGGTCTGAGTACGACCGTCGGACATGATTTTGTCCAACATTTGGTAGTAAAGATTCATGAAAATTCTCCTTTCCTGTTCAAAAATTTGGTTATGTCAAAAAAATGTAGTAATTTTGTGCGCTCTTACCTCCTACGGGGTCTAATTGTAGGGACATAGGCGTCTTTGCCAACAAATATAAAGCGAGTACACCGCTTACTAAGGATTATAATGTCCTCGGTAGCGGTGTACTCGCTTGCAAATGTGGTCTGATAAGAAAGGTAAGAGCGTTTTATCAGCCACAGCCGGGGGCTTTTTTATACCTAACGGCGTTGCTTCGTATATGTTATGATAGGTTTCCCTATTTAGCTATTCTATTGTCCGGTTACTATTCAAAGCGGGCGGAGAGATAGGCATCATAGGCCTCTGCGCGTTGCTCATCTGTTAGAGAGAATGCGCCATTTTCAAGATAATAGTTGAAAATTATGGTTTGGTAGTGATGTTTGCTATCAAGTGCAGCTGCCAATGGCTGCAACTTTTTGAGTTCATCAATAGTTAGACCTATTTCCTTGGCAAAAGCAGGCACAAGAAAATTTCCAAACAATAGTCCGTTGCCACTTTCAATGGCCTTTTGAATCATCACAGAAGTTGGCTCACGCAATAAACGATAAACGATATTACCATGTATGCTCAATTTGCTTTCCAAGCGCAATGGTGCGCGATTAGAGACAAACTTGATAAAATTGCGGTTGTCAGACTTAAAACCATCTACACCACTAAAAAATGCACGGCTGCCTACTAAAATCTTTGTCATTGTTGTATTCGTTTGCGACCTTTTTTGAGATCATTGGTTATAGCTTTTCGGTCCACTTCGCTATATATTTGTGTTGTTTGTAGCTTTTGGTGACCAAGTAGCTTTTGAATGGTTGTTAATTGTACGCCACTTTGCCCTAAATGAGTTGCAAATGTGTGGCGTGATGAGTGGAATGTTATCTTTGGATCTACTTTGATACGATCCAATATATTTCGTAGTGTCTTATTGACAGATGAATTTTTTGAGAGGTTTTTTGTAAGGCGCTCAATGTTGCTATTGTACTTTTCAATCAGTTGTACCATTTTACCTCCGAACAACTCTGCAATTGGGACTTCGACAATAAAGCCAGTCTTTGCCATCTTCTTAGTCAGCCATCCCCTTGCTATGTGCTCATTCCGGAGTGATACAATATCCGAGAATCGCAATCCAGTGTAGCAACCAATAAGGAACGCATCACGCACTTTATCCTCATAGCCTTTTAGCTGCATTTTCTCCAGTCTGTGTAGTTGCTCTATTGTCAAGAACCCTTTCTTTGACACCATTTGTTGGATTCGGAACCGGTCAAACGGGTTTGTGTGAATAATATCACGCTTCCGGGCTTCATTAAGCAGAGCCCTGAGCAATCGAAGTCGGCTAATGCGTGTGTTGTGTGCAATCCCACTTTCTCGCAACCATTTGTCATAACTGACTAAAAACTGATAGTCAATGTCAGTGATGAGTGCCCCTCTTCTGAATCGTTCAATGTTATTGAGCAATGTCTGGTAATTGAGTTTTGTGAGGTTTTTGCGTTCACTTTGTCCAACAACCTGTGTCCCAAAGTCTGTTAGTTTAGCAGCTGGCGATATCTGAGAACGCACAGCTTCACGTAGCATAGGCAACTGGACTTCTACACCTTTTTTGATGTACTCCAATTCTACCAGCTCCACTTCCTGCATCATCTGATAGAGAACATAGTTTAGACTGTCGGCATTCGGGGTCGCAACAACTGCCCCATGACTGAAATTTTCTGGTTTAACATACGTGTGTGTACTAAACTAAATTCGTCGTTTTTGTTGTGTACACTCAATCTGAATAAGACCTTCGCCTCTTTGATTGAGTCTTCTCGATCGGTTAAAAACCAATTTGTAACTAATTTTTTTGAGCATAGAACTTTGTTTTTATAAAGGTTGATATTTGGTTACTCCCCAAATTATATGAGGATTAGTTCGGGAACAACTAATACATAACCAAATACCGTGCCCTTACAATATGCTCATTTATATACATTTATGGTACAAACTGATTTTGTGAGTTGGATTTTTCTTTGCATATTATTGCGATGGTGGCGCATAAATATGCAAATGTGCATGTCAATTAGGCAGTATCAGCAGGGACCCAAATCTTCAAAATTCCGCTACTATTCTGCCCAGCAAATTGGCAATAATTCACATTCGATTGGAACGATATTTGTAGCCTATTGTTTGAGTCTTGGCCACGCGTGCCATTTAGAATTTGGGCGTATTGTACATAGGAATTATTGCTTCCGCCTGTCACGGCAACACATTGAACACCATCATGTACAGTGAGATAGCGAACGTTGTTCCCGAATGTATTACTGCCACAACCGTTCCCGAATGTGTTCGTTTGGAAATAGCTCCCAAATGTATTGCCCCAACAATTGTTCCCGAATGTGTTGTAATAACAGTTGTTCCCGAATGTGTTTACTCGGAAACTGTTCCCGAATGTGTTGTTTTTACACTCAACACCAAACACATTGCCATAGCAGTAGCCACTACAATACTCCCAATACTCATCAATATCGTTGTAATAGCAATAGGAAAGACCGTTCAGGAATACGATGTTGTTTAGAACTAAACGCCCTTTGAAATACTCATCATCTTGGTCGTATTCCTGATAAGCAGGTTTGATGATATTGTCGTGACACTCATCTTTACTATCCATGCCACAATCATCTTCCTTGTAATACTTGATACACTCATCTAAGATTTTGAACGGACGAGTACTCATGTCATAACTATCCATGATTGTTTCGCCATCGTGACTACTCAAACTATGGAAAGTGTAGTACCATTCAAACAGCGTTTCGTCTATCTCGTAGCTGGTACCATCAACATCTACTGGAACCCAGTTTCCATAGACATCCTTGGTCGCAAAGCATCTTCCTCCATTTTGGTCATAACAGAGCGCAGATTGAAGATAACTAATAGCATCCTCTGTGAGTTTAGAACTGGTGATACCAAGAATAGCATATCGTTTGAACTGCACATTCTTGAAGTCATAAGGACAATCATTACCCCATTCATCAATCATGCGCCAAATAACACCTTTCCCGTTCTCTGTATCGGCCCATTTATATCGAGTGTCATCATTGTCCAAACAATACCATACTTTCCACGCATTTAGATTGGCATCTGCAAAATACTCATTTGAATTGATAACATCACCCAAATCCTCACCAATTTCATTAAAATTCTCAAGGGTTTCTATTGAATATAATGTCCCCCAGCCATTACCATCAGTATCAAAAGCAACAAAGACATCTGCATTATCTTCTGGGATTAGTTTCTTTGTAAAAGCATACTCTCCGGCACTTCTCCACGCATAGAGTTGTTCCCCATTATAAATGCCATCATTCGTTTCGTCCCTAACAAACCATGCACCCATAGAAGGGGAATAAAAACGTGCAGGGGTCATGTCTTTGCGCAAACTTTTGATTACTCGCGCTTCCTCTGAAAGTGTATCAACATCAGTAGCTACAACCAACAAGTCAAATGGATGACCAGCACTGCGTGCTTCAGGATCATTAGCGACTGTAGTCAGATAGTCGGTAATGCGGTAGCATTGTCCTGGTTTCAGCTCAGCATTGTTCCGGAGCGTCACCAGTTGTTCATGGGTGACATGCTGAATGCCTTTGAGATAATCCGCAAGTTTATTCCACAACTCATTGAGTTTATCCCATAACTCATTGATGGCATCGACAATATTCTTGGCTGTGGTCAGCAGGGAGTTGTCTGTCTTATCTTGTTTTTTACTAATATCAGAGAGATTTGTGATATCGCTAAGTGTATGAGTGTGCGAAGCGGATGCCTTAGCAGCTAACGCAGCTGGCAGACCATCGATAGACGATTGAGGGATTTTGTCATCCTTGTGGAAGAATGATCTAAATACCGCTTCGAATTGTTTTGCAGTAGGCTTGCAGCCTTTTTGGAACCAAGTTATGATAGTTAATAAATCCATAATTAAACACCGATTAAAAGGTTATTAAATCACTTTGATTAGTTTGTAGAGAGCGAAGAATGGCGGACGGTTTTCGTGTGCGATGTTTCCTCCCGTTTCAGATAACGGAGTATATGTTTTAGGTGTCGTCACATCACGGTCAGATATGATACCAAATTTATCATACCCATTACTACCCGAAACATACGCAGTGACTTCATGTGAGTGACTCGGCATTTCTCTCACAGTCAATTTATGCTCTTTTTCTCCACCTGTCTTACCTAAAGAATATTCACCACCTGCTTGAACGATGAAGCGATCTGTTAAATCAGGGATAGTATAGCCATTCCATGATTTTATGCGGTAATAGTATCCATTTCCGTTGTAACCTTCAGCAAATTCAAGCCCTCCGTGCATTTTATTTTGCCACAATGTTTGTTCGGTGTGCACTTGATCTAAACTGCCAACAACAATTTTACCACAAGGCAAGAAGCTATCTGGCATATTTGAAACAACAATAGTACCATACCAATCGATGACTGTTCCTTTGGGAATGTCATGCCTTGCGCGGGTTGTCCCCTCTGTATTGAGTGCTGTAGTAAGATTTGCAATGGCAGATTTGAGTGCAGACATATTGTCTAATACGACAAAAGAACTTGCAGGTGCACCACTGGTACCATACACCGCTTCGCGCGTAACACGTGCATCCCTATATGTGGTACCATGAGCTGTAATGTCCGTTTTAACTTCTGTCACACCGATATGCGTAGCGGCTGCATCTCCCGATAATGGTAGTAATTCCCCATCAAAGACGCACAAACCTGCTTTGCCATTTGCAGGTTGAGATATGATCACATAAGGACCTGCCAACTCAGTAAGGCGAGCGACCAAGCAATTTTGCTCTTGCATAAATTCCAATGCGTCCGTGCTGATCGGAAACATTGCATTGCCATTTTTGAAATTCTGTTTATTCATATTCTTAGGATTTTTTAATCATATACAAAGGTTTACGCGAACCCAATCGGTATAGTTCTACAATAGCACGAATCTTTGGCAGCGATGGAGTGAACGCAACACTTTTAGGCACATACACAATAAACGACTGTGTGGCTTGTGTAATGATAGCTTCGTCATAGACTAAAAGATAATCATCGTCTTCGGCCATGGTATGTACATCTGCGAACGCGGGTACCTCGTCGTATGTCATTACCCAGTCACCTATAGCGTTGATGTCTTCAATCTCGAAACCCGCTGCATAGTCGGGCGTAAGAGCGTGGTTTCCGACCGCAAACTCACGATTGAGTGCGTCCTTGATATGGCATATTTGGCTGGTATGTCGCAATTGGTACATTCGTTCATCACGCGCAGCATGGTGCTCGTCGTGTAGGCGTTGTAGTGGTACCATGAGTATGCGAGCCAACGACATTAGAATGGGTTGGCGCAGGAATGTCGGCAGCAACAATACAGCCAGTTTATTGTAATCAATTTTCATCTGTGCCATAAGGGATGTAATTGATAGATTGGATAGTCTTCACTCCGTCGCGGTCATACTCGAAGTAACCTTCGAAAGGAGTGCAAAAAGCAGTTACAGGGTTATAGGTCACATTGTCCACACTCTGAGCTGCACTATGTAGTTGCACCATAGCTACTCCCTTGGTGGCTTGGATTGCGTCCACAAGGGCATTGTTGCGGTACTCACCATTGAAAGGCAATTGCTCAATGTAGGACTTGATAGCGTCCTCTACAGGGTAAGTGCCATCGCTCTTACTTTGACCGTCTGCCGCCAAGAGTAGCGGGTTGTAATACACATCCAAGGATAGGCGCAAATAGTCACCTTGCTCGCTGGTGACATCCACACGCACACCTGCGTCCTTGAACTCGTGTAGGTATGCCTCAAAGGCTGTCTTCTGTTCGGTGGTGAGTTTCTTAGGGCGACCGTTCTCCTCGCCTGCAATTTTGAGGTAAAGCGTTGCGCCTGATTCTGTGACAGCGGCGAACTTGACCACCTGTGCACCAGCAATATCCTCGTCACTTTTGCCTGTAGTGTCGAACTGGTCTGTGCCAGCGATGAGTGGCAAGCCAAACAAGAACGCCTTGGCTTTCTCTTGGTACCAGCGCAGCGTGTGTGGCTTCATAGTGGAGATATACTCCTCTACCTCCTGCGTGTGGGTGTCAAAGAGTTTTTCTAAGGTCCATTGTGCGAAAGCTACGATATACAAAAGTAAGCTTTCGAGTGAAACACGGCTAAACTGCTTGTCGAAAGCAGTGCCAGGTGCAAAACCATACGCCTTTTGCAAATTCTCGTTTGCCATGAAAGCGTCGGTGAGTTCTTTTTTAATGTCGGTGATTGTACGCATAATATATTTTATTAAATCAGCAAAGAGAAATCCTCATCGCTGTATGCCTTAATGGCAAATTGTTGGTTTTCATATCCTGGCGTGTGGGCGAAATCGAAACTCTCAATAGCAAGGCGATTGATACCAAACACATCCAATAAGGAGCACATAACTTCTATTACTTTGCGCTCTTCGCAATAGGCGCGAAGTTTGCGCATATCATTTTCAGGGAAATCACCATTACTTCCGATGAACATGCCTGCAATCTGGACTTGGTAGTCTTGTTGGCTCCATACTTCTTTAACTGTGCCACGGCGTTCTTCGCGACTATTATCCATACGCAGCACATCGGTTCTGACTATGCTATTGCTACCACTAACGCTGATAATAGGATCAAATGGCAGTTGCCACCAATTTGCCTCGTCTTCCCACTTGATAGCCAATGGACATTGATAGAGGTTGCCCAATAACTCCGAAGTATAAAGATCCGTGTCATGCACTTTATCAATTGTACGTACAGATGCCGCAGAAGGCAATGGTGTATCTTTATCAATCGTGCGTACTGGTTTGTTTAACCAATACGGTGGAAATACAAAGGGTTGTGCAAAGTTAAAAAACATACTATATACTTACTTGAGCCATTCCTAATACACGATTGAGGCACTCGGCAAATGTACGCTCAATCTCTTGTTGGTTTTCACGAGTAGTACCATTAAAGGTTACCTGCTTAATCATATCACCGATGTTGATATGTATTTCAGTGTTACGTGTGCCGCCTGTAGCTACAGCGGTTGTTGCATTACCTGTAGTTCCGTTAGCAGCTGCACCTCCGCTACTTTGCATAGTTTGCAGAGGAGCATTGACGGTGTTGATGAGGTTGTCGGTGGTATTGGTTGTGGTTGGGTGGTCTTTTGCCCATGACTCATCAGCTCGTTTACGACCCTCATAGGCAATTTGTTTCATGCCTGGAATGACCTTAGCAATTTTATTATATATGTTAACGAACTGTTTCTCAAACCAGTCAAAGATACTTCCAAAAATATCACTAAACCATGCTCCAATTGATGCAAAGGCATTTTTAATAGGCTCTACCAAATGTTTGTTGATCCAATTTACAACATTAAGAATAGCATTCCAAACAGGTTGTAAAATATGCTCATTTATCCAACCTGCGATACTGGTAATAAAGCCCCAAATAGGGTCAATGATATTTTCTTGGAATCCAGCCCAAAGAGATTTCAAGCCATCTACTATCCAAGTGAATATAGCTTTGATAGCTTCCCATATTGTGAATATAACCACTCGAAATTCGTAGCATTTTTCCCATAAGGTTTTTATGCCCTTCACAATAGCAGCAATCACAGCAATTACCACTGCAATTATGGCAGCAATCCAACCAATAATAGGGATATTCATAATGGCTACACTGATTTGTCGGCAAGCTGCTTGACCCATGTGCCCCATAAGTTTAAGCATACCGCCTGATTGCACGGCTGCTATGCTGATGGCACGCAGGCGAACTTGTAAGGTGTGGCCACCTATCTTAAGTTCTGTAAACGCTTTGACGCCAGCAATGCGCATCCAATCAAAGGTTTTGCCAACCAACGGACCAAGTGGCGCAAATTGAGCTATCATCTTTCCAACTTCTGCGACATACGCGGTCAGTCCTCCGGTGGCTTCGAAAAGCGATAGTTTCCATTCGTCCACTGTGTCGCGCATTTTAGCAATCCTACCGCTGACTGTCTGCGCGGCTGTTTCTGCGCCTTGGTAGAACCGACCGCCTTCCTCTGTCGCCCATTGGAATGCCTGTGCGACCATTTGTGCGGAGATAGCACCTTTGCTCATCTCGTCCTTGAGTGTGGCAATGGACTTGCCTGTGCGTTGGCTGATGACCTCTAATGGGTTAAAACCCGCATTGATCATCTGCATAAGGTCTTGCCCCATGAGTTTTCCAGTACTCTGTGCTTGTGCGAATGCCAGGGCAAGAGATTGCATCTTCTGGCTATCGCCCAGGGCGATGTCGCCTATGTGTTGCAGGCTCTTAAACGCAGTGTCTGCCTCCAATCCAAAAGCCATCATCGTCTTTTGCGCATTGACAAGTCCACTGGTGTCATAGACCGTGGATTTGCCGTAAGAGCGAATCTTGCTGAGCAATGCGTCAGCAGCCTCTGCATTGCCGTTCATCAGCGTGCGCATATTTGCCTGCGATTGCTCGAACTCCAGACTACTGCCAACTAAAGAATCTAAACCAGAACTAATCTTCTCAACAGCACCTACAACGGACTCAAACATAAAAGCAGTGTTGCCCAGTTGTTTGAATAATCCATTTGCTTTATTCACACTTTTGACTACTTGTTGGACCGCACTATCCAATTGGGCGACACCCGAATAGGCATTTCCTCCAAGTTCAATTGTGAATTTTACAGACTCATTTGCCATTTTTTTAGAAAAAATTTTGCAGTTTCAGTTTTTTTTACTATCTTTGCAGCAGAATTACAGATGTAGTACTATGATCCTCGCAATATCAGTCATATTATTCTTTATGGCAGTGATAGGAGCCATCTACTATCTTGTTCTACTTCTCTATGCTATGTATCGCCATTTTTCAGGCAAAGATAAAGATAAATTAGGACCTGGTAGTAGCAATCCTATTACTGGGATATTCTAACTACCCTCATTGGTTTTCTTTTCCATATTCCTCACCCATTCCAGGTCACGGAATGCGTTTGCCCATTGCTCGTCGGTTAGGCTGTCGGGGTCGGAGATGTGCATGTAGTAGCGCAGCTGCGCATTCACCTTACGCACATACTCCCACTCCTGAACCTCGGCAGCCTCTACAACTTTTCCAGCTCAGCTGTCTTGACCTTGACCAGTTCGCCCAGGTATTGACTCACAGCCAAGAACAGTTCATCATCTGTCTTGATTTGTTCGTCACCTACCAACCAGCATTGGTTAAGAATTAGCTCGCTGAACTTCAGCGGATCATTTTGTCCTGCGGTGCTGGCATAGCTCAGTTCCTTACGGTTTGGCTTGCGCAGAATGCAGCTCTCACCACTTTCAACGGTAATCTTAAAGATGTCACCGTGTTTCGCTTTTAATTGCGCGATTTGTTCTTTTGTAATTTCTTCCATGACACATCAGATTAGACTGCGTACTTAATATCGGTGCAGATAAATGGCAAAGTAATCTCCATGTTCTTGTCACCTTGTTTCATGTTTTTTTCTGATTCTGTGAACTGGATATTGTAGAGCATATCCGTAAGCATTAGATCACCCAGTGCAGGGTTGCCATAGCAAACCGTAGCATTGAGGTTCAAATCCAAGATACTTGCACGACCGCGCACGGAACGAGCCAATTCTTTGAGGGTTTCCAACTCACTTTGCAGCAAAGTCAAACTGCCCTCGTATTTGATATTTCCCTTCTGAATACTCAATGGTTTGTTACCCTTGCCATAGAGCAACTCCTTATCTTGGCTCTCTTTGTAAGAGATACCACGAGCGCCAATCACCGTGCGACCACCTAATATGATACTGATGTCTGCCCACTCGTATTGTCTTCCGTTAATAATTGTTGGCATAATTAATCCTCCTTCAAGAATCCAAGTTTAACTTCAATGAACTTCGCATAGCCATAAGGCTTCACCTGAATACGCACATTGATGGTATTGGTTGCCACAACATCGTTGGTGGTATCAACCGATACTTTTACACCTGTGTCACCATCTCCATCCGTACTTAGGTTGCCCTCAGCCGTCATAGAGTTGTAGATCTTACTTTCTACTTCTTGCTCAATAGCCTTAGCTGACATAGCCGTTAATGTACCCTCGTTGGTTACATCCAGGTTATCGTTCACATACTCCAGCAAAGCTGTGTATGCTACGCGATATGCCTTGTCAATCACACGGCGACGAGCTAATGAACGATAATCGTCATTATCCGCAGTTGCCAAGCAGTCATCGGCAAAGAAATAGCCACTCTTACCGACGAAACAGCGTGGTACAATATATCCGTTGTTGTAGAGGGTTTCCACTGCGTCACTCACGCATGCGTCCTCTGCACCGATATAAGCAGCTGCCACCTTCAATGCGCCGTCTTTCACGCGACCGATATGCACTTGCACATCCACTTCGGCTACGCGACCTAATACCACACCGATCATTGCTGTGTTGCTATTCTCAACGGTGTCACCCACTACAAGGCCAACACGATTATTGGTCATGGTAACTACAACTGGCAGAGTGTCGGAATACACAACTGGCAATAAGACGATGACAGGGGCAAAGATTGTTTCTGCCGCCCATTCGCCTAAGACTTGCGCTGCCAATGTTACTTCTGTAATTTTGTCCGCTGCTACACCTTCGCTTGGTACTACGCCCAATGTACGAATACGACCGTTTGCCGCTTTCAACAGCTTTTTACCCTCAGCCAATAAAGCAGCTGCATCTGTGGCATCTACTGCCATGAGCCATAGCTCAGCACCTTCGCCAGCTTCGGTATAGAACTCCGAAATGGCTTTGTGTGCGGGTGTGCCCTCTGTGATGCCATACTTCGCCAGGCAATCCGTCGAATATACGCAAACCGCTTTGCCCTCTGCTAATGAGGTGACATCAGCCAAGCCAATCAGCATACCTACTACACCATCTGCGCTTTGAGCCACGCCACCTAATGCGCCGTTCTCAAACTCAATATTTACATTTGGTAATGCCATATTTCAAATAATTAGTTGTTAATTTGTTCGAGTAATTAAAACCGGTATGTCCGGACGCACCGGACACCCGGGCATAAGATTAGGCCTTCACGCCGCTAACGAGTGCTCCAATAGCCTCATTCTTCAATGGCAAGCAGATGAAGTAGTGGCGTACATTATAACGCCATTCTTGGTTTTGAGTATCTGGCTCATCCAAATATGCTTTGGTCTCACCAGTAGCCTTCATCATGCGTGGAGCATAGAACGAAACAGAAGCATTACGATCCGTATCGGCAGCTGTAGCACCAATGGCTTTTTTCTTGCCTGAATTGTCGTACTTAGGTGCATCTACAAACTCGTAAATCTCAAAACCGTACATATCGGCAATTTTACCGTCTTTGGTATTGTTGTAACGAGTTGCAAATGTAGTGTCTTGCAACAACAGGTCATTGACATGCTCTGGACACAATACGAGGACACGACCTTGTACTGGCACCTTCTGTGCATCGTAGGAAGCTTTAAGCTTGATGACATCTGCAACTGTCAAACGCAAGCGATTACCATCTGCCTCACCTGTAGTAGTCAATACTGGGTGCTTTGCAGCATGTGAATCAGGAGCTAAAGCATGCAGCGCACGAGCATATTTTGTTTCGTCCACTACGTCACGGTGGCGCTCAATCACGCTGCCGATTTTATCAAAGCTAAGACCACGAGCTTCGTCATCAGTTACCTTGGTTGCCTTAGTTTGATATTTGTCCAAAGTTATAGCCTTATTTGCATCTGCCAAGGTCTCAACACCAATAGGATAAGAAGTATTATTTACCAATACAGTTGGATCACCGCCCAGGTCAACGAAGTTAATTGTGTTGTTGTTTGCGACCTGTGAATCAAAGCTGCGGATCTTATTCAACCACCCAAGACTTTCAAGGCTATTACGGAAAGCCTTAATTGTCTCTCCTGTCCAAATCTCAGAATACAAACCAGCACGCAAAGCACTACCAGCTGGAGCGATCAATGGACTAACAGCTGCTATTGCGTTTGCGCCAATAGCACCGATAACAGGGCTCAAGCCCACTGCGGCGGTAATCGTTCCGCCCATAAAGCAGTTGATTACAACCGCCATTGCGAAAAATAGAATCTTTTTCATTTTTAATTAGTTTTTAATTGGTTGTTAAATGTTGTTTTACGGTTACACATTTGGCAACTCGACGCCATATTCGGCTTTGTACAGAGCTGCATACATGTCTGGATTATCCTTGCGCAAAGTCTCCAACTTGTCAGTAGGGACATCACTCAATTTGGCGTACTCACTTGCTCCACTCGTTGGCTTAATCACCTCAGAAGGGCGTTCAGCAGGAGCCATACACTTCAATGTCTCACGCAGGCTATCAATACCCATCGTTTTGCCCATAGTGACAAAATGATCTTTTTTGTCTGCGGTCAGTTTGCGCAAAGCAATAGCCTCGTTAACTTCTTTTTCGATAGCCGTTAGCGCCATCTCATCACGCTCTTTGCGCAATGTTACTCCTTCTTGAGCTGCGCTTTGCAATTCTGCAATCTTGCTCAAGATTTCTTGCTCGGTTGCATCTGCTGGCAAACCGAGTTTCAAAGCAATTTGTTTCATGTCTTTTTCTTGTTTTTTTAAGTTCATAAAGTTCAGTGCTTCGTCGTCATGACCTGCACTGAGGGTTAATACTTGTCCTTCTTTATATAAGGTAATAGCATCGTCATTGGCACCAATATCCACGATACTTACCTCTTCTAATTTACACTTGGTTACTGTAGCTCTGCGTTGCCCTATGACCAGGACACTTGGATCATCGCTCCACTCCAGAATCTCTAAACCCGCGCTTACCATTTTTAAGATACCTTGATCCCACTTCGATTTGATTCGCATTGCGAACTCATCCTGTTCGTCAAAGACTGGAGTTCCAATGAGACAATCACCCTCAACTCGCAAATTTTCTATGCGACCTAACGGCAACACCTCATCAGTCGTGCCACGATATGGACGATTGTGCATCCACAATAGGATTGGATTGCGTTGGTACTGCGTGGTATCTATACCCTCTGTTAATACGCGGAACCCATACGCATTTAAGCTGCTGTTACTAATTACTACTTCTTTGCTCATAATTGTTTGTTTTGCTGATTTCGCCGCAAAATTACTACATATATTTCATAGATAAAAAAAACAGTCCAACGCTTGGACACTTCCGTCCAACGCTTGGACACTTTCTTTTCTAATACATATATTTTGCATAATTTTGCAGCGTTTTTTAATGCTTATATGTATATGACACGAAAAAAATCACTGGAATCAAACCAATTACAGGAGCTCGCAAAAATGTATTTTATGCAAGGGCTCAAACAACAGGAAATTGCCGATAAGGTAGGCGTATCAAGAAATACCATTTCGGCATGGATCAAGGCGGGTTCATGGGACACCATGAGAGCAGCCACTACTGTTTCACGCAAAGAACTTGTCACTAAACTTCTTAGAGGATTGGACGAGAAGATCCAAAATAACGATTGGTCACCTGATGAGATTTGTAAGGTATCAGCCGCTATCGAGAAGCTTGACAAGCAAACAAATGTCATCACCATTATTGAGGTATTCTCTGCCTATAATAAATGGCTCGTGACACGCATGCGTATTGATAAGGATCTCACCCCAGAACTTGTCAAAATCATGAATAAGTACCAAGACCTATTCATTGGCGAGAAACTTTCTACAACCATAGAAATCTCAGTTGACTAATTATGGCAGCAGTATCGCAAAAAGAAGCTATTCGACAATGGAAAGAGCTATGTGCTACTATCCAAAACATGACCTCTGTACCTACAGTTGATACAGAGGCTAATAAGATGCAGCGTATCAAGCGCGCACGCACTGATTATGCCTTCTTTGTGCAATACTATTTCCCACATTATTGTACGGATCAAGTTACAGGTGAAGTCACTCCATCTGCGAAATTCCATATTGAAACGGCCAATAAAATCAAACGCGAGAAAAACATTAGAGCGGTTCTCAAATGGCCACGTGGACACGCCAAATCAACCAACATAGATGTCACTATGCCTATGTGGTTGAAATGCCAAGAGAAACCCGAATTTCATTTTATGGTCTTGGTTGGTAAGTCAGAAGAGGCTGCTATTACTTTGCTTGGTGCACTACAAGCAGAATTCCAATACAATCAGCGCTATATTCGAGATTTTGGTAGGCAGGTTAATGTTGGTACCTGGAAAGAGGGGTCATTTATAACCTCAGATGATTGCGCTTTTTTTGCGCTTGGCCGCGGTCAGTCGCCACGTGGTTTACGCCATAGGAACTACCGCCCAGACTACATTGTCATTGACGACCTGGATGATGACGAATTAAGCCAAAACGAGGAACGAGTACGCAAGACGGCCGATTGGGTTACTGACGCCCTTTTTGGCGCTTTCGGTGCCAGTGGAGGACGTTTTATTATGGTTGGTAACTTGATCTCTAAATGTTCTGTCTTAGAGCTTATTTCCAAGAAACAGAGCGTGTATGTAAGTCAAGTGAATATCTATGACAAAAACGGTAATCCATCATGGCCAGAATACTGGACGCGTGAGAGAATAGAGGAACGTGCTGCTTTTATGGGTTATCGTGCATTCCAAAAGGAGTATATGAATAATCCTATTACTGAGGGTGCAGTCTTTCGACATGATTGGATACGATACAAGCGCACACTTCCATTGCGTGAGTATGAAGACATTGTATTGTATGTTGACCCTTCATTCAAGCCTACTACTAAAAATGACTACAAAGCTGCTAAGTTGTGGGGAAAAACCAAAAGTGGCGAATTACATCTTATCAAAGCATTTTGTCGTCAGACTACTGTAGTCGAGATGGTACGCTGGCTATATGATTTGCACGAGTGGATCAATAGCAAAAATGCTGTGGCTTCATTCTTTATGGAAGCAAACTTTATGCAAGATATTATCCTGGACGAATTTCGCGCTGAGGGGAAAATTAGAGGGTATCAATTACCCATACTTCCAGACAAGCGAAAGAAGCCGGATAAGTTCCAGCGTATTGTAGCGATTAGCCCATTATGGGAGCGTGGTTTTGTGTTCTACAATGAAGCACTAAAAAATGATCCTGATATGGTTGCTGGGTTAGAACAGACTTTGGCATTTGAAAAAGGAATGTCCGGACACGACGACTCTCCAGACGCGGATGAGGGTGCTATTTACAAACTACAACAACGCTCACGACAAAGCGCCTGGGAACCATCAATAGGAACAGTTACAAACTCAAAATATATATGGTAAAATTTATTCGCAATTTATTTCTATATTGGCGCTATCGTTTTGCCTTTTATAGATGTGACAAACTCAATGAAAACCGCAAAAAAGACCTTTGTATAGTGATTAACCTGGGAAATAGACCAACGGTTATCAATCGCGTTGGTTTCCTTCGTGCTCGCTACAAAGGACTGTTTAAGCGTACAACAAAGTGGGAAGATATATACCAAAAACGTTTAACTCGTAAAATATTTGACAATGGAGTTTCTAAGTAAAACCGACTTCGAGGCTGTGTGTGACAAACCCACACTGGAAGTCATCAATCAAGCTAACGATGACAACATGTCGCGTGCAGAACGCTATGCTATTGAGGAGGTATCTTCATACCTTCGCTCACGTTATGACATAGCACAAGCATACTCGCGTACTGGTGACGAACGAAACCAACAACTCGTAATGATTACATGCGATATTGCGCTTTATCACCTGGTTGCATGGTTGCCAAAGCGAATCGGCTTTGAAATTAGAGAAGTACGCTACAACCAGGCAATAAATTGGTTGCGTGATGTGCAAAAAGGTAATGCTACACCGGATATCCCTGTCAAGACAAACGAACAAGGTGAAGATATTGGAACTCCGGTTGTCTTTGGTGGCTTAGATAAAGCGACATATATGTGGTAATAAAAAAAGAGAACTATGGATTCATTTACTCAACAAATAATACTTCTGGTTGCTAATGCTATTCTTGGTGGTACGCTAATCGTAACTTTAGTGACATTGCGCGCCAAGAGAAAAAAAGCCAATGAGGAAGCTAAAGCAGCCGAACTTGAGAACAACAAAAGTCTCATGGATAGTTTTAATGAATATATTGTAGAACCTATAAAAAAAGAAGTCAATGCCTTACGAAAAGATGTGCGCCGTCTTAACCGCGCGATTGAAAAAATCAATGATTGCCCTCATGCTGCTACTTGCCCTGTGCGGAACGAGTTGCAAAACTGCCCAGACGACCCAGCAGATTGCTCGGCAGCAACAAGTAGATCAAAAGAATGATGTATCGCTCCAGAGTAGCGTCACTCAACAAACATCGACTACCACCCACACCACTGACCAAACAGCTACAGAAGAGACGGTAGAAGAGACTATCGAGGAGACCACCTGGAGTGAACCCGATAGCACCGGCAAACAATACCCCACATCAACGCGAAAAACAACGCGTACCACGCATAAAGGGGTGCAGAATGATACACAAATACAAACCCAACAGGAAACAGCAAGTGACATTCAGCAGTCTGCCGAAGATAATAGTACGCAGTCAGTGGAAACGGAAGAGGAAAGCAATAGCCAAAGTAAAACAAAGGTGAAGACACCTTCGTGGGTGATAGTGGCAATAGTTTGTATTCTCGGTATAATAGGCTTGATTGTATTTGCATTATTGAAAAAGTACAAAATTTTATGATACTACCAAAGAACAGACAAAGCATGCTCGACATAGCTATGGAGCATTCAGGTACCACAGAGGCGGCGTGGGACATAGCACAAGCTAATGGCCTTAGCCTTACTGATGATCTGAAATTAGAGCCTATGCTCAAACCCGCCATCACAAATCAGCGCATCGTTACTAACTTTCTAACTTTGCGCCATTCTCCAGCTACAGGTATTACTAACGCAGAGATCAATCAACAGTTAGGCGCTGGTGAGGGTATAGAGTTCTGGGCTATCGAATATGACTTTGTTGTTTCTTAAAATCCATATACGCTATGACATACCACATGGAATATGACATACAAATCGGAAATTTCAAAGTACAAACATTGAAATCCGTTCGAGTGATAAAGTCCGTATCGCAGCTCAGCGACACCGCTTATATTGAATTGCCAGGAACGCTGATTAACGAGACACTACAGGTAGAAGATAAAATCCACCGTGGCGACCCAGTTACGATTCAATTAGGATATAAGCAGGCAGGTCTTCAAACGGAGTTTAAGGGCTACTTAAAAGCCATTAAAACCGACAATACAAAGATTGTGCTTGAGTGTGAAGACGAACTCTTCTTGTGGGATGTACCCCTCAAGAACGAGCAACTGGAGAATATCTCCCTTCAATCACTCCTACATAAGGTAGCTCAGCAAGTGGACTCCAAATACCATGTGCTTTGTGACTATAACTTCACCTACAGCAAATTTACTATCAACAATGCAACTGGGTTGGATGTGCTAAAGAAGATACAAGACGAAACGAAAGCAAACATTTTCTTTGACGGTCAGTTCCTCATTATCACGCCAGTTTATAGCAAAGGTAGCTGGAGTGGCAAAACTGTGAAGTATGATATGACCAGGAATGTTATATCAGCGGATTTGAAATATATTAAAGCCTCTGATAAGAAAATCAAGGTAGAGATTGAATATAAAGGCAAAGATGGTAAGACCTACAAAGCCAGTACAGGTTCCGAAGGTGGCAAAACAATAAAGCGAACCATTAACGCAAGCGATACATCCTCTCTGAGTAGTGTAGCTCAGAATGAATACAACTTGTGGTGTTATGATGGCTATGAGGGTAGCCTAACCGGTTGGCTATTGCCATATTGTGCTCCAACAGATATGGTGCACTTAATGGATCCTACAGCGCAGCACCAAGATGGTACCTACTATGTTGTAGGAACAGAGGTAAACTTTAGTAATGGTGGCGGTCGTCGGAAGGTGACGATTGGGCGGAAGATGTAGGACCAGGGAAGGCATTGACAATCCGCACTTTTATGTCAGGGAACGCGTCAACTATTTGCACCTTAACATCAGGAAACGCCTCTACCAACTGAACCTCTCCACAATCATCTGGCATTGCTTCTACCAGTTTTACATCGAGGTCAGCAAACGCATCGACAATTTGCACCTTAATATCTGGAAACGCCTCTACCAATTGAACCTTGCCAAACAAAGGAATTTCTTTTCCGTCTTTGACAAATACGCAATCATCAGCAAAAGAGGGAAACGAGAATAGCAAAACGAACAATAAAAACGAGCAATAGCGCATAACAATGGATATTTATAGTGATATAAAACAAAAGCTACAAAATATGTGCCAAAGCAAATTGTCTGCACTTATTTTGGCAGAAGTCAAGCAAGTAGATGGTACCACTTGCACCGTGACCATAGACGAATTGGAATTGCGTGGGGTACGCTTGCGCGCTGTCGTGAATGACGAAGAGAGCGGCATCGTAGTCACTCCAAAAGTAGGTAGTATGGTGATGATATCCGACCTAAGCAACGGCAATATGAATGATTGGGCTGTGATGATGTACTCTGAAATAGAGACTATAGCTATCAATGGCGGAAAGAATAAGGGCTTAATCAATATAGAGGATCTCACAGATAAACTCAATGCTTTAGTGGACTGGTGCGAGAACCACACCCACAGCGGAGTGATCACAGCCGTTAGCGGTGGTAGTGGTGCGCCAGCAGTTGGTACCAATGGCAATACAGGGAAACCTATTACAGCCCCTAACGCTTTTAATCAATCTGACTACGAAGACGACAAAATAACGCACTGATATGATAGGAATAGCACTAATAGCGTCAGCTGACGGTACCGCATTTGATTTGGATCTGCGAACAGGAAAGATAGCGCTTGCAGAGGTTACACCTCAAAATCAAGCTATGCTTTTGACCGCTCGCCCTGGTGAATATAAAGAATACCCAGCAATGGGTGTAGGTGTGCCAGATATGGTCATGGACCACGAAGTGCGCGTGTGGCGTAGGCGTATTGTAGAACAAATAGAAGCCGATGGGCAACGAATAAAGAAAATCAACATAACCGCTTCTGGCATTGAGCTCGAAGCCGAATACAAATAGAATATGCGACAAATCAAACAAATCATCATTCACTGTTCTGCTACTCCAGAAGGCAGGAACATAGGTGCAACTACTATACGCGGTTGGCACAAAGAACGCGGTTTTAGCGATATAGGTTATCACTATGTCATTCGCCTTGACGGTACTATAGAGGAAGGTCGCCCTATCGAGCAAATAGGTGCGCATTGCCAAGGTCACAACCGCAATAGTATAGGCATCTGCTATATCGGCGGTCTCTCGCAAGATAGGCAGCCCAAAGACACACGCAATGTAGCTCAGTATAGAGCAATGACACAATTGCTCGAGCAACTGCATGAACAGTTCCCAGAGGCAACTATTCACGGACATTCAGAGTTCGCGAATAAAGCCTGCCCATGCTTCAATGTAAACGAATATCTCCGTTCAATCAAACTCTAAAAACCCGATAATATGGCTATCTTTGATTTCTTAAACCGAAATAATGACATCGCTCCAGCTATGAGGAAAGCACTCTCTAAACGCAGCAAAAGCGAAACAAAAAAATTGCTGATAGAACTCCATGAGAAAACGGAGCTACTATCACGCAAAGACCTTGCTTCCTGGCGCATGGCATGGCAAAGGGCAATCGATGTGCAAAACCCCAATCGTTGTGGCCTCTATGACATATATACTGATATTGGAATCGACCTGCACATAACAGGTTGTATCGGTCAGCGCAAAGGGTTTGTGAATAAGAGAGGCTTCAAGCTCGTTGACAAATCAGGCAAACGCTCCGACGAAATAACCGCACTGTTTGAAACAGAGTGGTTCGAGCAATTCGTTTCGTTTGCCTTGGATAGCCGTTTTTATGGTCACTCCCTCATAGAATTTGATGCGCCATTCGAGGCGAATGGTAAACGCCAGTTCCCAATACCGAAATTGGTACCACGCCGCCATGTTATTCCTGAATATGGTGTGATTGTCCGTGACCAAAACGAGCAACACCACAACGGTATTCCATACCGCACCGGTGACTTTGCAGATTGGTGTATCGAAGTAGGTAAGCACGATGATTTGGGTTTGCTACTCAAGTGTTGCCCTTCTGCACTCAGCAAAAAGAATATGCTTGCGTTCTGGGACGGTTTTGGTGAGATATTTGGCATGCCTATTCGTATTGCAAAGACAACTTCATCTGATGAAGCTGCACGCTCTAAAATCGAAAAAATGCTTAGAAGCATGGGCGCTGCCTTCTGGGGTGTATTCCCTCAAGATACCGAAATCGAAATTAAAGAGACTACCAGAGGAGATGCCTTCAATGTGTATGACAAGCGTATTGATCGCGCGAACTCGGAGCTGTCCAAGGGTATTCTTAACCAAACAATGACCATTGACTCAGGATCCTCTCTTTCACAGTCAGAAGTTCACCTTGAGGTATTTGAGAATGTCATCGCAGAGGATGAGAAGTTAATCCGTAATGTGGTAAACAACCGCCTCATACCGTTCATGGTAAAGCATGGCTTCCCTGTTGACGGATACACCTTTGAGTGGGACGATACCATTATCTATACACCTGAGCATATTCGTGAGGTGGAACGCATGCTTATCAATGGTGGATACGATATTTCTCCTAAATACTTTGCCGACAAATATGGCATTGAGATCACAGGCAAGACCGCACAGAATTTTTTCGAGTAAGGGGTGATGGTTCCCCTAACCAATACCATCGGTTTCACCAGGCACTCGTTGACCTGTATGGGCAATCAACCATAACACTTGCCAAGGACAAACCAAAATTCAATGACACTTCCTTTCGTCAGGCAGCGGAACATGTACACCATAAGCACGCCTTCAATGCAGATATGATGGCGGACGAACCAGTACGCCAGCTCACGGAAGAGACCTTCCGCGTATTGTCGTATGCCATTACGGAAGATGTGCCAGACAAGCTCAAACTGGCACTTGAGCAAGATACATTTATTTTCTCAGGTTTTAAGACTTACCACCAGTTGCGCGAGGTGTCTGCATTGCTGCAAGACGAAAATGGCGGTTACAAATCATTTGAGAAGTTCTATCAGGATGTGCTGAGCATACACCAGACCTACAACAAGAACTACCTACAGGCAGAATATAACTTTGCCGTACAATCAACGCAAATGGCCGTAAAATGGCAGGACTTTGAGCGTGATGGTGATAGGTACCTCATACAATATCGCACCGCTGGAGACGATAAAGTGCGGGCGGAACATGCGCCATTGCACAACACCACTTTGCCTGTTAATGATCCGTTTTGGGAAAATTACCTTCCACCTCTTGGCTGGAACTGTCGCTGCACAGCCGTACAGGTGCTGCGCGACAAATATCCTGTTTCCAATTCAGAACATGCAATCATGTTAGGGGATATGGCCACGGAGCAACCCAAGCAAAAAATTTTCCGTTTTAATCCTGGAAAGACTGAAACCATATTCCCTCCTAAACACCCATATTACAAAGCGCCAAAGGAAGAGAAAAAGGTGATTGAAACAATACTCTCAGAAGAGGTAGAACAGCAGCGCATTGCGACATTAAGAGAGCAGCTGCCTGCTAACCTCACTGACGAGGAAAAAGATGCGATCGCTGCACATAACCGTGAGCTTGAAAAGCAATTGGGCATTGTCATAGGTAAGCCAATGAGCGTAGAAGAGGCAGACAAACAGAGTGCCAACCCTAATTATAGTAAGTCCTATGGCTATACTATCAATTGCCAAACATGTGCACCTGCGTATGCTTTGCGCCTAATGGGCTTCGACATAACTGCCAAATCCAACACGCCTGGCTCCTTATCAGAATACCTGTCAAGACAAAAATCCTTTGAGGCATGGACGAACATAGACGGCAGCCCTATTCAGCCAGTGCGAACATACGACTGGATGCAGAAAAAAGGCTACAAGCGCATGACACCATTACGCTACAAAGAATACTTCGAAGAGGTCTGCAACGAAACAGGTGTGTATATTCTTACCATTGGTTGGAAGGGCGGAGGTGGTCACGCTACTATTCTGCAACGATTTGAGAATGGGGAACTGTGCTACATTGAACCACAACATTATGTAGAGCGAATAGGAGCAAAACGCTCAATCACCGAGCTTTGTACATCAGGATCTACAACGCCAATATACACGAGGGGAATAGCTCGTGTAGATAATAAACTTTTCGTACCAAAGTTTTTATCAATCTTTGACAAGTGATTTGATGATGTCTAATGCCTCGAAACCTGTTTTAGAAACAACAGTGTCACCCTCCAGTATATAGACATAAGGAAAGCCAGTGTCGAGGTTCTTAGGGAAACGGAATTGATACACAGAATTATCCCCTTGCTTCCCAATAAAAGCAAGTTTATTGCCGAAACGACCAACAAGATCCTGAGCGGCATTTACTATTTGTTCTGGTATCTTACTCATAATACGCTACAAAAGTACTACTTTTTTTTGAAATAACAAACTTTTTTGCTGAAAAATAATCAATATAATTGATTTTTTACCCAAATGGACGAACTTCGCAAGCAAATACTATCCGATATACGCGTTGAACTCACAGAAGAGTTCGACCGTAACTTTGAGCGAAAGGGGTTCTTTTCCCAGCCGTGGAAGCCACGCCGCAATGACAAAGACCTGCGTGGATCACTCATGCAACAAACAGGCAAACTCCGTCGTTCTATTCGGGCCAGGCAATCGGACACCTCTGTCACATGGTCGTCATCGGAGCCATACGCAGCTCTGCATAATGAAGGTGGCAGGATCATGGTCACACGCAAAATGCAAAAATACTTTTGGGCAAAGTACTATGAACTATCGGGCAAAATCAACTACAAGAAAGACGGATCCACCGCACGCAGTTCTATGCGTGTCAGTCGTGCTGCTGAAATGTACTACGCACTGGCTCTAAAGCCTGTAGGCTCGTATATAACCATTCCTAAGCGACAATTCTTAGGCGATGCGCCCGAAGTAAAGCAAGCGGTCCGCCGTATCATTAAACAGCAATTAAACACCATTCCAACACAACTTAAAAAGCATTTCAAACAATGAGAAGTCAAATTTACCATTTATTGGAGAGTTTCCTACTCTCGATAAAAGACGCAGAAGAACAGAGTATTATTCAGCACATCGATGTGTGGAATAATCAACTGGCATTTGCAGAAGAGGAACAGCCATTCAGTACTCCAGCTGTATTTGTAGAGTTTGCACCTATTTCTTGGAAATCACAGACGCGGGGCGTGTTAGATGCAGAGGTGGATATTACGCTGCATATTGTTACCGACTCGCGTGTGGGCAAGTGGAAAGATTCACTCCAGGTGTTCGACATCATCGATAAAATACCTCCAGTTCTGGCACGCGTTCGGAAGATAGCTCCGACATATAGCATTGGATCATTCACACGGATTAGCTCTACCAGCGACCACGATCACGATGAGTTGCAAGACAACACAGAAGTTTATCGGGTACATGTACAGCAAAGCTATTGACACAATAAAAGCACCTCGCGAAAGGTGCTTTTTTGTGTTAGGTCTAATACCTTTAACGCGGAAGTATATTAAGCAATCTTCCTAACATTATTGTACTCATACTGCGTACTTGCATATAGTTTGCTGTAGAGTTGAATCCGAGAGTTAAAACATAATTATGTGACTTCATAAATTTTACCAGTTCTTTTTGCTGGTTCTCGGTAATTGCAGATGCTTTGCAGTCTGCAATGGCCATTGTAGGACAAAATTTAATCCAACCTGCTTGCTCTACATGATAATAAGGCCTTTGGGGAGTATCATCTTCTATTACGATTCCGCAATCATCACGCTGTACTATTCGTTCTGCCAAACATTCGTGGGGCATTTTATTTTGGTTGTATTCAGAGTAACCAAACACACGCCCATCTGGTGCAATCCAACCACACTCACAATCTTCTATATTGCATGGTTGAATCCAACTATATGGTTCTACAAAAGTACAATCTGGTACTACTTTTATTTCGTTTATGCCAATGAGTTTCGCTCGTCCACTTACAACATCCATTGCTAAATCTTCGGGGAAGCCAATTAGACATTTACAAAGAACATCAACCCCCACTTTTCTACTTTTTGTTTCGATAAACCTTTGGCGCGCAAAATCTGTAATAAATTCTCCACTTACTGAGAAATTCAAAGTACCTTCCATAACTATTCTGTCTTTATGTGCTATTATTAGAAAAATGGGCAAGCCACTGTGATGACTTCCCATTTGCGTTACTCTTCGTCTTCATCATCGCTGGCGATTTGTTCCAGAGTTTCTATGTAGTTCTCAAGCTCATTTCTTACTTGACTGGTACACTCTCCGCATTCCATAAACTCATAGGCTTCGTCTTCGGTTATACCTGCGTTTATCAAGACTTCTTGGCAGAATCTGGTTGGCACACCTGTATTGACAAAACTAACAAAGCAATTAAACCAACCTTCATTGAATACTTTGCTTACTTCAAACATAGCTTTGTCCCCCCATTATACATCCCGATATAATTCGAGGATCTGCGTTTTAGCAATGCTGACCAGCTCACAATCGCATTGCTCCAGGTTCATTTGTAGCTGCTTGACTGCTTTCTTGACGGATGAGGCTTGCACATACACGATCACACCCTTGCGCGTCTCTCTGCCACTATCCTCAATGGTGATCATCTCCACACGAGCTTTGTACCAATAATCACCTTCAGAGTTAGGAATGAGGTCATAGAACTTGCGCTGGATAATACGCAGCACATCGCACTGACCACTGACAATAGGTTTGATTTCCTCAATTACCCTGTTCTCTGCGCTGGACGGAGTAAGGGCCTCCACCAAATAGGATTCTTTCACTGTGCAAGGATTGTCCTCGCCTGTTTGTCGTGTGTAAACGACTTGCACTTCAAAAAAGTTCATACGAAGTAAATTTTAGGATTGTTCTTCAAAATTGATTGTCTGTTGGCGTTTCTCCCACTCAATAGCTCTGGCATCCGCTTCGGCAATCTCACGGAGTTGTTTCTCATACGGAATAGCCAACCAGTCGTACAATGTAGAACGACTGATATGGTATTGAGGTTCGATGAAAGTACGGTAGATATACTCCGTACTCAAGCCAATGCGTTGTTTCTCCTTGTACAACTCATTCACCTCTTTAACTCGTAATAAGAAATTCTTTCGTGAGAATGCCATCGCTACTTAGAATTGAATGCCCTACACTATTACTGCCACTAACTTATCTCCGTCCCACGCCCGGCGCGATTCTACTCGCAGTTCGCCGTTGTAGTTGTCGATAAACTCGCGAAACTCATCTTTGGTTTCACATAGTGCTGCATTTGCCATAATCATTACGCATCTTCTTTCTTAGGCTCTACATAGAAGGTTTCGTCTTGCGCCACCATGATACCACATTGAGCCATTTTCTCGGTCATGCCTTCCACATCGCGGTCCGCCAAGAGTTTGTCCTTGGCAATCTCTTCGGTGGTGCGAATGAATGCAGGCAGGAACTCGCAGACGAGGTTCTTAGCACTTGCCCATGTGAAGCCCTTGAGGGTCTTGAGCTTTGGAGTACCCGTGCGGAAGCCAATGGTACCATGCACCATCTCAAGGCTTTTCTTCTTGGCGAATAGTTCTGCCTGGTTCTCGGTGGCGAAGGTCTGGAGTGTGTCAAAAGCAGCATCGCGCTCTGCCGCCAATGCCGTCAGTTCCTCTTGTTTCTTCTCGCGGATACGAGCGCATTGCAGCTCTATCTCCGCCATGATTTTTTGATACTGTGCGTCCGCTTTCGCATAGGTCGCAAATGCTTCGTTTGCCATCTCGGTGGTAACACCTTGGATAATGGTCTTCTTTTGTCTTGTTGCCATAATTTAATCGGTTTTTAATTAGTTGTTAAACGGTATTTAGTTCTTGTAGTTCCAGGTCCCTAATGGGGTAATCGTTTGTGGTTCTTTTACGCTCACACGGTCAATATCTTTGACGCGCTTGGTAAATGCGTTGTAGAGGCTTCTGAGACGGTCTAAGGGCAGTTTATTTATATTCTCCCCATTGCGCTGTATAACGCTAATCACATACTCCGTATCGGTGCGGTAGCCCATTTTCTCGCAGTACTTACGCACGGCAGCTATCAATCGCTTGCGCCAGCGGTCTTTCTCTTTGAAAGTGTCGCTTGCTGCACGCTTTTGCAGTGCCTCGCATAGTGCATGCAGTTCGCGTGGGGTTAGCTCACTTGTGCTGATACGGTTCTTGTAGTTACCTGCAATAGTAGCAGCTACATCCTCGCGGCTCAGATTGCATTGGCGTGCCAAGGCGTAGAAGCGGCGATTTGCTTTGATCCATTCTTGCTCCATAGGTTATAATTTTAGCGGTTGATATGCTTCTCAGGCCAGATGTCGAACACCTCTTTGCCTTTGTAGCGACTGATGATTGTTGCGTAATAGTTATGCACGCGAATTTTGATATTGCTGTTATACTTGATGCTTTGTGCGGTTCCGCCTTTGGGTTCGGTACCCGATTCGTGACTGATCCAAATAAAGAGTTTCTTAGGGTACTTACGCACCAGTTCTTTGTATTGGTCGTAGGTGATATTGAGGTATTGCAAGCTATCAATCACCACCACATTTGGGCTGCGCTTTCGTTTGAGTCGCTCCATCATGTCTTCGTAGTCGAAACCGTCCCAAAACACATACCTGCTTTGCTTCTCCATCTGTAGTCCTGTGTCGATGATAGCTCTGCGATAGGTTTCGCTCATACCCTCTTCCAGTCCATTGTAGGCGATACGCAGCCCCTCGAAACTCATCAAGTATTTGACTAATTGCACCGCAAATCGGGTCTTACCATTGCCGCTGGCTCCCCAAATGATCCAACTGCCGTATGGCTCAGGGTCGCCCATAGCGTCCAACCAACGACCTGTAAAGCCCAATGTTTTTGGGGTGTAGTCAATTAGGTTCTGAATACTTAATGCTCTGCGTCCCATAGTGCTTACTTAGCTGCTTGTCGTTTTGCTTTCTTGAGTTCTGCATATACACGACGCTCCACGCGGCGCAAGTCGCCTTCGCAGTCGTTGATGATACGGTCAATGGCTTTAGCGTCTGTCACACCATTTTGGCGGCAGATCTCTGCAATGTCGTTTTGGGTTACACCACGCAATGCAATGCACTTGCGACCCACACGGCTCCAAAGCTCGTTATATCCACGCTTGTTGTAGCGCACGCCCTTGTCAAAACGCTTGGTGAGGTGCTCCGTGGCAATCATTACCACCGCGCAGCTATATTGCAGGTCGTTGTATAGGGTAATGAACGAATTGAGTACCACATCGCTCATTTTGTCTGCCTCGTCAAGAATAATGATTGGGCACTCTTTCGTGCGCATTTGTAGCACCACCTTTTGCTTCATCTGAATAAGGCTCAAGCCTTCAGGGCGAATACTCATCTTACGCAGCAATGCGCCAAAGAAATCACGCTTAGCCCAATCAGGATCACAACTCAAGAAGTACACCTCATTGTGCATGCGTTGGTACTGCTTGCATGCGTAGGTCTTGCCGGTACCCGCATTGCCGGTGATAGCCATCCATAGCTGGTTCTCTTGAGCGTCGCCCAGGATCTCGTGCAAATCTTTGTAGTTGGTGGTCTCTACAGTCTCCCACTTCTCGTCTTGCAAACCGATTTGGCTGGCAATCTTGCGCCACATGTCGTCGCTGATGAGTTCCCAGTTTTCGTTAATAACTTGGCTAATAGTGGCACTACTCACGCCCTCCATGATTTTACTTGCCTTGCTTTGACCGCCAAAACGATCGCAAAAGTCCACGAGCGCATTGCGAATGTCGCGCTTACGAATTTCAGTGATTTTCTTTTCCATAAGTATATTTTGTTAAATGGTTATTATTCGGGGTTTAATATCTGTCTTCTGTGTACTCTGTTACCACCTCAAAGGCGTTGACAGGTGCAGCGGGTAAGGCGCGTTCTGCACGGTATTTATTATCTTTGTGCTGACCATGGCTGTCGGTAATCAATGCCTTGCTGAGCATTTCATATTCGCGGCTGTCGGTTGACTCAAGGGCTGCCATAGCACGCTCCTGATGTCCGCCCAGGGTATTAGCGATATGTGCCTCTAATGCCTTGTTGAACTTCCATACCGCTGCCAGTTTCTCGTAGTCGCCAGGCTTGCGGTCTTTGAGTGCCATAGGCTGCACATCCTTCACGGTCAGGACATATTCTTCTGTAGCTTTGTCGTTGAACACCAAAATATGGCTGTAGTCGAATGGATCACACTTCACATTCCATTTCTCCCAGCAGTTCTCACGGAAGCGGATAGCCTCTGCCATGGCAACTGCATCATCAGGATCTGCCAACAGGTCGTATTGGTGGCGTTCGCCCAATACACGCAGGTTGATACCTGTAGTCTGCAAGCTATATTTGTCTTCGCGTTGCTCACCAAACAACTGTAGGTATTGCTTCACTGGTAATGCCACGCGTTCTCCCGCTGGCAATGCGTTGATAGCCTCTACATACGCTGGCAATGCCTCTTGGCGATAGCGCCACATCAGCGCGCTAATCTCTGTGACCAACTCTTCCAAGGTTGGCAGTTGGCTTTTGTCCTTGAGGGTGATATCCAAATTGGGCTGACCGTTTTTCTTGGCAGTCACACCGTGACCAGACCAGTTGAACGCATACTTGCACACCTTGTCGTTGAAATGACGGAACCAAGGCTCAATCACTTTGGCTTTGGCATTACCTACAGCCGCTGGAGTAACTGCCAATGCTGCCAAACCCTCGTAGGTCTCACTCATAGCCTTCTTGGCGAAGTTATCGCATTGGATCTGATGAGGGCGAAGCATGGTACCGGTCAACTCTTCCACATGACGCTCAGCATTGCGTAGCGCCTCACGGATCAGTTCTGCACTCTCGGTGATGCCTATGGCGTAGCCGATTGGGTATTTGGTAGCAGCGTCTAATACCACCTCCAGTGTTACGCGGTTATGATAAGTGGTGCGACCCTTACCGTCCTTTTTCTGATACAGCAGCTCTGCGTCCCAGCCGTCGAGCACCCACATGTACATGGCTTTGGTGGGGGCGCTGCGTTGAACGGTATAGGCAAGGCTGTTACGGTAGGCCGCACCACCATGCTTACTCGCAGTTGTGATAAAGCGGCTCTTCTTTTGCCATAGGCGAACGGTGCTGCCGGTGATCTCTTTCCATTGCTCTGCATGGTCAGCGCCTTGCGCCTTCTGCATGCGCACCCATTCGTTATATACCTTGGCTATCTCTTCGCAGTCAAAATTGCGGTGCTCAGCTATCATGCTGATGAGCATGTCCGATTGCAAACCAGCGTGAACCTTGGTGCTGCCACTACCCACACGGCGGTAGTTCTTGTGGATAAGGCACTCCAAGCCCTCACGCTGGTATTCCTTCACACGCTCTTTCAGCTTGCGCTCATTCTCTGGCAAACTGAATGGGTATGCCAATCGATCTAAACCGCACAACGCCTCCAACACCTGTGACCAACTGACCTTCTGACCTTTCTGCTTGCATGTTTCAAAGAGGCGAATGATACCATCCAACACAATTGCGTTGTAGTAGTAGGTCTGACGAACAGGTGCCTCTTTCGAATTAGGCAAGTGAGCACCTTTCGCGGTCTTGTACTCGTCGAAATACTGACTAATCTCTGCACTATGCTCGATACATGGCTCCAGTATGTTACGACATACGCCCTGGTACACATCTAATCGCTCGTCTATCATACGCTTCATATCTTCGGGCATGGTCTTGTACTCGTACACCTTCTGTACGCCACGACCGCCGCGTGTTAATGCGACCAACTTGCCGCGTTGCTCGCGCTTCTGCAAAATGCCTACAGTAGCGACACCATGGTCTAATAACCACTGCATGCTAATGCCGACTCTGTTATTTATATGAACTACCGCTTCCATATAATTGTTGTTTACTTCTGATTACGCTCCTTAATGGTTTGATCAATGGTGTACCACACGCCTGTTAGGCATGAACCATACATGCCGATCATACATGCCAGACTCTCCCAGCCACAACCGTTATTGTGCCACTCAATTGCACAATACACAATCAAACTGACAGCTATTACTGCCCAAAAAACTCCATTGATAATTCTTCCTTTCATAATCCTTACGATTTTATTAGTTTAACTTTGGTCAGGAGAGCGGGATTCGAACCCGCGACGTGGTGGCGCTTAATCAAATTAGCCACTGGCTCTACCATCTGAGCTACCTCCCGAAAAAACACCGAGGCGAGTTCGAAAATCCAGCCTTGACAAAATATACTTTGCAGCCTCTTCACTGTCTTATCTCGGTGGTGGGTATTACCAAACACCCTGACCCATCGCGGGCTTTACTTCATCTCTATCTCTACACCGCCAAAGTCACGCACGGCCACATATCGGATCTTTTCCGCCAGCTTACTCTCATGGCGATAGTTCAAAGCATTGTTCACGGTCTTTACGCTCACTCCAAAACGAGCGATTAACTTCTTATTTGCACCGTACTCCAAAACAATTTTTCGTCTCATAATTTACAACTTCTTGTATATGTCATTTTTTTTTACTACCTTTGTCGCGATTTTACCGTTTTTGTAAAAACTGTGCAAAGGTAGGAAATATTTCCGACATAACAAAATTTTTATAGGATTTTTTTCCTATTTTGTGTATTTTTTTGTGTTTTTTATGGAATCTAAGGACATTTTAGGGGCAATTTTGTCCGAATTAAAGCTTAACACACGTGAATTTTCCGATATTCTCGGATACTCACTAACCAAGTTGTATGACCTTCAAAGGGGGAAAACCAAGAAACTAAGCGCAGACTTAGTTGCGTTGATCTTGGAAAAATATCCGACATTCAGTAAAACATGGCTCCTGACAGGTGAGGGGGATATGCTATGTACCATACCTGTAAAAAACCAACCACGAACCAAGGACGAACCAAGGACGAACCAACCTACCACCTGCCTTACGCAGGCGGGTATCCCACTTATTCCGGTGGATGCGGTGGCTGGCTTCAACGGAATTGATTCGCCTACCATACAGATACACGACTGCCAACGCTATCTGGTACCCGAATTTCAGCAGCTTAATGCTGAGTTTATGATCCGCGTGAGTGGTTCCAGCATGTACCCTAAGTATTCCAGTGGCGACATACTGGCATGCCGTAAGCTGACCTCATACCATTTCATACAATGGGGCAAGATCTATGTGATTGACTCCGAACAGGGTGCTATGGTGAAGCGCCTCTTTCCGTGTGATGAGGATACAGATTATGTCATTTGCAAGTCGGATAACCCAAACTATCCGCCCTTTGAATTGCCCAAAACTGAGATCCGTTCGCTGTCTATAGTCCTCGGTGCAATTCGATTCGAGTAGGAAAAATTTCCATATATAATAATAGGGTGCAGCTCTTATAGGGTTGCACCTTTCATTTTACCCTGAATTAGCCGTTTTTAGACCTTTCAAGTAGGTAAAAATCGTTAAAATGCTGATTTTGTGCGTATTAACTACATTTTTCGTGCAAAAAAAGGTACTTAAAGGGGGTGATTCGCGTTATTTTTGGTACATTAAGGTATGTTTGTTCCTGCACAAAAAGTGCATTAAAGGGGTCTATACTCCAAACTTTGGTGTCTTAAAGGGGGTTATTCAGAGGGGGGTAATTCAGAGTTTTGTCCGCCCATTTGTCCGCCCATTTGTACATCCAATATGTCCACCCATTGCGAAAATCAGCCTTTTTTTGGGTATATTTAACCGCAGCATAAATGACCAATTAACGCCCTTTTTATTGCCCTTTAATAGCCTATTAAACGCCTTTTTTAGCGGGCTAATTGTCCTATAAATGTCCTGTATTATGGTTGTTATTCGCCCTGAGTAACGCCCTTTCCAGCGACATTTTGAAATTGCGTTCTCTGGACATTGATCCGCAGCGCCTGACCGTTTACCCATACAAACAACAAAACCGCCTTAAACGCGTCAAAATGAGCTATTTAAGCGGTCTTTTACGCGCGCGTGTATATGTGTATGTAGCGTGCGTTATTTTATTTAAGGAAAAGCGTTTGTTTTGGGTGTCATTTGAGGCATTTTTATGGTACCATCGCCGCAGCGGCAAGTCGGTTCTTTGGTTGTTGTTATTTACGCGTGTGAAGCCCATGCCAAGTGAATGCCAAGTAAATGCACAAAAAAAGGAGGCGTTTAACCTCCCTTATGCCAAGTAAATGCCAAGTAAATGCACAGTTATGCACAATTCATTTTATCGCGCCATATTGCATAACTCCCTCATAACCAATCAAAAGACCATTTTAGGCTATGCACCTTTCATTTTCCTGCCCGTACATGCACGCCAAGAACTCCAGTTTATTGACAAACATCATATTTCCACCTACTTTTACAAGGACGACAATTACCCCTATCGTTTGGCCAGTTGCGTAGATGCTCCGCTGGTGTTGTACAGCAAGGGTAATGTCAACATGAATGCCAAGCATATGGTCAGCGTGGTTGGTACGCGCCACCCATCTGAACGCGGCAAGGACTGGTGCCGACGATTGGTACTGGACCTGGCCAATCAGCTACCCGACCTGACCATCGTCAGCGGATTAGCTTATGGCATCGATGTCGTAGCTCATAGGGCAGCCATCGAGGCAGGAATACCAACTATCATTGTACCCGCTCACGGACTAGACAGGATCTACCCCTCCGTGCATCGCAATGTGGCAGTTAAAGCCTTGGAGCAAGGTGGTATAGTCACCGAATACACCTGCGGTACCGAGCCCGAACGTTTTAATTTTGTGGCTCGCAACCGAATTGTAGCGGGTTTGGCAGATGCGCTAGTGGTGGTGGAATCCAAGCAAAAGGGCGGATCATTAATCACGGCAGACATGGCTATAGATTATGGCAGAGAGGTCTTTGCCGTACCAGGACGCATAGATGACGAGTGTAGCACTGGATGCAACAATCTGATCAAACGACAAAAAGCACAAATGATAGAATCTGCTGACGACCTGATTGCTTGCATGCAATGGCAAGGCAAAACCAACCATGACACACAAACACCGATGCCTACCTTGCTAGCCGATCTAAGCGTACAACAAGAACTCTTATATCAAATTTTGCAGGAGGCAGAAGATGGCATACACATCAACCAACTCGTCATTGAAACACAATTGGCATACAATATCGTAGCCTCCGAACTGGTCATGATGGAGCTGCAAGACCTGGTCAAATCAATGCCTGGTGGCATGTGGCGAGTGAAAAAATAAGTTTTCGCTTGCATATTTCAAAAAAAAGTGCTACCTTTGCAGCGAATTACTATATAGTAAAATTATTAAAACTAAAAATATGAATACTTTTCTCAAAAATTTAGGCGCAATCCTAGTACTGCTAGGCGTAGCATGCTTGGCTGTTTACTATTTTAGTTTGCCAGAAAATTATCTACTTGTTACCGCTTTGGCGTTGGAGGTTGTAGGTATTGCTACCTATATCATTGTCAACAAGTTCATTGATTAATTTTCCATCCTAGGAATTATCGGATTTACTGCCGTCAATATCAATGGCCGAATTTAACGACTCCGTAAAGCAACATTTGACGGGCATGTACCAAGATTGGTTCTTGGACTATGCCTCGTATGTCATATTGGAACGTGCCGTCCCCGCTATCGAGGATGGTCTTAAGCCTGTGCAACGACGCATCCTACATGCCATGCGTGCGGTGGACGACGGCAAACTCAACAAGGTGGCCAACCTCGTGGGTCAAACCATGCAGTATCACCCTCACGGCGATGCTAGTATTGGTGATGCTCTGGTGCAATTAGGTCAAAAGAACCTGCTCATCGATTGCCAAGGTAACTGGGGTAATATCCTCACCGGCGACGGCGCCGCAGCACCTCGTTATATCGAGGCACGACTCAGCAAGTTTGCCCTCGAGACCGTCTTCAATCCTAAGACTACTCATTGGATGATGTCCTATGATGGTCGCAAAAAAGAGCCTATCAATCTGCCAGTCAAGTTCCCACTACTGTTGGCACAAGGCGTCGAAGGTATTGCCGTGGGTCTCAACTCTAAGATCCTACCACACAACTTCTGCGAGATTTGCGATGCCGCACTCGCACATCTGCGTGGCCAGGAGTTTCACCTCTATCCTGACTTCCCTACTGGCGGCGAGATCGATGTCAGCAAGTACAACGACGGAGAACGAGGAGGTGCCATCCGCATACGCGCTAAGATCCAAAAGTCCGACGACAACAAGACCCTCATCATCACCGAGATTCCTTACGGTACTACCACTACCAAGATCATCGAGACCATCACACGCGCGGCTCAAAAAGGCAAAATCAAAATCCGCAAAGTAGAGGATTTCACGGCCAAAGAAGCACGCATTGAGGTGCAACTAATGCCGGGTAGTTCATCCGATAAGACCATTGATGCATTGTATGCATTCACCGACTGCGAAGTCAATGTCTCGCCTAACTGCTGCGTGGTACAAGACAAGAAACCTGTTTTCACCAGCGTCAGCGAGCTATTGCGTATGTCCGTGGAACATACCAAGTCCCTGCTCAAATGGGAGCTAGAGATCCTCAAGGCCGAACTCGAAGAACAATACTTCTTCACTTCGCTCGAGAAGATCTTCATCGAGAATCGTATCTATAAGGAGGAAGGCTACGAGAATGCTCCTGACAAGGAGAAGCTCATCGCTTTTGTGGACAAAGCCCTGGAGCCTTGGAAACCTAAACTCGTGCGCGAAGTGCGCCGCGAGGATATCGAACGACTCTTTGAGATCCGCATGATTCGTATCACACGCTTCGATGCGAAGAAAGCAGATGAATTGATGAAGGACCTCGAGAAGAAGATCAAGGCTACTATCAAGAATCTCAAGAATCTAACCGACTATACGATTGCGTGGTTCTCGTCGCTCAAAGACAAGTACGGAGCCAAGTACCCACGCCGCACAGAGGTGCGCAACTTCGCCAATATCAATATCAAGACTGTTGTTGAGGCTAACGAAAAACTATACATCAACCGCGCGGATGGCTTTATCGGTACATCCCTCAAGAAGGACGAGTTCCTCTGCAACTGCTCTAATATCGACGATATCATCATCTTCCACAAGGATGGCAAGTACAAGATCGTCAAGGTAGCCGACAAGATCTATGTCGGCAAGGATATCATCCATATCGATATCTTCCGCAAGAACGACCATCGTACCATCTACAACGCCATCTACCGCGATGGCAAGGGCGGAATCTACTATATGAAGCGCTTTGCCGTTACTGGTATTGCACGCGACAAGGAGTATGATCTCACCCAAGGCAAAGCTGGCTCACGCGTCATGTACTTCACGGCCAACCCTAATGGTGAAGCCGAGATCATACGCGTAACCCTCAAACCTGCCCTACACCTCAAGAAGCTCGAGGTCATCAAGGACCTTAGCGAACTTGCTATCAAGAGCCGTACCGCACGCGGTAATGTGCTGACCAAATACGATGTCAAATCTATCACCCTCAAGCAGAAGGGGCACTCTACCCTAGGCGGACGCAAAGTGTGGTTTGATCCAGATGTCTTGCGCCTCAATTACGACGGACAAGGTATGTACTTGGGCGAGTTCGTGGAGGACGATCGTATCTTGGTTATCACCACCACAGGTGACTACTATACTACTTCCTTCGAACTCACCGCTCACTTCGACCAAAACATCTGGCGCATCGAGAAGTTCGACCGCGACAAGGTATGGTCGCTAGCCATGTGGAATGCCGATTTGGGCTATTACTATGGCAAACGCTTCCAACTGGATGCACAAGCCAAGTCGCAAAACATGTTGGGCGAGAACACGGATAGCAAGATGACTATCCTCACCGACCGCGAGGAAGCTACCTTCCAACTCACTTTTGTGGATGAGACCAAAGCGACCATGGAGGTACTCATGTCCGAATTCATCGAGGTCAAATCGGCCAAGGCCAAGGGAAAACGCTTCGCTACATGGGAGGTGGCTAATATCCAGGATATCACTCCTGAGCCCGAACCAGAGCCTGAAGAGGAACCTACGGATACCGATGCTAGCGAGGATAACGACGAATCAGACAACACATCGGCTCCTGCCGAAGCGCCAGCTAACGAGGCTCCTACCCAAGACAAAAAAGCTACCCCTCAGGCTCCAGTAGTGGATGTACCATTCACCATCACCAACGAGGTCCCTGAAGATAGCAAACCCGTAGCCGACCAGCTGAGTCTGTTCTAAACATACAAAAAAGACTGCTCCGAAAAGCAGTCTTTTTTTGTATCTAGTTCTAAGGGTTTTAGTCGCACCTATGGTGCTGTTTTAGGAGTTTTAAAGGTTTTTAAAGTTTTAAAGGTGTTAGATCCTACTCGCAGCAAGCTGCTCGAGAAATCTAATAAATCTCATCTCCCACGCTTAATCCCTCTTTTCAATGTTCTCCGAAACCTATTGCCACCGCTCCTCATATCGCCTTGAGCGATACTCGTGCGCTGAATCTTATGAATGTGGCTGTACGCATATCAAAGCCATTTCAGAGTCGGTGCAGTTAAGATTCAGCGGTGTTGTATCGGATGTTCCCGATACAAGGAGCGGTGGTAATTGATTGCGGAGCACGTTGGTTAGGGTGGTTATTGGGGCAAAAAGATTTATAAGATTTCTGCCTGATAGGGCTAGGAGATCAAATCCAAAACATCCGTGATAATCCGTGAGATCCGTGGGGGAAGATTATCTTATCTTAAAAGAGCCCGAAGGGCGATAAAACAGCACCGAAGGTGCGATTGTTTGGCATAATATTTGTGTAAAAAGATATGGTTATGCACAAATACACCTTATTATATATAGTACTTTGCTTGGGCGGACTAGCCTCTTTGTGCGCCAAGCCCAAATCATCTATCCCCGACTCACTACAAGTACTTCACTTTGAAGTCAACGGCGTACCCTTTGATATGCAGAGAGTAGAAGGAGGCGTATTTATCATGGGTGGTACACGCGAGCAACATCGTGAGAGTATATCCACAGACTTACCGACTCATACCGTTGCCCTAAATACATATTATATTGGTACAACAGAAGTAACACAAGCTTTATGGAAAGCAGTTATGCCTGAATGGAATTTCTTAGATGATTTTTATACACCTACTCACCCTATGGCATATATCAGTTGGTATGACTGCCAAGAATTTATCCGCAGATTAGATAGTATAACTGGTTTGCCTTTTCGCTTGCCAACAGAATCCGAATGGGAATTTGCAGCTAGAGGAGGCAATAGAAGTTTAAGGTATCGTTTTGCAGGTAGCAATATCATAGATAGTGTGAGTTGGTATCTGAATAATGCAGGTTTTCGGCAACATCAAGTAGCGAGTAGGTGGTCTAATGAATTGGCATTGTATGACATGACTGGCAATGTGAGCGAATGGTGTAGTGATTGGTATGGCCGATATCATTTAGGGACAGAACCAAATCCGAAAGGGCCTGAAAGCGGAGAATGGAAAGTAGTCAGAGGGGGCAGTTATGACAATTGTGAAGCCAATCTATATCTATCTCGTCGTGAATATCTTAATCCAAACAAAACGACCAATTATTGTGGTTTGCGATTGGCATTGACATTGCTCGATGAACCGACCTTGCAGGTAGAAGAAGAACCAACGATGGTAAGGAAAGTGAAACTGAAGAACACGCAAGTAAAATTGGTGTATGTAGCCTGCGAACAGCCTTATTATATTTCTGAGGAGCCTATCACATGGCGTGTATGGGACAAGGTAATGCAGATGGAGAAGACAGAGAAATGGTCGGAATCTGTCATAGGAAAAACAACGGATGAGTGGAATCATTGGCTTGAGAGGTGTCGGAAAATTAGTTATCAGCCTGTTGATTTTGCCAGCGAGTCGGAAGTGGCAACGGCTATTGCGCAAGGAGTAACCTACGAACCCAAAGTACCAAAACAAAAAAAACGGCATTGGGAAAGAAACACACGCAGTATTCAGCGACATCGCAAAACTACCAAGAAAGCACAAAAATGGGCAGACTTGATTGGGGTAACACTCAAAGAAGCCGAAGACCCTACTCTTTTGCAGTATAACAAAGAGGACAAAAACAACCAACCAAGATGGATTGTTATTAGGTGATTTGTAGTTAGTACGCCATGGATTGAATATTCAAACTTCAATAAAAATTCCTTTTTTATACCAAAAAACTTGCCGATATCGGCAAAAAAACACTACCTTTGCAGCAGTTTTTTGATAAAAAACTTGCCGATCAAGTTCTAAAGACACAAAAAAGACTGCTCCGAAAAGCAGTCTTTTTTTGTATCTAGTTAAAAGAGTTTTAAAGGTGTTAGCTCCTGCTCGCTGCGCTCACGAAATCTTATAAATCTTATCTCCCACGCCTAATCCCTCTTTTCTATGTACTCCGTAATCTATTGCCACCGCTAGCATTCGCTTCGCTCATCCGCTTAATCTTATGAATGTAGCGGTACACATTTCAGAGACCAATCAGAGTCTAATCAGAGTCGTTGCAGTTAAGATTCAGCGCACGAGTATCGCTCAAGGCGATATGAGGAGCGGTGGTAATCAGTTTCGGAGAACCTTATAATCTTGATTGCAAGTGAACCTTGTAAATAAGATTTATAAGATTTCTGCCCGATAGGGCTAGGAGATCAAATCCAAAACATCCGTGATAATCCGTGAGATCAGTG
>JAFYSK010000047.1 GCA_017559385.1 Paludibacteraceae bacterium | reverse complement strand
TAACCTGTGCGAGTGAATTTGTTACTAGATAGTGTATAATTTACTCCGTGTTCCTTAGTACCAGCATCGATAGAGCCTGAACCGTTTGCACCTTGCTTGTAGGTAATAGTGTACGTCTTTTTAGTAAAGAAAGCATAAACCTTAGTGTTTGCAGATTGATTAAACTCATAATTAGCGCTTGTGCTAGATACTTTGGAATTACTCGTTCCCCAGCCATCGAAAGTATATGCTTCATTAAGATTGCTATAAGAGAGTGTTACTAAACCAGTAATCACTGAACCATAAACTTTGTTGTTATCTCCATCTGAAAATTTAGTAGATGTAATGGAGGTGCGATCTGTTTTACCATTTCCGCTTATATATGTACCTTGAATGCTAATGTTTGCGGGATATGTACCAGAAGCATCACTATATGTGCCAGAGGTCCCTGTTCTTACTCTTACAGCTGATGTTGTGTTGAATGTAGGGATTGTTGTGTATTGTGAGTAATCAATAGCCTGTTTGTTTCCTGAAGTTGAGAAATAGTAGGTTCCAGAGGGCAATCCGTCTGTTATAGTGTTATAAAACCATAGATAATCAGTTCGATTGGATTGACTTTGTGTTCTGTCGTATAGTGATTGATTTATATACTCACCCCACTTACTATTAGCTCCAATAAACACGAATCCATTTGCATCTGTTCTGTTGAAAGTTACTTGTGCATAGTAGAGGTTAGTATTACTTACTTTGGACATTAAATCTCCGAAAGAATATGAATCATGTCCTACTACAATATTGACTCCAGGCCATGATGATACATTTGTTGCGTTAAAATATACATGGGGTGATTTAACATTATATGCCCACGCATTGGAAACTCCCATTAGAAGGATTGCTGAAATGATAACCGATTTAAGTAGATTGTGTTTCATGTTTTTTATTTTGGCTATTGGCTATTGGCAATTGGCGATGGGCCGTTTGCTTTATGCCTTGCGTTTTTATTCTGGTTTTGCTGATTTAATTCAGGGGGGTTATAATTCTTCAAATGATTCTGCTACATAATGTTCAACCAAACGTGTTAGAGAACGTGCAATCTCACAGTTTACTTGATGGTACGATTCCTTACACTTAGTATGATATTTATGATATGAAACTATTTCATGAGTGTCTTTATGTTTAGTTATTGAATTTCTTGTCATTCCTCTTGTACGACCAGCGACTAAAATAACGTCGCATCCCATACTGACAAATTCATCTACAGAACGTGCTTGCCTACTATGAGGGTCACCCTGACTTTCAATTCCGACTTTAGCTCCATTAATAAAAAGTATAGCTTTAACATCTCCACTATCCTTTCCATCATCAATTATAATAGCATTTCGTGAGTATTTGTCCAATAACTTTTGGAATGCTAATGTAATTGTTTCTGTTTTCCCTCTTTGAGCGAGCCCCATTAGTGTGATTATAATTTTTTTAGAGGGCTCTGCTTGTTCTGCGAACATAAAGTTCTTATATGTTAACAAATTAAATCGTTCATTGTTTGTCGATATTAAGCTTAGCATTGAAACATTGTTCTTATCCTGATCAATGTGCGTAAACCATTCATCTATAATCGGAATTGAATTTATTCCAAATGCATATGCGAAACGTCGTAAAGCATCCTCTGTTTTTTCTCGGTTATTCTTAGACGATGGATAAGTATTCATAATTTTCCTAAGTTCTTTAACAAACTCTTCCCGAGTATTCCTATTTTTCAATGCTTCTTTTATTTCTTTTTTTAATTTACGTGGTATGGCATCTTCGTCATTATCACTTATTTCTACAGAAATTTCTCTATCTGGATTATTGACTGGGATGCGAATCTCAGCAGTACACTCTTTCTTTCCGTTAATAGAGATAGGATTTGTAATTTTATGAAAATGTAAGTCATACTTAGTATCATCGTATAACCTCTCACGTACGTTGGGATTTTCCTCTTGTCCGTGAGCATCAATCATAAATACTTTTTGGTGCTCTATTAATGGATTTAATATGTCTGCCATATAAGTTGTGTGTTAAGTCTAATTGTACTCACCTAGGGAATTCGCGTTCCGATGTTTTATTTAATTAAAGTTTCCTGCACCTGCAACGATGCAGGAAACTATTGGAGACTGTGGGGGCAGAACGTGTTCTTGTCACAATGTGCTCCTTCAACCAAAAATCCGTAATTGATAGATGTAACAGAAGCCCCCTTCAGCCTGTACAAGAACACTCTGTGACTGTCCAACAATTATGTCTACGTTAATAGTTAAACTATAGATGTGGCATGCTGCCATAAGAATTATAAAGAATTTCTTCATATTATTCGTAACTTCTGTTTTAAATGATTTAAAAATATTTTGTTTATTACTTAAGACAGAAGTGGCTTCTGTTACATCTACAGGATTTTCTTTTGTTAAAGAAGTCCACGTGTATTTCTATGTTTTGATTTTTATCATAAAATTATAATTTGTGTCATTTTTATTTCTTCCTTTCAAGTGGTTTTGCTTTTATGTTATTTGTAGTTTATTTGGTTATCAGCCAAAAAAACTGTAAATTCTTCTAAACTTCGTTGTAATACACTTCCTACTTTCAGTTGATCTTCGTATTGGGAAATCATTGTAGGGCTCATACTGCGATTAAGCGCATAACGTACTACTTCGGGATTGGCATCTTTACACATTAATATACCAATACTTGGATTTTCATTGCTTCTACGCTCTGTTTGATCTAATGCTTCAAGATAAAATTCTAATTGTCCCAAATCGCGAGGATCAAACTCAGTAGTTTTAAGTTCTATAGCAACCAAACATTGCAGAGCGCGATGGAAGAAGAGCAAATCACAACGATAAGTCTTTCCTCCAACTTCTAAAGGATGCTCTTCATCCATAAAAAGGAAGTCTTTTCCTAACTCTACAATGAATTCACGCATGTGCTGCACAATCCCCTTGCGTAACTTACTTTCTTTATGCTGTTTGGGTAGTCCTAGAAACTCTAAAATAGCTTTATCTTTTAGCAATACTTGTGCTTGTGGATAGGTAGTCTTCAACAATTGTGATTGCCATTTCTTATCGCTCAACATGCGAGAATAAGTATCAGCTTTGATTGCTCGCTCGAGTTCTCTTTTCTTTAAGTGCTCGTATTCGGCATAAAGTATATAAAATATCTGTTGATCAAGGTGAGAACAACTCCCCATGATGATTTGGTGATTAGTCCAAGTAGTCTTGAGTAAAAAAGTTAGTATTTGTGCCGCCGTTGGTGGCATAAATTCATCTTGGTATAATTGTGCCGCCATTGGTGACACAATTAGTGTGTCACTCATTTGTGTTGATTCTGTCTGAACCAATTGTGATTGATTAGGCAGAATTTTTAGTGTGTTAGCTCGTTCTATGAAAGGCTTAGACGAGTACAAATCATAGAATTGTATCATTTTGTAGATACTACGTTTGCTCCAACCTTTCAAAGTAGGGTCTTGTGTATGGATATATTCAGCCAATTGCTGTACCACTTTTGCCCCCCATTGGGCATTTTTGATTTTTTCTGACACATACGCACCAACATGCCATGCTGTCAATATTGAAGCATGGTTAATTGCTCGCGCTGCTTGAGTACGGTGCTGTTGGATAATCTCCAACACGCAAGCAAAATCCGAATTAAATTTGTTGGTTTGTATGTTTATTTTCATATTGTTGTTGTGTTGTTATTGTATTTCTTGTTTTTTCTTTTGCCATCGTTAACCTTGAGTTAGCCTTTGTTTAAGGTGGCATTCTTTTTTGTTTGAAGATTGTGGACTCGCTGCGTCCAAAATCTTTTACGAGAGAATAGATGGGGCTAAATTTCTATCATTTTTGTCGTGTAAATGTTTCACTTTTCTCTCGGTGATCTCTCGGTAATCTTTCGGTGAGGTTCCGATGAGGTTCCGATGAGGTTCCGATGAAGTCCCTATGGAGATAGGTGGCAGGTAAGTGGCAATAACTAGGCAGTCTGTTTCTTGCGAAGTGTGATGACAACGGCTGTCATTGCGGCGAAGATCAGTAAAGACCATGCATCGCCGAGAGGGAACTCGGTATGTTCTTCATCTTTATTTGGATCACCTGGATTGAGGAAGCCATCTTTGCCATTAGAAGCAGTGGCACCACCCAAACTACCAAGACTATTGCTAGTAGGTGTCTCGTCAGAGAATGGAGTGTAGATGGTTTGCGAAGAACCCAATGTTGTACCTACCTGATAAGTAGAGGTATTGGTCATCTGATACGATGTTGGCTGCATGCTGTAAGACGCAGCGCTAGATGAAGCGTCAGAACTCCTATCGGATGAGTTGGAGTAGATAGGTGCAGATGTCGCTGAAATAGATAAAATGATTGATAGCGTCAGCAATGTCATTCTGCTGATTTTTTGCAGATAATTCATGGCTTTGTTGGTGCGTACAAATGTATTCATTAGATTTTAAGATTAATCTGTTTTAAAGGGGTTGATTTCTAGGTGATTCTGCGTAAGTCAGTGGTGTGTTTTTCTGTGTGTTTTTGTGTGGTAATTGACCTACGCACTAAAAACGTGCAAAGATACACATTTTTTTTGATTTGTGCAAGTGTTTTTAATAATTTTAGTGAAAAATTGTGAAAAAGATGCGGTTTTCAACAATTTGACGGCTACACTCACAGTTTTTGTTGTACCGTCGGACATCGGCTCTCTGGTTTATTTAGCTCCTACGCCTGCGGCGAGAAATATTATTAAATCTTAATGCGCGTTATCGGCGGTCGTGTCTACCCTGTACGACACTACCCTATAGCCATACGGCTGCTCAACCGCAAGGGTTGCGCCATTCTATGTGTCGCGCTTACTCCTCAGAGTGGGGACTCCTCGGGCGCAACACTCGGAGTGCGTTCCGTCGCACTCCTTCACGCTGAATCTTAAGTAAATAGCAGAGAGACTGCTTTGTCTTATTGTACAAATAGATTGAAATCTATTATTTTCTTATAAAAAGTGTTCGTTTACTTGCATATGTGCATTTTTTGTTGTACCGTCGGACACTGCCTTGGCTTTATAAAGCACACAACATCGTTGATGTAATATCATAGACCATAGGCGGTCGTGCCTACCCTGTACGGCACTACCCTATAGCCATACGGCTGCGTGACCGCAAGGGTCGCGCCATTCTATGTGTTGTGCTGATTCCTCAGAGTGGGAACTCTTCGGGCACAACACTCGGAGTGCGTTCCGTCGCACTCCTTCACGCACTATGCAGCCCATACTCTCGCTACACTCGAAATATTTGCAAAAATCGTTTCACTTTTGCGCTATCTTTCCGCTTGCACAATTAAGAACGAGTTCTCATTGCGTAGCGGAAAACTATCACAGATAGATTAGTCTATCTTTTTTTGCAAATATTTCTCGTTTTGCTTGCGTATGTGCATTTTTTGTCGTACCGTCGGACACTGCCTTGGCTTTATTTTACCCGCGCATAAAACAACGCAATAAAGCCAATTCCCCCGTAGCTACGTTCGCTCGTCGCAATCCGCTTGTCATAAGAATTTGCGCCGCAAATTGAGGATGACCGCGTTTGCTCCTCTTCCCACAAAGCCACGAGCTTTGCGGGAGCCCTATTGATAGCCCATACTCTCGTTACGCTCGCACTTTTTTGTCGTACCGTCGGACACTGCCTTGGCTTTATTTTACCCGCGCATAAAACAACGCAATAAAGCCAATTCCCCCGTAGCTACTTTCGCATCATGCAGCCCATACTACAGACACTCACTCTTTTTATAAGAAAATCGGCTCCGCCTTATTGTACCACTTCTATCCACACTATTATGAGCAAGCTCACAGAGTGGGATAAAAGTTGTTACAAATAGATTGAAATCTATTATTTTCTTATAAAAAGTGTTCGTTTACTTGCGTATGTGCATTTTTTGTTGTACTTCGAGTGCACCTCCCACTTTGTGGGTCCCTCCTCGTAGCTACGTTCGCGAAATGCAGCCCATACTCTCGCTACACTCGCAGTTTTTGTAGAAAATACGGCTTCGCCTTATCATCTGCTATCCATCACCTCATTCTTAAGCGAGCTTAAATGAGTGATGAATACCATTTGAAATAGATTGAAATCTATCTATTTTCCACAAAAAATGCTCGTTTCGCTTGCGTATGTGCATTTTTTGTAGTACCTTTGCAGCATAATTCAACTTGGAGAACTATGTTTAGTAATTTATCAGAAAGATTAGAACGCTCGTTTAAGATCCTAAAAGGTGAAGGTCGTATCACCGAAATCAATATTGCGGAAACCGTAAAGGATATTCGCAAAGCTTTGCTGGAAGCCGATGTCAACTACAAGACTGCTAAGCAGTTTACTGACCAAGTCAAAGCCAAAGCTCTCGGACAAAATGTGATGACCGCTGTCCGCCCAGGACAACTGATGATCAAGATCACACACGACGAACTAGCAGCCCTGATGGGTGGCGAAGCTGCAGAAATCAACCTCAAAGGTAACCCTGCTGTCATCCTCATGAGCGGTTTGCAAGGTTCAGGTAAAACCACCTTCTCCGCTAAACTAGCTAACTACCTCCAAACAAAAAAGAACAAGAAAGTGATGATGGTAGCCTGCGACGTATATCGTCCTGCTGCTATCGAGCAATTGCGCGTTCTAGGTGAGCAAATCAACGCTAAGGTTTACACCGGCGAAGGCGAAGCTAACCCAGTGATCAAAGCACAAAAAGCCATCCAAGAGGCTAAAGTATATGGTTATGACGTTGTTATCGTCGATACCGCCGGTCGTCTGGCTGTAGATGAGCAGATGATGCAAGAGATTGCTTCTATCAAGCAAGCTATCAACCCACAAGAGACCCTGTTCGTAGTGGATGCCATGACCGGTCAAGACGCCGTCAATACCGCTAAGGAGTTTAATGATCGCCTTGATTTTGACGGAGTTATCCTGACAAAGTTGGATGGTGATGCTCGTGGTGGTGCTGCATTGAGTATTCGCTCAGTAGTGCAAAAGCCAATCAAGTTTATCGGTACTGGCGAGAAGATGGAGGCACTGGATGTGTTCCACCCATCGCGTATGGCTGACCGAATCTTGGGCATGGGTGACGTAGTTTCACTCGTAGAGCGTGCGCAAGAGCAATACGACGAAGCTGAGGCACGTCGCATCAGCAAGAAGATTGCTAAGAACCAATTCGACTTCAACGACTTTAAGTCACAACTTGAGCAGATCAAGAAGATGGGTTCGATGAAAGACCTCATCGGTATGATCCCAGGCATGGGCAAAGCCCTCAAGGATGTAGAGATCAGCGACGACGCTTTCAAGCCAATCGAGGCCATCATCTCATCAATGACCCCAGCTGAGCGTGCTAACCCAGCACTACTCAACGGTAGCCGCAAGAATCGTATTGCTAAGGGCTCAGGAACCACCATCGTGGAGGTGAACCGCTTCCTCAAGCAGTTTGAGCAAACCAGCAAGATGATGAAGAAGATGCAAAGCATGCAAGGCATGCGACGCAGATAAGACCGCTGCAATAAAAGTTTTAAAAGTTCTAAAAGTTTTAAAGGTTTTAAAGGTGACTGTCAAAGAGATTTTTGAATTGCGCAAAGAGGGCAGAGTAGAAGAGGCTTACAACGCCATCCTACCGATGTACCGCGTACATCATGGCAAATACACCAGCCTAGCCATGTTCTGGTGCGCCGTGGATATGATGAATCTCTTGTTAGGAAAAGTGGTGGACCAATCAGAGAAGTCGCTATCAGCCTTGGCTGAAGCCGAAAAGATATACAAGAGCCTACAACGCTTGGCACCTAAGATATATGACGAGAGTGGTGCTTGCACCAAAGCGGTGGAGAATCTAGGAGTGGCCCTGAGCGCTGTGAAGGGCTCATAGGACGCCTCGGAGAGGCGGTGCTATAAAAGTTTTAAAAGTTCTAAAAGTTTTAGAGGTTTTAAAAGTTTTAAAATGAGATAAATAATAGGAGCCGCAGAAATGCGGCTCCTATTATTATATGCAAGTGGGACTAGTAAGGCTAGTTAATCTAGTAAACTAAAGCTTTGCGTCTAGTTCGTAAATAGTCTCGTAAGTTTTCCAACCGATTTCTTCGGCCATAGTGCGGTTGATCAAGATATCATCCACGAAATGGAATGGCGCTTCGCAGCCCATTTGCTGGAGCTGAGCATCTACTGCTTCGTAGATACGAGGGTCTGGTTTGCTCATATGCAGCAGATGCGACGCAAAGCAATGCTCAAACATCGACATGTCGTAGAGTGATAAGATATGATGCCAGTGCAGGTCGTTGTTGTTGCTCAAGAGGAACAGGCGATGACCCGCGTCTTTCCACGATTGAATCAATTGCAAGCGCTCCGCAGGAATACCCCCGTGCATAGCGTTCCATGCAGCAATAACCTCCTCACGCGTAGTAGGACGTTGTGCGTGTTGTATGATACCTTCAATAAAGGCATCGGTGGATATATCACCACGCTCGTATTGCTCCATCAGGCTATCAGCAGTGCCCTCGCCGTTAGCGGCAAGGCCGAGGATGGTCTTCATACGTTCTTCGCCGAGGATATCGGTGAAACGAGCGATACATTCGGGCATGTTGTGATTCATTAACACACCGCCCATGTCTAGTACTATTGTCATGTCTTAGCGCAGCGGAGCTGCTGTTTTAGGCGCTTGCAAGCAAGCTGTTTTAGAGTTTAAAGAGTTTTAAAAGTTTTAAGCGCAGCGGAGCTGCTGTTTTAGGGTGTCGATCCTCTCGACCCGAAAATGGTGGAGCCGATGCGCACCATCGTGCTGCCTTCTTCAATGGCTACGAGGTAGTCGTCGGACATGCCCATGGAGATATTTAGTTCAGAATTGTTCAGGAGTTCAGAATGGTTCAACAGTTGTTTTCCGAGATTTTTAATCTCGCGGAAGCAACGGCGCCATTCTTGTTCGTCATCCGTGTTGGTAGCCATGCCCATGAGGCCGCAGATTTCAACATAGTTGAAAGTTGAATGTTGAGCGTTGAAAGTCAAAAGTTCTTCGGGGGTGAAACCGGATTTGGTTTCTTCCTTGGCCACATGCACCTCCAGCAAGACCTTGACGCGGCGCTGGATCTTTTCTGCTTCTCGATTGATGGTCTCCAACAGACGCACACTGTCCACCGAGTGAATCATATGTACAAACGGCACAATCTGCTTGACCTTGTTGGTCTGCAGATGGCCGATGAAATGCCAACGTATATCCTTGGGCAGCGCTTCATACTTGGGTAGCAGCTCTTGCACACGACTCTCGCCAAAATCACGCTCGCCACAAGCATAAGCCTCCATGATGGCCTCAACAGGGTGGAACTTGCTGACACAAACCAAGGTGACACCATCAGGGATGGTGGCGCGAATAGATGCGATATGTTGGGAGATCGTACTCAATTAGCGAACCGCACGAATAATATCTACCAACTTGGCGCGTGTGACACTAGCCACCTCAAACTCTTCGTTGCCCATAGCCTGATGAATGGCTTTGTTGGCTTCGGTGATGTTGTTAGCCTGTGCGTAGAAATTGACTGCCTTACGAGTTTCCTTATCATTGTCTATCGTGATAAGTTCCACGCGTGCCTTATACCATTTCTCTGCTTCTGGTTTGGCAATATAGTCGAATAGTTGTACCTTCTTGCAGCTGATGGTCTCCCATTCGCCAGAGATGTAGCGTTGAATTTCGCCTAGCAAACGCTCTTCTACATCTGCTGCTGTGAGACCTTCGACAAAGTAAACCTCGTTTACTCCCTTTGGATTATCCTCGCCTGTTTGGCGGGTGTACTTGATTTTTAGTTCGTAGAATATCATATGTTTTATAGAGTTTTAAAGGTTCTAAAAGTTTTAAAAGTTTTAAAAAGTCCTAAACGCACCTGCGGTGCTGTTCTAAAGGTTTAATGGTTGTTGAATATCAATGATTTGATGTCGGTGGCATCAAGTTGGTTGGTTGGGAAATTGGCCATGCTGGATGACCAGTACAACACCGGAACTGCTGGCTCGGACTGGATGACATGGTCGTAGGTGGTTTGGTCGTTGATATTGAGCAACCAGTTGTCTTGCAAACGGAAATACACATCGCCTGCGTGTTTGCGATAGATTGAGCTCTTGTCGTCGGATGTGATAGCTTCGTGTATAGGGTAGGCCACTTGTATGCCCTCAAAATCCATGAGGAAATTGGCTACTTGTCGTTGGATAGTCTCTAGCGACATGCGCTTCTTTTCGATAAGCATGCGATTGAGGTAGATGAATGGTCCATAGCCTCCGTCCACCCAACGCTCGTGTCCGTAGATAGCCATCATATAAGTACCAATCAGAGCCGCTGCACGGTCCACGCTGAAATGCTTGACTGCTATATTTGCCATCTCCAGTGTGCTAGTGGCGTGTCCCTTGATAGGACGACCCGTTACTAGTATCTGGTATTGCTCTTTGCCAATGCGCTTGTTGAGTTGTTCCATTAGGTAGCCAAGGTCCTGATTGATACCTAGATACATGTCCTCCTGTTCGGCCGAAGCAATAACATCCGAAGTGGCCTTAGGGGATAGCGTATTGAGTTGTAGCATCAGCAAGTCGGGCGAGATATCGGTACCTAGTTTTTGCTTTTGCTGCAGTGCCAAAGCCATGTCAATCACCAGCGTATTGGCTACAGGCGATTGTAGTAAGATATCCTGATTCTTGTAGGTGAAGCCTTTCTTTTTCTCTTGGGTAGTAGCATAGTTATAGGTGGCAACATCCATTCGAGGAGTCCATTCGCGTGAAGCCAGGTTGTCGATATGTCCGTTGACATTCATCTCGTCAGCAGCCGCAGGCAAGCCCTCTGGGTAGAAGGATGTGGTAGCCCATTTGCGTGTGTCAGGGTTGAGCCAGCAGCATGCATCGGATGCATGTCCTGCCATGAGCACGGTGGCTTGTGGCTGAAGACCTACAGCGTAGATCTTAGCACCGGCGCCATATAGCATACGCCATTCGTCGGTGATAGTGGTAGGCGCCACCATTCTAGGCGAGAGCGTCAGCGTGGTGCCAATACCCGTGACCTCAGAGTCGATTAGTATAGACTGAGCGGCGCGTTCGCTACGGTTGAAGTAGGCATCTGACATGATGCTATGGTGCGATGGAGTAGTGCCCGTCATGAGTGTAGCCATCGTCTCCTGACCGCCATAGACATGATGGGGGAAACTGGCTGTGGTCTGGTGTGCCTCTTCGGTCAACAGACGCAAACCACCTGCCGCCATGAATGGGCGGAGGTTGTTGAGGTTCTCCTGGGTCAAACCATCTACCACCACCACTATCGTTAGGCGTGGCTGAGCATAGCTAATCAAGGATATGAGTGTGACGATCAGCGTCGTACAAAATAAACGAGTCTTGCGCATAAATGTATAATAGGGAATAGTAATAATCTCCAGTTGAAGCCAACCAATGGGTGGCATGAGAAGAAGGTGAGGAAGATGACAATAGCGATCAGTATCAGATAGATGATACCTAGCAGTACATCCACACCCCATGTGAGACGTTGTCGGCGTCTGTCGTAATAGGATAATAGCGTCATGAGGATGGCAAAAGCAACAATGCCGAGCCAACAATTGGCGTACCATGGTACTTTGACGGGGTCGAAAGCTCCAATATCCTGACGGATGACCAATGGAGTGCCATCTGATAGGGTGGCATGGGCAAAATAGTTCATCAGCTCCTCGGGTAAGAAGAGACGCTGCTCGTTGGTCATAGCCGTGTTCGCACGGCTGCCAAACACCATATTAATACCAAAATCTACCCAGGAGTTAGGACCCGTATAATGCGAGATAGCTGGACGAAAATCTGTACCCTCAAAGCCCTTGTAAGTAGAAATGATGCTATCCTGCAAGGCGTTCTTGATGAGGTGGTAGGGGCGAGTGGCACAGTTGTCAAAGACAAAATTATAGAGATAATATCTGTTTTCAGGTTGGTAATTGACCATCAGGGCATCTACGATGCGCTGTTTTTGCGCGGGTGTGAGATTGAGCTCCTGCCAGTAGATACGGCGACCAATGCTGCGGTAGAAGGATAGGAAATGTGGATAGCTCTCAATTCCTAGTTGGTAATAGGTCTCGCCCTTGACGAACTTGATGTAAAAGTCGTCGGACATCAGGTCGAAGATACCATAGTTGAATACAATATCCAAATTCTTGGCTGGATCTACTACGCGAATACCTGAGTGCCCGTACTTGGACCATACTTGCTCGCCCTGGGTGCAGGTGACGAGTTGGATCTGTGCACTATCGGTGAGCTGGATTCTATGTTGAGCCTGCAGGCCAACAGTGAGCAATATGAAGGCTAGTATAATAAACTTACGCATAGCAGATGATGAGGTTAGGGATGAATACAGTGAGTAAGCCCAGTAGCAAGCCAGCCACTACCTGCAATGGGGTATGTGCGTTGAGGTATAGTCTGGCATACATAAGCATTAGTGCAAGGATCAGTATAGTGATAATCAGTGCAATAGGCGTGTTGATGGAGAACAGCGCATAGCTGCATAGGCCACCTAGCAGACCGCCAATACCGGTGAGATGAGCGGAGATCTTCCACCAATGGTTGATGATAGTAACCGCCGTCAGCGCCAAGATAGCACCAACACCAATGCTTAGCATCAGCATGGGTAGGTGTAGGATATCGTAGATAAAATAAACCCAAAAACCATACGCCATGATGGTATATACGTAGGGCGCAGTGCGCTGTTTGGCATTGTCGATATGGAGCGAATCAATCTTGTTGCTCTTCCACAGATAGTAGATGATACTGCCCGGTATGAGCAGCGTAAAGAAGATAGTACCCAGCATGGCCACTAGGATATACACAATGCCCATATTAACATACACCATACGCAGCGATGCCAACATCAGTGCCATACCATAGGTGGGCATCAGCAGCGGATGCAGCAGTATGCTGCACGACATGGCTAGTATGTGTAATAAGCGTTGCATTATATTTTCTTGCGTAGTCGGGCAATAGGAATGTTGAGTTGCTCGCGGTATTTAGCTACTGTTCGTCGGGCAATGACATATCCCTCGCTGCACAATGCTTGTACCAACTGGTCGTCGGTTAGTGGATGTTGCTTGTCCTCGTGCTTGATAATCTCTTCTAGTCGCTGTTTGGTCTCGCGTGTTGAGATGGTGTCTCCGTTCTCGTTGGTCATGGCCTCTGAGAAGAAGAATTTGAGCGGCAGAATACCATGTTCGGTTTGTACATACTTGTTGCTAAATGCGCGTGATATAGTTGAAACATCATATTTTGTGATGTCTGCTATATCTTTCAGTACCATTGGTTTGAGGTACATGCTGTCTCCTTGTAAGAAGAACTCACGTTGCAGTTTTACCAATGCCTGCATGGCACGTATCATCGTCTCGTTGCGTTGACGAATGGCATCGATGAAGGTTCTGGCAGTCTCCACATACTTCTTAATCTGCTTTCCCGCTTCTTTTTCTCGACTGCTGTGGTCCTTGCTCTTAGCGGTATATTGGTTTAGCTGATTGACATAGTAGTCCGATACGCGCAGCGGTGGTATATCGCTGTTATTGAGCGATACTACGAGTACATCGTCCTGATTCTCGACGATGAAGTCTGGTATGACAATCTCGCGATTGATCTCTTCGCGTGTGCCTTGCCATGCGCTACTAGGCTTGGGGTTGAGATGTTGGATTTCCTTGATAGCCTGACGAAACTGCTCATCGGTGATGTTCAGGCGTTGTTTGATGCGCTCGAAGTTGGCCTTAGAGAATGCCTCAAAGTGGTTGCGCAGGATATTATGCGCTAGTTCTACGCTAGGTGTAGGCTCCTTCTGGCGTATCTGTATGAGCAAGCATTCTTGTGCATTGTATGCGCCTACGCCCACTGGGTCAAACTGCTGAATCTGCTCGATGATCTCCTTCATCTTGCTGTCAGAAACAATGATTCCTTCGCGGAAACTCAGGTCGTCCACCAGCTCCTCTGCTGTGCGTCGCAAATAGCCGTTGTCATCAATATTACCCACCACAAACTTGGCGATATGGCGGTCGGGTTTGTCCATCTTGGTCAGGTAGATCTGCGATTTGAGGTGCTCGTTCAGACTGATACCCATTGAGAAAGGTATTTCCTCGGCCGGACGGCTATTGGGGTTGCCCAAGGATGAGGGGCGTTCGATGCTATCGTCGTCGTTGGTATAGTCGTCGTAGTCAAAATCGCTGTTCTTGAGGGGATTCTCGTATTCCTCCTCGTTGTAGTCGAGCTCTTCTACCTCGTTGGTTTTTTCTACTCCCTCTTCTAACGAAGGGTTGGTTTGTAGTTCCTCATCAATATGCGTGCGGAGTTCGCATGTTGGCAATTCCAACATACGCATCACCTGTATCTGTGCAGGCGATAAGTTGAGCGTCTGCTTCTGACTCTGTGTGAGACTTAATGAAGTTGCCATTTTTAGTTTAGTGTTTAAAGTTTAGTGTTTAGAGCTGAGCATCAATAGCCTGGAGTACGTGTGTAGTGATATACTCTAGTTGCTCTTCGTCTAATTCGGTATGCATAGGCAATGACAAAACGCATGCCGCTAGTTGCTCAGCCACAGGGAAATGACCTGCTTGGTAGCGTGGATCTTGGTATGCCTGCTGCATATGCAATGGTATAGGGTAGTACACCATAGCTGGTATGCCTACTTGTGCTAGTGCTTCGCGCAAAGCGTCGCGGTCCACATTCTGTAGGCGCAGCGTATATTGGTGGAATACATGAGTAGAACGCGCATCGCGTGCTGGGATCAGGATCTTGCTATGGTTGGCAAAAGCCTGGTCGTAATAGGCTGCGGCACGCTGGCGAGCCGCGATATAATCGTTCAGATGAGGCAACTTGACGTCTAGGATGGCCGCTTGTATGCTATCCAAACGCGAGTTGACACCCACCTGATCGTGGTGATAGCGGATCACCATACCGTGGTTAGCAATGGCGCGCATCTGAGCCGCTAGTTCGTCGTCGTTGGTGAAGATAGCTCCTCCATCGCCGTAGCAACCTAGGTTCTTGGATGGGAAGAAACTGGTGCAACCCACATGACCAATGGTGGCTGCCTGTTGCTTGGTGCCATCGCTGAATGTGAATTCAGCTCCGATGGCTTGGCAAGCGTCTTCCACCACATAGAGCTTATGCTCTTGGGCGATAGCCATGATGGCCTCCATGTCGGCACATTGTCCAAACAAATGCACCGGTACGATGGCCTTGGTGCGTGGGGTGATGGCCTTGCGGATAGCCTCAACGGAGATATTCATCGTATCCCAATCTACATCTACCACCACCGGGGTCAAACCCAATAGCGCAACCACCTCGGCGGTGGCGATAAAGGTGAAGGTAGGGGTGATGACCTCGTCGCCCGGTTTCAGGCCCAGTGCCATCAACGCAATCTGTAGCGCATCGGTACCATTGCCCACCGGAATAACATGCTTGGCGCCAGTATAGGCCTCCAGGTTATGCTGGAAGGATGTTACGGCTGGGCCCTTGATGAAACTAGCAGAGTCGATCACAGCTTGGATGCCACGATCAATATCGGCTTTTATGTGTTGATACTGCGTCTGCAGATCTACCATTTGAATCTTTTTCATATTATCGTTCAATGATGTACTCCACCGATGATGGGTAGAGTCGTATATTGGAGATATGTGGATTGTCGGTCTGTGCTTCCACGCTTAGCGTATTGCGTGTTTGTGTTGGGTAGGTGCAATACACCATGATGTCGCTAGCCTGTACCTCTGCATAGCTGGATACGCCCACGCGCACCGTAACGGTGGTTTCCTTAGGAAAGAGGCGGACATACTCGCCTTGAGGTACATCTGTCACTTGGATAGGCAATGTGAAAGTTTTATCCGTGAATTGTTCGGCAATAAATGTAGCTTGCACCGATGTATATTTACTTCGAACGGTGGAAGGTATCTGCAGAGCAACGGTTTGACGAACCGTGTCGCTGACATCAACCAGCGTAACGGCTTGGGTGCAGATACTATCGATGCTATTGACCATATCCTCAGTGCCATAGACCATGATGCTATCTAGTGATAGTATCGGGCGGCCCTTTAGCTGGTGCTGAGGTATGCATTGTACATTGTACTTGAGTAGGATAGGTACTCGTTTGCTATGTTGCAGTTGATAGGATGTTTCGAACTTGTCGGGACTGAGTTGCTCGATCATCGCTGTGCTAGGTAGGATATCTTGCAGGCGAGGACGAATAATATCGCTCGTCAGTGTAAAGGTACCCTGCTTCTCCGTAAAATAGGAGGATAGGTCTAGGGTGATAGTCAGGTTTTGCTTGGTCAGGTGGCGTAGGTTGCGGCCTTCGTCACTGATGGTAGCTTCGATTTGAGTGGGAAGCGGAGTGGAAAACTGAATACAGTCGTCCACACCGCTATAGATGATGTCAATTGGAAATTTAGCATCTCTCAATGATGAAGACATTGTGCGTCCCCACCAAATGATAGTAACCAGTCCTACAAACATCAGGAAGATGAGCAAGTCTTTGCCCACCAGCCAACGCCACAGGCGGATGACCTGTTGCTTGTATGATTGGAATCTAGCTTTCACAATTATTTTTGCTCGTTGGTAGCTTGTGCTTGTTGTGCATCCTCTGCAGCAACAAATACGCTAGCCTTATCAATCTTGATAACAACTTCCTTAGAGATCTCGATCAAGAAGGTAGTCTCCTTAACCTCTTTGATAGTACCATAGATACCACCAGCGGTAATCACCTTGTCGCCTTTGGTAAGCGCATCACGTTGCTTTTGCAACTCTTTTTGCTTCTTTTGTTGTGGGCGAATCATAAAGAAATAGAAGATTACAAAGATAACGATCATCATGATCCAGAATGACCATGGACTACCTTGTTGTTGGCCAGCACCTGCAGCAGCTTGTGCTTGCAATAAAATGAAATTAAGCATGATTTAATGATTTTTGATTATTGTTTTTTGATTATTTTGAACAGTGTATTGTTTTTCTTCAACTCAAGAACGACATTGTTGAGTACGCCATTGATGAATTGGTAACTCTTGTCGCTAGAATACTCTTTAGACAATTCGATATACTCATTCATTGACACCTCAAGGGCAATATCATTGAAGTTAACAATCTCGGAGATTGCCACCAGCAAGATGATCTGATCCATATACGCAATGCGCTCAGCATCCCAGTTGTGCAAGGATTGAGCGATGAGCTCCTTGTACTCCTCGGCATGCTCAATTGTCAGACGAAGCAGGTCTTTGGCAAAAGCCAACTCATCCTTGGATGCGAACATCTCCAACAGCGGTTGATCCTCGCCATTCTCCTCCTTAAACTGCTTGATGGTTTTAACAATATAGGTCAAGATTTGGTCCATATCAGTGGTCCAACCTTGGTGATCCAGTGCCACCTCCATCTCCTCCAGAGCAGCGTGTAGGTGCTCGTTGTTGATGAGCAGATTGCCGTAGATCTTGCGCCACAGCATCTTGTCATCATTGTAGCTAGGAGCGTCCAACTGCATATACTCTTGGTAGAAAGGCTCTTGCAGCAATTGCTTGTAGATAGCAATCACACCGTTCATGCCAGTATCCCAGCGAAGATGGTTCTCCTCGATATAGTTACGCAAGCGACGATTGTTGAACAAGTCGCGCGACACTTGGTTATTGACAAATCGATAATTAGGAGTGTACTCTTGGTGGGTCACAGCTGCACGTTGTTTGTTCTCAGTGATCTGTTCTTCTGCATAAGTGACTAGTTCGTCAGCAAACGCTAACAAAGCCATATAGAGGCTATATGTGCTAGAAAAACTGCTTAATAATTCCTTGCGAGCTGTTAAAGGAGTCTTGTCACCATCTTTGTAGTAGGCAAAGAGGGTTTGAATGATTTTGGTACGTACCAGTGTTCTGTTAATCATATGAGTTTATTCAATAAAATACCTAATTTTGCAAATTACGCTGCAAAATTACACATTTTTTTGCATATTTGCAAATGATTTAGCAGTAAAATAGCGGTAGAACCAATAATTTAGTGGTATTGTCAATCTTCCTCGCTCAGAATTTCCCACTCATACAGGCGCTGTTCCATTTCGCGCTTGATGTGTTCGTAGCGTTGGAAGTTTTCGGTGGTTTGATTTGCTACATCAGATAGTAGCGTTTCTAGGTCGTGTTGCTCTTGCTCTAATTTGGCTATAGCAGCCTCAATATCAGCTATTTGCTTTTCCTTTTTGCGTCGTGCTGCTGCGGCTGCCTTTTGTGCGGCATAATCCAATTTAGCAGAGGTGACCTCAGTTTTCTGACTTCCAATTCCCGATTCACGATTCGCGTTATCCGATTTCCGCTCCAACTCCTGCAGCGAACCAATGCGTTTGCTGCGGAGAAAATCGTAGATGCCTCCTAGGTGTTCGCGTACCTTGCCTCCGCCAAACTCGTAGACTTTGTCTACCAAGCCATCTAGGAAGTCGCGGTCGTGGCTCACGCAGATGACCGTACCATTAAACTCCTTCAACGCAGCTTTTAGCACATCCTTGGACTGCATGTCAAGGTGGTTGGTAGGCTCGTCTAGAATCAGCAGGTTGCATGGTTCAAGCAGCAAACGAATCATTGCCAAACGACTGCGCTCGCCACCAGATAGCACTTTGACCTTCTTATCAGAGGCTTCACCGCCAAACATAAAGGCGCCTAAAATGTCGCGAATCTTGGTGCGTATATCACCCACTGCCACATAGTCAATCGTCTCAAACACAGTCATTTCGCCATCCAAAAGGGCTGCTTGGTTTTGCGCAAAATAACCGATTTTTACATTGTGACCAATCTTCAGATTACCTAGATAATCCAGTTGACCCATGATGCAGCGAACCAGAGTAGTTTTACCCTCGCCATTCTTGCCGACAAAGGCCACTTTTTCGCCTCTTCGGATGGTGAAATTGGCGTTCTGGAAGACCATATGTTCGCCAAAATCTTTGCGTAAGTCTTCTACTATAATCGGAAAATCTCCACTTCGTGGAGCAGGAGGAAAACGCAGACTCAGTCTGGAGTTGTCTTCGATATCTACCTCTAGGCGCTCCAGCTTCTCCAATTGCTTGATGCGCGATTGTACTTGTACCGCTTTGGTCGCTTTGTAGCGGAAACGCTCGATAAACTCCTCAGTCTCTTGAATCATTTTTTGTTGATTCTGATAGGCGCGAACCTGCTGCTCGTGGCGCTCTTGACGCAGTACCTTGAACTGGGAGTAGGGCACATTATAGTCGTATATTCTGCCTAGTGTAATCTCAATGGTTCGGGTGGTCACATTGTCCAAAAATGCACGGTCGTGGCTCACCAAAACCAATGCACTACTATTGGTCTTTAAAAACTCTTCTAGCCATTGGATTGACTCAATATCAAGGTGGTTGGTTGGCTCGTCAAGTAACAATAAATCAGGATGTTGAAGCAATATCTTAGCTAGCTCAATACGCATGCGCCAACCACCCGAAAACTCCGAACATGGACGATCAAAATCCTTGCGCTCAAAACCCAAACCGATGATGGTTCGATCCATCTCGGCAATAAATCTGGCTTCCTCGCCTGAACTCCTAAACTCCTGAACGTCTGAACATTGAACAACGCTCATCACATCCTCCCTGAGCGTCTTGCCGTCCACGTGCATCATCACTTGTGGCAGGTAGCCGATGGTGATATCGCCCATCTTCGAGATACGTCCTGAACTAGGTGTCTCTGCGCCTGCTAATAGGCGGAGTAGGGTGGTCTTACCTGCACCATTCTTGCCCACGAGAGCAATGCGATCGCGGGGATTAATCAAAAATGTAATATCGTCCAATATCGGACGTGATGAATATTCTATGCCGAGATGTTCTACGGAAACCATATTTAATATTTCTGCCGAAAATTTTAATTTTTGTGCAAAGGTTGAAACAAGAAATTTCAAGAGTGACGTACTTATTCATAATACTCTATAATACGCTCTTGGACACTTGTAATCCACCCGAGAGGACTATTTGTATTATATGAATGTTCTGATTTTAACCAGTTGCCATGGTGATCATATTTTGTAAATTTACTCCATGAATCTTTTGCTTGTATCTTAATAATTTGTCCTTTATTATCTAGGACATATTTTTGTTCCCATGCTTTGATTGTATTTTTGATTTTTTCAGAGTGATGTTCCGTGTAATTGCCATTTGGGTGATACTCGATAGTAAAAATATGTTCATTTTTGCGATTAACTGTAATTAATCTACCAATAGAATCATATTCGTAACTATATGTCAGCACCATTGAATCTGTTTTTGGAGCTGTGTCGTAATGTTCTATTTTAAGCCCTTGGGTATTGTAGATTGTAGAATCAGCGCAAAAGGATTTACCATCTTTATAAGTTCTAGAAGAAATTTGATTCCCGAGTGAATCATAAAACAATTGTTTGAAGGATCCCTTGATAAATCCATCTTCATTATAATGATAACTTACCCCCATCTCATTATTATGGTATTGGTAGACATGACCGTTGATATGTGATCCTCCTGGATAAGTTGTTTCTTCAGTCAGTCTACCGATGGAGTCATACCAAAACACGTATTTAACTTCTGGAGATGGTTGTTTACTCATACCATACAGGATATCTAGTTTTCCGTCGCCTAGTTTAATGGTAATCGTTACCTTTTTTACAGGACCTTTTACATCTGGAGCAATCGCTACAGTAGCAGCCATGTGGTCAGTCGCATATAAATTACTAAGATATGCAAACGTAAGAACCAATAAAATGATTTTTTTCATATGTTTTAGATCTTTATATAAAACTATCTTTCAAATCGTTCAACGCTTTGCCTGTATGGCTCTCTGCGCATTGCATAATCTCTTCTGGCGTACCTTCAGCTACAATATAACCTCCGATGTCTCCACCTTCTGGACCGAGGTCGATGATATGGTCCGCCGCCAAAATTACAGATGGATTATGCTCAATAATCAGCACACTATGACCACGACCAATCAGCGCATTGATAGCCTTCAAAAGTACTTGAATATCATGGTGATGCAAGCCTGTCGTAGGCTCGTCGAAGATGAATAATGTAGGTGCTGCGTTCTCCTGTGCCAGGAAGGATGCTAGCTTCACGCGTTGGCTCTCGCCACCGGATAATGTACTGCCGGCTTGACCTAGTTTGACATAGCCTATACCTACATCCTGCAACGGACGCAAACGCGATACAATCTTCTTGCAGGCAGGGTCCTCGCTGAAGAATTCGATGGCCTGGTTGACGGTCATCTCAAGTATATCATAGATATTCTTGCCACGGTATAGTACATCTAGTACATCTTGCTTATATCGTTTGCCGTGACAATGCTCGCACTCCAAAACGATATTAGCCATAAACTGCATCTCGATGGTGATGGTTCCTTCACCCTGACAAGCCTCGCAGCGCCCTCCGGGCGTGTTAAACGAGAAGAACGCCGGAGTAAATCCCAATTGCTTGCTCAATTGTTGATCTGCATACAATTTACGAATCTCGTCAAATGCTTTGAGGTAGGTTACTGGATTGGAACGGGAAGATTTGGTCAGTGGGTTTTGATCTACAAACTCCACATTATGAAGCAGTTGCAAACTGCCACGCAGACTGCCGAAGTCGCCTGTTCGATCGGCTATACCGCCATAATGCTTCTTCAGGGCAGGGTAGAGAACCTTACTTACCAACGATGATTTGCCACTACCACTCACACCCGTAACGACGGTCATTACATGGAGTGGAATGCGCACATCTAGGTTCTTCAGGTTGTTCTCCGTTGCTCCTACAATTTCAATATAATTATTCCACAACCTACGATATGCTGGGATATTATAGGTGAATTTATCTGTCTTCGGACGGCCTGCATATACCACTTCGCCACCATGGCGACCGGCTTTCGGACCAATCTCAATGGTATGGTCAGCCGCTTTTTGTATCTCGTCGTCGTGCTCAACTACCACGATGGTATTGCCCAAATCGCGCAATTGCTTGAGCACATGTATTAGGCGTTGTGTGTCGCGAGGGTGCAAACCGATACTAGGTTCGTCCAATACATACAACGATCCTACTAGGCTGCTACCCAATGATTTAGCTAGGTTGATGCGTTGACCCTCGCCGCCAGACAATGTGGCGGACATACGAGATAAAGTCAGATAACCCAAACCCACATCCTGCATAAATTGCAATCTGGATTCAATCTCCTGTAACACAGGGTGTACGGCCAGGTGCTCATGCTCAGGCAATCGGAGGTGATCAAACCATTCCACCAACTCTGTGATAGGCATTTGGCTAAGCTGTGTGATTGTTTTACCTGCCACCCATACATAGCCTGCCTCTTTGCGCAAGCGCATGCCGTTGCAGTCCGGACAAGTGGCTTTGCCACGATAGCGACTCAGCATCACACGATACTGAATCTTAGCGTATTGTTTGCTCTCTAACTCATGAAAGAAGTCGTTCAAACCATGGAAATATTCATTGCCTGTCCATATCAGCTGTTTCTGCTCGTTGGTTAAAGCATAAAATGGTGTATGAATAGGAAAATCAAATTGATCCGCCGAATAAATCAGCGCATCATTCCATTGGCTCATTTTTTCTCCTCGCCAACATGCTATCGCCCCCTCGTAGATAGTTTTTGATTTGTCTGGTACCACTAGGTCAGGATCAATGCCAATCACATTGCCATAACCACCGCAGGTGGGACATGCACCTAGTGGGTTGTTGAAGTCAAAAAGATGCTCAGTAGGCTCAATAAATGTGATACCATCGGCTTCGAATCGCTCGGAGAAAGTATAGGTGCTACTAGCGGATGAATCAGCCTGATTAACAATTAATTGGCATTCTCCTTTGCCCTCAAAGAATGCTGTCTGTACCGAGTCGGCAAATCGATTGTAGGTGCTCTGCTCGCCATCGTTAACAATACGATCTACCAACAAATATGTCGAACTATAATCATCTTGCTGACTAGCCCCTATGCGCAGCACATCGCCGCTTCCATCTGCATTGATGCGGTACAATCGCGAAAAACCTTGTTGCTGCCAGATTTTTATCTGTTCATTGATATTATCCGCTACAATAGGCGATAATAATAGCACTTTGCTACCTAATTCTTGATGGCGCACACACTCTACTACATCGTGTATGCTATGGCGTTTAACCTCTTGTCCGCTGACGGGCGAAAGCGTGTGACCCGCACGCGCAAAAAGCAACTTCAAGTACTCATAAATCTCAGTCACCGTGCCCACTGTACTACGTGGATTACGATTGGTGACCTTCTGTTCTATGGCTATTGCAGGAGGGATACCGTCTATGAAGTCAACATCGGGCTTCTGCATCCGTCCTAGGAACTGACGTGCATACGAACTCAGACTCTCCACATAACGACGCTGGCCTTCGGCAAATAATGTGTCGAAAGCCAACGATGATTTGCCGCTACCACTAACACCCGATATGATAACCAATTGATTGCGTGGTATATCTACCGAAATGTTCTTCAGATTATGGGTGCGGGCACCTTGTATGTGAATTACATCTTGATTCAAATAGTTTGTGCTTATTGATTAAGATACTCCTTGGTCAATTCGTCAACTAGTTTTCTAGTTTCTGGATTGTTCAAATCGCGTTGTTCTGGAGTCAGTTTTGGAATCTTCAATAATTGGCCTGTTCTAATATGAGCAGGATCTTTGATGGTCTTATGGTTGGCTTCGTAGATGAATACCCACAAGTCTTTACTACCATAATATTTTTTTGCAATCCATGTCAAACGACTGGCTGAATTAACCCTTTCTGTAGCAATAAACTTGGTATATTTACGAGGAATCTCCTTTACAGGTTTTTGCCCTGTTACCTTCTTACCCTTAACGGTCTTAACCTCCTTTTTTACTTTGGGTTCTGCAGGAATAGTATCTGCGTTTTCCACAGCGATTGAATCTACTAACAATGAATCTGCTACGATGGTCGTATCTGCTTGCAAAGTATCAACAGGAGTCAAAACTGTGTCCTCAGGTGTTACAATAGGTGTAATCACTTCCGCTTTTTTCTCAAAAGGCAATGTTGGTAGATATTGTTTGATGATGTCTCTATAGTACCATCCTGCTGCTCCTAAGCCCAGTAAAATGACTACAACAACAATCCACCAAATCCATTTTTTGCTTCCTGTACGTTTAGGTTTCTCCTCTACCACAGGCTCTTCTGCTATAGGCTCCTCTGCCACAGGCTCTTCTGCCACTGGCATCACAGGCGCTTGGCCTAAATCGGCTAGGATATCAACGATTTCAGTAGCTTGTTCCCCTAGTTTCTTCAGTGGGTCTTGGGCGATATCCTTTACTACTTCTTCTGTTTTAGGAACGTCGATTCGTTTCTCCACATTCTCCTTCATCGAAGCCTCTGGTGAGAATGTCAGTTTGTTGTAACCTGCTATCACAAAATCTTTGCCCGTAGCAATATTCACACTCTTGCGGGCTGCCATAGGCTTCAATGCGAATGTACCTATTCCTTTGATCTTGACCTGCTTATCTTGCTCTAGTCCCTTGATGACAGCCTCAATCAGAGCATCCAAGAATACTCCGGTTGCTTGGTCACTAGTACCAACCATTTGTGCTACTGCCTTGCGCAGCTCAATCCATGTAAATTTCTCGTTAGCCATACACTAATCCTCCTTGCTAATTTGTTTAAACATATCTTTAGCTGCCTGATTGGGCTTAAAGTTTAGTTGCATTTTCTCGGGCACTTCTGTTCGAATCTGCGTCTTTGGATGCACAATCACGCGGGCATTACGGCGCTTCATTTCTAAGGTGCCAATCTGAGGCAACTGTACAATCTTGCCATTCAATAATTCTTTTTGGAGAATTGCAACGGTTGCTTCCAACATGTCTTCTACACGAGTCTTTGGCATCGATGTCGATGTAGCAATGTGTTGGATTAAGTCTTTTGTCTTCATAGGCTTGCATAGAGGTCAAAATCCTCTGATTTTATGATGTTTACTTTGTATATTTCTCCTATCTTTAGTGGAGCAGTACATGTGTCTACTGCGATCAACACTTCGCAATCCACTTCCGGTGAATCGTACTGTGTACGACCTACATAATAGTCATTCTCTGTTCGGTCGATGATGACCAGTTGCTCGGTACCTACCATCTGGCTAAGATGGTCAGCAGAGATGCTCTGTTGAATAGCCATGATCGTATCTACACGTCTATCTTTTTCTGCCTGAGGAATATCATCTTGGTAATGACGCGCTGCAAAGGTGCCCTCCTCTTCGCTATAGGCGAAAGCACCTAATCGCTCAAACTTCATCGTCTTAACCCACTCGCACAACTCGTTGAACTCTTCCTCTGTCTCGCCCGGATGCCCCACTAGCAAAGTGGTACGCAAACATATACCTGGCACTTCCTCTCTGATGCGTGCTATCAGCGCGTCTTGCTCCTGGCGAGTGATATGACGGCGCATCAACTTCAGCATATTATCCGAGCAATGTTGCAACGCGATATCCATATACTTGCAGATGTTTGGATGCTTAGCCATAACGGGTAGGATATCATATGGGAAATCCGTAGGGTAGGTATAGTGTATCCTTATCCATTCCACGCCTTCCACTTGGGCCATTCTGTCCAATAGTTCTGCCAAACGATGCTCGCCGTAAAGGTCTAATCCATAACTAGATAAGTCCTGAGCTATCACATTTAGTTCTTTAACGCCTTTGCCCACCAACCACTGCACTTCCTCCAATATATCCTCAATGGTTCGAGATGTAAACTTACCCGTAATCAATGGTATCGCGCAATACGAACAATATCGGTTGCATCCCTCAGCAATCTTCAAATATGCATAGTGGCTCGGTGTCGTGAGCGTCCGCTCGTATTCATTGCCTTTTAACTCTAAACCGTAGCCCTCTGGGCGTTCTCTAAAATGTGCGCTTGCGCACTCCTCCACGATGCCCATAAAATCAAACTTACCGAACCATCCATCTACTTCCGGAATCTCTGCGGGTAACTCTTGGGCGTATCGTTGAGATAGACAGCCCATTACATACAATTTGCTGAGTTTACCTCTGTTCTTGCGGTCGGCAAACTGCAGAATCATCTCAATACTCTCCTCTTTGGCATCTCCGATAAATCCGCAGGTGTTGATGATAGCAATCTCTCCATTGGGTTTAGGTGAGTCGTGTACACAACGATAGCCAGCCAACTCTAGTTGGTGCATCAGTCGTTCTGCATCTACCAGATTCTTCGAACAACCCAATGTGATGATATCTATTTCGTTTTTCCTCATATCTAACAGCGTAGCGGTCTAATAGCTGAAGGCGGTCTAATATCTAACAGCGCGGTCTAGTTTCCAAGATCACTATGGAACTTGATTCTTACTAGACGCACATTGATCTCCGTATAATCATCTTCTCCTAGTTCCTTCAATGCAGTGCGAATATTGTCGTTTTCTGCATTTCGGAAGTAATCGTAGATATCTGCCTCCTCATCTGGATCCACTACCTCGTTGATAAAGTACTTGATGTTCAGCTTGGTACCTGAGTAGATGATGGCTTCTATCTCCTCCAACATCTCTTCCATGGACATACCCAAACGCTCTGCCAAGTCATCTAGTGCTACACGGCGATCGATAGCCTGAATGATGGCAATCTTACGGGCAGAGTTCTTAGCTACGGTTCGTACGCGCAAATCTTCTGGACGAATGATGTCGTTCTCCTCAACATAGCCCTTGATCAATTTGATAAACTCATCGCCATAGCGTTTAGCCTTGCCGGCACCTACACCAGGGATATTCTGCAATTCCTCCAATGTGATAGGGTAGGATGTGGCCATAGCCTCCAAACTGCCGTCTTGGAATATCACGAACGGAGGCACATTCATGCGCTTGCTCAGTTTCTTGCGCAGATCTTTCAAAATAGAGAATAACACATCATCGGCAGCCGCACATGTCACTGCACCTGATGCCATGTCGCCATCTTCGTCCTCGCCGTGAATCTCAATTGGAACCTCAAAGCGTACTGGACGCTTCGCAAACTTCTTACCACTAGGAGTCAATTTCAAATCACCATACGACTCAATATCTTTGCGTAGATATCCTGCTATCATCGCCTGACGGATGATGGCATACAGGTTGGCCTCTTCTTGATCCTCACCCGAACCAAAGTTTTCCAACTCGTTGTGCTTGTACGACAATACGGCGGCACTCTCCTTGCCCTTGATGATATCTACAATATGTTCAATGCGGAATTTCTCGTTCAATTGTTGGATGGTTTCTAGGATGATTCCCAATAATTCGGTGGCATCAACCATCTTGTATTTTTTACGACAATTATCGCAGTTTCCACAGTTGTCTTGTTTGTATTCTTCACCGAAATAATGCAGCAGCAATTTCCTGCGACAAATCGATGCTTCTGCATACGATTGCGTTTCAAACAATAACTGGTTACTGATCTCTTGTTCTGAAACTGGTTTGCCCTGCTGGAACTTGCGCAAACGCTCAATGTCTTTTGTCGAATAAAAACTGATACACTGACCCTCGCCACCATCACGGCCTGCACGACCTGTCTCTTGATAGTATCCTTCTAGTGATTTTGGAATATCATAGTGCACCACAAAGCGAACATCTGGTTTGTCAATACCCATACCAAAGGCTATCGTCGCTACAATCACTTGCACCTTCTCCATCAAAAAGGCATCCTGGTTCTCACTGCGAGTCTGTGCATCCATACCCGCGTGATATGGCAAAGCCTGAATATTGTTAACACGAAGTGTTTCAGCCAGATCTTCTACCGTCTTGCGGCTCAAGCAGTACACAATGCCTGATTTGCCATCCATAGTACGAATGTATCGTACCAAGTCTTTATCTACTTCATCAGTCTTCTGACGCACTTCGTAATACAAGTTCGAACGGTTAAACGACGACTTGAATACTGTCGCATTCATCATGTCTAGGTTCTTCTGTATGTCATTTTGCACTTTGGGCGTCGCTGTAGCCGTCAAAGCTATAATAGGAGCCTTGCCTATGCGCTCTACAATGGGGTGGATACGACGATATTCTGGACGGAAATCATGTCCCCATTCCGAGATACAATGCGCCTCATCCACAGCGTAAAATGATATCTTTACCTCCTTTAGGAAATCTACATTCTCATCCTTATTTAATGACTCTGGCGCCACATATAGCAGTTTCGTCTTGCCTGACAGAATATCGGCTTTTACAGCATGAATCTCAGGACGTGATAGCGATGAGTTAATAAAATGTGCTACTCCATCTTCCTCTGAGAAGTTGCGCATAGCATCTACCTGATTCTTCATCAATGCTATCAAAGGAGATATCACAATAGCTACACCATCCATCAACAACGATGGTAATTGATAACACAAACTCTTACCGCCGCCCGTAGGCATTAGTACAAAGGTATCCTTGCCATCCATCAAATTGTTGATGATAGCCTCTTGATTTCCTTTGAATGAATCAAATCCAAAATTGTGCTGTAATGCTTCAATTAATTGTTCGTGACGTGTCATATGTTGTTAGGTAATTCTAAATTCTAAATTCTAAATTCATAACTGAATTTGCGAGTGCAAAGATAATGCTTTTTTTTGATATACCAAAATGTTTTTGAAAAATATTTTATATTTTCGTATTCTTTGTCTTGCAACCTGCTGATAACTAGTGCTTCTCGGCTTGTTTTTTTAGCCATCTTTTATCCCCGCAGATACCCCGCAGATACCATCAACCAATTTAAGACGAGTGTCAACCAATTTTAGGAAAAGACACAAATTGTTAAACATTTTTTAATATATCAAAAACCACATTTCCACAATTCCACATAAATTTGTGAGTGAAATTACTATCCATACTTTCCAGTCACCTAAATTGACTCTCTCTAAAAAGGGCTATTTTTTTAGGGGGTATTGGGGTAGATAATAATTATATATGTAATATATAATATTATTTATTATGCGATATATACTTTCAACATATTTTTTTATGTGGAATTGTGGAAATGTGGAAGTTCTACGAGTAATATGCTAATTGTTAAAATGTGTTAATCTCTAACCCTTATTTCTCGTATAACTAAGCAGGTTGTTCAAACCCTTAGCTGAGATAGGGCCTTTTAACTCTTTTTCGAAATCGTTTGCGTAACTTTTTTTTGCTCAAAACTTCGTGCACTCTTGCGTGTGTGAAAAATAAGTTGTATCTTTGTGGCCGATTTAGAAAATATATGCCATGACAGAAAAACGCAACTTGTCCTTCGGGCAGCTTTTTAATCTCAGTTTTGGATTCTTTGGCGTCCAAATTGCTTATGCGCTTCAGAGTGCTAATATCTCTCGTATTTTTGCTACACTCGGCGCTGATCCACATCAACTTTCTTTCTTTTGGGTACTTCCTCCATTGATGGGTATGATCGTGCAACCTCTCGTGGGTAAGTATTCCGACAAGACATGGAACCGCCTCGGTCGTCGCAAACCCTACCTTATTGTAGGTGCACTCATCGCTGTGGCTGTGATGTTGCTTTTGCCTAATGCAGGTAACTTCACCTTTACACAATCCCTCTTCCTTGGCTTGAATGCTGCTATGTGGTTCGGATTGTTCTCACTGATGTTCCTTGATACATCAATCAATATTGCAATGCAACCATTCAAAATGATGGTTGGCGATATGGTCAATGAGGAGCAAAAAGGTTTAGCTTATTCTATCCAATCATTCCTCTGCAACGCTGGCTCACTCGCTGGTTATATCTTCCCAATTCTCTTTACTTGGGTAGGTATTGCTAATACCGCTCCAGAAGGTGTAATTCCAGACTCTGTGAAGTGGAGCTTCTATATTGGCGCGGCTATTCTCATGCTCTGCGTGCTCTATACCTTCGTGACAGTTAAGGAGTTGAATCCAGAGGAATATGCTAAGTTCCACGGACTTGACACCAAGAAGGACGAGAAGAAAGAGGATCCAAGTTTTATCAAACTGCTCATCAACGCACCTTCTACCTTCTGGACTGTAGGTCTTGTACAGTTCTTCTGCTGGGCTGCTTTCCTTTTTATGTGGACTTATTCAAATGGTGCTATCGCTATCCAATGTTTTGGTTGGGATGGTGTGAATACTTCTGCTGAAGCTTTCCAAACAGCAGGTAACTGGGTAGGTGTTTGCTTTGCAATCCAAGCGGTAGGATCTATGCTTTGGGCTTTGATTATGCCAACCCTAGAGAAATACTTCCATAATAAGGGCGCATATGCCATCTCTTTGATTGTAGGTGCGTTAGGTTTTGTATCTACATTGTTTGTGACCAACCAATATGTACTTCTCGTGTCTTATGCATTCATCGGTGCAGCATGGGCAGCTATGTTGGCTGTGCCATTCACTATCTTGACCAACTCGCTCAAGGGTGACAATATGGGTTACTACCTGGGCTTATTCAACTGCACCATCTGCTTGCCACAGATCGTAGCTGCTGTTATTGGTGGTGTGATCCTGAAGGGTATTTGTGCAGGTTCACAAGTGGGTATGTTGGTTGCTGCTGGTGTATTGCTCATCCTTGGTGCCATCAGCGTTGTGCTTATCAAGGAAGGCAAAAAATAATAACCCTTACAACTTCTAAAACTCTTAAAACTTTTAAAACATAATTAATTAAATTTTTAACTTTATGAAAAACAAGACATTTTTACTTGTTCTTTTCGCAGCTTTCTCAATGGCAGTGTCTGCGCAAATTACAGGTACCGTTTTGGAAGAAGCCACTGATTTCCCTGTGATTGGTGCCAGTGTCCTCGAAGTAGGAACTACCAATGGTGTAATCACAGATTTCGATGGTAACTTCGTGCTCAATGTTAAAGAAGGGGCAAAAATTCAAATTAGCTATGTGGGCTTTGCTACACAAACCCTCACCGCTAAAAATGGAATGATTGTCAAACTCGCGGAGGACGCACTTGTCCTACAAGAGGTGGTGGCAATTGGTTATGGTTCACAAACCAAGAAAGAGATCACCGGTTCTGTTTCTAGCGTAAAGGCTGAAGACTTTAACAAAGGTGCGTTCAATAGCGCAGAAGGTCTTTTGCAAGGTAAAGTTGCTGGTTTGACTATGTCTAAAGATGGTGGTGGTGACCCTACTAACCGTGGCTTTAGCGTGCAGATCCGTGGTACAGGTTCTTTGACTGGTTCTACAACTCCTCTCTACATCATTGATGGTGTACCTGGTGCTAGTATGAATAACATCAATCCTAACGACATTGAGTCTATGGATGTCTTGAAGGACGGTTCTGCTGCAGCTATTTATGGTACACGTGCGAACGCGGGCGTGATTATCATTACTACTAAGAAAGGTAAAGAAGGTAAAACTCAAGTAGAGTACACAGGTTCTGTTAGCACAGCTAATACTGCTGGTCGTATCAAACTTTTCTCTCCTGAAGAGTATGTGGCTGCTGGTGGTACTAACTATGGATATGAGACTGATTGGTATAAAGCTATTACACGCGTACCAGTTTCTACTGAGCATAATATCGCCCTTTCTGGTGGTATGAAGAATGTGGATTACCGTGCTTCTGTTAACTACAAACTGAATCAAGGTCTTGCTAAAAACTCTGAGTACCAAGAGATCATGGCTCGTGCTAGTGTTAACCAAAGTGCCTTGAACAATATCCTTGAGTTTAACTACAACGCTTCTTATTCTAAAACAAACTCTTCTTGGGTATCTCACGAGGCATATCAACAGGCTATGAAGTATAACCCTACAATGCCTATTTATGCAGATCCTTCTGATCCTAACTACATTAAATATGGTGGTTATTATCAAAACTTTGATAAATCTGGTTTCTCTAACCCAGTGGCTATTGTAATGCAACCAACTGACGATGGTGGTGATCAAACATTCTTGGGATCTATTCGTGCTACAATCAAACCTGTTGCAGGTCTTCGCATTAGTGCTTTTGGTTCATATCAATATTGGAATCAATCAACGGGTAAATATCTTCCATCTAACTCTGAGGATGGTAATGGTACTACAGGTAATGCTTCTAAGGGCAATAACTTCAATACTACACGTATGTTCGAGGCTACTGCTCAATATACCAATGAGATTAAGTCTCACGCATTTACCATCTTAGCTGGTTATGCATATCAAGACTTTGTATCTGAGAGCTTTAGCGCAAGTAATACTTATTTCCCAACTGACGACTTCTTGTACAATAACTTAGGTCTTGGTGAAGGTTTGAACAACCTAACTAACGGTGGCTCTAAAGATGGTATCGGAATGTCTTCTTGGAAAGAAGAGTGGAAATTGGCTTCTGTATTTGGTCGTATCAACTATAACTACGATCAACGCTACTTCGTTAATGCTAGTATCCGTGCTGAGGGTTCTTCTAAGTTTGGTAAGAACAATCGTTGGGGTTACTTCCCATCTGTTTCTGCAAGCTGGTTGATTTCTCGCGAAGGCTTCATGGACACACAAGATGTTGTTAAGGAGTTAAAACTTCGTGCTGGTTATGGTGTAACAGGTAACATGCCTGGCGATTGCTATCCATGGATAGGTCGAATGGGTAAGAACGAGGACTATGCTTACTTTGGCGATAGTAAGGTAGCTACATGGTCACTTTCTACTGTACCTAACCCAGATCTCAAATGGGAAACTAAACACGAGGTTAACGTCGGTGTTGACTTCTCTATCCTTGATGGTCGACTCAGCGGTGCTATTGACTACTACAACCGCACAACTCGTGACCTCCTTTACTGGTATGCAGTGGATGCAGCTAAATATGAGGCTAGTTCGATGCTTCTCAACCTAGGTTCTTTGCGCAACCAAGGTGTTGAGATTGCTATCAATGGCGTGGCTGTAGATAGAAAGAACTTCGTATGGAATCTTGGTTTAACTTTGGCTCACAACAAGAACAAAGTTCTCTCTCTTGGTAACGACGAGTTTATCTTCCCTGAGGCAGATAAGCAACGTGGTGGTGTAGAAGATGGTTCAGTAGGATGGACTTCACAGAAATTCCAAATCATTGAGGAAGGACAACCTGTAGGTAACTTCTATGGATACAAGTTCTCTCGTATTGACGAGGATGGTGTCTTCTGGGGATTTGATGCTAATGGTATTGAGAAGAAATTCTCTCAACTTAAGAATAAAGATAAAGTCATTCTCGGTAATGCGCTCCCTGTTGTAACATGGGGTTTGAGCTCAAGCATGTCATTCTACAATGTTGATTTGTCTTTCAACCTCCGTGGTGCATTTGGTGGTAAACTTCTTAATACCAAGCGTATCGCATATGGTAACAACTCATCACTTGCCTCTGGTAACATGATTGTTAGTCCTGATAATGGTATTACTCCTCCAAAGGTAATGACTGACTATTACCTCGAGAGTGGTACATATGCTAAACTTGGTGATCTTACTGTTGGTTATACTTTCAATATCAAAGAGAATGTTGCTAAGTATATCAAGAATGCACGTATTTATGTTACAGGTCAAAACTTGTTGACTCTTTCTAGCTACTCTGGTGTTGACCCAGAACTTGTTAATATGACAGGTCTTGAGCCAGGTATCGAAGGTGTTAAATATTATCCTACTCCACGTACATTCATGTTGGGTGTTAACTTGACATTCTAATAACTGTATCACAATAAAATACTGAAGATTATGATTAAGAATATTAAAAAATTGGCTTTTGTATTTGCAGGTGTTAGTTTGTTCGCATTCAACGCTTGTGATTTGGCCCCAGAGATCTACAGTGAGTATGATCGCGAAGGATTTGAGAATAGCGAAACTGCTTTCGATCCAAAATTGGGTGACGTATATGTAAACCTCCAACGTGAGTATGGATATGCATATCGCGAGGGTTTTTGGTCTCTCCAAGAGAACACAACAGACGAGTGTATTACTCCTACACGTTACATGGGTGACTGGTATGATGGTGGTGTTTTTTGGATTCTCCACAACCACCGTTATGATTCTAAAACACGCGAGATCTCTGCTAACGGTCAAGCAGGTAACAATGCTTGGGCATTTGCATACCGTGGAATCTCTAAGTGTAACTCTATGATGAAGTGGATGCGCTCTGTGAAGAATGATAACGGCGTGACTTTGGATGTTGCACGTGCTTCTGATATGGCAGAGCTCTATATCCTCCGTGCTTGGTATCACTATCTCATGCTTGATAATTTTGGTAACGTACAATTCGTTTCACAATTGGGCGATAATGGATATGAGGCTAAACAAGGCCAACGTCACCAAATTTTCGACTCAATCATGGTGGACCTTCACAAGTATGTGCCACAAGCTAGTGAGACTAAGATTTATTCTCGCGTAAACAAACACGTAGGTTGGATGGTACTAGCGAAGATGTATCTCAATGCTGAGGCATGGGGTGTTGTGGGTAAATCAGCTTATGCTAAAACTGCTGAAGATTGCTACAAACAAGCTTCTCTTTATTGCGATTCTATCATTGCTTCTAAGGCTTACACTTTGACTCCTAACTACTTTGATAACTTCAAAGTTGAGAACCAAGGTTCTTCGGAGAATATCTGGTGTGTGTTCTATGACGCTTCATTCTCTAAAGGTATGCAGTTCCATATGATGACACTCCACTATGCTTCACAAAATTCTTATGGCCTCAAGAATCAACCATGGAATGGCTATTGTACCACTCATAAGGTACTTGGTCTCTATGGCGAGGGTGATACACGTATCAACTGTTGGGAGCGTGGTCAACAATATGATAAGCAAGGTACTGCGCTAACTGTTGATGTAGCTATTGATAGTACTTCTTATGTGGAAATGCCTAAGTATGTGCGTAAACCAGCTAACTGGCCTGCTACTTTTGAGGAGTTTGTGGCAGCTGCTGGTCGTGATGATAAGGGTAAACTAAAATCTGTAACATATACTTTCCCTGCTGTGTTTACCGATACCGTTACAACGCTTACAAACAGCAAAGGATACAAGATTTGCAATATCTTCGAGGGTGCTCGCTTTGTGAAGTTCCAAATCCAAGAAGGTGTGGGTGATCACATGAGTAACGACTTCCCAATCTATCGTCTTGCTGATGTATACCTCATGAAAGCTGAGGCTGAGATGCGTGCTAATGGTGGTGCTGCTAACGATGCTGCTGTGGCTGCTGCTAACCTCGTTCGTGAGCGTGCAGGTGCTACTGCTTATACTGCTGCCACTTTGACTCTCGATGAACTCTGCAATGAGCGTTGCCGTGAGATGATGTGGGAAGGTCACCGTCGTCAAGACTTGATTCGTTTCGGTCGTTACACCGGTATGAATTCTATTCAAAATGATGATGATCCTGCCAACCTCTGGATCTTGAAATATACCAACGATAAGGAAACAGACAACCTTCCAGGTCAAAAACCTTTCGTTACACCAGATTATATGAAGATTTTCCCATTGCCAGACTATGTGGTTGACAATGGATTTACACAAAACCCAGGTTATCTTGAATAATCAACTTTTTAATTAACCCAAATATTAATCTTTTAAAATTTACAGAAATGAAAAAATTAGCATTTTTGTGCATGGCGGTTCTCGCATTGTTTACCGCTTGCGAGCCAACTGAATTGACAGTTTCTAACTCTGTTGTTGTTCTTAATGTTGGTGAAGAGTTCCAAGTTAAAGCTCTTGTTGGAGCTGATGAAGTAGCTGCTACATGGACTTCTGATAATGAGGCAGTTGCTACTGTAGAGGCAGGTTTGATCAAAGCTGTTGCTGTAGGTGAGGCTATTCTTACTGCAACTTATGAGGGTCAAGAAGCTAAAGTACAAGTAATTGTTGAGCAATTGGTTGAGGATCAACCAGTACTCGAGGCTCCAGGTGAGGGTAAGGTAACTATCTGTGTTCAAGTTCCAGAGCCACTCTGCGAGGGTTCATTCGTTGTTATCCCAGGTTCTTTGACCTCTTGGAACCCTGGTGACGCTGTTGCTAACGGTCAAGCTACTCAATTGGTAGAGGGTACAACTACATGGTACGCTGGTACTTTTGATTGGGATGTAGATCGCGCTTTCAAAGTAGCTCACTGCAAGGCTGATGGTACATGGGAGTGGTCTTTCCAAGCTTTGAACGGTACTCTTCTTGAGGGTGACGTTACTCTTGGTAACGATGGTAATATCAATGGCGATAACGTAATCAATACTGGTAACCAAGTTATCTACATCTCTGTAGAGTCTTGGGAGCTTTCAGCTTGCGTTAAAACTAACGACGCAGGTACAGCTACCTTCAACTTGACAGCAGTTGGCTTCGCTCCAGAGGCTAAGTTTGCTATCGCTGGTTCAGGTCTTGCAGCTGGTGCATGGGCTTGCCCTCCTCCAGCAGAGCACGAGATGACCAAGGTTGCTGAAGGCAAATATACTCTTACTCTTGATGTTCCTGCTACTTTCCAATACAAGTATTTGGTTGACAAAGCAGGTGACGGCAACTGGGAGTGGTATTCTGCTAACAACTACAACATGCCAGTTGATCTCGTAACTGACGATACTGAGGTTCTTCCAGAAGAGACTCCAGCTGAGTAATTAGTTTCGAAATCAATTGATTTCATAAATTATTGAGAATATAATTTCTCATCCTAGCCCTGTGGTTCGCCACAGGGCTTTTTGTTCGTCCAGCATGTGCATACTCTAACGGGTGTAAGTCCCTAACGCGCCCTTATAGCGGGAAGCGTCCAGCCACGGACAAGGGTGTCCATCGCGAGGTGGAATCTGAAGGAAGTCTTCGGCAAATATCTGGTCTG
>JAFYSK010000046.1 GCA_017559385.1 Paludibacteraceae bacterium | reverse complement strand
CCAACAACGGTTTGGCCATCACTCCTGAAAGTCAAAAACAAATCTTCATTCCGTTCTTCTCTACCAAACCCGAAGGCTCAGGCATAGGCCTCAGTCTCTCTCGCCAAATGATGCGCCAACACAACGGCACCATCCACCTCGTTCGCAGCGACGAAAAGGGAACCGTTTTCTCTATTGTCTTCCGATAGAAAATCAGAACCATTATATGAAATAATGACACTGCACGAATACATCGAACAACATATACTGCCACGCTATGCGGCATTTGACAAAGGACACCAACGAGATCATGCCGAGAGCGTGATCCATGAGAGCTTGGTGCTCGCCAAAGAACATGGGGCGGATCTAGATATGGCATATACTATTGCTGCATACCATGATTTGGGATTAGAGGTCAATCGAGAGCTGCATCATATCCATTCGGGTGAGATATTGATGACTGATCCCATATTGCCACAGTTCTTCACCGACGAACAACGGGAAATTATGCGTGATGCAGTGGAAGATCATCGTGCCAGCAGCAAAAACGCGCCACGAACCATCTATGGCGCCATCGTAGCAGAAGCCGACAGGCATATCGACCCAGAAACGATACTCAGACGTACATTGCAGTTTGGTATGAAGCAGAATCCTAATGCCGACTTCGAATGGCACTTTAGTCGGGCATACGAACATATGCTGGAGAAATACGCCGAAGGCGGCTATATGCGCCTATGGCTCAACTCGAAGCGCAATGTAGAGGGGCTAACAAAACTGAGAGAAATTATAGACGACAAAAAGCTGATGAGAGAGATTTGTGAGCGGCTTTTTGAAGCTAATTAACAACACTATAGACAATTTAATTATCAATAACATAGACTATTCTACGCTCAATTTAACATTCAAGAGCGACAAGAAAGCGATAAGGCGAGAGATAGCCAACCTATTAATTGTTAAAAAATGCTCAATTGGGCATTTTTTTTGCTACACTTCGTGCTTTTGTCGTACTTCGAACATCTGCCTTGGCTTTATAGCCCACACAAAACCATACATATAAAGCCTTTTTGTTCTCCCGTTCGCTTGAGTCCCGCCATAGGAGTTATGTCAGGCGCTCACTATCAAAGCTCCATTCAGGAGCTTCTTCATCTCGTAGTTACGTTCGCTCAATGCAGCCCATACTCTCGCGTTCGGCAATTGACGCGCACAGAACTCGCTTGGCAAGTTAAAAGCGATCAATGCCTCCGCTCTCTCCACTCACTCACGAAGTTCGTGGGGCCCCCGTAATATATCACAATTTTTTTCAAAAAATCGGCTGACACCTTATTCTTCCACTATCCAGCACTTTGCTTTCAAGCAAGCTTGAGCGAGTGCTGCATATCGGATGAAATAGATTGAAATCTATTATTTTCTTATAAAAAAGTGTTCGTTGCTTGCGTATGTGCATTTTTTGTTGTACCTTTGTGGGCTATTCTGAAGAATAGTCTTATAAAAAATAAGGAAATAAGTATGAATCAAGACAGAAAAATGATATACCTATGTTTGGCACATATGTCAGACGCAGGACTGGAACAAAAATATATCCAAGAAGCATTCGACACCAATTGGGTAGTGCCATTAGGTCCTAATGTAAACGCCTTTGAAGCCCAACTAAAGGAGTTTCATGGAGGTAAAAACGAAGCAGTAGCTCTATCTGCAGGTACAGCTGCTGTACACCTAGGACTACTAGCATGTGGCGTAGGACCTGGTGACGAGGTATGCGTACAGTCATTTACCTTCTGCGCATCCTCCCACCCTATTACCTATCTAGATGCAACACCCGTGTTCATCGACTCGGAGAAAGACACATGGAATATGGATGCAGACTTGCTGGAGCAAGCCATAGAAGATCGCATCGCCAAGACAGGTAAGAAACCCAAGGCCATTGTACCCGTAGCACTATACGGCATGCCATACAATTGCGACCGTATTATGGCCATAGCAAAGAAATACGATATTCCTGTAGTAGAAGATGCTGCCGAAGGATTTGGTTCGCGTTACAAAGGCCAGATGCTAGGCACCTTCGGCCGCTTTGGTGTATTATCGTTTAACGGCAACAAAATGATTACCACCTCGGGTGGTGGAGCCCTACTCTGCCAAACAGCCGAAGACAAAGAGAAAATCATGTGGTACGCCACCCAAGCACGAGAAGCATATCCATACTATCAACACGAAGAAGTGGGATATAACTACCGCATGTCTAATATCTGCGCAGGAATAGGTCGTGGACAGATGGCCATAGTCAATGACCATATCGCACACCACAAGCATGTACAAGCTTTGTACGAGAAACTGCTGGCTGATGTAGAGGGCATAACCGTACACAAGGCGCCATCGTTAGACTACGATTCAAACTACTGGTTGTGTACCATTGAATTGGATCCATCGCTTCGTATCAAGGGGCAAGAGAATGCCTATAAAGAGGTGATCACAAGCGCCGTAGGCGGTGCTGCAGGTGTGATCCATGCCGTTGACTCTGCCACCACAGACTGTCAGCCAAATGACAATGTAGAGGCTTTGCGTGTATACATGCTAGCAGCCAAGGTGGAAGCTCGCCCCGTATGGAAACCAATGCACAAACAGCCTGTATATAAGAATGCACCTGCCTATGTCAACGGCGTGAGTGAGGATATTTTTAAAGTAGGTATGTGCTTACCTGCTGGTCCATATGTGAGTGATGAGGACGTACGATACATCGTGGAGACGATAAAAGAGGCGATGGAGTTATAGGACGGCGCAGAGCACCTATCGGACGCCCTTCGGGCTATCGGACGCGGCAAAGCCGCTATAGGCTATTGGCTATTGGGCGATAAGGCGAGGGGCGAGGAAATAGGAACGGTTGAAACAGATATATACAACAATAAATGCTATGAAGAGAAAAGCAATTGAAATAAAGAAATCCGACATTTTTGCTCATTGGGTGAATATAGATTATCTTCCTAGATGGGGCGTGCTACTGTTGGATTTGCTGATCGTACTAATTAGTTTTATCATTAGTTTTCATATAGGAGAAAGTATCGTAGGCTACGATATGAGTACCAAACTGCCAGTTTGGGAACAAGCGATAGCAGTAGTTGTGACTCAATGTATATTCTTTTGGATATTCCATACCTACGCAGGTATCCTTCGCTATTCGACCTTTATAGACACAATGAAGGCAGCCCTATCGGTGGGTTCAACGGGTATGATACTGATCATCATCAATCAGATCATCAAAGTGGCTATTCATAATCAGAATGCTCCTTTCTTAACCTCAGTATTGTTAATATATATATTTGTGGGTGTTACCTTACTATTTGGTTGGCGTGTGACTATCAAGACAATTTTTGAATATGTATCACACCAAAGCCATAATGTAAAAAAAGTACTGATCTATGGAACCAAATCTGCCGGCCTGTCAATAGCCAAGATGCTACAATCGAATATGGAAAGCAAGTACAAGCCAGTTGGTTTTATAGCAGACAAGAATGACAACAGCAATCATAACCTGCTGGGCATGAATATCTATAAACTGAATGAAGACCTTATAGAGAAGATGAAAGAAAAAGGCATCAGCTGCGTCATTGTTTCGCCTATCAAGATGAAAGAGATCAATCCAATCAAAGATTTATCAATATTTATCAACAATGGCATCCAAATATTGACGACTCCATATTTTACTGATTACTCAGAAAAGGATGGTGAAACCAATATCAAGGAGGTGATTGGTCGAATAGAATCCATCAAAGTGGAAGACCTACTAGAACGCCCCGTGATAGATATAGATACAGAGAATGTAGAAGCCATACTGAAAAACCATATCGTGATGGTAACCGGTGCAGCCGGCAGTATCGGAAGCGAAATAGTACGCCAAGTAGCTAAACATAAGCCTCAGATGATCATACTAGTGGAAATGGCCGAATCACCATTGCACGATTTAACAGTAGATCTTAGGAGGAAATACACCGAATTGCAGTTTGTTCCCGTAATAGCAGATGTTCGCAATGCACACATGATGGAAGAGATATTTGAAGAGTTTCATCCACATGTAGTATTCCATGCTGCAGCATACAAACATGTACCACTGATGGAAGACTTCCCTACTCAAGCTATTCTAGCTAATGTACTAGGAACAAAGAATGTAGCTGATTGTGCTATAAAATACAAAGCGGAAAGATTTGTGATGGTGTCAACCGACAAAGCTGTTAACCCAACTAATGTGATGGGAGCATCTAAACGAATAGCGGAAATATATGTTCAATCGCTATTCTTAGACGCACAAAAGACGAACAAAAACTGTACGAAGTTTATCACCACACGCTTTGGCAATGTGCTAGGTAGCAATGGATCAGTAGTGCCATTCTTCAAGAAACAAATAGCCGAAGGTGGACCAGTGACTGTGACTCATCCGGATATCATACGATATTTTATGACCATTCCTGAGGCAAGCTGCCTAGTTCTAGAAGCAGCTACATTAGGTGATGGCGGAGAGATCTTCTGCTTTGATATGGGACAACCAGTGCGTATAGCCGATTTGGCAGAAAATATGATACGCTTGGCCGGACTGATACCAGGGAAGGATATCAAAATCACCTACACCGGACTAAGACCTGGAGAGAAATTGTATGAAGAACTGCTAAACCAAAAAGAAACAACTATTCCGACAAAGAATAAGAAAATCTTAATGGCTAAAGTGAGAGAATACGATTTTAATATAGTATCGGTGGATATTCAGAACTTGATAGAAGAGGCGCAAAAAGGAAAAATATTCCCTACTGTACAAATGATGAAGCAAATCGTACCAGAATATAAGAGTAAAAACTCTATTTATGAGAAGTTGGATTAGCAGCGGAACTATGGTTTAGGGGACGCTGCGATATGGTTTAGAGTTTATGGGCGATAGGCGATAGGCTATTGGCTATAGGTTAGAGGTGAGGGAATGCCAGAGGTTGTCGTTGGGGACGGGAGCTGTGATGGAAATAGGCAGCTTGCTGACTGGATGAATAAACTCGATTTTGCGAGCATGAAGAGATATACCTCCGTCCGGATTACTGCGCTTAGCACCATACTTCAAATCTCCCTTGATAGGACAACCTATAGCCGCCAACTGACAACGAATCTGATGATGACGCCCAGTTTCAAGATTGATTTCTAGTAGCGTATAGCGATCAGAATGCGTGAGTATACGATATGTAAGCACTGCTCTCTTTGCATCCTTAGTTCCAGGTTTGACAACAAAAGACTTATTCTGCTTTTCATTGCGCCAGAGATAATTCTCGAGGCGCACATGGTCAGTCATGTTGGCCAACTTATTCACTGAAGCGGTCTCAACAATGGCCCAATAGGTCTTTTGGATTTTTTCGTGTGACTGAAACATTTGGTTCAAACGAGTAAGCGCCTTGCTGGTTCGTGCAAACAAAACCACGCCCGTTGTAGGACGATCTAGACGATGCGTGACTCCTAGGAACACTTCGCCAAGTTTGTTGTACTTATCCTTGATATAGGCCTTAACTAGGTCAGAGAGAGGCATATCGCCCGTCTTATCACCTTGAACAATCTCGTGGCAAGTCTTGCTGACAGCAATAATATGATTATCTTCGTAAAGAACAGTCATTGGCTAAAATTTATTTGGTGAGATAAGTGGAAAAAGCTGATTTGTAGACTTGAAGCCAACGGGTAGCAAGTTGGTCGTACGATGCATAGAATGCTTCGTTGGTGATTTGTCCCTGGATCCAAGATGCATAAAGCGGTGTAAAAGCATTGATAACAGACTGCTCTGCTAGATGCGTACAGTGCATAATGGAAGGGCGATCAGTAGTACTAGATAGGACATTCTGGAGTGCCACATAATACTTGCCATTGCTGTTCTTAAGAGGGAAAATCCATTTATTCTTGATTAACATAGCTATATCGCAGATCTCACTGTGTAGTGTTGGTCCGGAAGTAGCCGACAAATCACGAGCTTGCATATAAGCAGGTATATGATCAGGGTGCATCACGATAGGAATGGCCACAGCGCAAGCTGGATAACCCAAAACGGTCCACATGAGTGTTTGATCCGCATTCTGAGGTTGTGTTACCCCTTCAAATACGACAACAGATGATGTGATTCGGCGTGGTATATAATCTTGATCTACAATATATTGTGGTGCATTTTGAGGGTTGTAATTGACACCCAGTAACTCGTGTCGATATTGGCGAGAAAAGAGGTTGATAGCCTCGGTAGCTGACATCTGTTGGGTAGGCGAAAAGGCCTCTTTCATTATAGCTGAAGCAGTGAGATAACGTTCCCAGCCCTTATATTCGGTCTGACGTCCGGCAAAAGAAAAATTGGTAACTACCCTATATCCAGAAGCCTCTGCATTGACATCGTACTTGATCCAACGGTGGTTATTCATCTCATAGTAAGCTGCTCCACCCTGAGCATCAATGACGCCAAAGTTGGCTTCTACGCCCCAAGGTTGTGGATAGGTGGCTAGCCAAGCCTCGAAGTCAGCCAACGTAGCACAAAGCCCCAAGGCTTTGTACATAAGTTCGCCCTCGCGATCCATCTTGCACTTGAGATTATCTTCGCGTAAATTATATGAGGCCGTATTCATGATGCAAAAGCCAGCTTGATTCATCCCCGCCCATACTTCGCCGTCCAATGAAGGCGCGTTGACAAGGCCGATGAATGTATATTTGGGTCCACGAAAATGAGCTATACGATTGTTCAGCTCGCCTGTATCCCTATGCTTGAACATCATTGGGCGGCCAGTAGGAGTGGCTTTGCCACTAATGATAAAAGATGTACATGCCCATGATGAAGCAACGCAGAGAATGACGGTTATGAATAAAAGAATTGACTTTTTCATGACGAATTTCAATAGTTGGCGCAAAGGTAATAAAAATTTATCACATTGGCAAGATGAAAGATAGAAATATTTAAAATTAGAGGCCAGAGGCGAGAGGTTAAAGGCGAAAGGAATTGAAACAGCGAAGCAATTATAGAAAAATAAAAGTTGCATATGTGAAAAAAAAATTGTAATTTTGCAGCCAAATTATGAGTAATATGAAAAGATTATTTTTAGCAATTAGCATTCTGGTATGTTGTATAGGGCTGTCAGCTCAAACAAAGAACGCAGCCTATCTTGCTTACATAGAGAAGTATCGAGATATGGCTATACAGCAACAAATCAAGCATAAAGTACCAGCAGCAATCACGATGGCACAAGGATTATTGGAATCTAATGCTGGTCAGTCGCAACTAGCAGTTGAAGCGAACAATCACTTTGGCATTAAATGCGCTTCAGACTGGGTAGGACTAACCTATACGAAGGATGATGATGCGAAAGATGAATGTTTTCGTAAATATGCGACCCCCGCAGACTCATATGAGGATCATTCGCTGTTTCTGAAACGCAAGCGTTATGCTAGCCTATTTACATTGCCTATAGGCGATTACAAAGACTGGGCATACGGACTGAAAGCCTGTGGATATGCAACTGATCCAAAGTATGCAGACAAGTTAATTAGGCTGATAGAACTGTATGAACTACAGAAACTTACACTAGATACGACATTGATCAATGCCGGATTGGTAAGCGAGAAAGATACAACCTGGCAAAACACGCAAAACGACAAGATCCTACACGATAAACACGTAGGAGAGGAGTCGATAAATGATGACTATAGTTATCTGATACAAGAGGATATAGCCATTAACTCGAAACATAATTTCCAACGCATTAATGGTATACGATGTGTCATAGCGAATGATGGTGATACCTACGCATCATTGGCTATACAATTTAATATGTACGAGCGTACACTACGCAAATACAACGATGCATCCGACACACGCAACCTAAAGCCAGGAGATATAGTATACATATTTCCAAAGAAAAACAAAGCAAGCAGAAAAACTCCTTACTACTATTTTAGAGAAGGAGATGATGCATGGAAGATATCACAGAGATTTGGTATCAAACTGAGAAGTTTGTACAAACTGAACGGCATACCATACGGCACCAAACTGACCAGCACACAAAGACTAGATCTGAGATAAGATGAAAAATCATAAGGCACAATCCATAGGTGACTTGATATCGCAATATATACAAGGCACTGAACTCGAGAAGATTCTGCTGGAGCGATTAGTTGTGCAAAAATGGCCAGAAGTGATGGGTCCAATGGTGGCTAATCTGACCGGAGAGGTTGAAATGAAAGAAAGAACACTCTTTGTTCATATTCATTCAGCAGCCTTAAGGCAACAGCTATTTGAGTGTAGATATGATATTATAAAAAAACTGAATCAAGCTATCAACAATCAGTTTATCAAAGACATACGCATTTTAGGTTAATCTGAAAACAATAGATATACATAGTATCACCATATCAGCAGAAGAACTAGCTCTACAACGCAAGCGCTATGCTGAATTAAGCGATGAGCAGTTTCGATTTTTGCTGCAGCAAGTAGATGGACTGCAGCGTACACGCGACAAACTGCCATGTTTTGCCAGCATGCAAGACTGGTGGTACCCTGTTAGGTTGTCATGTGAACAATGTTCTAGCGAAGCGACTGCAGTATATAAATCCAGACTGCTGCCTGCTGCCCCGTTCAGCATCACTGATCTAACCGGAGGCTATGGAGTGGACACCTATTTCATGAGTGAGCACGCTAGAGAAGCCCACTATGTAGAGCGCAATGAAGAGCTGAGCAAGATAGTAGCACATAACTTCGAAAAAACACGCCCACATGTACATATACATAACACCGACGCACTAGCGTATCTAAGCCAAATGTCACGGTGTGATGTGATTTATCTAGATCCAGCAAGAAGAAATCAACATGGCAGCAAGGTGTTTCGCCTAGAAGACTGCGAGCCGAATGTCATAGATATACTGCCTATACTGCGCGAAAAAGCTGAGCTGATTATCATAAAGTTGAGTCCAATGCTAGACATCACGCAAGTACTAGAGCGCCTAGAAGGCATATGGGATGTGCATATACTGGCCGTAAAAAACGAAGTAAAAGAAGTACTATTGGTATCGGCATGCGGTAGTACAGATAAGCAAGGGGTAGTATATGCAGTGAACCTGGTACCTAATCCGTCGGAAGAAGGATACATGCCTGTAGTATTTGCCATGACGAGAGAGGAAGAACGGCATGCGCAGTGCCAATACTATGATGCACGGGTAGACGAACTGAGTGCTGAGGGTGCGTATATTTATGAACCTAATGCTGCGATTATCAAAGCTGGCGCATTCAAACTAGTATCCGAGCGATACGGGTTGTGCAAAATGGCCCCAAATACTCATCTGTATTTATCTAAAAAATTGGTCATAGATTTTCCAGGCAGAGTATGGCAAATCATGGATTACCCCATCAAAGATGCCAAGCATTGCCATGCTAGTGTGCTGACGCGCAACTATCCACTAACAGCAGAGCAACTACGAAAAAAACTAAAACTAAAAGAAAGCGACATCTACACCATCATCGGTGCACGACTAGCGGACAAGCCTACTCTATTCTTGGCTAAGCGCATTCACCAACATTCCGCAAGCCGCTAGGATATCTTCGCCTCTACTGCGGCGAATAGTAGTAGTGATACCATTGTCGGATAAATAATCACGTAACCATTCCATTTGTTTTTCATCGCTACCAGCAAAAGTTTGATCCACACCTGCATGGAAACGAATCAAATTGATGCGGCATGGCAATCCTCTGAGCAAGCGAAGCAACTCCTTTGCGTGACGTACTGTGTCGTTTAGATTATGCCAACAAATATACTCAAAACTAACTCTGCGCTGGTGCTGCCAATCATATTGCTTCAAGAGCGCTAGCACATCAGTCAGATGATAGCGTTTTTCAATAGGCATAATATCCTGTCGTTCAGCACCAAAAGGATTGTGCAAAGATATGGCCAAATGGCAGTCGCTCTCCTGAAGGAAGCGCTGTAAGCCAGGTACAACCCCAACGGTAGAGACCGTGATTCGCTTAGGCGACCATGCGCATCCCCAATCGGCTGTCATCACCTGTAATGAGCGAAGCACATGATCAATATTATCCATAGGTTCGCCCTCGCCCATATAGACGATATTGGTTAACTTATTGGAATCAGGAATAGAAAAAATCTGATTAAGTATTTCAGCAGCAGTTAGTTGTCCATGGAAACCAAGGGTACCTGTCATGCAGAATTTGCAGCCCATCTTGCATCCGGCCTGTGTGCTTACGCACAAGGTAGCACGGTCGTTGTCAGGAATATAGACAGATTCGATATAGGCTGAGCTGTTAGAAGTTAGACCGCTGACGCTGTTAGAAATGCGAAAGAGGTATTTTTTTGTACCATCTTGAGAAACAGCCTCGGCTACAGGTTGGTGACGCCCAATAGTGTATTGCTGCTCGAGCGCTAAACGGCCTTTGAGCGAGATATTAGTCATCTGATCAAAGGAGGTAACGCGACGGACATAGAGCCACTGTGCAAGTTGCTTGCCAGCAAACTTCTGCAAACCCACAGAGAGTGCAACTTGCTGAAGTTCTTCAAGTGTCTTACCTAAAAGCGCCTGTTTCATATTGTGATTAACGCAAACGGTCGGCTGCACGAACCAAAGCCTCATCCTTCAGGATACGACGAGTGGCCATCATCAGCAGAATAAGATTAACTAATGGGATTGCCGCCCAAACATTGATATACCAATCAGCCCCTTTCAACAGCATGTCATTAATTGGCTCGTGCCCCTTAACTACATAGCCTGTATACAATGCTAGAAGGGCATAAAAGCCAAGGCAGAAAATAACATTCATGATATTTAGGCGCACTTGCAAAAAACGACGCTTGAATAAGAAAATAGTCAGGAAAGCTAGAACGGGAACAGCTATCGTCATAACCGCCATAGGCCATTTGTCAAGGACATTGAGATGAGCATATTCAGTGGCTGCAGGCATGAGGAACTGAACAGGGGAAAAGAAGCACAATAGAGTGCCTAGAATAACTACCAACAATAGGTATAAAGTTTGAATTCGTTGTATCATACGTTTAGAAATTAGATATCTTGGGCCGTTAGAAGTTTACACAAGTCATTGATCAATTGATATTTATCTCCGGTAGCAGGACAAGTGGCAAAGCCATCCTTGTCAAACTTGAGTTTTTCGCCATGGCGACTGACCCAGCCTACTCTACGAGCGGGATTACCGACCATTAGGGCAAATGCAGGGACATCCTTTGTAATAACCGAGCCAGCACCTATTAGACAATACTCACCCAAGGTGTTGCCGCAGACAATGGTGGCATTGGCTCCTACGGAAGCGCCTCGACGGATGATGGTATCCTTATACTCATCCTTGCGAACTACTGCAGAACGAGGATTAATGACATTGGTGAAGACCATACTAGGCCCCAGGAATACATCATCCCCACAACGCACGCCCGTGTAGATAGATACATTGTTTTGGACTTTGCAGTTATGGCCTAATACCACACCTGGTGATACGACTACATTCTGACCGATATTGCAGTTCTCGCCAATCTGGCATCCGGACATGATGTGTGAAAAATGCCAAATTTTGGTGCCCTTGCCGACAATACAACCTTCGTCAACATAGGAAGATTCGTGTTTGAAATATTCGCTCATAATCAGAAGAATGCTTTAAAGATATCATTACCATTGGCAAAAATCATCAGCAAGAGCAAGAGCCAGAAGCCAATGGTGTTGGCTACCTCTAGGAATTTATCGCTAGGTTTGCGACGAGTGATGATCTCCCATAGGAGAAACAAGATATAACCGCCATCCAAAGCAGGAATAGGCAAGAAGTTCATGAATGCCAAAATCAAACTCAAAAAGGCAGTCATGTGCCAGAAATCAAACCAGTTCCACACATCAGGGAACATATTGCTGATAGCACCAAATCCGCCCATGGACTGTGCACCCTCCTTGGTAAAGACAAGACGGAACTGCTTGACATACATCACAAGCAGATCCCAGCCATAAGCAATACCGGCAGGAATAGCCTGGAAAAAGGTATATGAAGTATGCACAGACGTATAATAATCCCAAGGCATTACACGAGTAACGCCAATCATGGCCTGATCTCCAATAAATAATTGAGCTTGCATAGGTTGGCCATCACGATAAAACTCCAAGGTCACACTATCACAAGGGTATTTAGCTAGTTCATTAGCTATTTGCACCTGACATAGGCCAGATAATCCGTTAATACCCACAATACTATCGCCCTTCTGCATATTAGCAAACGCAGCTGCACCACCAGGCAATACAGAGTCAATCATAAAAGGCATGTAGTATGAGAGAAGTACAAAATCTTTTTTAACATAAGACTTGTCGGCACGTTCTTTCTCACGCTGCTCTCTATCATATTCGTTTTGAAGGGCCAAATAGCGGATACCTAAATCTTGGGACATGGTCAAAGCCACAGTATCATTACCGCGCAAAACCAATACATCACGTTGCCCCTGTAAAATAATAGCATTTACGACATCGCCCAACTGAGCGGGTTCTACCCCATTGATTTGCAAGATCTTGTCTTGTTGCTGAAAGCCTTCGTCAAGGAGGATATCAGAGTAATACAATCCAGTATTGATTTGACTAAGTGGCATCTCATCTTTTCCCCAATGGAATAGCAACATTCCGAAGATAAATAAGGCCGCAATAAAGTTGACCAAGATACCGCCAATGATGATACAAAGGCGTTGCCATACATTCTTAGAGCGGAATTCCCATGGTTGAGGTTCAGATGGCAAGTCGGTAGCAGCTTTGGTCTCATCCACCATACCAGAAATGGCGCAATATCCACCAAAAGGTACCCAACCCAGTCCCCACTCCGTGTTATCAGGGTAACGACGCCAGTCATCCTCGGGCAAAGCTGCTAACTCATCCTCTGTCATTGGACGACGAATAAGGTTACCTTTCTCATCTTTCTTTTCATTACCCATCTCGTCTTTAACAACTACAGAAGTATCCTCTACATTACGTGCGAAGAACTTAATCTGCCATTTCCCATTGATCTTCTTTGCACGAAGAATAGAAAACGTAGGATTAAAGAACATGTAAAATTTCTCCACACGAGTCTTGAAGAGTCGTGCAAAACAAAAATGACCTAACTCGTGAATCACCACGAGAATACTAAGGGCAAGTATTAATTGTAACCACTGCATAATCTATTTAGTTTCAAATTTTTAAGAGTTTCAAAGTATTAAAATATCAGAAGCTATGCGACGGGCCTCTTTGTCGGTCTGGACATAGTCTTCGTAATTAGGTTCGAGAATAAATGTCGTCTTTAGCATGGTTTGAGCAATGACTTCCGACATTTGCAAAAAGCCACATCTACCCTCACGAAAGGCCAAGTTAACTACTTCGTTAGCTGCATTGAGCACACATGGCATATTGCCTCCGATATGGATAGCCTGATAAGCTAGATCCAAATTAGGGAAACGCTTGAGATCAGGCTGCTCAAAAGTCAAGCTTTGAGTAGCAAACAAATCCAAGCGAGGCACATCACTCATCCAACGTTTAGGATATGTTAAAGCATATTGGATTGGCATACGCATATCAGGAGTGCCTAATTGCGCTTTGACACTACCATCCACAAATTGAACAGCGGAATGAACGACAGACTGAGGGTGTACCAATACCTGTATCTTATCTACAGGAATATCAAACAACCATCTTGCCTCAATAACTTCAAAACCTTTGTTCATCATGCTAGCCGAATCTATTGTAATCTTGGCGCCCATCTCCCAATTAGGATGACGCAAGGCTTCAGCTGCAGTGACATATTGCATTTGCTGCAGCGAGAAATTGCGGAATGGTCCGCCGCTAGCAGTCAACAGCAGTTTCTCCACACTGGCCATATCCTCGCCTACCAAACTTTGGAATATTGCCGAATGCTCGCTATCCACGGGCAGGATATCCACCTTATAGCGTTTGGCCAATCGATCTATGATCTCGCCGGCTACCACCAGCGTCTCCTTGTTGGCCAGGGCAATAGTCTTCTGTGCCTTGATTGCTTCGATGGTAGGACGCAAACCGGCATACCCTACCATAGCAGCCACTACCACATCTATCTGAGGTAAAGTAACCATCTCAGCCAAAGCCTTTTCACCGGCCATAACACGGATAGGCAAATCACTGAGAGCCTCGCACAATGGGCGATAATATGTCTCGTCCGCAATACACACTACTGCGGGATTGAACTCAAGCGCTTGCTTTATCAGCAAATCGATACTACGATGTGCTGACAACGCATAAACCGAAAATTCCTTTGGATGCTGACGCACAACATCCAGTGTCTGAGTGCCTATACTACCTGTACTACCTAATATTGCTATCTGCTTCATAATCTTTACATTTGGCGTACATCTATTCTTGTTTTTTTATTTTTACGAGCGGCCCTATCTTGCGAAGTAGCACAATGTATGCCATCTTGACGCATTCGTTGATTCTCAGAGATATGTTGGCTACTGAATTTGCCATTTTTCTTAAGAATAATCCTAACACATAGGAGCAACATCGCTAGCAGTAGAGCTATCACACCAACTATAATTTTCATAGAAACTACTTTCTCTTTCTTCTAACATAATAATCCCAAACGATACTTCGTCTTGCAAGAAGTTGGTATCCGCGGGTTTTGTTGTAGTTGGAAGGTGGATATTCCTTTTTCATCTTATGATATGCACATCGCGCCTTTACAACAGCTTTTACATTATCTTTTTGTCCGGTTAATAGCATTTGTAATGCAGCAAGATAATCCATAGCCCAACGCACCAACATGATCCACCAACGATAACGACGAGGCAAATTTTTGTACAACATCAACAGATTATTTCTGAAATTAAGATATGTCTTCCGTGGGCTCTCGTAGCCCAATGTACCACCGCCAAGATGGTAAACCACTGCCTGTGGAATAACAACCAATACAGGTGCATCAGCAGCAGTCGGCGCATTATTGATCATTCGCCAACAAAGATCTATCTCCTCTTGGTGCGCAAAAAATCGTGCATCCAAACCTCCCAATTCCTTAAATACGCGTGTGCGCATAAGCAAACAAGCTCCAGTGGCCCAGAAGATAGGTACTACATTATCATACTGACCATGATCCTCCTCCACAGCCGCCATTATACGGCCACGACAATAGGGATAACCTAGTATATCCATCATACCTCCAGCTGCTCCTGCATGCTCAAAACTGATTGCGTTTTGCTTGCCGGCATCAAACTGCTGTTTGGAAGTCCATGACAAGACTTTAGGTTGGGCCGCCATAAGATTGGGATGTGCGTCCATATACTGGAGCATAGTTTCTAACCAACCAGCAGTGACCTCGACATCAGAGTTGAGCAATACTACATACTCAGCATCCACCTGCAATATGGCACGATTATAGCCCTCGGCAAAGCCATAGTTCTGATCCAAAGTTATCACACGTACAGTTTGCGTCTGTAAGAAGGAGAGTGATCCATCTGTAGAACCATTATCAGCAACAACCACCTCTACATCAGGTATTTGCGTGTATTCCAAAACAGATGGCAAATACTGGCGAAGCATCGCCTCACCATTCCAATTTAATATAACTACACTACACTTCACTTAGAATCCAAAACTAAATCCTACACTTCCCGTAATATTCTTTCCTTGATAGAATCTTGGTGCGAACTTATCCAAGTAATACTGCGCATCTCCTATATCTTCACTTCCGATGGCGTTCTCATTCACATTGTCATACCCACGTGCATGATTGTATCCAAAACTCAACGTGAGGAACATATTAGGATGCACTTCGTAAAAGCCATCCAATCTCAGTTCATCATTGCGATAGATGCATTTATCAAATGGTTTCTGTGCTATGGTATTGCTGATACCTGCAGACTCATTCACTTTTTGATTATTCTCATTGCGATGTACACGCAAATATGCATATGAGTTGTATTTCATATCGTTGCGATAGGACAGTTTGAGCAACATTCCACGCATAGGACGATAGGCTAATTCACCATATATAGATTGTGCATTGTCGCCCATGTAGTGACCCATATTAAAACTATTGGTTTCCCAAGTCAGCGCATCGATGGAGTGCGAATAGCATGCGATATGTGTACGGACGAACTCGCCTTTGAGGCTTAATCCTTTGATTGGCCAACCTGACCAATTGAAACCAACCAAATAGGATATTGGGTTATACTCCTTGTTAGATGGTTTCATACGACTCACTTTGAACTCATCCACATACATCGAGCCATATAGATGCAAGTGCTCTACAGGGCGTATGGATATGCTACCGAATAGTTGTGAGTTTTGGTTTTGGGTAGCAACACCTTTGGTCAACAAGTGATCTAGCGATTTGTAGAAAGCAATTGGAATCAAGTATGCAGCTTGAATTGTCTTTTCTGAGTATATAATCGAGTTACCGACAGAGAATGACAAGTGTTTGATAGGTGTGAATGTGAACATATTCGCCGCCAAGAACTTGTTCATAGGTCGATACTCTTTATCCAGAACAGTACCCGCAGTTGTATTTTCTAGATAGTAATAGGTTGAGTCTACTACATTAGAAACCAACCAAGCGTGGAAATAATCAAACTGGAACCATTTACAAGGTGTTAATTGCAAACTCAGCATAGGTGCAGCAGGTGCTCTACCAGAAAGAATATTCGAAGCATAGTAAGCGTCTCCCCAACGTATATTTTCACGTTGTAGACTGATGCTACCCCACCATGAGTACAAGCTTATTCCTCCCTTAGAATCGGAGAAGTCACCGCCATAACTAGCCTCCTTGTATTGTACGCCAGTTATTGGTGAGAGTGCGGGCTGCGCTTGCGAAGCACCATAGTGGATACGAGCACCATTTCTTCGCTCGTTGTCAGTAGGAAAATATTGTTCATTTAACCAATTACCGCTCCATGAGTAGTCGCGCAAACTACCCCATATACTGAGATGCTTAGCTATGTCCATCTGCAGTTCGGCACCATACCAACGTTGAAGGATTGCTCCTTTATGACCGGCAATAATATTCATTCCTAAGATAGGACGCAAACGTAGTTTAAAGTTCTTGTCGCGGGTCATAAAACTAAACTGTGGATCAGCTACCGATAGGTTATAAGTAGCATGATCCGTGTATTGCACATAGTTATTCACCATCGTATCACACTCTAGCGCAAACTCGTTCAGATAGTATGCCAACTCCTTCTTTTGACGAATATTCAGCAATGAATCAGCATCCTGTGCCATTAGCAACATATGAGCTACCTGATCGCGCGTATACGGACGGATAGCGGTTTGAATACTTATGACGCCATCGCTGGCCAATTCATCTAAATAATCATACAATTTAGTTTGAGTCAGCGGAACAGGTATATGTTGAGCCATACTGTGCATCACACCCAGCATCATACATATCAATAACACGATCGTTCTTCTCATCATTCCAATATGCATCTTATGCGCTGTGTGCGCGCTTGAAAAGTATTGAATATAGTATCCGCCAAAAGTATACAAAATCAGTTACCAATGTTCCACGCTTCTCGCACATGGTTAAATAACGCATCTCCGATGCCTGAATCTCATCCAAAGTTTTTGGCATATCGGCATAGAATGGAGGCAAAAGTCCTGGTTTATGTTTTATACGTTGTTCCTGTAATTCCCTGCAATACAATGAGTAATAGTGCTGCGAGATAGGTCGAACACCTACCAATTTCATATCACCCTTCAGCAGATTCAGCAACATTGGCAACTCATCCATCCAGTACTTACGCATCAAACGCCCCAGCGTCGTTACACGAATATCGTGGTTAAATTTACCACCTTCCTGCAATGAATATCGCTCGTAGATATATGCTTGTAAGAATTCCGAATAAGGGTGCATCGTTCTGAACTTATACACCTTGAACATCTTGCCATTCTTACCAACTCGATTGAGTTTAACCAATATGCCGTACAATCGACGAGCCGTAATCTCAGGCCTAAACTTACGACGAGCTACCACATAACTCAAGTCTCCTTTCTTGCGCTCATCAATGATATCAAAACCACAATAGCACAAACGCCCTAAAACCTCTGCCTTACTCAACACTCGATTCTTGCCCTCTGTGATGTCAAAATAAAAGCGCGAAGTCATCAATAACTTAGGAAGCACGCGTTTGTAGCAGAAGAATGCAGCATAATACAACCAGCCAATCAGCATTGGATAACGACTGAGAATATTACGCTTAGTCACCGACTGAGGCTCGTAGCAACATACCCAGATACCATTATCTGGCAACTTATCACTCACCGTAGTAAACAACTTGTTTACACCTCGTATCTGATTGAGTGGCATAAAGTTAACCAACACATCGTAGCGATAATTTGGCAACTTCTTAATGTTGTACAAGTCCGATGAACGCAGCGTAAAAGTATTGCTAGAATATAGATCAACACTCTTCTCTACATAACGCAACGCTTTTTCCGGAATAAAGTCTAGAATACTATCACGCAGCGCTTGCTTATCCTTTGAAGACAATGCAACAGGCGATGACAACACCTCTTGTGGATTGCGTTTGGGTGCCTCAATCGACACCTCATCCGCGTCCAATGCATAGCGATATGCATGCTTGAAAATCAAAATAATTAGCGACGCCACCAGCATCACTAACCATAATGTCAAAAGCACCCACACCGAAAAATTACGCCCTTCCATCAACATCATATAGCCGCTCATACCGCCAAATAGCAATACCGATGCAGCTAATAAGCGACGAATATCTTGACCCATCTTCATGTACTTTACTGGAATGTAGCGATGACACAAATAGCCAAACAACAACCACATGCCGGAGAAAATGAGTACAAAGACACTGTATTTTTGAAAAGGAACCTGAGTAGATAGCGGGAACCAAGCCAACACAATGCATACACTAACCAGCAAAGTGATAGCATCCACTATCACGTATCGCCAGTAGGGTTTATAAAACAGTCGTATGCGCATGCTTGGCTAATTCTATTACTTTTGGTAACGAGCGTTCAAGCCCTCAATGATTTTCTCGGTAATATCATATTGCTCATTAGCCAACAACAGATTGTCCTTTGCATTGTTGCTGAAAATAATATGATATTTTGCCTCTTCATTGAAGATATTCAAATAATTGGTCAACGAATCTGCCAATTGAGCATTAACCTTCTGATTCTCCTCCAATATCTCCTGTGTAAGTTTTGCCTCTAACTGTTGGATATCTTGCTCTTTCTTTGCCAATGCTTGTTGCGCTTGCTCAGCACGCTCACGACTCAAAAAGGCATTGTTTTGCAATTTGCGTTGAAAATCATTCACATCATTTTGAAAGGAACGCAACTTGGTATTGATCTTTAAACGAGCATCTTCTTGCTTCTTCATCAATTGCTCATTGGCATCAATTGCAAAATTATATTTCACCAAGACGCTATCCACATTCACATATGCTACCGGAAGCACCTCTGCGTCTGCCACTACTTCCGACACTGGCTCATTAGATTTACCTGACAAAACCAAACCAAACAAAGTAGCTACAGCAGCTACCAAAAGCACATTTACTGCTATCAAAATTTTATTCATGTCCATAATTTATGTTTTTTTATTTCAATTGTTAAACTAATTCGTGAATCACCAATCCTGAGCGTAGTTTTGGCTCAAACCATGTGGTCTTAGGTGGCATGATATTACCCGTATCAGCTATGTCTATTAGCTGCTTCATTGTCACTGGATAAAGTGCCAAAGCCATCTTCATCTCGCCACTATCTACTCTATCTTTCAGCGCTTGCAATCCGCGAATACCGCCTACAAAATCAATACGCTTATCGGAACGCAAATCCTTGATACCCAACAGCTTATCCAAAATCAAATTAGAAGATATAGTCACATCTAATACGCCTATCGGATCATTATCATCATATCTACCCTCTTTGGCCACTAACTTATACCAGTGTCCGCCTACATACAAGCTAAACACATGCAAAGCATCTGGATGATAGATTTCCACACCCATTTCTTGCACCTCGAAGTCCTCTTGCAATGCAACTAGCAATTCCTCCTTGCTCATGCCGTTCAAGTCCTTCACTAGACGGTTATAGTCCATGATATACAGTTGATTCTCTGGGAAGCAAACTGCTAAGAAATAATTATACTCCTCATCACCCTTGTGATTTGGATTTTGCAACTTCTTCTCATTTCCCACCAATGCCGCAGCAGCACTACGGTGGTGACCATCCGCAATATACATCGCTGGCATCTCAGCCACAATCTCCGTGATACGAGCAATATCCGCGGCGTCACGAATCACCCAGAAACTATGACCAAAACCATCCAACTCCGACACAAAATCATACTCTGGCTCCTCAGCCGTACAACGAGCTATGATAGCGTCCAACTCCTCTTGATGTGGATAAGCAAAGAACACAGGCTCCACATTCGCATTATTCACGCGAACATGCTTCATACGGTCTTCCTCCTTGTCACGACGAGTCAACTCATGTTTCTTGATGCGACCCTCCATATAATCCTCAACCCATGCTGCCACTACCAATCCATATTGAGTACGACCATTCATCGTTTGCGCATACACATAGTAATATTCCTCGCTATCCTGCTGCAGCCAACCCTTCTGTCGGAACAAGTCAAATTGCTCACGAGCAGCGGCATACACACATGGATCATGCTCATCGGTTCCTGGTGCAAAGTTGATTTCTGGCTTAATGATATGATACAACGACATCTCATTACCAGCAGCCTCTTCACGAGCTTCTTCCGAGTTCAATACATCATAAGGACGACTACTTACTTGCTTTGCAAGTTCACGTGGAGGACGAATTCCACGAAATGGCTTAATCTTCATAACTCAATTATAGTAAAAAAAATACATTACTCTTTCTCACCCATAGTACAAGAACCATTGAACAACGCATTTGGTTCTACCATCAAGGTGCTTGTGGAGATATCTCCCACCAGATTGCTAGTTGCACGCAATGCCAGCGAACCCTTAACATCTAGTTTACCATCTATCTTGCCCATCACATCGGCATTCTGACACTCAACATTGCCATGAATAAAACCCTTTTCACCAACCACCAATTTACCTTGACATTTTACATCACCTTCTATCGTGCCATCCACACGCATATCGCTGTCTGTCACAATAGTACCGATGATCTTACTTCCTGCTGTTAGCGCATTGTATAATGCACCTGAATTTTGTTGTGTTGTTGCCATATATTTACTTGGATTTAGATTTTGTCAATCATTATTTTTAATATTCGTATTTCAGCCTGCAAAGGTAATAAAAAATTCTCATATAAACAAATTTTTCATGCGAAAGTTCAAAAACAAGAAAAAAGAGCCCTGAATATTTGCGTACATGCAAAAAAAATTGTACTTTTGCAGCCTATTTTGGGTGGTACATCCATCAAAAAATTCATATAGCGTATCGGTCTATCGCGGAGTATGGGAAGAAAAATCATCGGTTTTAATCCCCTACGACGAGGAAAGTCCGGGCAGCATAGAGCACCACAGCGGTTAATGACCGTCAGGCAGCAATGTTTGGTCACTGGTACAGAGACGAGTCGCCTATGGGCGGGTGAAACGACTACACTGTGGGCTGCAATTCCAAGTATACCAATGTCAGAGCGCTGCTCGCGTAAGTTGGAGGGTAGGAAGCAATAGAAGGCCGTAGCAATACGCACCTCAAGATTAATGATAGACACCGTTTTTTTCGGCACAGAACCCGGCTTATAGATACGCTATTTTTTTTGATAAAACTTAAGTTACAATATCATTCCTATGAACAAGAAATTTCTATTGCTAGCATTGGCACTCATCAGTGCTCTTTCTATCAATGCTAAACCCCGTATCGATCGTGCAGAACCACTCTGTTGGTGGACCGAAATGCACTGCCCACTTACACTTATGCTGCAGGGCGAAGACTTGGCCGATGCACAAGTAACTATCCAGTTGCTCAACAATGGTAAACCAGCCAAAGGCGAATGCACCGGCCTACAAATCACAGGCCAACACAATGCAGAGAGCCCTAACTACTTATTTGTAGATCTCGCTGTCAATCAAGCTGGTACATACCGTATCACACTCAAGAAAAACAAGAAAACATCCTTCGTTGACTACACTATACATACACGCCGACCAGACAGCCGTATGCGCCAAGGATTCACATCGGCTGATATGATCTACCTGATCATGTCCGACCGTTTTGTAGATGGAGACGAAAACAACAACACCCTACACATGGCCGAAACTGCCGACAAAACCAATGTTCACGGACGCTTCGGTGGAGACATTCAAGGTATCATCAATAGTCTTGACTATATAGCATCGCTAGGAGCAACAGCTATATGGCCTACTCCACTCCTAGAGGACAATGAGGCAGCATGGTCGTATCATGGTTATGCTTGCTCTGATTACTACCATATTGACCCTAGACACGGCAATAATGAGCTGTACAAACAAATGGTCCAAAAAGCACACGAAAAAGGAATCAAAATCATCATGGATATGGTACCAAACCATTGCGGTGGCACGCACTGGTGGATGAAGGACCTGCCTTACCACGACTGGATCAACCAATTTGAGCAGTTCACCAACACACCTAACGTATTCTCTGCGAACTACGACATCAATGCATCTCAATATGACCGTCTACTATCCAACCGCGGTTGGTTCGACCGTCCTATGCCAGACATGAACCTCGAGAACCCAGACTTGCTGCAATACTTCAAGCAATGGGCTATCTGGTGGATAGAGTACGCAGACCTAGACGGACTACGCGTCGACACTTATCCATACATTGAGATGATTCCTGGTAGCGAATGGGTAAAAGCCATCATGGAGGAGTATCCTAATTTCAATATCGTAGGTGAGTGTTGGACCCGTCCTGCGCCTGCCGTAGCATATTGGCAATCAGGCGTGAAGAACTACAATGGTTTTGATAGTCATCTCAAAACAGTAATGGATTTCCCTGTGGAAGAAGCTATACGCCAAGCATTAGAAACAGACGGAAGTGGTTGGGGCAATGGCTTGACCCGCGTCTATGACGCCGTAGCAATGGATTACCTTTATGCCGATGTAAATAATATCATGATCATGTTAGGAAACCACGATATGGATCGTATTGCGGATATAGTGAAAGACCAAGACCCACGCCGTGTGAAATTGGCAACGACGATGTTGGCTACTATGCGTGGTATTCCACAAGTTTTCTATGGTGACGAGTATGGACTCAAATCTTCTGACCGCAGTTTAGGTCACTCTACCCTACGTATGCCATTGCCTTTGGGCGATCAGGTTACCACCGAGATGCAAGATATGTTTGACTACCATAGCAAGCTCTTCCAATGGCGCAAAACCGAGCCTATCATCCACCATGGCAAAACCATGCACTTTATCACACGCGATAACACATACGCATATTTCCGTTATACCGACGAAGGTGCGGTATTCGTCTATGTGAATGCAAGCGAGGATAATCGCACCATCCCAATAGCTCACTACGCGGAGATTCTCAGCAAGTATAATCCTGTAGGTCAAGATATTATCACAGGCCAAACAGTGGATCTAAACAAAACAAATTTGGTGGCAGCCCCACTCTCATCCATCGTAGTCAAACTCAACAAATAATCACTACTACATACATACAACAAGGGCGCAATCTCTTGCGTCCTTGTTTTTTCATCCACTAACTGATATCGGTTATGCCTTTATCAGTTAGAACGATTAGAGTGTCCTCTAGCTGTATTACTTTTTAAAATAGCGATTATACAAGCCCTCAAAACCTTTTCCGTGACGAGCCTCATCCTTAGCCATCTCGTGTACTGTATCGTGGATAGCATCCCAATCCATCGCTTTAGCACGTTTAGCAATACGGAGTTTGTCGTCGCAAGCGCCAGCCTCAGCCATCATACGCTTCTCGAGGTTCTCCTTGGTGCTCCAAACTACCTCGCCAAGCAACTCAGCGAACTTAGAGCAGTGCTCAGCCTCTTCCCATGCATAACGCTTGAATGCCTCAGCGATCTCTGGATAACCCTCGCGATCCGCTTGACGAGACATAGCGAGATACATACCTACCTCAGTAGCCTCACCCATGAAGTGAGCATTGAGGTCCTTGATCATTTCCTCGTCTGTATCTTTAGCAACGCCGATGATGTGCTCGCAAGCAAATGCGATACCAGCTGACTCATCAACTTCTTTCCATGTTACTACTTGTTTGCATTGTGGACAACGCTCTGGAGCAGGTGCACCTTCGTGTACATAGCCGCAAATAGGGCAAATAAATTTCTTGTTCATCGTAATTATTTAATTAAAGGTTATACTTAATATCGGGCACCTCTAGCATCAAAGTACCCACCTAAGTATTTACAAAAACCATGCCAAACTCCTATATAAAAGTAAAAAATATTTAAAATCCTATAATATCACATAGCCAAACCGCCTTGAGCACTTTGCAATCCATCAACCAATATCATTGGCTGATAAGACACCCATCTAATGGGCACATGTTAAAATATATAAATAAAGTGCAGCAGTTCATGCCACACTTTATTTTGATCTGTTAATATGCCTAACTTTTATCTAGTACGCGAACTAGATCCAGAAGTTGTCCGCATTGAACCCGAACCACCTGTTCGCATCGTACCCATACCACTAGTTGTACGCATCGTTGACGAACCTCCTGTACTACGAACCGTGCTTGTCCCGGCAGTACGATTCGTACTGCTGCTCGTTGAGCGAACGGTGCTCGTACTGGTGCTCCGTGTGTTAGTACCAGTTGTTCTGACCGAAGTATTGTTGCCTGCATTGGTGCGTGTAACCGTAGCCGAGCTGCTAGCTGTACGCGTTGGCGTACCTGCCACAGTGCTCCTTGAAACAGATGTGCCTGTTGTTCTGGTCGTTACGCTATTACCAGCACGCTGAGTGCGAGAGGTTGAAGCACCTACATTTCCACGAATATTCGAACTACCATAAGTAGTGTTTCTCACTCTAGTACCCGTCGTATTACCATCCTGACGAGCCACCGATCCACTATTTAATCTCGTGCGTGTACCCGATACAGTCTGTTGACGCATCTCCGTACGACGACCTTGCTCTAGTGCACGGGCATTGGTGATGTTGCGAGACGCGTTACGCGTAACAAACGAACGCTCTGGATAACGAATCGCATAATCATTTCGTCTTACGGCATGATGCATATGATGATAATGATGATGTGCACGATGTGCCATACGGTACGAGCAAATTGGGTGGTGATAGTGATGCCAGTAGCAGTGGTCCCAATACAGATATGGATCTATGCAATAGAATGCACGCCACCAGGTTGGCCAATATCCCCAATAATAAGGAGAATGCCAGCATACCCAACTTGGTCCCCAGAACCAATCGTAAATTACTGGTCTATAAATATATACAGGTTCGATAATATAGTTCGTTCCATAGATATATTCATCACCTATCACTTGCACTGTCACCTGCTTCTCTTTCTCATCTTTCTCGACATATATCGAAGCCACATCTTGATAGATATCCTGCGCTAGAACAGCCTGAATCACCACCAAGTGCTTATTACCATCGGCTGTCTCAACCACGCGTAGATAATCCACTTCGCCATCAGCATTCAAATCCAAGTTAGAGAATGCAGAATCAGGGTTATTCAACATTGCTTCAAATTGCTCCAGATCCTTTGCCTGACCAAACAAGGTCGCCACTGTTTTTAGATTAAGATCTTCTGAGATGTCAGAAGTGGTTGCACTGACAGTAATTGTTTCGTCTGCCCTAAGCATCCATGTGGTGCACATGATGCTAACAACTAAAAGAATCCATTTCGTTCTCATGTTACACTAATTTTAAGTTGTGATGCATTTTCTCCTTCTTCGTCTGCATGTAATGCCTATTGTAGAGATTAGGAGCGATCTCTATTGCTATATTCTCTACAATTTCTATGCCATAACTCTCCAGACCTACTCTTTTCACAGGATTATTAGTCATTAATTTCAGCTTCTTAGCACCTAATAATTGCAATATCTGAGCACCTACTCCATAGTCTCTTTCGTCAGGACGGAAACCCAGATGGATATTAGCCTCCACTGTATCTTGGCCCTCTTCTTGCAGTTTATACGCGCGAATCTTATTCATCAATCCGATACCCCTACCCTCTTGATTCATATATAGTATCACACCCTTACCAGCCTCCTCTACCATCTGCATAGCTTTGTGCAACTGCTCGCCGCACTCGCATCGCATCGAACCAAAGATATCACCCGTCATGCACGACGAGTGCACACGGCATAATATTGACTCATCCTCTTGCCAGTCACCTTTTACGAGTGCCACATGCTCCAAACCATTATTCAGTTGACGAAATGGCGTCAGCATAAACTCGCCATACGCCGTTGGCAAACTTACGGTCTCGCCTTGTTCTACCAGCAGTGCCGAAGCAGATGAGGCGCTTGCCTCAGCGTCTGGCTGACGCATACGATATGCTATCAAGTCCTTGATTGAAACGAGGCTAAGCTCGTATTTTTCAGACACTTTCTCTAGGTCTGGCATACGTGCCATCGTACCATCCTCGTTCATAATTTCAATCAGAGCTGCCACCGGTTGCAAACCTGCCAAACGTGCCAAGTCTACCGCTGCCTCGGTATGGCCAGCACGCTTCAGCACACCTTTCTCTTGAGCATATAACGGATTGATATGCCCTGGACGGCCAAAAGTCTCAGGCTTCGATTGAGGGTCTGCTAGCGCACGGATAGTAGCCGCACGGTCCTCGGCGCTCACACCTGTTGAGCAACCTTCCAGTTTGTCAACGGTCACAGTGAAAGGGGTTCCTAGCATCGATGTATTGTTTGACACTTGATGCACTAGATCCAACTGCGCACAACGGCTTTCTGGCAATGGCACGCATAATACGCCGCGCCCATGTTGCAACATGAAGTTCACTTTCTCGGGTGTAATTTTCTCCGCAGCGATAATAAAATCGCCTTCATTCTCGCGATCTTCATCGTCTACTACAATCACAAATTTTCCTTCACGAATGTCCTCTATGGCTTCTTCTATTGTATTCATAATGTATAGTATTTTGCTTAATATGTTGTCGATTAAATGGTTATGCCTTTTTCGATGAGACTGATATTTTTTTTAGGGTCCTAAAAGTTCTCTTTATCATTCCTACAGCCTTTCTATAATAGCCGAGCCATGCATCTGGATTGAAAATTGCAGAATCAGTCGTTGCCTTGTATGTCAAGAATACGCCTATAGGTATCAGTACCAGGGTACTCAACCACATTCCCGCCCAGCATGGCCACAGGGCCTCTCGGGCCATCTTGTAGCCGGTGTTGTCAATGATATAGTACACCAAAAACATCACTACCGATATCACCACCGGAGCACCCAATCCTCCTTTTCTGGTTATCGCACCCAAAGGAGCACCTATAAAGAAAAAGATTAGGCATGCAAAGGCCAGTGTAAACTTGCGATAGAGTTCGATCTCATGTTTGCGGATATAACGCTGATAATCATCTAGCATCAATGCGTTATAGTCAATCTTATCTTTCTTTTCCTTAGCTTTGTCTAGTGCAGCTGATGCAGCGCGGTATCGTTCGTCAACGGTAAAAGTTTGGTACAACGAATCTATGTTGTATTGTGCATACATTTCTTTAGATCCTTCGTAGGCATCTACATTGCGCTCAGCTACTCGTTCGCGACCAAAATAGTGTTTGGTAATGATGACCTGACTTTGCTCCTTGCTACGCTCATGGCCTAACACTTTTACCGAGTCGATTGAGGTGACCAACTGAGTTACATTCTTCGACACATGCTGATCTGCTAACGCATCTTCAGTGTATCGATTAAAATCCATATCGAAATCAATCAATATTCGCTTATGCGCAAACTGTTCTCGTCTGTACGGAATATTGCGCTCAGAGATGGTGTTTTGATGCTGATTGCGGTTTAGATTTTCAAAGGATTCGCCTACGTATAATTCGAGCAACAGATATTTCTTATCGGCGGTAAAATATATTCTTCCAGAATCTGCCACCATAACCTTTGCGTTCTTGAATCCATCAGAATAATCATATATCATCAAATCCCTGAGCAATCCTGTGTTCATGTTCTTTTTTCCAACCATCAACTTGTAACCATCTATGCCGTCGTAGAACTCACCAACAGGTATCTCCAGTTCGGGTGCTTTCTGCTTTAGCGAGAAGATCAAGGCCCATAATTTCACTTGTGATTTTGGCAGTATATTATTTGAAAAATAAAACGCGCCCACACTAATGAATGCAATCGCGACAGCCAGGGGTCTCAGTATCCGAAAAAGGCTAATACCAGCGGCCTTCATGGCAGTTAGTTCGAACTTCTCGCCCAAGTTACCAAAAGTCATCAATGAGGCTAGCAAGATAGCCAATGGCAAGGCCAATGGTACCACCGAAGTGACGGCGTACAGAAAGAACTCCGCCAATACGGACATCTCTACTCCCTTGCCCACAAGATCCTTTACATGCAGCCACACAAACTGCATGAGCAAAATAAAGACACAGACCACAAAGGTTACGAACAACAGCCCAAGAAAATTCTTGAGCAGATACATATCTATTTTTTTTAACCCTCGCATGCTGTATCAAGTGCAGCCTTTAAGCTAGATTATCATTGGTAAAACATACTGGTAGGAGGTCTGCCGCACTATCAAAGACATAACATTCTCTCTCACCGTACAAAACCACTTTCATTGGCTGTCCAAATCGATGTTCTGTCTCGAGCATTACCTGTCGGCAAGCGCCACAAGGACTGGCTGGATCTTCAGTAAAATGGCCATTTGAATAGCATGCTATAGCCAAAGCCACAACTGGAGTCTTGGGATTATTTGCATTTGCAGCAAAAAGGGTTGTCCGCTCAGCGCACAGTCCACTAGGATAGGCAGCATTTTCTTGGTTAGAGCCCGTCCATACTTGTCCATCAGCTAACAAAGCAGCTGCGCCCACATAGTAGTGCGAATAGGGACAATAGGCGTCTCGAGTTTTGGCTTTGGCAGCTTCTACGAGGTCGCGCAACTCTAGCGTTAGTTCGTCTTGCAAGCAAGCGGTGAGCTTTGTTTTGATTAGTACTTCTTTCATGTTCGTTCAATGTTTCGTGCTATACCTACGCAAAACTGCCTAGATATGCATATTATGGTGCAAAGGTACAACTTTTTTTTTGTACTACCAAACATATTCGTTTTTTTTGAGTAGAAGTAGGTATTTTTAGACTTATATTTTGAAAAAATATTCCATTTACTTGCATATCCCAAAAAAAAGTTGTACCTTTGCGCGTATTTTCTGATTTTGTCAGGATGAATGTAAGAACAATTAAAAAGAGATGAGAAGGAGATGAGAAAGTCGTTTTTTTTAGTAGTATGTATGCTTTTCGGTATGGCCGCACAGGTGTATGGTGTGAGCGAGAAGGTATTGAGTGACAGTTTAACCCAGGTAGTTCGTCGTCATGACGGCGTGGGAAAAGTGAAAGTAAGCAACGTACGTGTAAGTGACACAATAGTGAAAGTGTATACGAACGCCACTTTGGGTCATATCTCTTTCACCCCAGAAGATGTGGATTATATCCGCAAGATGGTGGGCCAGGTGGTATTGAAGAAAGCGACTATAAACAATATTTTCATCTACAGTGATAATACTGAGATTGGCGATTTGATTACTAGTGTTCATCGTTCGCGTCCGGACAGTTGCAAATACACCTTACCTAAAGCAACAGCGTGGGTAAGGAATCAGTCGGCTGCATATGAGACAGGTCGTGGATTGCAAGGCAAGCATATAGCGTTGTGGGGCAGTCACGGACGTTTTTACCATCAGAAGCGTCAGACCTGGATCTGGCAGCGTGCACGATTGTGGACGACAGTAGAAGATTTGTACACATCGTCATACACAATGCCATTTTTAGTGCCAATGCTAGAGAACGCAGGTGCGGTGGTTGTTCAGCCACGCGAGCGAGATACGCAGGAACATGAGCAAGTGGTGGATGATAGTGAGGCAGTGGTCAGCAATGGTGCTTTTGTGAAGAGCAAGGGCAAGGGTTGGACAACACCATTGGGTCCGTTAATGGACAAGGATAATCCGTTTTTGAGTGGAGGATATAGTATCTCTAATTCGTCGGTAAAGGGCGAAATACGATACACGCCTAATTTGCCTAAGGGCGAGTATGCAGTATATGTGTCGTATAAGACGGTGTCAGGCAGCACGAAGAGTGCGAAGTATGTGGTGAAGCATAAAGGTCAGGAAACAGTGTATCTGGTGAACCAACGTATGGGTAGTGGTACATGGGTATACTTGGGCACTTTTGCTTTTGACAATGATACGGCGAACAACTATGTGGTATTGCATTCGTCGGGCACTAAGGAGGTGGTGACAGCAGATGCAGTGAAATTTGGTGGCGGTATGGGTAGTGTAGCTCGTTATCCTCATCCTGAGGCGGTGGATAATGTGCCATCGTCGCAGCCGATGGAATTGGACAGTTTGACGGACACAATACAGGTGCCTGTGGATTATAAAGCATTGGCAGAGACAAGCGGTATGGCACGATACTTAGAGGGTGCGCGTTATTGGTTGCAGTATGCAGGAATACCAGATAGTATATACAATTACACGAAGAGTAAGAATGATTATACAGATGATTATGCATGTCGTGGTAAGTGGGTGAACTACTTGTCAGGTGGCAGTTCAGCCAATCCGAATCAATATGGATTGCGTGTGCCATTGCATTTGAGTATGGCTTTTCACTCGGATGCCGGAACGCGATATAATGGAACGATAGTGGGTTCGCTATTGATTTACACGGATTTTGATAATGGCAAGAAGAAGGAGTTCCCAACGGGTGTGACCAGGATGGTGAATCGTGATTATGGTGATTTTGTTCAGAGTCAGATAGTGGCAGATATGCAGGCGTTATTTGCTCCTCACTGGGAGCGTAGGCAGTTGCAGAACGCGTCGTATGCAGAGGCTCGCTATCCGAAGGTGCCTGCAGTGTTGTTGGAATTGTTGTCGCACCAGAACTATGAGGATATGCGTTATGGATTGGATCCTAGGGTTCGATTTGTGGTATCTAGAGCGATATACAAGGGTATGTTGCGTTTCATTCATGAGCAGTATGGAACGAAGATGGTGGTTCAGCCATTGCCAGTGAAGCAGATGCGTATGGAGCGAGACAGCAGCAGTATCAAGGTGCGTTGGGAAGCGACTAAAGATAGATTGGAGCCAACGGCAAAGCCAAGTTACTATGTGGTATATACGCGAAAGAATGATGGTGACTGGGATAATGGTGTGAAAGTAAAGACTACAGAGTATGTGTTTACTCCGGAGGTGGGTGTTCGCTATGATATCCGTGTTCAGGCAGGAAATGCTGGTGGTGTGAGTATGATGAGCGAGGTGCTGTCAGCATATATAGCACCAGAGGAGAAGGGTCAGGTGTTGATATTGAACGGTTTTACAAGAGTGAGTGGTCCGGAGTGGTTTGAAGATGAGACTTATGCAGGTATTCGACCATTGAGTCATGGTGTGGGTTATGGCAAGGATATTGCCTTCATTGGTGAACAGCATGATTTTACGATTAAGAACAAGTATGTGAATGATGATGAATGTGGTTGGGGGTCTTGCTTCTGCGACCAACAGGCGTCGTTTATGATGGGTAACAGTTTTGATTATCCATCGCAACATGGTCGTGTATTAGCATCGAAGGGTTATTCGTATATCAGCAGTAACGCTTATGCGATAGATACGATAGTGGGTTGTGATGCAGTGGATCTGATCATGGGTAAGCAGAAGACTTATGTGCTAGGCAAGGACACTTCGTTCCAGTGTTTTACAGAACAGTTACAAGGCTTGTTGACTGATTATTTGGTGGCAGGCGGCAGCTTGCTGATGTCGGGCGCATATATCGCTAGCGACATGCAGAGTGACACAAACAAGGTCTTTATGAAAGAGCATTTGCACTATAGTTATCGTTGTAACCATGCTTCGAAGCAAGGTGGTGTGACGATGAATAGTCAGTTGTTGGGTGTAGGTAAGTACAATTTTGATACAGCGCCTAATAAACAACGTATCCATACAGAGAATCCTGACTGTATCATGCCTGCCAAGGGTGCGGTATGTGTGGCACGGTTTAGCGATACCAACCTAAGTGCAGCGGTGGCTTATGATGGATGCCATCAGCAGAAGGGTAAGACCTTGTGCTGGTCGTTTATGTTGGAGAGTTCAGAGGATTTTGATGAGTTGTTCGGCAGAAGCGTGGAATGGGTGATGGGAAAGTAAGCGGAGCCTATGTGATAGCTAAGAGTTGAAACCCGTTAAACAAAGAATAAAAGATAAACATGATATGAAAAAGAAGAAGTTACCCCTATTGGAAAATATAGAGATCACGGGAGTGGCAGCGGAAGGTAAAGCGCTGACACGCATTGATGATATGGTGCTATTTGTACCCTATTGCGTGCCTGGAGATATAGTAGATATTCAGGTGACACGAAAAAAACACTCGTTTATGGAAGGTCGCGTAGAGCGCATGGTTAAGCCATCGGCTGTTCGTTGCGAAGCTCGTTGTCCACACTATGGCGAGTGCGGCGGATGCAAATGGCAGATCCTCCCCTATGAGGAGCAATTGCGCTATAAGCAACAACAAGTGACCGATAACCTGACTCGTATAGGCAAAGTGGAGTTACCAGAAATATCTCCTATCCTAGGTAGCCAAGAGATATATGAATACCGCAATAAGTTAGAGTTTACCTTCTCTGACCGCAAATGGCTTAGTTGGGATGCCATCCGTGCTGCTGGTGGATTGGAGAATATCGACAATAGTCACGGTCTTGGTTTCCATATTCCTAACTGTTTTGACAAGGTGCTCGATATCACAGAGTGCCACTTGATGCCTGAAATCAACAACCGTATACGCAATGGTGTTCGTGAATATGCTAGACAGTTGGGGATAAGTTTCTACAACGAACACAGCCATCAAGGACAATTACGCACCCTTATCCTACGCTCCAACCACAAAGGCGAGATCATGCTTATTGTCGTATGGGCAGACGAACCTGATATGCGCGTGATGGAGTACTTGCGCGATGAGTTCCCTGAGATCATTAGCCTACTCTATGTGGTCAATCGCAAGTTCAACGATACCATTGGCGACCAAGAGGTGCATGTATTCCACGGACAAGACCATATCATGGAACAGATGGAGGATTTGCTGTTTAAGGTAGGTCCTAAATCTTTCTACCAAACCAATACGTTGCAGGCATACGAGCTCTACAAAGTGGCGCGTGAGTTTGCGGGATTGACAGGTAGCGAACTAGTCTTTGATCTCTATACTGGTACTGGCACAATAGCCAATTTTGTAGCTCACCAGGCTAAGCAAGTGATTGGTATTGAGTACGTGCCAGAGGCTATTGAAGATGCGAAAGTGAATGCGAAAATCAATAATCTCGACAATACACTCTTCTTCGCGGGCGATATGAAGGATATCCTCAACGAAGACTTTATTGCGCAGTATGGTCGTCCTGATGTGATTATTACCGATCCACCGCGTGCGGGCATGCACGAAGATGTGATCAATACGATATTGTTTGCCGAGCCAAAACGCATTGTGTACGTGAGCTGCAACCCAGCTACGCAAGCAAGAGACCTCAATATGCTGGACAGCAAGTACCGCGTTGTGAAAGTACAACCAGTGGATATGTTCCCACATACCCATCATGTGGAGAATGTAGTGTTGCTGGAAATTAAGGGTTAGGCGGTTAAGCGGTTAAAGGGTTAAAGGGTTAATATCGGTTAGGCAGTTAAACGAAATGTTTGCGTTACTTACCATATTCTTTTTGCAGTTCGCTGACAAAGCAGGCTCAAACCTTGTGTGTCTGAGTCCTACTGCCATGGAGATGCGTGAGGACCGAGGTATAGCCATTGACTCGCTGGATTATGCCGTGTCGCCTGTGTATTTGGATTCTATCAAGAGTTTAGGCGCGAAGGTACTGCATACCTCACGATGGATGAACGGGGCAACCATAGAGGCAAGCAGCGAAACGATAGAGGAATTAGAGCAATGCAGTTTTGTTGACACGATCTACACCACCCGACTAGCCAACGACTCTTCCACTATCCATTCGGTATCTCTCCGGAAAAGAGTGGCAGCAACGAACGACAATATGTTAGATACTAAGCCACTCAATTCAAATGGGCAACTCCAACTCATAAACCTCCCCCCCCTTCATGAAGAAGGCTACAAGGGTCAGGGTATACGTATTGGTGTCGCAGACGGAGGGTTCTACCATGCAGATAGCCTAGCGTCGCTGCCACGAGAGCAATGGTTAGGATATGCTGACCTCACAGATTGTCAACATGATATATTCAGTCAAGAAGGAAACCACGGAACACTATGCTTATCGGCTATCATGGGACAAAAAAGCAACTACCAAGGAGCCGCCACACAAGCGCAGTACTTCCTGTTTAGAACAGAAGAACATTATACCGAAAGCCCTAAGGAGATTGACAACTGGGTAGCAGCTATTGAGATGGCAGACTCGTTGGGATTACATATCGTTTCGACCTCATTGGGATATTCGGGTTTTGATGACGAGCAATTTAATTTTGCATACTCGGACATGGACGGCCAAACTTCGCGCGGAGCGCAAGCCGCAGCTATTGCTGCACGCAAAGGTATGCTGCTGGTGACAGCAATGGGCAACGATGGCGCTAGGGCATGGCGCTACCTCTCTACCCCAGCGGATGCAGACAGCATACTAAGTGTAGGAGCAGTCAATCGTGAAGGGCAAATAGCCAACTTCTCGTCATATGGTCCATCAGCCGATGGAAGGATCAAACCCGAAGTGTGTGCCGTAGGCGAAGGAACATGCCTAATTAACCCAGCTAATGATGCATTGATGGCGAGCAACGGAACATCATTTGCATGTCCTCTAGTAGCAGGTATGGCAGCATGTCTATGGTCAGCGCTGCCTGAGGCAAATAATATGGAAATACGCGAGATGATTATCCGTTCGTGCGATAGATACGACCTACCACATGAGCAATATGGATATGGTATACCAAATGCATGGGAAGCATATACTATGGCGACCACCGATCTCCCAAACACCAAGCACCATACACCATACACCAAGATCATCCACAATGGACAATTATACATCCTACACAACGGAGAAAAATACAACCTATTAGGTAATAAAATAGAATGCGAAGAAACTTACACGAAATAAGCCCAGCAACGACCTCGTATGAGATGGGTTTGAAGCGCGTGTTGCTATCCGCGAATGAGAGTGGATGTAGTATCACGCAGATAGCTGTGATTGACCTGAAGGCGGGTGAGAAGAGTGCGATGCATATTCACCCAGACTTGCAGGATGTGTTTTACATATTGGATGGCACGCTAGAGGTGACTATAGATGGTAAGCCTAACTTGTGTCATAAGGATGATTTTATCTTTATTGAGCATTTAAAGGCTTACGAGTTGCATGCCATAACGGATGTACAGATGTTGGCGATGGGTTGCGTGATAGAGTCGCAGCGTACGAAGTTGTACCCGATGTTGTTTGAGCCAAATCTGCATACAAAGATTTGGGGTGGTGAACAGTTGGCTACATGGAAAGACCTACCCTATCAGACGCATGTGGGTGAAAGTTGGGAGGTGTCGGCCGTAGCGTCGGCTCCGTCGTCGATCAGCAATGGAACATGGGCAGGTTATTCGTTGACGGAAGTGATAGCGAAGATGCCTGAGGCGATATTGGGTAAAGCAGTAGCGAAGCAGTATGGTGGCGAGTTGCCAGTGCTGGTGAAATTTATCGATGCGAATGAGGACTTAAGTATACAGGTTCATCCTGACAACGCGATGGCTAAGCGTGAGCACAATAAGATGGGTAAGAATGAGATGTGGTATATTTTAAGTGCAGAGTCTGGTGCATGTATTTATGCTGGTTTCCAGGAACAATTGACGCAGGCGGAGTATCAGGCTCGTGTAGCTGATGGCAGCATCATAGATGCACTGGCCAAGCATGAAGTGAAGGCCGGTGATGTGTTTTATATACCAGCTGGTCGCGTGCATGCAATAGGCAAAGGGATACGATTGCTGGAGGTGCAGCAGGCATCGGATGTGACATATCGTATCTACGATTATAAGCGCATGGATTTGAACGGTCAACCTCGTGAGTTGCACACCAAATTGGCCGCTCAAGCGCTAGATTATCAAGTATATAAGGAGTACAAAAACGAGTACAAGGAGAATACCAATACGGCTAATCTTTGTCTCGACACCGAGTTCTTTACCGTCCGTGTTGTTGATCTTCAAGAGCCTATTCGTCGCAATATGGTCAAGTACGATTCCTTTGTTATCCAATCCTGCGTAGAGGGCGAGTGTAAGATCAAAATTCGCAGCACGCAGGATGAGGTCACGCTGCGTAAGGGGTATTCGTGTTTGATACCTGCTGCAATAGCAGATTATGATATGATACCCTTGAGCGGTCATGCGAAGGTGATAGAATCGTATATCAACAACAACTCGCAGAGTAATTTCCGCAAGTTCATCTCGCAATTCTTGCATATGAGTAACGAATAGTATATCAATCAAAAAACAAAATATTTTATGAAAAGAGATCAAGAAATTTTTGACATCATTGGCCGCGAGCGTGATCGTCAAACGAAAGGCATCGAACTAATTGCATCAGAGAACTTTGTAAGTGAGCAAGTGATGGAAGCAATGGGTAGTGTGCTGACCAATAAATATGCAGAAGGTTATCCAGGTAAACGCTATTATGGCGGTTGCGAAGTGGTAGACGAAAGCGAGAATATAGCACGTCAACGCCTCTGCCAACTCTTTGGTGCAGAGTATGCTAACGTACAACCTCACTCGGGTGCCCAAGCCAATATGGCAGTGTTTATGGCCTGCTTGCAAGCGGGTGATACCTTTTTGGGATTGAACTTAAGTCATGGTGGTCACTTGAGTCACGGTTCGCCAGTAAACTTCTCTGGTTTGATGTTTAATGCATTGGAGTATAATGTCAAAGAGGATACAGGTCGTGTGGACTATGATCAATTGGAGCAAGTGGCACGCGAAAATCAACCTAAATTGATTATTGCGGGCGCGAGCGCGTATAGTCGTGATTGGGATTATGCTCGTATTCGAAAGGTGGCAGATGAGATAGGTGCTATCTTTATGGTAGATATGGCTCACCCAGCAGGTTTGATAGCTGCAGGATTGTTGGAGAACCCAGTCAAGCATGCACATATAGTGACCTCAACAACGCATAAGACCTTGCGTGGCCCTCGTGGTGGTGTGATCTTGATGGGTAAGGATTTTGCCAACCCTTGGGGCAAAACCACTCCTAAGGGCGAGGTAAAGATGATGTCAGCGTTGTTGGATTCAGCTGTCTTCCCAGGCACACAGGGTGGTCCGTTGGAGCATGTGATTGCTGCTAAGGCAGTGGCTTTTGGTGAGGCATTGTCGCCAGAGTTTAAGGCTTATCAGAAGCAAGTGCAATTGAATGCCGCAGCCATGGCAAAGGCATTGATGGATAAGGGATATAAGATTATCTCGGACGGTACGGACAACCACTCGATGTTAGTAGACTTGCGTACAAAGTACCCAGAGTTGACGGGTAAAGTGGCAGAGAAAGCATTGGTGGCTGCAGATATCACGACTAATAAGAACATGGTGCCATTTGATACTCGTTCGGCTTTTCAGACTAGTGGTTTGCGTTTTGGTACTCCAGCCATTACAACTCGTGGTTTGAAGGAAGATAAAATGGCATGGATTGTAGAACTGATAGACCGTGTACTAAGCAATCCAGAGTCGGAAGAGAATATAGCAGCAGTTCGTGCTGAAGTGAATGCAGAGATGGTGAAGTATCCTCTGTTTGCATGGTAATCATGGCGGAGGAGAAAAGACATATCACATCGCTTTCGAAGGGGATCTTCAAGGATAGGGGCAGTAAGTTCCTATCCTTTGCCGAGCCCATAGCAGATGAAGAGCAAGCTAAGGAGCGTATCAAGTGGTACAAAAAGAAATACCATGATGCTCGTCATGTATGCTATGCTTACCGTTTGGGCGATAACTTATGGCGCACGAAGGATGATGGCGAACCCCACGGAACAGCGGGTATGCCAATACTTCGCAGTATAGATGCGCAGAATTTAGATAATATACTGGTGGTAGTGGTGCGATATTTTGGTGGTACGCTGCTAGGCACTGGCGGACTGATGGTGGCATATAGAGAGGCAACGAAAGATGCGCTGAAGAATGCCGCTATGGAATAAAATTAGGAGTAAATACAGGCAAGAAAATGAAAATAGCAATATTCCCTGGTAGTTTTGATCCGTTTACGATAGGTCATTACGATATCGTGAAACGCGCGTTGACGCTATTTGATAAGATTGTAATTGGCATTGGACAGAATCAAGCTAAGCAATCAACATTCAGTTTGACAGAACGTTTAGAGCGAATAGAAAAGGCTTTTGCTGATGAGTCGCGAGTGGTGGTGACCACCTATGACGGCTTAACGGTGGATTTCGCCCGTGAGCATGGTGCTAGGCATATCGTTCGAGGCGTGAGAAGCACGATCGACTTTGAGTATGAGCGTAGTATAGCCGAAGCCAACAGACAACTGAGCGGCATTGAGACGGTATTGCTATACACAAGACCGGAATATGGTCATATATCGTCGTCACTAGTTAGAGACCTGCACGCACATGGAAGAGATATAACAAACTACCTACCAGAATTAATAGACACAGAGCTATGATGAAGAAGTTGATTTTTTCGATAAGCATGGTTGTGGCCGTCATTGTACCATCGATGGCAAAACAACAGACGACACGCATTGATCAGAATTTGACGATTTTTAATGATGTGATGCGTCAGTTAGATTTCAATTATGTAGATACTCTGAACTACGACAAGCTGATTCAGCAGAGTATCGATGCAATGCTATACTATATTGATCCATACACGGTATATATACCTAAGAGCGAGGATGAGCAACTGCGCATCATGACTGAAGGAAAATACGGCGGCGTGGGTGCGTTGATTATGCAGCGCGATAGCAATCTGTATGTGAGCGAACCTTATGAGCATATGCCAGCAGCAGAGGCAGGATTGCAGGCGGGTGATAAGTTTATCAATGTAGATGGAATGGACTGCTATGGCAAGACGGTCAAAGAACTGAGCAATAAGCTGCGCGGAGTGCCAGGAACGACGGTAAAAGTGGTATTAGAGAGAAATGGAGAGGAATACAGCAAGGAGATTACTCGTCAAGATATACACTTGCCAGCGGTAAACCTGGCGACCGTTTGTCAAGATACAATAGGTTATATCGCCTTCTCGGAGTTTACACAAAACTCATCGCAAGAGTTTTTAATTGAGTTGGACAGATTAGTACAAACTCATCATATCAATCGTCTGATAATCGATTTGCGCGGCAATGGAGGTGGTTTGATAGATGAGGCAAATAAGATACTAGGATTCTTCTTGCCAAGAGGCACGGAAGTGGTATCAACGAAAGGCAAAGTGGAGAAACTATGTCATTCCTACAAGACGACCAGTTTGCCTATTTTCCCTGATATGCCATTAATTGTGATGGTGGATGAGAACTCGGCATCAGCAGCAGAGATTGTGGCCGGCGCTTTGCAAGATTTGAATCGTGCGACCATCATTGGTCAGCGCACCTATGGTAAGGGCTTGGTGCAGAACTTGAGACCTATAGCCTATGGCGGACATTTAAAGATCACAACGGCTAAATACTACCTACCATCGGGACGATGCATTCAGGCCATAGACTATGCTGAGCGTCAGAAAGGCAACAAGCTACATAAAGATACTGCGGGAGGAATATTGCCAGATATCGTGCTGAAAGATAGCATGAAAATAGATATTTGCTACAGTTTATACCGCGAGAATATGTTCTTTGATTATGCTACCCTATTCCACCAAAAGCATGCGGAGATTGCGTCGGCGGAACAATTCCGATTGACGGATGCCGATATTGAAGATTTTTGCAAATTCCTAGGCGAGAAGAATTTTAAATACGAAACGGAAACGGGAAAATACTTTAAGGAACTGCTGGAATTGGCGCAGAAAGAGGATATTGATTCGGCTATGATAGCAGAGTTGGAGGCCCTCCAAGCCAAATTAACCTTTGATTATAAAGCAGCAATCTACAAACATCGCAGTGAAATAGAAAAATTATTAGGCGGCGAAATTATCAAACGATATTATTATCAAAAGGGTTATTATACATATATGCTTAGATTTGACGATGAGTTGAAACGAGCTATTGAGGAGATTGCCAAGTAGAAAAACTAGGCAGCAAAACTTGCATATATCGATTTTTTTTGCTAACTTTGCACCCAAATTTGATTTTATCAAATAGAACACTATTACGAAAATAAAATTCTATAACATATGGAACTTAGTGAACAAGAAGTAATCCGCAGAGAAAGTCTGCAAAAGATGCGCGATATGGGTATTGATCCATATCCTGCAGCGGAATATCCTGTGACAGGCTATTCAATTGATATTAAATCTACTTTCGAAGATGATAACCAAGAGGCAGCGTGGTACAACGGCAAGCCTGTACGCATAGCAGGCCGACTAATGTCGCGCCGTATCATGGGTAAGGCCTCTTTTATTGAGTTGCAAGACTCGAAGGGTCGTATCCAAGTATATGTATCACGCGATGATATTCAAGCCCCTACCCCAGAGGGCGAAACAGCTACCAGCGTTGAGCAACAAATGTATAATGTTGTATTCAAAAAGCTGCTAGATATAGGTGATTTTATCGGTATTGAAGGTTTTACCTTCCGCACTCAAATGGGTGAGATATCCGTACACGCACAAAAGTTGACTGTATTGGCAAAGAGTTTGAAGCCACTGCCAATCGTAAAATACAAAGATGGTGTGGCATACGATGGCTTTAATGATCCAGAGCAACGCTATCGCCAACGATATGTAGATTTGGTGGTAAACGAAGGTGTAAAAGATGTGTTCTTGAAGCGTGCCACTATCATTCGCACGATGCGTCAGGTGTTTGATGAGGCCGGATACACAGAGGTGGAGACACCAATCTTGCAGACTATTGCAGGTGGTGCATCAGCTCGTCCGTTCTTAACTCACCACAATGCATTGGATGTAGATATGTACATGCGTATCGCCACTGAGCTATACTTGAAGCGTCTGATTGTAGGTGGTTTTGAGGGTGTTTATGAAATTGGACGCAACTTCCGCAACGAAGGTATGGATCGCACACATAACCCAGAGTTCACATGCATGGAGTTGTATGTACAATACAAGGACTATAACTGGATGATGCAGTTTACAGAGCAGCTGCTAGAGAAGATAGCAATCGCTGTGAATGGTACAACCCAAGTAAAAATTGGTGATAATATCGTTGACTTTAAGGCTCCTTATCGTCGCCTTCCTATTTTGGAAGCTATTCAAGAGAAGACAGGGCATGATCTTAGCCAAATGACCGAAAATGAGATTCGTGTAGTGGCAAAGAGCTATGGCGTAGAAGATACCGAGAAGATGGGCAAAGGTAAACTGATCGACGAGATCTTTGGCGAGACATGCGAAGGTAGCTTTATCCAACCTACTTTCATCACGGACTACCCAGTGGAGATGTCGCCTCTGACAAAGATGCACCGCAGTAAGCCAGGGCTCACAGAGCGCTTTGAGCTGATGGTTAATGGCAAGGAATTGGCCAACGCATACAGCGAGCTAAATGACCCAATCGACCAATACAACCGCTTTATGGAGCAAATGAAACTGGCAGACAAAGGTGATGACGAGGCTATGATTATTGATCACGACTTTATGCGTGCACTAGAATACGGAATGCCTCCTACATCAGGTATTGGTATAGGTATTGACCGCCTAGCCATCTTCATGACGGGACAGCCATCTATCCAAGATGTGCTTCTATTCCCAACAATGAAGCCAGAGAAATAATCGCAGTTTAGTATTTATCTACGCATCTGATTGGATGCGTAGATATTAAATACTAGACTTTAAACTATTACAATTATGATCGGTATTTTAGGTTCAGGTAGTTGGGCAACTGCATTAGCTAAAATAGTGTTGACCAACAACGACGAGATCAATTGGTATATCCGCAAACAAGAAACGATAGACGAGTTTATCGAGAATCGCCGCAATCCTAACCACTTGGAGTTGGCATATTTTGATACTTCCAAAATCAACTTCTCATGCGACATCAACTATGTGATTGAACAGTCGGATGTGCTGATTTTGGCTATTCCATCACCTTATGTCAAGCTAAGTCTAGATGATATAACGATAGACATATCGGGCAAAAAGGTGATTTCAGCAGTCAAAGGTATGATTGCAGATGGCAATATTCGTGTGACGGAGTATCTGAACAAGCACTTCAATATTCCTAACGACCATATAGGAATTGTAGCAGGTCCGTGCCACGCCGAAGAAATAGCATTAGAGCGACTAAGTTACCTAACAATAGGTTGTACCGATATCAAGCAATCGCAAGAGTGGTGCGAAATGATGAGCACTAAGTATGTACACACCACCCCAAGCAATGATGTTATCGGACTGGAGTTCTCCAGCGTTATGAAAAATATATATGCCATTGCAATGGGTATGTGTAAAAGTTTGCACTATGGTGACAATTTCTTAGCAGTGTTGCTGACCAATGCTATGCACGAGATTATGCGTTTTGCTAATGCCACATCGGATATCCAACGCGATATCATCCACAGCGGATATCTAGGAGATGTGCTGGTGACTGCATACTCCAATTTCTCACGCAATCGCCAATTTGGACAAATGATAGGTATGGGTTATAGCGTTAAGGCAGCACAAACGGAAATGGAAATGGTGGCCGAAGGTTACTATGGCACCAAGGCTATTCATGTGCTGAATAAACAATTGGGAGTAGATATACCTATAGCAGAAGCTATGTATCAAATCCTTTACAATCGCAAATCACCCAAAATGACAATCAAAGAACTAACACAAAAATTTCAATAAGACATGACAAAAGATATACAATTTTCTTATGCAAAAGCAGTATCTGCTGAGGCAGTAGTAGCATATAAAGAACAAGTTGCTAAAGCTCAAGAACAACTAGTTAATGGCACAGGTAAGGGAAACGACTTCTTAGGCTGGATGAATCTTCCTGCAGACATCCGCCCACAATTGGCTGATATTCAAGCAACCGCAGATCTTCTCCGTAGTGAGTGTGAAGTGATAGTTTGCATTGGTATTGGTGGCTCGTATTTGGGTGCGAAAGCAGTGATTGATGCACTTTCTAGCAGCTTCGCTTGGTTAGAAGGCAACAAACCTGCAATAGTATATGCTGGTCAAAATATTGGCGAGGACTATCTATATGAGTTGCAGAACCTACTCAAAAACAAGAAGTTCGGTATCATCTCAATATCTAAATCAGGTACAACCACCGAGCCTGCTTTAGCGTTCCGTTTGCTGAAGACTCAACTAGAAGAGCAACAAGGTCGCGAAGCTGCAAAAAAACTAATCGTATGTATCACCGACGCTAAGAAAGGCGCACTACGCACTTTGGCTACACAAGAGGGATACAAGACTTTTGTTATTGAAGATAATATCGGTGGTCGTTTCTCCGTACTTTCGCCTGTTGGATTGCTACCAATTGCATGCGCAGGATTTGATATTAACGCACTGATCGATGGTGCTGAGCGCATGATGCATGTGTGCGGTATTGATACACCTTTTGACGAGAACCCTGCTGCACAATATGCTGCTGCTCGTAATAGTCTCTATGCTGAGCAAGGCAAGAAGATTGAAATCCTAGTTAACTACCATCCAAAACTACACAATGTAAGTGAATGGTGGAAACAACTATACGGCGAGTCAGAGGGTAAAGAAGGTAAAGGCATATTCCCTGCTAGTGTGGACTTTACTACAGACCTCCACTCAATGGGACAATACATCCAAGATGGTGAGCGCCACTTGTTTGAGACAGTTATCTCAGTGGAGGAGCCTAACCATACTGTTCCTTTCCCACATGATGAGGCAAATTTGGATGGTCTAAACTTCCTTGCAGGCAAGCGCGTAGACGAAGTAAACAAGATGGCAGAACTAGGTACAATGATTGCACATATTGATGGCGGTGTGCCTAATATGAAAATCACTATTCCTACCCTCAACGAGTATTATATCGGTGAGTTGCTCTATTTCTTTGAGCGTGCATGTGGTATATCAGGTTATATCTTGGGCGTTAACCCATTCGATCAACCAGGAGTAGAGGCATACAAGAAGAATATGTTTGCACTACTTGACAAACCAGGGTACGAAGCTGAATCAGCTGCCATTAAAGCGCGACTATAATCAGTCGCACAAAGGCTTCCTGACAGAACGGAGGCTATATATACTAAAAATGAGATTGCGGTAGGCAATCTCATTTTTTTTTAAGTACACTAGGCTTACAATACTAAGACTTTCTTCCAGGCTAGTGTTAAATACAAGACTCGTGCTACAAGATGAGCAAAATAGGCAATATACAAGCCTTGAATACCTAAGCACCAATAGGTCGTAACATAGCACAAGACGAATCCTGAAGCCGCGTAAATCATTGCGTTACGAATTTGCTTGCCCGCAGTAGCCCCAGCATAAACACCGTCCCACATAAAGGCCAAAGTGGACACAATAGGCATAGCTATTAGCCAGCCCGTATAATCTGCCAAGCGAGACAAGACTGTGGTATCCGATGTCATGGCACGGTAGAAATCCCCCGACCAAACCACAAAGATTATCGTAAACAACACTCCTACTCCCAGCGACCATGCAAATAGCAAACGAACTACCCTACTGATACTTGATACCCGATTGCCGATATCCGATTTTCGATATCCAAACTCCTTGCCCACTAAAGCCTCACCAGCATATGCAAAGCCATCCACAAAATAGGAGAATAGCATAAAGAGCTTCATCATGATAGTACTAACTGCTAACTCCACATCACCATATTTAGATGCCAATGATGTGAAGCCTACATACACAACCATAAAGCACAACGAGCGGATAAATAGATTGCCATTGAGAGACATAAACCGCTTCATTTCCTGATCGCCTAATAGCCTTATCGCCTTATCGCTTAGTACTTTCCAGACCTCTTGTACAATAGTCCTATATTTTACTAGACAAAGTATGAGAGCCAAGAGCAGGCCTGTTAGTTGCGCCACCACTGTACCATACGCTACACCCATAGCACCCATTGGTGTATAAACGGCTAAAATGTAACTAACTACCATATTTACCACATTGACCACAATGTCCGTAATCATCGGACTTACTGTATCTTGCATGCCAATAAACCAGCCTTTAAATGCCATTAAAGACAGGGTAGCAGGGGCTGCCCATATACGTACGCAAAAGTATTCGCGAGCGAAGGATGCTACTTCCGCAGAACAAGGTACAATCGCAAGCACAGCCGTAACAAACAGCCACTGAATCACCCATAAGAGAATAGCACCTATCAAAGCAATGCTCACACTCTGACCCAGCAAACGCGCACACTCTACTCTATCTCCACGACCATAGGCCTGCGCCGTCATACCACTAGTACCTACTCGCAGAAAACCAAAATTCCAATAGAGCAGATCAAAAAGCATCGTACCAATAGCGATACCGCCGATATAGGTAGCATTGGCAATATGACCCACAATAGCGGTATCCACCACTCCAACGAGAGGAATAGTGATATTGGCCAAGATGCTAGGTATAGCAAGGCGCAAGATTTGTGAGTTAAGCGACTTCATGCTGCAAAAGTACTAAAAAAAATGCACATACACAAATGGTATGCGCATTTTCACAATTATTCCGATAACCGATATCCCTTATCCTATAACCGAATTAACTATAAAGGAATCGCTTGATGCTACGCTTTGGAGTCTTCTCGAATTCTTTCTCTACCACTTCAATAGCAACAATTTGACTATAGTTAGGCAAGACCTTGTTAACCTCCTTGCGGTTTTCCTCCATAAACTCGAAGATATTGCGACCAGCCAATATCTTTTGTCCTGCAGGTGTGGTATCTGGATACACAAGGGCTACCAGTTTTTGATCACGCTGAACTACCACTGTTTCCAATACAAGTGGCAAACTATTGATCTTATCTTCGATCTCCTCAGGGTAGATATTCTGTCCACTAGGACCTAGCAACATATTCTTACTACGTCCACGTAGGAAGAGGTTACCATCCTTATCCAAAATACCTAAGTCGCCCGTACGCATCCAGCCATCCTCAGTAAAGGTCTCGCGAGTAGCTTGCTCGTTCTTATAATAGCCCTTCATTACGTTCACGCCATATACTTGTACCTCACCCTCTTTGTTGTGAGGATCTTCAGAATCAATACGAATCTGCATGCCAGGGATGGCTTTACCACATGAGCGATATGCATATTTTTGCCAATCTTCGTAGCTAATGAGCGGAGCACACTCAGTCATACCATAACCCACGCAATACATGAAGTGCATATCCTTCATACAAGTTTCCACCTCTTCGTTGAGCGCTGCACCACCAATAATAAGGTAACGTAAATTGCCACCAAAAGCTTGCAACAAGGTGCCACTGACCTTCTTGTGCAACAGTTTCTTGATACCTGGAGTCTTCCAAAGCAACTTCATCAATGGTTTATTGATCACAGGCAATACTTTACCTTTGATAATCTTCTCAATCACCAATGGCACTGTCAAGATCATAAATGGATGTACCTGAGCAAAAGCTTTCATCAGTGTACTTGGTGTTGGAGCTTTTGTTAGGAAGTATAACTCAGCACCATCGCAAACCTGATATAGGAACTCAAATGCCAAACCAAACATATGCGCAATAGGCAACATTGACATCATCTTATCACCTGGCAGGTGAGGAATCTTCTTACAAGCAAAGTCGATATTACCGCTCAAGTTCTTGTGTGTCAACATCACACCCTTAGGGTTACCTGTTGAACCTGAAGTATAGTTAATAAGGGCCAAATCATCATGATTATCAGTAGGATAAACTACATCCTCAGCACTGAGACCATTAGGCCACTCCTTCTTAAACTCCTCATCGATGGTAGCATAAACCTTCTCTACCTCCTCGTTAGCTGCATGCTTCAATGAGAAATCATCCATATAGATCATAGCAGTCAAACCTGGCATTTGAGTCGCATCCACCTTCTTGAGTACATTAGGACCAACATATAGCAATTTAGCCTCAGAGTGTGCCACCAAACCATGTACATCCTCTGCAGTAAAATCAGGTAGGATACTTACCGCTACTGCTTTGTAGGTTTCTACAGCTAAGAACAAAACACCCCAATTCGCGCAGTTGCGACCACACAGCGCAATCTTATCACCCTGCTCTACGCCCAACAGACGAAAAGTAGTATGCAAACGAGCAATCTCATTAGCCAATTCACCATAGGTGTAAGATGTGTTACCATCCAAATCCTTCATGGCCAAATCTGACCACTTTCTTTTAGTTGTATTTTGGAGATATTCCAAATAATGCTTTAATTCCATATTACTTATTTTTATTAATATCTTTGCATATATTTCATATGCGATTGCAAAGATACTACCTTTTTTTCGAACAATCGTTCAAAACGAAATAAAAAATGATTTTTTATAGATAAAACGTGCTTTTTTTAATAAATTCTTACGTTTTTTTTATTAATTCATAGAGATAATTGTATTGGTCGTACAATATCTCGTAGTTCATAGGACCACTTGTACGTCCTGGATCCCAGCCATCTTTGATATGCAGAAACATATGCGCGATTGTTTCTATATGCACATCCCCACGCACTACGCCAGCACGCATACTGGTTTTGATAGCTTGTATCCATAGACTCAACTCACGCTCATATAATTTACGAGCTTTCTTATAGAGTTCAGGAAACTTACTATACGCTGTAAACATCACATTGACCACATTCGAAGTGTTGATATTCTTATTATCAACTTGTTCATGCACATCTCTAAGTTGATTGAGATAATAGACCATTGCTTCTATCATTTCAGGGATACTTGCCCCTTCTTTTATTCGATCCAGAGCTTTTTGTTTAGGGTGAATCAAGAATGTGCTAACTGCTTCCTGGAACAATTCATCTTTGTCCTTAAAATAATAGTACATGGTTCCTCTACCCATATTCAACGCCGCTTGTAAATCCGTGATGGAAACATTAGCATAGCCTTCTATCATGTACAACTCAATAGCCTTAAGTAGTATTTTCTCTCTGCGATCCTCTTCCATAAATAAATGGTATTTAATGATTTATACTTAAACTATCCTCCCAATTTACAAACTTTCGACCGCAAAGGTAAGCATTTTTTTTGATATATACAAATTTTTTCTCAAAAAAACTGAACATACGTTCGAAAACAAAGTAGTACCTTTGCCCCCGAATTTTGGTATAATTATTGTATCAACTATCTTGAACAATTATAAGAACTATTTTGAACCACATTGAACAATTTTGAACTATATTGAACAATTATGAAACTGAAAAATGCAAATGTGCTAATCACAGGTGGAGCATCTGGAATTGGCAAAATTATGGGCAGGATGGCGTTAGAAAAAGGGGCTAAAGCGTTGATTATTTGGGATGTGAATCAAGAAGCAATAGAAGCCACAGCAGCAGAGTTCGCTTCGCGCGGACGTGTATATATCTATAAAGTGGACATCACAAACAGTCTATTAGTAGCTTCTACCTATCAGCAAATCAAACAGGAGTGTGGAGGAGTGGATATCCTGATTAACTGTGCGGGAATCGTTCGTGGGAACAAAACGTTTGACCAACAAACCGAGCAAGATATCCGCCTCACATTGGAGGTCAACACCATTGCTCCGATGATCATCACCAAGGAGATTCTCCCCGATATGCTACGTCGCAATAGCGGTCATATCTGCAATATCGCTTCGGCGGGAGGTATGCTTTCCAACCCCAAGATGTCTGTCTATGCAGCTAGCAAATGGGCGGCTATCGGTTGGAGCGACTCCGTGCGTATCGAACTACAAGAGATGAAATCCAACGTACATGTGACCACCATTGCACCCTACTTCATCAACACGGGTATGTTCAACGGCGTGAAGTCACCTCTTCTGCCAATACAAAAGCCGGAACCTACTGCCAAAAAGATTATTTGTGCCATCGAACGCAACCAAACCTTCCGTGGCATACCATTTGGCTTCCATTTTATCCGTTTTTGGCAAGCTATTCTGCCAATTCGTGTCTTTGACTTCGTCTTTGGCACAGTTTTTGGCATCTATCATGCAATGGATAATTTCACAGGACGCACTAAGTAACCCCTTTTATTGCCACCTATCTGCCACCTGTATCCATAGGGACTTCATAGGGACTTCATAGGGACTTCATCGGAACCTCACCGAAGGAACTCCGAAGGAATACGAAGAGAAAACAGGCAGATTCATGGCAGAAAAACTTGATAATATGAAAGAATATATTTCAACCACCCTCAACAAGCAAAAGCAGTATTTCCATTCTGGCGCTACCCTTGCGCTACCTTTCCGCAAGCAAATGCTTCGCAAGCTCACTTCAGCCATGCACCAATATGAGAAGGCACTCTCCGATGCCCTTTGGCAAGATCTTCACAAATCCTACGAAGAGGCATACCTCACCGAACTCAGCATTGTCTATGGCGAGATACGCAATCACTTACGCCATCTCCGCAAGTGGGCACGCCCCGAACGCAAATGTTCGCCCTTGGCCATCATGCCAGCAACGAGTAAGATCATCAAACAACCATTGGGCAACACCCTCATTATCGCCCCATGGAACTACCCTGTTCAGCTACTCCTCAATCCACTGGTAGGTGCAATTTCGTCGGGTTGTACGGCTATGCTCAAACCCTCGCCATATGTGCCAAATGTCTCTCGCGTACTCACCGAGATGATTCGTAATACTTTCTCCGAGGAGTATATTGCTATTGTAGAAGGCAACCGCGATGTCAACCAAATGCTCCTCGCAGAGCGTTGGGACTTGATTTTCTTCACAGGAAGCCCCGTTTTGGGTAAAATGGTCATGGAAGCAGCATCCAAGCACCTTACTCCTGTGGTACTGGAGTTAGGTGGCAAGAGCCCATGTATCATAGACCAAGATGCAGACCTCAAGGTGGCTGCCAAACGTGTGGCATGGGGCAAAGCCCTCAATGCAGGACAAACCTGTATTGCCCCTGATTATCTGATGATTCACGAGGATGTCAAGAACAAGTTCCTCAAACTGCTTGTCAAAGAGTGGAAACACTTGCTCACCAAAGATCCACAACAGGCCAAACACTTCGTCCGTATCGTCAGCGACAAAGCCCTCGATCGCTTGATTGGATATCTACCATCTACAGGCGAAGCCGATCTACCATCTACAGCGAAGCGATCTACTATCTATCACGGCGGTCACTACGACCGCGCCGAGCGCTATCTTTCTCCTACCATTTTGACCAACGTCAGTCCAGACGCCCCTGTTATGCAGGAGGAGATTTTTGGTCCTATCTTCCCTGTGTTGACTTTCAAGCAGATAGAGGAGGTTACGGAGTTTGTGGCTAAGCGTGAACGCCCTTTGGCGCTTTATTATTTCGGCAAGAAAGGCGACTATATCCTCCGCCATACCATTTCGGGCGGCACATGTATCAACGATGTGATTATGCACATTGTCAATCATGATATGCCATTTGGTGGTGTAGGCAATTCTGGTATGGGTACTTATCATGGCAAGGAGAGTTTTATGACTTTCTCTCATCGCCGTGCGGTAGTCAGCACGCCTACCTTTGTGGACATGCCGTTTAGATATATGCCGTATAAGCTTTTTGCCCTTATCAAAAAGTTGGTCTAGAACAATCCCATTCGTCTAATCAATCTGAGCAGACAAGTTGGCACCAATGCCACTAGGGCTAGCAAGATAGTGTTCCATACGCCGGGTATGGATACTTTGGCTTTTCCACGCATCATGCATCTTACGGCGCGTCGTGCTAAGCGTTGTGGTTCAACGATATATCCAAGTACGAGTCCCATCTTAGTGAGCCATGGACGGATGTTATATAGTCCGGTGTTGATGGCTCCTGGTGTTACGTCGGTAATATATACGCCTTTGCCTTTGAGTTCTACGTGCAATGAGCGTGTGAGGTTTCTTAGGAAGGATTTGGTAGCGCTGTAGCTGCCAAGTCGTTGCACGGCTATGTCGGCAGTGATGGAGCACATATTAAGGATATATCCTTTGCCTCGTTTCGCCATATCTTGTGCGAAGTAGTACATCAGCATAGCGGGTGTATGCATATGCAGATTGAAGATGAGTTCGTTGAATGCCTCTGAGTCATCTAGGAAGTCGCGGTCGTGGTATACGCCAGCGTTATTGATTAGCACTTCCACTTCTAGTGCTTGTGTTTGGCAGTATTCGTATAGTTCTTTGGCAGCAGTTTGTGTGCCTAGGTTTTGCACGAGAGAAATGACATTAACGGTATAATCTTGGCGAAGAAGCGCTGCTTTGTCGTGTATAGCCTCTTCGTTGCTTACTATGAGTAGATCATATCCTCTGCTAGCCATTACTCGTGCATATTCGTATCCACACCCTGAACTAGCTCCTGTGATTAGTGCGTACATATACTTTTTACTTTCAACTTTAGACATTCAACTTCAAGCAGCAGGCGATCTACAGGGCTTTGCCCGATCTACAGGCACTTTGTGCCGTCCTCAAACTGCAGCTCCGCTGCGCGCCTGCCTACTCTACCCAGCTTTGCTGGATTTTCTGGGTGTATTCTTCTATCAGTGCTTGGAATGCAGGATCTTGTCGGATAGCATCAAAGTCAACATCTCTGCTTAGGTGGTACAAGCGAACAAAACCGTCTTCAAAATCTTTTCGCAAGTACTCTACAGCCTTCTCTGCATTGCCTGCTAGTGCGTACGCGCAAGCCACATTATATAAAGTGCGTGGATCTACCTCTAGGCAGCGCAAAGCGTAGTCAATGGCTATTGAGTCTTGTCCGAGGAAGTGGTACGCAAAAGCGGCGCATGAGTTAGTAGCCGGCACGGTGTCAAAGCTTAGTATCTTCTCAAAATCGGCTTTGGCTAGGTCTATTTGTCCAAGTGACAAGTAACTTCTACCGCGACCATCATAGGCTACAGAAAAGGTGCTATCCATATTGATGGATATGCTCAGGTCTTCTATAGCGTCTTCGTGCTGTCCTGCCATATGTTTTTCCCAACCACGCAAGAAATACGCTCTACTATTGCCAGGCATCATTTCTACGTACTTGTCGTAGTCTTCTATGGCTTTTTGATACTCACCCAGTTCGCTGTAGTAGTGTGCACGTCTGCTGTACAGATTAGCTTTGGTAGTATCTTTGGCTATTACTAGATTGAGGTACTCCAGTGCTTTGGCATAGTTGCCCATACTAGCGTGGCATACTGCTATGCGCTCATCCACTATTGCATTTGGGTTAATGCGTTTAGCCTCTTTGTATTGCATGATGGCATCTTTGTATTGATCATTTGCTTCTAGCAAGACTGCCAAGTTGTGGCGCCACAGAGTACGTTTAGGCTCTTTGTGGGTCATACGTTCTAGTTTATGCTTTATAATGTCCATCTTGTCGCCAGTATACTTGTATATCATCAGGCCACGAGCCTTAGAGTCGCCGTCTAGATCCAGTGCTGCTATGATGTCGTCCGCTGCTTCGTTGTATTTTTTTTGCAGGATGAAGCACTCGGCGCGGAAAGAGTATCCTCTCGAGAAGTTTGGATACATCTGTAATGCATATGAAAAATACCTGATAGCCAGATCGTATTGCTTTAGGTCTCGGAAGTTTCTACCTTTACCCATATAGGCATATACCGAATTAGGGTCTAGTTCTAGTAGTTTGTCATAGTCCTTATTGGATAGGTCGTATTGATGCAATTCAAAGTACAACTCGGCTCTATCTTCGTATAGTGATTTTCTTTCTGGTATACATTTTATTGCCTTAGCATAGTCATCTAGTGCAGCAGTTGTGTCTTGTTTTATCAGATAGACTTCAGCTCTGACGCCATAGGCCGAACTTAGGTAAGACTTTTCTTTTTTAGGTAGATATGTCAGTGCATTGTTGATAGCAGTTAAGGAAGCATCTACTTCACCTTTATCGGCAAGTCCTATTCCTATCCAAAAGTGTGCGTATCCATTTGTTGAATCCCCTTGTAGTACTTTTTCAAATGATTGTAAGGCCTCTTCTATTTGTCCATTTTTAAGCGCATCCATACCTAATTGCATGTAATATGAATCAAAATTGATGCCTTTTTTAGGACCTGCTAAAGCAAGCGTTAGTGTCAGTGTCAGGGAAAGTAGGATGGTTAGTAGTCGTTTCATATTTTTTTGTGTTTAGAGTTGAATGTTTAAAATTAGGCGCTTGTAGCTCAGTTTAGTGGACGCGGTAGAGCCGTTACTGTTCTTCTATGCTGCAAAGTTAGTAAAAATAATGCACATACGCAAACAATACGAGAAATATCTATAGCCAACGCCCCCAACGAAGTATTTGTAACTGATTCTTCGTCATTCCGCTGACAAAGTTACAATTTATTTTACATTCTCGCAAATATTTATAAAAAAATGCGCCATCAACGGCGCATTTTTACTTGAAAATACTTATCTCCCGTCGCCAGAACTATCACTAGCCAAGCTCGTGTACGAAAGTTGAGAGTTGAACGATGAACGTTGACGGTCTAAGAACAGAAGAAGACAATCAGCAGCTGGCCTGCCATCACACGCAGGAACATGGTCAGCGGATAGACCGTAGCATAGCACACAGAAGCTTGGTCGTTCTTATCCGAAAGACTCTGTGCATAACCCAAAGCTGGGGCACCTGTCATGGAACCTATCAGGAGACCTACAACTTTAAAATAATTGAATTTCATTATCTTATAAGCCAAGAAACCTACCAACAACAAAGGAATCATTGTGATAAGTACACCATACAAAACCCACATATATCCACCAGCAAGCAAAGTAGAGACAAAGCCTTGTCCCACCGTAAGAGCAACAGACGCAAGGAACAAGGTCAAACCCACCTGACGAAGCATCATATTGGCAGAAGTGGTAGCGAAAGTAACGAGATTATAATATGGGCCAAAACGACCAATCAGCAATGCCACAATCAAAGAGCCACCTGCAAGACCCAATTTAAAAGTGATATCCATACCCGGGATTGCAATAGGCAAAGATCCAAACAAGACCCCTAAGAAAATGCCAAAGAAAATAGGCATCAAGTTAGGTAAATCAAGGCGTTTGAGCTCATTACCAAAGATATCCGCTACATGGCGCACATCCTCTCGATCGCCCACAACCATCAATCGGTCGCCTAATTGCAAAACTAAATCTGGCGTAGCCAAAAGCTCAACACCCGCACGATTGATACGTGTGATTGTAGCATGGTAACGATGGCGCACATCAAAAGAGCTTAGGCGCTTGCCATTGCAACGCGTGCGAGTGACCACAATACGGCGCGAGATGAGGTGATTATCGCGCTCGCCACCATGGAAACCGTAGTGGGTGATCTCGCCTAAAGACTGGAGATCTTTCTCGTGACGACGGTCGCTGACGATACGCACCACATCGCCCGGATGGAAAACAGTAGAAGCATCGACTAGTTCGTCGGTGTCATCCACACGCATGACACGTGTGACAAGCATGTGTTGGCAAGGACAGAGATCGTGCAACTGCTGGAGCGTAGCATCCTGCGTGATTGATAGACGAATATCTATGCAGATAGGATCGTCGTCTGATACATGCTCTTGCTGAAGTGCCTCATCTTCTTTGCGAAGATTGACGCGGCAGAAGAAACGGATTAATTCGAACGACAATATAAGTCCCACAATACTAAGCGGATAAGCTAAAGCATATCCAATAGCAATATCGGGTGTGGCTAGGTTTAAGTCAGAAGCCGTCTGCTGAACAGCACCCAAAGAAGGCGTGTTCATGACCGCACCGGACATAATACCCGCCATGATAGTCATATTCGTACCCGTGATATAATGCAATACCACAGTAACGATACAACCCAAGAGAACAATAGCCGTAGCCAAGAGATTAAGACGAAGACCGTTCTTTCCAAAAGGCGAGAAAGAAGGGCCCACCTGAAGACCAATAGAATAGACAAATAGGATAAGTCCTAAATTCTTGGCAAAAGAGGCTACATCTTCATCAATAGTCAAGCCAAAAGCCGAAAGAGCAATACCAACAAACAAAATCCATGTGACACCAAAAGTAAAGTTTCGTATCTTAAGGCGTTCACCAGCCCATAAGCCCAAGAAAACAACTAAAGTCAATAAGACGATAGATTGAGTGACGGAAGGAGTTATGAATAATTCGTTGAAGAAGGTCATATTGTTGAGAGTTCTTATCTCGCGTTTGCTCGAACGATCACTCGCAGAGCTCGTGTACGAGAGTTGAATGTAGTTGGTAAACTTTGTACATTAACAACTAATAATATATAATCACACGGGTTTCGGTGCGGGTGACGGAAGTATCAGACTCTGCATCATATACGTATGAATCGCTAGCCACATCGTAATTATATGACTTCGTTTCCTGGGTTGCATCACGAGAAATCCAGTTGCCATATCCATCGTATTTGTAGTTAGAATAAATAATAGTATCTACGGACTTTCCTTCACTACTGGTAAAAACACAATTAGCCTTTACTACGTCGTTATTCTCGTTATATTCATATGTATAGTCAATGTCACGGCCCCATTCAGCATCAAACATTGAGTGCGTAGCAACAAATCCATCTTCGTTGTACGTCCATGAATCTCCCCAACTACAGTCACCTATCTCAAGGAGTTGGCCCTCGCTATTGCGCTCAAGCTCGGTAGTACAATCTTCATCATAATCTTCGTCGTCAGAATCTTCTTCAATTAATGTAGATACCAACATACCCTCATAGGTATAGTCTAATGTACCACTTGCGAGTAAGTAAGAATAGCCAGAATTATTATCCACAATACTCTTGACACGACCTCTAACTAACATCATCTTCAAATCACTTGACAGATATGGCAGGAGGAGGATAGCAGAGCAATTAGCGAGGGCATTTTCCGCCATATTTAAGTTTCCTGTAGGGTGATGGATTGCAGTAAGGCTACTGCAATTAGCAAAAGCCTCGGATTCGATATTATTGATAGAAGATAGTAACTCGATAGACTGAAGCGATGAACAGCCTTTGAACATCTTAGAACTGATACTAGTCATGCTAGTAGAAAATGTGAAGGAACTGAGTTGAGTACAGTCCTCAAACGCACCACTGCCACAGTTAGTAAGTGTGTTAGGAAGCGTAACAGAGGTTAGCGAAGTACAACCACTGAAAGCCTCTGATTCGATATTATTGATAGAGGAAGTAAAGGTAACAGAGTCCAAAGATGAACAGCCCTTTAACATCTTAGAACTGATACTAGTCATGCTAGTAGATAAGTTGAAGGAACGGAGTTGGGTACAGCCCTCAAACGCCCCACTGCCACAAGTTGTAACTGAATTAGGAAGTGTAACAGAGGTGAGCGAAGTACAACCGCTGAAAGCCTCTGAACCAATAGTCTGCAAGTTATTAGAGAACAATATAGATGGCATCGAACTACAACGCTCGAACGCACAATCACCTATCTTGGTGATATTGCTAGGCAAGGACACAGATGAAAGAGAGGTCATACCCTGGCAAAGACGAGATGGCACGCTGGATACATTAGCATCAAAAGTGAAACGGGTGATCTGAGTAGCTATAGCTTCGAAAATAGATTCGCTGTGGTTTGATTCGAAATTAACTGGGCACCATTCGATTGATGTAAGAGATGAGCAGCCCTGAAAAGCCTTGGGATGGAGCGTGGTAACATTCTTAGGGATACGAATATGCGATAGGCTTGTACAACCTTCGAAAGCATGTTCGTGGATCTCCTGTAGCGTTTCAGGCAAGGCAAGATCAGCAAGCGCTGTACATCCGCTAAAGGCATTCTGGCTGATGGACTTAAGCGAATTAGACATTGATACGCTTTTCAGTTGGGTCATGCCCTGGCACAAGTAAGCAGGTATATGCTCTACCCCATTGCCAAAACTGATGTGGGTGATTTGAGCTTTGATGGCATTGGACATATACTCTTTATCAACCTTGCATGAACGTGCTAAAACTGAGAGGGATGTGAGTGATGTGCAACCATCAAAGATATCTTTTCCCAGATACTCCGTAGAAACAGGAATAGTAAAAGAAGTAAGCGCTGTACAATGGGCGAATGCTCGTTCATTGATACGCTTAAGCGCTGTGCCTAAGTTGATGGTCTGGAGCGATGTACAACTGATAAAAGCACGTTGACCAATATGTTGGAGCTTATGACCTAGATTGAGATCAGTAAGCGAAATACAACCCGAGAACGCATCGTCGTCGATAGTATGCAGCATTGAACCTTCTAAACATGTGACCTGCTTAAGAGCAATACAATTGACGAAAGCACCAGACTGAATTTGAACGACAGAAGCAGGCAAAGTAACAGAAACAAGCGAATGGGCATTCTTAAACGCATCATTACCAACAGCCGCCACAGGATATTCTGTACCCTTGTATTTCACCGTTTCTGGTATGACCAGTTCGGTGATACGCTTGTAGTTGTCAGCTGTGGCTTCTTGTTGCGACACAACAGCAACTGGAGTGTCACTCTCGCCCAGAGTCATGATACTGTAGCAAATTTGCTTTTGCTTGAAATCATATGCCAACAAAGTGTTAGCTACGAACACAAAGATGAAGATTGGAATTAAACGTTTCATGTTTTATAGTATTTAGTGATTAGTGGACGGGCAGAGCCCTACTGTTTAGTGGACGCTGCGCTACTGACATTTGACTTTAAACTTTAGACTTTAGACATTTGACTAATCTAACAAGTGCTTCGGTAACTGCGCGGAGGGTGATCTGTTCGCGTTCGCGAGAGGCGCCAAAATGAAAACACTTTGCCTCAGTGGCAGTAGGAGTGGCCCAGGCAATCCAAACAGTACCAACAGGTTTATCTGGAGTACCACCAGTAGGACCAGCTATTCCTGATGTAGCAATAGCAAAATCGGTGTGCATCAAAGCGCGAACACCTTCAGCCATTTTGCGCACAGTTTGTTCGCTGACGGCACCATACTGCATCAGCGTATCTTGCTGTACACCAAGCACATGCTCTTTGATACTATTATCATAAGCCACCACCGATCCCATGTAGTATGCAGAGGAACCGGATTGTGCATTCAATGCAGCAGCTAAACGACCACCTGTGCAACTCTCAGCCGTAGCAATAGTCATGGCATGCTGCTTGAGTAAACGACCAACTAAAGCCTCTAGCGAGATATCTTCATTTGCAAGTATATAATCACTAATAAGCGGGAGAAGCGAGTCAATATATGATTGAACCTCTTTTTCAGTAGCTTCACCATATGAACTCAGACGCAAACGAATAATGCCGTCCTTGGGTAAGTAAGCAAGATGGATATATGCCGGAAGAGCGTTTTCCCAATCCTCAATGAGTATGGCAAGTTTGGATTCTGGAATTCCATGAACTAGAATTGTTCGATGAACAATATCTCTCGCCTCTCGCCTTTCGCCTTTAGCCTTTAACCTAAGAAAAGGGAGTACCTGCTCGGTCATGGCAATCTTCATCTCATGAGGGACGCCGGGGAGGGCAACAAGGAACTTTGGAGGTTGAATGTTGAATGTTGAAAGTTGAGAGTCAGAGGTTACAGCTTCGCTGGTTTCATTTACTTTAAACTTTAAACGTTCAACTTTAAACTCATCAAATACCATAATCGGTGCACTACCTACTCTATTAGGTAAGATGGTAGCAGACTCAGGAACTAGCCATTGAGTGGCTGTTAGTCGGTTGAGCGCATCTGGACGATCTTTGTAAAGATCTTGGATGTGCGTGCGTACGCGAACATCCTCTATGAGAGTGGTGTTAAAATATTCGCACATGACATTCTTGGTAATATCATCCTTGGTAGGACCCAAGCCACCGGTAGTGAGAACTATATCAACACGAGAGAATGCCTCGTCTATCGCCTTGAGAATATGTTCGCGATTGTCGTGAACGGATGTAATCTGATACAATTCAATCCCCGCCTCGTTGAGGCGCTCTCCCATCCATGCAGAATTGGTATCTACAACCTGACCAATCAGCAATTCGTCACCTATGGTAATGATTTCTGCTCGCATACTATGAAGTTCAGGGGTTAGGAGTTTTTGCATTGTTTTTTCCATTCTTCTGCTACCAAGCAGAGTTCATCGTACCATTCTTGTCCGAAACGACGAATAAGCGGTTCTTTAAGGAACTGATAAATAGGTAAGTGAAGTTTCTTACCTAACACACGAGCACAATGGCAAATATCCCAACGATGGTACTCAACCCCAATCATATCACCAACATGATTAAGGCGGATAGGATACAAGTGACATGATATGGGTTTCTTGAAGTCAATCTTACCCGCGTTGTATGCCTTCTCTATAAGGCAATAGCACCAACCATTGTGATCGGTGCGAGCAAAGACACAATCTTTATCGTTGACAATAGAAGTCACTTTTTCACCTGATGGGTCAAGGTAAGATAATCCTTGTGCCTCAACCACAGCACGCGCCTCCTTGGTCATGTCAGGAAGGATGATTGGCAGAATCTCATGAATCTTCTCTTCTTCTTCATCTGTAAGCGGAGCACCAGCATCACCCTCAATACAACAACAACCGCGACATTTATCCAAGTCACAGCAAAAGTCTTTCTCCAAGACATCTAAGCTAACTAATGTATTTTGAATCAAGAACATATGTTTGGTGTTTAGTGGACGCGGCAGAGCCGCTACTGTTTAGTGTTTATAGAATTCCTTCGAGGAAGATTTTTATGCCAATAAGAATCAGAATCACTCCTCCAAGGATATTGACATTAATACGCAAGCGAGTTCCAACAATATGACCAAGGATAAATCCTGTCATGGAAAATAAAAAACAAGTAAGAGCGATAATGGCTACTGCCAACCAAAGTACCTCTGGGTGAGGAATGAAAATAACACCTGTAGCCAATGTGTCCATAGATGTTGCGAAGGCCAACGATAACAAGCCCACGAACGAGAAATCAGCTAAATGTGCCGCATTGTCATCATCATGGAGCGAGTCATATATCATTTTACCGCCAATAAATCCTAATAAAATGAGGGCTATCCATGGAGCAAAACGTTCGAAGAAAGAAACAAAGAAACTACCTGTAAAATAGCCGATTAGCGGCATGCAAGCATGGAAAACACCAAAAAGCAATGCCATGAGCATCGGTTTGATGTATCGTGGTACATAACCATGTGGCGAAGCCAATCCTTTGCAGACTGAGACCGCAAAACAATCCATGGCAAGGCCAATGGCAAGTAATATGATAGTTATTAGTGTCATGTTTAGTGGACGGTGTATGGTGTATGGTGTATGGGTGTATGGTGTATGGGTGTATGGTGTATGGGTGTATGGTGTATGGGCGGAGGATACAGCTACGCTGGTTTCTCTTCCTATAAACTATACACTATAAACTATACACTAACAGAATTATCGTTTAACGCGGTAGCGGGCTGAAACTTTGCCTTTAGCGATATTGGTGAGTTTTGTTTTAACAAACTGCTTACGAATAGGTGAGATACGATCGGTGAAGACATGTCCCTCTAGATGATCGTACTCGTGCTGAATGATACGAGCAGCAAAACCCTCGTAGGTTTCAGTATGCTCAGTAAAATTCTCATCCATATAACGAATAGTGATGCTAGCAGGACGAATTACATTCTCAGAAATGCCAGGAAGTGAAAGACAACCTTCTGCAAAAGTAGCGTCGTCCTCGCTTTCCTCAATAATCTCAGGATTGATAAAAACTTTCTTGAAATCTTGACACTCAGGATAATCCTCTGCTAGTTCAGTTCCATCAACGATAAAGAGACGAATAGCTTTGCCTATTTGTGGTGCAGCTAAACCGCAGCCCTCAGCGACAGCAAGTGTCTCCCACATGTCAGAAAGGAGTTGTTGTAAGTCAAGTGATTCTGGTGTAATGTCTTCTGTGGGCTTACGTAACACAGGTTGACCGTATAAATATATTGGTAAAATCATTTTGTTCAGTGTTAATAATTGTAGCATATAGGTAGCGAAATCACATAGTAATCGCATAGTAATCACATAGTGAAGACCGCTAACGTATAGAATCCAAATAGCCTTCCAAAATAATGCAAGCGGCCAATTTGTCAACAACTGATTTATCTTGTCTTTGGCTCTTTTTCATCCCCCCAGCAATCATAGCTTGATGTGCAATGACGGAAGTAAAACGTTCGTCATACTCTTTGAGCTGCATATTAGGAAAGACTTTTTGAAAGCGATTGATAAAGGGTTGGATATATTGCATAGACTCAGAGTCCTCGCCATTCATTTGATAAGGATGGCCTATAACCACCTCATCTACAGCCTCTTTAGCAAAATAGTCGGTTAGCCACGCCTCAAGCGTATGAGTGGGTATTGTAATAAGCGGATTAGCCGTTATACGGAGTGGATCCGTAACGGCTAATCCTGTTCGTTTACGACCGAAATCTATCGCTAGAATGCGACCCATGGTTGTTGAGTGATTATTGCTCTATACCAAGGGCCTCGATCTCAGCGTGCATTTGGAGACGGTAATATGCATTTCCAAGGTAACGCTTGTATTGTTCGTTGGTAGGCTCGAGTTCATATGCCTTTTGGAAGCATGGGAGAGCCTTTCTGTAGTATTCAAAGCTTCTTTCTTCCTCTACTTTGTACTCAGCGCTATTATAATCGAGTGAAGAAGCATCGTTGTAGATATTACTACCATAGTTGTATAGCGCTACACCATATTGGAATTGGTTCTCTGCGTTATCAGGCTCCAATTCAAGTGCCTTATCGTAGTATGGGAAAGACTCCTCAAACTTACCGAGCATGATAGAAAGGATATCACCCTTAATCAAATAGTAACGTGCTACATCTGGGCTATTATTAATCACCTTATCAAGGTATGCCATTGCTTTAGCTTCGTTATTTTGAGCGATATATATATCAACGAGCATAAGTATAAAGTTATCCTCCTCTGGCATCATCTGGATAGCACGCTCCACTGCAGCTATAGCATTAGCAGTATCCTTGAGCTGCATATATGATTGATAGATACGCTCGTTAATTTCCTTCAAGTCGCGACTAAGAGCGGTCTTAACTGCGTGATCGTCTAAGAGTTGACCCAATGCTATAGCGTCCTCATAGCGTTGAGAGTTAAACGCGAAGAAAGAAGCGTTATTAACATAGGTGTAATAGTTGGTGTCGCGCAACAACTTAGCAGCCTCAGCAGGGAAATCAGTGTAAATATCCATCTTAGGGATATAAACATGAGTTGAGAGATAATCATATGCTTCAGAGAGATTCTTCTGGTCGTAAGCAGCATAAGCTGCATTTACCAAAGGAGCATTCACAAAGTACTCTGCCAACTTAGGAAGGATGGATTTAGGAGTACGAGTATCGTATTTAGGATTACCTTTCTTATCATAACTAAGTGGAGTTTTAGTTAGTTCGTAAGCTTTCTCCCAGTACTTGATAGATTGGTAAACACCCTTGTTAGCCGCAGCACGGTCGAAACCATAAGAGAACTCTTTGTATCCTACATAACCGGCTACATACCATGTATTAGGCAGATCTTTTGTTTCATCGTTCTCAAGAGCTAGCTTGATGGCCTCATTAGCACCAGCATAATCAGGAACCTCAGCATCGCAAAGATTACGAGCTTTGCTTACATTAGCTTTTTGTGCGAAGCAGCCTACACCAATGAGGAGAAGAGCTGCAAGAAAAATTGACTTTTTCATATGACTAGAAGTTTTAAAATTTTTAAAGTTTTAAGGATTATTCCTCTGTTGTGATTGGTTGTTCTGCGGATACCTCTGCTGTTTCGTTTGTCTCCTCCATCTCTTCTTTAGGAACGACACAGCCAAACATGAGTGTATCGTTGCGTTTTTGGAGTTCGATGAGTTTGACACCTTGAGTAGCACGACCTAGCACACTTATAGATGTCATCGGCATACGAATAGCAGTACCAGACTTAGTGATAAGCATAAGGTCTTGATCATCGTTCACAGCCTCCATACCAATGAGATTACCGGTCTTGTCGGTGATATTAATGGTCTTCACACCCTTACCGCCGCGGTTGGTGATACGATAGATAGGTTCTCCGTTCTCATCATCAAGGGCTGTACGCTTACCGTAGCCTTTATTAGAAATCACGAGTACAGTATCCTTGCTACCCTCTTCAACGCAAATCATGCCAACTACGCAGTCCTTGCCATCTTCATCAAGTTTGATAGCACGTACACCTGAAGCAGTTCGTCCCATTGGACGGATAGTCTCTTCTGGGAAGCGAACAACCTTACCGTTGTATGAAGCTACGAGCATTTGGCTCTTACCATCGGTGAGAGTAACGCGAATGAGTCGATCATCCTCGCGTAATCCGAGGGCGATAATACCATTAGCGCGTGGGCGGCTATATGACTCGAGAGTAGTCTTCTTCATCAGACCGTTCTTAGTAGCGAAGATGAGATAGTGGTTATCCACATACTCTTGATCATTAAGGTTCTTCACATGGATAAATGCGCAAACCTTGTCACCCTTTTGGATATTAATCATGTTTTGGAGTGCACGGCCCTTAGACTGGCGGTTGCCCTCTGGAATATCATACACCTTGATCCAGTAGAGTCGTCCTTGCTCGGTAAAGAACATCATGGTAGAGTGCATATTAGCTTGGTGTACATACTCGATGAAGTCCTCATCGCGGGCTGAACTAGCCTTAGCACCTACTCCACCTCGACCTTGTTGACGGAAGTCTGCTAGTGGTGTACGCTTAATATAACCGAGGTGTGAAATGGTGATTACCATATCGTCGTCAGCATACATATCCTCAGGATTAAACTCAGTAGCCATCTTGATGATGCGTGTACGACGCTCGTCAGCATACTTATCCTTGATCTCTTGAAGTTCGCTCTCAATTACCTCATAACGTTTTGTTTCGTCATTGAGAAGTTCGTTGAGATATTGGATGAGATTTTGAAGTTTGTTATACTCCTCTTTCAACTCCTCGATACGCAAGCCTGTGAGTTGTGACAGACGCATATCAACGATAGCTTTAGACTGTAGGTTATCGAGATTGAAACGAGCTTCGAGGTTGCTTTGCGCCTCAGCAGGAGTGCGGCTAGCACGGATGATACGAACTACTTCATCGATATTATCAACAGCAATAATCAAGCCCTCGAGGATATGAGCACGCTCCTCAGCCTTTCGCAAGTCGTACTTCGTGCGACGAATAACCACATCCATTCGGTGCTCAATGAAATTAGCCACCATATCGTGGAGGTTGAGCAACTGTGGACGTCCCTTAACCAAAGCAATGCTATTAACAGAGAAACTAGATTGCAATGCGGTATATTTATATAGCTTGTTGAGTACCACCTGAGCATTAGCATCACGCTTGATTTCAATAATGATACGCACATCGCGTTTTGATTGGTCGCTGATACCAGAAATGCCTTCAATCTTCTTGTCGTTTACAAGATCAGCAATATTCTTCACCAGGTCAGACTTTACTACGCCATAAGGTAGTTCGCCAATGACGATACGCTCGCGACCATTATCCTCGGTTTCAATCTCTGCTTTAGAGCGAATGATAATACGTCCACGACCCGTCTCATACGCGTCGCGCACACCTTGGTAGCCATAGATAGTACCACCAGTTGGGAAATCAGGAGCTTTGATATACTCCATTAGTTCAGCTACAGTGATAGGTTCAGCTTCTGGGTTTTGGATGCGCTCAACAGCGTTCTTCACATATGCCACGCAGCCATCAATCACTTCGCCTAGATTGTGTGTAGGCATGTTGGTAGCCATACCCACCGCGATACCACTAGCACCATTAACGAGCAAGTTAGGGAATCGACATGGTAACACAACAGGCTCTTTGAGCGAGTCGTCGAAGTTGAGCTGCATATCCACAGTATCTTTCTCAATGTCACGAAGCATCTCCTCTGCAAGCTTAGAGAGTCTCGCCTCGGTGTAACGCATAGCCGCAGCACCATCGCCGTCAATAGAACCAAAGTTACCTTGGCCATCTACCAATACGCTGCGCATATTCCATGGCTGCGCCATACGAACGAGGGTACCATAGATACTACTATCGCCATGTGGGTGGTACTTACCCATCACCTCACCGACGATACGCGCGGATTTCTTAGTAGGTTTATCGCTGGTGTTTCCCAGCTCATTCATTCCGAAGAGCACACGGCGATGAACAGGCTTGAAGCCGTCACGCACATCTGGCAAAGCACGTGCCACGATGACGCTCATCGAATAATCGATGTACGAGGTTCGCATCTCCTCGTCAATCTTCACAGGAATAATTCTGTCGTTGTCAATCATTTATTTTTAGTTTTAATAGTTTTAAAAGTTTTAGCCACGGTAGAACCGCTGTTGTTGAGGCTTTAAGAGTTTTAAGGGTCTAAAACTCGAATAGTACGCGCAATGGTGAGCACACCAAAAAACCCACGCGCCCCAATGCGCGCACGAAACCACGGTGCAAAATTACATCTTTTTTTTGACTCCACCAAATTTTTGCGTATTTTTTTGCAATTTTTATTTTCGGCCTCCCCTCACGACACACCCTAAAGTGCCTTAAAACGCAAATAAATGGCATATACGAGAACGTGCGCATACCTTTTACACAACCGCGCGTATGCGTGTACATGAGATAACAATAAAGCTTTAGAGGTTTTAATCGTAACAAAAGTATTGTTTTTAGAGTTTTTTAAAGCGTCATGTAACCATGCCGCTTATTTCAAAGTTTTAGGGGTGAATGATAGATAAAATCTATCGAATTTAAAAATAAGCGAGATTTTGTTTGCATATATGCTTTTTTTTTACTAATTTTGCGGGCTAATTCGTGTACTACACACAAGCAAAAACCAAGTATAGGTTAAAACAAAAGTTTTAATATAAATGCTAATCATATGACAACCAACGAATTCACACCTGCAGAAGAGGCGATGCTGGAACAAGAGTTTCAAGCATTACTAGGTGAGTATATTCGTTCTCCGCATGGCAATCGCGTAGAACTGATTACTCGTGCATATCAACTAGCCAAGTCTGCTCACCATGGTGTGCGCAGGTTGTCGGGCGAGCCGTATATGATGCACCCACTATCCGTAGCTCGCATCGTAGTTAATGAGATAGGTTTGGGTAGTACAAGTATCTGCGCAGCCTTACTGCACGATGTGGTGGAAGACACAGATTATACGGTAGAGGATATTGAGCGCATGTTTGATAAAAAAATCGCTTCAATAGTAGAGGGTTTGACCAAGTTGTCAGGAGGTGTATTTGCCGACAAAGCAATGAAGCAAGCGGAAAATGTGCGCAAGTTGATGTTGACCATGTCGGATGATATCCGCGTTATGCTAGTCAAATTGGCTGACCGCTTGCATAACATGCGTACTTTGGCTGCTCAGCGCCCAGAAAAACAGCGCAAGATAGCTGCAGAGACTCAATATATCTATGCTCCAATGGCCCATCGATTAGGTTTGTTCCCGATAAAGACGGAATTGGAGGACTTGAGCTTTAAATACGAGCATCCAGAACTATATGCGGAAATAGAACAGAAGTTAGTTCAAGTAAAAGAGGTGCAAGCAGGTTATTTTGAAGAATTTGCTGCTCCTATTCATAGAAAGTTGACTATGATGGGATATGAATACAAAATGTTCTCACGAACAAAATCGGTGTATTCTATCTACAAGAAGATGACCAAGAAGGGTGTTCCTTTTGAGCAAATATATGATCTATTGGCTGCACGCATAGTGTTTGAGCCACAGAGTTCGTTCTCAGAAAAGGACCAATGTTGGATGCTATATTCTGCTATCACAGAGATCTATCGTCCCCACCCTGAGCGCATTCGTGATTGGATTTCCATGCCTAAAGCGAATGGCTACGAAGCCTTGCATGTGACCGTTATGAGCAATCATGGTCAATGGATAGAGGTGCAGATTCGTACCAAGCGTATGCATGAGTTGGCAGAACACGGTTTGGCTGCACATTGGCGTTACAAGACAGGCGAAGGTAGTGGTGGCGGATTAGACAAGTGGTTAAAAGAGATTAAAGATGTATTAGCGAATCCTGATCCAGACGCAATAGCATTTTTGGACACCTTTACGCTGAATTTGTTTTCGCACGAAGTATTTGTCTTCACTCCAAAGGGAGATATTCGCACACTAGCGCAAGGCGCAACAGTATTAGATTTGGCCTATCAATTGCACTCAGAGTTGGGTGAACATTGTATAGGAGCGAATGTCAATCGTACGGCTAGACCCCTAAGTTATATACTTCAGAGTGGTGATCAGGTAGAAATATTAACCTCGAAGAAACAGCAGCCTGAACCTGAATGGCTAGAAATAGCTGTAACAGCCAAAGCTAAAGATAGCATCAAGAAGTACTTTAGAAAAAGTAGAGGCATTTTGAGCATCTTAGAACAAGAAAAAGAGGCTAAAGCACGCATCGCTAGAATACGCATAAGTGGCGAGGACTCGTTTGGAGTACTGATGCGCATATTAAATATCATATGCGACCACAAGGCCAATATGCGTGACCTGCATGTAACAACAAAAGGTAAGATGTTTCATTGCGATGTAGAGTTGGTGATCTTTAAGCAAAAAGTAGTGAGCCAGATATGCATGAAACTGCGCTCCATCGAGAGCGTAACTGCAGTGAATGTTGTGGAGATTGAGGGGAAGTTGAATGTTGAAAGTTAAAAGTAAATGAGTATATGAAAAAGATGTTTATGATGGTTGCTATTCTAATGAGTGTAGCAACAATGGCACAAGAGGCCGTAATAACATTTAACAAGACCACACATGACTTCGGTAAAATCAACGAAGCCGATGGTCGAGTAACCACCGCATTTGTATGTAAAAACGAAGGTATGACTCCTTTGGTGCTGACAAATGTAAAAGCTAGTTGCGGTTGTACAACACCCAAATGGACTAGAGAACCTATTGCTCCAGGAGAGGCGGGTGAGATTACAGTAACCTACAACCCTAATGGTCGTCCTGGCCGTTTCCAAAAGTCAATTACCGTTACCAGCAATGCATCAAGTGAGCCTGTACGCTTGTATATCAAAGGTGAGGTAATTCCAAAACCAGCTCAACCAACCTATGCGCATAAAGTAGGCGAACTGAGCGTGCAAAGAAACCTAGTAAACTTGGGCTCAATTTTAAAGGGTAGCACCAAAATGGGTGAAATTGAGTATGCAAACACCACCGACAAAGATATCAAAGTCGATATCATTTTTGAGAGCAATAAAGTATATTGGAAGCCATATATCAGCCAAACCACATTAAAAGCAAAAGAGACTGGTAAACTGCAAATGACTTTGGCTACCAACGAGTGCCCACTATATGGACCAATTGAGACGAAAGTATTTTTTGTAGTAAATGGAACTGCACATAAGTCAAGTAAAGAAGCATTTACCTTTAAGGCAGATGTCAAGCAAGATTTCAGCAAGATGACTGCAGCAGAAAGACAACAAGCTCCAATCATCGAGGCAACGACTACAATCAATGCAGGCAAAGTGGCTGTAGGTAAAAAGTTAACTAGCAAAATTCATATCAAGAATGTAGGTGTTAACCCAATGTTGATTCATCGTGTTTACAGCAATGATAACAGAATCAATATAGTAGCACCTAAAAGTGTGAAAGGTGGAAAATCTGGTGAAATCCGCCTTGAAATTAATGCTGTAGACGCAAAACCAGCACAATACTCTAGAGAAATCACCATCATCACTAACGATCCAAACAAGCCTATCCACAAAGTGAAAGTTAGTTGGACTGTGGAGTAAGAACAAAGTTTAAAGGTTATGATACATCCAGAGAACGATAAAGAATACAAGGGTTTGACGGTAAACGCAGGTGTAGAAAACTTGCCATCAGTAAATCCATATGCCACCTTCCGTCGTCGCAAACAGGTTTTGAGTGCTGACGAATATGTAGAAGGCATATTGCGTGGTGATATGCGATTGCTGAGTCAAGCGGTGACACTGATTGAAAGCAACCTACAAAGCGATCAGATGATAGCCCAACAAGTAATAGAGAAATGCCTACCCTATGCGGGCAACTCCATTCGCTTGGGTATCACAGGTGTACCCGGTGCCGGCAAATCCACATTTATCGAAGCCATAGGTACTCGTCTGTGTCAGATGGGCAAAAAATTAGCAGTATTAGCTATTGACCCTTCATCTGAGCGCAGCAAAGGTAGTATTCTAGGCGATAAAACACGTATGAATCAGCTCTCTGTGGAGAATAATGCCTTTATTCGTCCTAGCCCATCAGCAGGTAGCTTAGGTGGTGTAGCACGAAAAACACGCGAAACGATTGTACTATGCGAAGCTGCTGGTTTTGATACGATTATTGTAGAGACTGTAGGTGTAGGTCAGTCAGAAACTGCAGCACACTCAATGGTGGACTTTTTCTTACTATTGCAAGTGACCGGTACTGGTGATGAGTTGCAAGGCATCAAACGCGGAATCATGGAAATGGCCGATGGTATTGCCATTAATAAGTGTGACGGGTCAAATGTACAGAAAGCCGAAGCAGCACGCGTAAGCTTCAAGAACGCATTGTCGCTTTTCCCTCCTACCGAATCAGGCTGGAAACCATATGCCGTGACATGCTCTGCTATCGAAGGAAATGGCATAATGGATGTTTGGGATATGGTAGAACAATATATAGGGTTCGCGCGCGAGAACGGTTATCTACAACATCTACGCACACAACAAGCTAAATATTGGATGTACGAAACCATCAATCAAAATCTGCTAGATAGTTTTTACAAATCAGAAGTGATGGAAGGCTTGATTACCGCCACTGAAAACCGCGTATTAAACAACGAATTGAGCAGTTTTACTGCAGCATACGAATTACTTAAACAATATGGCGACCTTAACAAAAAATAGTAAAAAGAAAACTACACCTACAATCGTGACTGTAGGTGCCAATGAAATTGGTAAACTCCCACCACAGGCTCTTGACTTTGAAGAGTCAGTATTGGGTGCATTGATGATAGAAAAAGAAGCCTATGGTATAGTGGCAGACTTGTTGCGTCCAGAATCATTCTACGCAGCCAAGCATCGCTATATCTATGAAGCTATTCGCACATTATCTAACAATGATAATCCAATAGATGTACTTTCCGTAGCCCAGCAACTAAAAACGATGGGGTTATTGGAGGAAGCAGGAGGAGTGGTATTCTTGAGTGATTTAACTCGTCGAGTAGCATCAGCAGCCCACTTGCGTTATCATGCACAAATTGTAGCCCAAAAAGCTACAGCTCGTGATTTGATCACAGTGGCTTGCCAGATAGAAGAGAAAGGTTATGACGAGACACAAGATGTAGATGAGCTAATTCAAGAAGCAGAAGGACGTATTTTTGAGATATCGCAACGCTCGCAAAAACGCGAAGTGACTAGTATTGACCCTGTGATAACAGAGGCATTTGCACGCATGCGTGCTGCTTCGCAAAATGATGGCAACATCTCAGGTATTCCTAGCGGATTTACAGAACTAGATAAAATCACATCTGGATGGCAAAAATCTGATCTCGTTATCATTGCTGCTCGTCCAGCCATGGGTAAAACGGCATTCGTGCTATCTATGGCAAAGAATATTGCTGTAGATTTTCAAATACCTGTGGCGATATTCTCTCTGGAGATGTCGAATGTGCAATTGGTCAATCGTTTGATCATGAATGTCTGCGAGATTGAGGGTAATAAGATTCGAAATGGTAGATTGTCTCCATCTGAATGGGCAAAACTAGAAAGCCGCATCAAGTTGCTACATAATACCCCTATTTATGTAGATGATACGCCTGGTTTGAGTATTACTGAACTGCGAAGCAAAGCACGTAAGTTAGTTCGCGAAAAGAAAATAGAATTGATCATCATTGACTATCTACAGTTGATGAATGCCAACGGTTTTAATTTTGGTAGCCGTGAGCAAGAGGTTAGTATCATTTCAAGAAACTTAAAGGGACTGGCCAAAGAATTGGATATACCAATCATTGCATTGAGTCAGTTGAGTCGTGCAGTAGAAAAACGCGACTCATCCAACAATACGGTAGATGGTAAGAAACCATTACTATCAGACTTGCGTGAATCAGGAGCGATTGAGCAAGATGCTGATATGGTATGCTTTATTCACCGTCCAGAGTATTATAAATTATACGATGATGGCAATGGCAAGGACCTACGCGGATTGGGACAAATCATCGTAGCAAAACACCGTAATGGTGCTACCGACGAAATATGGTTACGCTTCATTGGTAAGTACACACGCTTCCAAAACGAAAATGACGCATATGAACAAGATGATGAATTATATGCAAACATATCATATAACACTCATCAAAGCCGAATGAACATACAACCAGCCGAAGCAGATGGAGCATCATTGGATAACGATCGTTTTGATGACTTTGATCCTAATCCTCTTGGATAGTAAGAAAATATCAAGAAGATACCGAGAAGATACCGAGTAGATAACTATATATTACGAGCTAAAAAATACAAAAATATAATGGAAAGAACAGTAATTATTGATGCCCTGCAATGCGCAGGAGAAGGACAACTTATCAATGTCCGTGGATGGGTGCGTAGTCGTCGTGGCAATAAAAATGTCAGTTTTATTGCATTGAATGACGGCTCTACCATCAAAAATATCCAAATCGTAGTGGATTTGGCGCAATTCCCAGAAGAGAACTTAAAACCAGTGACAACTGGTTCTTGTATCTCAGCAACAGGTCACTTGGTTGCTAGTCAAGGTAGTGGTCAAGCTGTAGAGATACAATTGACTGAATTAGAAGTTTATGGTACTGCAGATCCTGAGCAATATCCATTGCAAAAGAAAGGGTTGAGCATGGAGTACTTGCGCACAATTGCCCACCTACGTCCACGCACCAATACTTTTGGAGCTGTATTCCGTATTCGTCACAATATGGCCATGGCTATCCACAATTACTTCCACGAGCATGGTTTCTTCTACTTCCACACCCCTATCATCACCGCTTCTGACTGCGAGGGTGCAGGACAAATGTTCCAAGTAACTACCAAAAACCTCTACAACCTCAAGAAAGATGATGAAGGTAAGATTGATTACTCAGACGACTTCTTTGGCAAGCAAACTAGTTTGACCGTATCTGGTCAGTTAGAGGGCGAGTTGGCAGCCATGGCGTTGGGTAAGATTTATACTTTTGGCCCAACCTTCCGCGCAGAGAACAGCAACACCCCTCGCCACTTGGCAGAGTTCTGGATGATTGAGCCAGAGGTAGCATTCATCCAAAAAGATGAGCTCATGGACCTCGAGGAAGATTTCATCAAGTACTGTGTTCGCTGGGCATTGGAGCACTGCAAGGATGATTTGGAGTTTCTCAACCAATTCGTGGACAAAGGCCTTATCGCACGTTTGGAATCTGTGGTGAACACTGATTTTGTACGCCTCACCTACACCGAGGGTATTAAGATCCTGCAAGAAGCAGTAAAGAATGGCAAGAAATTTGAGTTCCCATGCACCTGGGGCGATGACTTGGCTTCTGAACACGAACGTTACCTGGTAGAGGAGCATTTCAATAAACCAGTTATCATGTCCGATTATCCAAAGGATATCAAGGCATTCTATATGAAAATCAACGAAGATGACAAGACTGTACAAGGTACCGACGTACTCTTCCCACAAATTGGTGAGATCATCGGTGGTAGTGTACGTGAGGAGAGCCTAGATAAACTAAACAGCGAGATTGAGCGCCGCGATATTCCTATGAAGGATATGTGGTGGTACCTAGATACTCGCCGCTTTGGCGCTGCACCTCACGCGGGTTTCGGACTTGGTTTTGAACGTCTATTGTTATTCGTGACCGGTATGCAAAATATCCGCGATGTGATTCCATTCCCACGCACACCTAAAACTGCTGAGTTTTAAGGTGAAAATATAAGGCGAACATTTAATCATTAAAAATATGAAACATACTATTTTATTTGCCGTACTCATTGCCTTCTCTACTTGGGCTAGTGCTCAAACCAGATTGGTTGGCCGTGTAGTAACAGCAGAAGAACAAGCCATTGAAGGCGCCACCATCACATTGGCCAATCAAGGGTACTCTACTACCACCAATGATGAAGGTCGTTTTTCATTTACATATCTAGAAGCTATCGATGAAGAAGTCATTATCGAAGCTAATGGATTTATGTCAGACATCGTACTAACGCAATTAGTACAAAATCAAGTTACTGATCTGGGAGATATCATTCTGCAAGCAGATCTTTTAGCAGAAGTAAAAGAGGAAGTACTTCTCAACTTAAATGAGATGGACTTGAATGATGACGAAGGCAAAAGTCAATCAGTATCTTCTTCTGCTAGTGCGAGTCAGGATGTATTCAACTCCACAGTATCATTTGCATGGTCCAACGCACGCTATCGCAATCGTGGATACGAGCAAACCTACGAGCAAAACTATATCCAAGGTTTGAGTTTCAACTCGGCAGAGCGTGGACAATTCAACTTCTCTGCTATGGGCGGTTTGAACGATGCAACTCGATACAAAGAGGTTGTTGAGGGTATCGAAGCAAACAACTTCTCATTTGGTTCAGTGGGACAAGCTACCAATTACTTACAATCAGCAACTAACTATGCGCAAGGTTGGAAAGTTGGATTAGCAGGTACCAACCGTAACTACAAGGGTGCTGCACGCGCTACCTACTCTAGCGGATTGATGGAGAACGGATGGGCATTCGCTGCACAATTAGCATGGCGTTACAGCCCATACATTGATGTCAAAGGTCAAATCGGCGAGGGAATCACCTACAGTTCAATAGGTTATTTCTTAACTGCTGAAAAGCGTTGGGGTGATGATATGCGTCTATCACTCATCACTTTTGGTGCACCTACCATGCGTGGTCAATCAGCAGCTTTGACTCAAGAGACATATGACTTGACCAACCAATACAACAAGACATCATGGGGACATAACAACTACAACCCATATTGGGGATACCAAGATGGCAAGATGCGCAACTCGCGTATCGTACATTCTTACGATCCTACTGCAATCGCAAGTTTTGATTGGAAAATCAACGAAGAAAATCATTTAAAAGTAGCAGCTGGCTATCACTATTCATTCTATAGTAACTCTGCATTGACTTTCTACAATGCACCAGACCCTCGTCCTGATTACTATCGTAATTTACCATCAGCATTGTGGGATGGACAAATTGATAAGAATGGTAACTTCATCTATCAGGATGCGAACGGCAAACCATTGGGTAATGGCGGAACGATCAATGGTAGTTATGTAGGTCCTTCTATTAACGATGACACCTACCAAGCTATGGTTGATCTATGGACCAGCCGTGATAATAAGGCTACTCAAATTGATTGGGATGCTCTATATGCAGCCAACTATGCTAACAATGTAAACAACCCTGACGGATCAGCGCGCTACATCATTGAGCGTCGTCACAACGATATTCAAGAAGCTGTGGCTAATGCCAACTACCGCAACACATCTATTGAGCACTTGACAACAACCGTTGGTTTGGAGCTTAAAGCATCACAAGGTATTCATTACAAAAGCGTAGATGATCTTTTGGGCGGTAACCAATGGATTGACGTGGACCCATTTGCTGAGCGCGATATTAAGGAGTTGGCAACCAATATTGGTTTGACACAAGCTGATATCGAAAATGTGAAGCAAAATGACTTGCGCAATCCTAACGCTGTTATTGGAAAAAATGGTCGTTTCGGTTACGACTATCGCATCAACATGATGAATGCTAAACTCTGGGCACAAAACGAATGGAGCTGGAATGCATTAGATTTATACTATGCATTACAAGTATCCTACTCTTCTATGCAACGGACAACAGATATGTTGAATGGTCGCGCATGGTATTTGGCAAAACTAAATCCTAATAACGCATGGTATTATTTAGCAGATAACGCAGATGCTGTACTCAATGGGCAAGCAGTACCAGAGCGTATGGTGGGTTACACACACCACTTTATTGATCCCGCATTCAAAGCTGGTATAAACTACAAGGTAGATGGTCGTAACCAAATCAAACTGAATGCTATCGCAGAAACCAAGGCTCCTCTTGCACGCGATGCATATATCTCTCCACGTGTACACGATCGCGCAGTTGCGAACATCTATCGTCACGATTACGCTCGCTATTATGCAGGTATTTATGGCACCTCAGCATTGGAAGAGTACTTCGGTGCTAGTCAAAAAATCGTAGGTGGAGACTTGACTTATTCGTTCAACTATCCATTGGTTCGTGGTCGTGTGACTGCATTCTACACCCAATTTTGGAATGGAACTGAGCTCAATGGTTACTACGACGATGAGTCGCGCACTTTCGTGAACCAATCATTGACAGGTATCAACCGCCGTCACGCTGGTGTAGAGGCTGCCGCTGCAGTGAAACTGGGATTGTACTTCACTCTGACAGGTGCTTTGAGTATTGGCGACTATCGTTATACAAGCAATGCAATGGCCATCACTTCTGCAGAAAATGGTATGGCATTAGCTGAAAATGCAAATGGTCCTATCTATGAGTTACGCGATAGCGTATTACTCAAAGGATTGCGAGTAGCAACGGGCCCACAATTGAACTCAAGTTTGAAACTCAGTTTCTTCCACCCTGATATGTGGTTCGCTGATATTACAGTCAACTACTTTGATTGGAGTTATCTAGATTATGCTCCTGCACGCCGCATGAAAGGCTTGTTTACAGGCACACGCGCAGATGGTAGTGCAGTAAATGGTTGGTATGGCGATCAATATACCAACGCAATTGAAAAAGATGCAAATGGTGATGTTATCTACGATGTGAATGGAGTACCTACCCTCAAATACCCATACTCTATCATGTCGCAACAAGAGTCATTGACATCTTCCAACCCACTCCATCGCTTCTTGGTAGATGTCAGTGTAGGTAAACTCATCTATTTGAAAGATCGTCAATCTATCTCTATCAACTTGACTGTTAACAACTTGTTGAACAACACCCACTTCAAGACTGGAGGTTACCAACAAGCTCGTTTGCCTCGTCAAACTCGTCAAGGTGTAGACGATAATAAGAACTCTGTCATAAGTCCTAACGCATGGAAGTTCCCTTCAAAATACTACTATGCATGGGGAACCAATTTCTATCTTAACATCCAATACAAATTCTAAGTAATATGAAAAAGATTCTATATATCGCCCTTGTGGCACTCTGTGCAGCATGTACACCTCCTGCTACAGAAGAATCAAAGGTCTTTCTCACCGAAGAAAGTGCACAAGAACTCATTGCTGAAGGTACTATCCTTACTTTGCAAGAGTTCAAAGACACCTATATGACAGAGAAAGGAAACTTTCTTAGCGACACTAGCTTGTATCGTACACGTGCCACTAAAGATGGTATAAACTACCTTTTTTCTATTGATACTATCTCTAAATCAGAGAAGCCAATCTATATCCGCGGTCGTATCACAACGGATGATCAAGGTGGTAACTTCTACAAATCATTGTGCATTCAACAAATTGTAGATGGCAAACAACAAGCCTTGCGTGTATCCGTAGATATGGGCTCTGCTAATGGTCTATATCAAATGGGACAAGAAATCTTGATCCGCGTGGATGGTTTGGCTATTGGTAGATACGCTAATCAACCACAATTGTGTATGCCATCATACAACAATAATATCTATGCAAACAATTATGAGCAGAAGATTGGTTGGGCACCAGGACGTATCCCTGCTGCTATCTTCAAAGCACATACATATTGCATAGGTTTGCCTGATATGAATAAGTTGGTATATGATGAACTTAACATCAAGGATTTCACATCCATCCTTAATCTACAAGAGGCTCGTAATTGGGATGGAAAACTTGTGCGACTGAAAAACGTTCATTACACTGGCTACTATTTCACTACTAGCGGTACTGCTAAATGTACAACTGGTAATCCTGAGGATGATACCAATGCGAATGTCTTTGCACCTACAACTACTAATATCGGCTATCCACAAACTCGTATTATAGAAGATGCTAGTGGAAATAAGACAGGTATCTCATCCTCTGAGTATGCTAAGTTTGCTCACTTCTATTTGCCAGGTGCAGATCAAAATGGTATAGACAATTGCAAGAACTATGTAGGAGATGTAGAAGGTATCCTAGGTTTCTACAACGACAATGCTAAATACGATCCTGCATACGATGATTGGTCTATTACTATTCGTGATTTGGATGACTTGCAACTCAAAGATGCTAATGGACAACTCTGGCCACGCGTAGAGTATAAGAAATAAGCAAATGTCATGGCTTGATATTATCATATTAATTCCCCTACTCATCGGTCTCGTTATGGGACTGGTGAGGGGGGTATTAATTGAAGTAGTATCTATTGCCGCTATTGGTATTGGATACATCTGTAGTAAAATCTTCAGTGCAGTTGTTGCGTCGTGGTTGATGACATCATTCAATTGGAACGAGGCTGTTTGTTCTGTAGTAGCATATGCCGTGATCTTTATAATAGTGGCATTGGGGTTAATACTCCTCGCAAAACTGCTGACAAAAGCAGTAAAAAAAATCACTCTAGGATGGGCTAATCGCCTATTAGGAGGATTATTTGGGATGCTTAAATGGAGTGTCATTGTCTTAATTGTAGTATTGTGTATACATCGACTTGACAAGCAATTTAATTTTATTAGCCAAGATCTTAAAGACCAATCAGTCGTATACATGCAAGCTGCACCAATTGCAGAAAAGATGTGGCAAAATATTACCATACAAATAAACGAATATCAGGCTAATCAACAAACCAACAAATAATCTTGTCCGGATAGCATTTATGCCAGAAATACTATTGCACTATATATGGCAAAAGCGATTGTGGTCAGGTTTACCACAATATACCACAGCTGGAGAAGCGATTGAGATTATCTCAACGGGGCAATATAATACAAATGCTGGTCCTGATTTCTGCAATGCACATATTCGAATAGGGAAGCAGGAATGGATAGGAAACATTGAAATACATATTCATGCATCAGATTGGTATAAACACCAACATCATACCAATCCTGCATACGATAATACTATATTGCATGTAGTATGTGTTGCTGATAAGGATATCAATAATACTAAGGGCGAAAAAATCCCTCAATGTGAATTACAATATCCGCACCATCAAGACTATATGAGTGAGTGGTTAAAATATGCACAACAAGTGCAAAGCCCATCATATCATATAGAATGTAGTAATCAGTTACAAAATGATACAACACTAATTACATACGGTTGGAAAAGAGCATTATTGCTCAAGCGATTAGAATGCAAATTCAAATCTATAGAACAGTTACTCAGTATAACTCAAAATAGCTGGAGTCACGCATTTTACATCAGCTTAGCACATAATTTTGGATTCCACACCAATGGAATACCTTTTGAAACCTTAGCTATGCAGACACCATTGTCGTGTCTGCTAAAACATAGAGATAACCTATTTCAAGTCACAGCAATATTACTAGGACAATCAGGATTACTCAACGAACAAACTGCAATAGACAAAGAACATAAAGCATTGTGGATGGAATATGAATTTCTGCGAAGGAAATTCTCATTAACACCAATGAATGTAACGATTTGGAAAAAATCAAGAATGCGTCCACAAAATGCACCAGAAATAAGAATAAGACAATTTGCACGATTAATACATCAGTCAGAATTTTTATTCTCAGACTTAATGCAGGCTAAAAATATTGACACAATGGTGCGTATATTGCAAACACCTATTACTAAAAATAACGAACAGTTTAGCAGTCCTCCTACTTTGGGACGTAAGTCTATCGACATATTATTGATTAACACAATCATCCCCTACCAATACGCATATAACAAGGCTCAACATAAAACAGATAATGAAGTAGATATCTTGAACTTAATAGAACAAATACCTGCAGAAGATAATAGCATTATTAGACAATGGAAGATGCTAGGACAAAGCATTCAATCAGCAGCAGATACACAAGCATTACTACATTTATTTCAAAACTACTGCCAACCTCATCAATGCTATAACTGTCAAGTTGGTTATCAAATTTTCGCACAAAGACAACTTACATTATTTTGACAATACAATTAAATCATAATAACAATGAAGAAAATCGTTTTATTATTTGCCGCAGCACTGGGATTAGTAGCATGTGGCGCCCCTGAAAAACAAGCAGTAGTGGAACGCAATGCGAACACTCAGAATCCAATTATGCCTATCGCCTACTATAACAGCAGTGCGAAAGGACAAGAAATTTATCTAACCGATTATTTACCACAAGTGAATCATTGGGATAGTTTGAATTTCACCACAGAGCCTAGCTATCAAGTACTAGATGTAGATGTAGAGAAAGGTATCCTCACGCTTATTGGTGATCAAACATTATCTGTATTAAGCGTAGAAGACTTGACTACTGGCATCACCTATGATATACCCATCATAGCGGTATCGAATTACGAAGCTGGTTTAGTAACTAAGTCATTTACCGATTCTACTATTACAATTGGTGTTTTGAATGAATACGAACATCTGCAGTTCCGCATCTTCTGGCAAAATCAACAGGCTAATGAGTTTGTTGAATACACTCAATACGGAGACGAGGCAATAATCACTATTGAACAGGCATGGCGCAATAGTACTGGACGATCATTTGTCCGCATCTTTGCAATGGGTGATGGTAAACAACTAAACGACGTACTTATCCCATTGGAAAATGGTAAAGTTGTTAACGACGTGAAGGATTTGACTCGCTTTGATGATCAAGCTCAAATTCTATACTCATTGATGATAGATCGTTTTGAAAATGGAAATAAAGATAACGATTGGAAAATGAATAGTCCAGAAGTATTAGACATCGTAGACTACCAAGGTGGAGATTTAGCTGGTATCACCAAAAAGATTGAAGAAGGCTTCTTCACTGAATTGGGAGTTTCTACTATATGGATTTCTCCTATTACACAAAATCCATGGGATGCATGGGGTATGTACCCATTCCCTAATGGCAACAAATATGACAGCACCAAGACCTACACCAAATTCTCAGGTTATCACGGTTATTGGCCAATATTTGCCACTGCAGTAGATAAACGATTTGGAACCGAAGAAGAGTTGAGAACATTGCTTGCAACAGCTCATGCAAACAACATAAACGTAGTATTGGACTATGTAGCCAACCATATGCATATCAACTCGCCTACATTACAACAAAACCCAACATGGCATACTGATAGCATTTTGCCAGATGGTAGACGCAATTTTGAATTATGGGATGAGGCTCGACTAACTACTTGGTTTGATGTACACATACCTACCCTAGATCTAGAGCGCGAAGAAGTATGTGGCCCAATGACAGACTCTGCATTATATTGGTTAGAGAACTTTGATTTTGATGGTTTCCGTCATGATGCATGCAAACATATTCCTTTGAATTATTGGCGTGAATTAGGCAAGAAGATGAAACAGCGTTTCCCTGATCGTCACATATGGATGATTGGTGAAACTTATGGTAACACCGAATTGATTGGTTCATATGTTAAGAGTGGTATGCTAAATGCACAATTCGACTTCAATATTTATCATACAGCTATTGACGTATTAGGTAAGCCAAATCAATCGCTTAAACGCATGAATGAAACTATTATGGAATCATTGGCTGCATACGGTTCTCACCACACTATGGGTAATATCTCAGGCAACCACGACAAATGTCGTTTTATCTCTTTGGCAGGTGGTGCTGTTAGTTGGGATGAAAATGATAAAGCTGCAGGTTGGACACGCAATATCGGCGTAACAGCAGATGGAGATACTAGCAAAGAAGCACATGCATACAAGATGGCTATGCTTCTTGAAGTAATAAACTTCACCATCCCTGGTGTACCATGCGTATATCAAGGAGATGAATATGGTGAGGCTGGCGCAAATGATCCTGACAACCGCCACATGGTAAAATTTGATGGATTTAACGAACAACAAGCAGCTTTCCGAGTAAAAGTACAAGAATTAGCTAAACTCCGTCGCGAAAACATGGCATTAATATATGGAGAATATATTCCTGTAAAAACGACAGATGACACCTTGCATTTCAAACGTATTTATATGGGTCAAGTGGTTGATGTAGTGCTCTCTCTCTCATCAGAGAGCAGCATTTCTATCGATGGAAACAAAGTATGGAGTATTCAATAATCATTCAAATTAATATTTAAACAATGAAAAAAATTCTTTTTGCAGCGTTAGGATTGCTTTGTTTAGTTTCCTGCGCGAAGCAGCCTTGCTGCCAACATGAGCATCCATGCTACAGCTATGATGCTACTATCTACGAACTTAATACCCGTCAATTGACCCCAGAGGGTACCTTCAAAGCAGCAGAGGCTGTACTTCCAGAGTTGAAAGAACTTGGCGTGGATATCATTTGGATTATGCCTATCCAAAAAATTGGCGAACTAGAGCGCAAGGGTACACTAGGTAGCTATTACGCTATTACTGACTACTGCCAATTCAACCCAGAGTTTGGTACCCGTGCAGACTTTGAGCATTTCCTTGCAGAGGCTCACAAATTAGGTCTCAAGGTTATTCTTGATTGGGTTGCTAACCACACCGCTCCAGATAGCGAGTGGACTAAGAATGATGGCTGGCACTACCGCGATAGCCTTGGTAATCTTATGGTACAATATGATTGGACCGACATTTCTAAACTCAATTACGAGAACCAAGATATGCGCGTAGCTATGAAGCAAGCTATGCATTGGTGGATGGATACTATTGGCATTGATGGTTTCCGTTGCGATGTAGCAGGTGAAGTACCTACTGATTTCTGGAACGACGTTATGGCTGAGCTCCGCGTTAAACACCCTAATATGTTTACTTTGGCAGAGGATGAAGCTGAAGCTCAAGACCTCACAGAAACTGCATTCGACATGTACTATGGTTGGGAACTCCACCACTTAATGAATGGTGTTGCACAAGGTAAAAAGACCGTTGAGGACCTTTGGGGATACTTTGCAAAAGTTGACACTACCATTCGTCCAGAGGCTATTCGTATGAACTTCACCTCAAACCACGATGAAAACTCATGGAATGGTACTGAGTTTGAGCGTATGGGTGATGCATATGCACTATTCGCTGCATTCACATACATCGCTCCTGGTATGCCAATGATTTATACAGGTCAACCTAGCGGTAACAACCATCGTTTGGAGTTCTTTGAGAAAGATGTTATTGATCGTGTAGAGGGTGCACCACAAAAAGAAATGTACACCAAACTCAACCAATTACGAGAGAATAACTTCGCATTGTGGAGTAACGAGATTGGTGCTCCTATGGTACGTATCAATGCAGACAATGACAAAGTATTTGCATGCGTTCGTCACGCAGTTTGCCCAAAAGACAAAAAAGAAAATACTGTAATCGCTATCATGAATATGTCTGCAGAAGAACAAGTTGTCAATCTTACAATTGATCAATACGCAGGCGAATATAATTGCTTATGCGGAAAGACTATGAAATTGGACGCAACTCATAGTGTAACACTCAAACCATGGCAACATATTATTTTGAGTAAATAAATAATATATAACCAACAAAATAGGGTGTATTGCTGACAATACACCCTATTTTTTATTATAATAAGAAGTTAGAACACAAATTGAATATCACTTGATTGTTTTTCTATGATATCGGAATTATTGTGTTCTGTTGTTTTTTTTCCATCTTTTTTAGCTTGAAATGTGTGTTCTCCCACTGCAAAGACCTCAGCTATTGCTTCTCCTTGCAGAACATGACTTCCTTTTAATACATGGTTCGATGGAACTATTGTACCTATTGGATCTATATCAATAGACTTTATACTGATAGATTGACCTGTCAATTGATATTCATCTACCACTAGATCCGTTGCACTTACCAATTCAGCATCTGCAGCGATTATATCACCTGACTTTATACATATCAAATCACCGACAACAATGTCTTTTCGAGCAATTAATTGATTTAGACCATCACGAATAACCTGTACTTGAGTTAAATCATCTAATTTCTCTTTTTTTATGGTATCATTGCGATGTCTTAAACGAAACAAGAATCGTATCAATGAAATCAACAAAATTAGTCCAGCTAAAATCATAGTATTAATATATCTTTTCCAATCAATATCTGATAAAAACAAACTCCTATAATAAGTGACAAAGCATGCAACCATTAGGAATAATAGCAATGCTATTGTAATCACATCAACTTGATAGCGAGTTGCAGTAGTATTATTATGCCCGTTTACCCATATTACTATAAATGATACGAGCAATAAAATTGGTAGAATTAGCAAAATACTCCATATTTTGATAGACATCTCTACTCCCAACAAGTCAAGTAGTGGCAGTAAAAAAATAGCCATCAGTGAGATAAAGTTTAAGAGCTTTATCAACCAAAAAGAACTCACATTATGGAGTTTGACACTCCAATTTTCAGTTGTAGGGGGATTTACAACATTTGCGCCATAGCGCATTCGATTTTCATAGACTTGCCCCAGAGTCAATCCATAATAACGCTGTTGCATAGTAGTAATAGTTTAGTTAGTTTGGTTAATGTTTAATGGCAAGAGCTGTGTCTTTTGCTAAAAAGCGCACAAAATTACAGCTTATTTCACACCTTGACAAAAAACAACAATATTGTTAAAAGAGAAAACCATCCAGTAGTTACTCAATTAACAATATTGTTATCATTATTTCTAGTAAGAATTATATCTTCTTCCAAAGAGGATATTTAGTGAATTCGTATTCACTAATAGCATCTTTTATATGTATGTGTGAAGGATCAATCGTTATTTGATACATATCTTTGTGTAAAGAATCCTTTGGTAGATAATAATTTAGGTCGTTAGAATCAATAACATTAGTTATTACTGTACGAATACGTGCTATATAACTACGAATATTATTTACTTCATCTAAATAATTATGTGCTTTATCAATAGGTGTATCCCTAAATATATTACACATAGTATTAAAAGTTCTTGTTAATCGCTGTACCTCAGTTTCGGATAGAGGACGATGTTGTCCAGCTTTAATTAAGCCTCCATGATGCGTACAAAATGTTTGATGCAATATCAACATATATGTAGCCAACTGAGTACCAGACATAGGAACTTCCTCTCCACGCATTGTAATTCGATGCTTTGTTAAGTCTATAATAATACTATTCTCTACCCCATTTGATTTATGACGCGCAAGATAATCAAATAACTCTTTATATAACCCATGATATCTAAAAAGCCCCATTCCTACTTTTGGACAACATATCTCAGGTTCAGTAATATGTTTTTCATATTGCTGAATAAATCTTCGCACTTCATTAAGCACACTATTTGTTTCATCTTCCAGACGAATAGTTAACATATTTAGCATACATAAATCCTTATGTGATTGAGTCTTTGAAGGTAAAATAGAGTTTCCTATAAAGATCAAAATAGAAGGTGGTATATCATAAAATGATTGTTGCTGATATATATGTGTCATATAGTCACGCGTATAACTCTCTGTTGTAAACGCAGTGAGACGATTATACAACATTTCAATATTCTCTACAGGTAATCGTGGATTCATATAGCGTAATAAATCGTAGAGAAATTGCGTATCCATATCACGAAAAGATTGCGACAATTTAGGAATGTAGATAAACTCAAAGTTCCATAGTTTCAGCAAGTTAGAAATCGTATCGTAATGCAAAAGTATTTCATCATTAATGACTGGCATATAGTCACTCTCTAGATAAATAACATACTTTTCAGGCATTTGATATCTATTTATTTCGCTAGAAAAGAATGCATATTTATCTTCTTTATCATTTACCAAGTTAGAGATAGCCAGCATCAACAACGCTTCTTTCGGCACACACCTTTTTTCTGAATGTGCTGCATTATAAAATGTTTTGAGAAAACGTTGTTGATCATCTGGCGACATATTTTTAACTATCGCCATGGCGTCTGCAAGTGATATATATTGTGCCTCATATAGTTCAGCATCTGAAATATCAAAATTACGAACAATTTTGTTATACGCAGCAATTTCTTCAGGGCATATAACAGTGTCTGACTTTATGAGATCAGATATAAGACGAGCTATTGCTATTTTTTGACGGTGACGCATATAAACTAAATATGTTAAAAGTTCTTACCGTATGATGAGTGATTTCTTTCCATTATGTATATGTAGCTCATATATACCGAAATGGTATATAGCATCCATTGACTCTATTGGTTTATCAATATCTTCTACAGCATTGAGAATACCAAGCGGCCATGAAGTAATATGTCTCTCCACAATAGGAAATAGCCAAAATCCATTCTCGCTCCAAATTTTTAATGATGAGGTATGGAACGAAAAAGCGCACTCCTTACCATCTTTTTTTCCAAAATAAAATACATAATCTTTATCAGCATATGTATAATAAAATATGATTGAATTATCACCTAAAACTCTGTATTTCCATGCAGTATCGATTGCAGATAAGCAACTCTCTTTATAGCCAATAGGTTCACCTGTTTCAAAGTGTGTAATATACACTGTACTGTCATGACTATTAAACACTAATTGATAAATCATAGTACTATCATATGAAGATTCCATACAATAGTTTTCGTTATCAACTTTAGACATTTCAAGTACATTAAGATGAAGCCTGTCAACATCTATTTTGCCATATGATGCTAATCCTGACCCACCTATTTCAACTGTAAAGTCATTATAACGAGCTATTACATATTTGCCAGATATATAATCGGTTGTTGCGACATTATTTTTAACATCTGAATAGACAGCCCATAATTTAGTATTTCTAGTAGGCATGTAATTTTGGCCTGGCTGCAATATCGGAGTATAAAGTTTGTTGTCAACTACTTCTGATTCACTCCACCCTATAAAAAACCATGAAAGTGTGTCTTGCCACTCAGGGAGGATAATAGGAGTATTGGGACTGGATTGAGTAATCGGTGCAGGTGAGGTATCACAACCTGAATTAAAATAAACAGTATATGCTTTGGCTTCTAATGGAACTGAAGGTATACTAGGTAAATCGGGTGTAGCTGTATGATATGCTTTTTCGTAGTAAATAGTATAGGAATGAATATATAAACTATTTTCTGTAGCAGAAATAGATATTCTTATTGGTTCTTTATTTACCAATACATTTATCTTTTTATAAATTGGCACCCAATTTGTAGTATACATACCTGCCCATGCATCATCACAAAAATCGTGATCTTCTATCGACCAAACAACATCATCACCTACAGTCATATTGAGCAAACCTTTTCCCGAACTTTTATTTGAACGCATTTGAAGTTCTACAGCACGAATAACATATCCATCCCAATCATTCAACTCAAGGTAAGTAGAATTATCTTTTGTCATTTGACCTCTTTGTCCTGTTATAGCCGTACGCTCGTATCTATAAGTCGTAGAATCAGGTAAGACACCTGATGGTTTCACCTCGGTAGTTGAACTCAAGGTGAAAGTAACGGAAAATATTGATAAGATAATAGACAGAATCATAGTTTATTTAAGAGAAGGTGTTCTACTTCTTGTAATGGTAGTAAGACAAAATCACGGCTATTCATGCGGGGATGTGGAATAGTTAATGTTGGAGTGTTACAATCAAGTGATAGTGTACCTATTTTCGCAAGCAAAAGGTCAATATCAATGATACGATCATGATAGATGCCATCAACTGTCTTATGTGTACGCCCTAATTCTTGTTCTATTTGTTGCGTAATATGCAATATTTCCTCAGGTGTGTATTCCGTTTGATATACAACAACAACATTAGCAAACTCATTGTCAGAAACAAAACCTTGAGGTTTACTGCGATAAATGGATGAGCATGCCATCTGAACCCCTACCTTAGCATCTAACAAACGCAAAGCTTCGCGAATATTTTCTTCTCGATTGCCTAAATTGGTTCCTATGCCAAAGTATATTATCATGCTATTAGGAGATTATCATAGTTCAACCACAGTTATCCCCGCTCCACCTCTATCTGGATCGCCGTCATGAAAATGTATATCACCACTATGCAACTTACGCATGGTCTTTTGTCTTTCAGCTAAATAGTCACGCACAACTTGTTTAAGTGCTCCAGTACCTGTTCCGTGTAAGATGGTTACCATCTCGGCATTCACCATCAATGCATCATCGATATATGCAATCAGCACTTCAAGGGCTTCATCCACACGCAATCCACGAATATCTAACTCTCGCGAGAAAGACAATTTGCGGCGACGCAGCTCATCAGCCACACTGCTAGCCACCATTCTTGGTTTCGGAGTATTGGTTTCTTGAATCAGTTTCGCAGGATTCTTAGTTAGAATCTTCAAATCACTTAAATCGCGAAGTACACTACCCTGCTTTTTCGTCGTGGTATTTGTGGAAGAAGGTTTAGCTATTTTCGCAGATTTTTCCTCTACTTTGGACTTCAAATTCTCTACTTTCTGTCTAGCTTGTTGAGTAGCCAGCTTCTCCGCTTTCGCTTCCTTTATTTCTCGAATGGTTCTTTCTATCGTTGCATTACTCTTCTTGAGCAAATCAGCAGCCTGTTGGTTAGCTTCTTCAATAATAGCTCTTTTCTTGGCCTTAATGCCAGCCATTTGCTCCTCATAATGCGCTATTTTCTCCTCAAGATGTTTCTCTTTTTGGCGGATATTCTGTCGTTTATTCTCCCAATATCGCTTGTCACGAGCAATATCTTGCAATTGCTTATCATAGTCAATATGCTCTTCACCAACTATATCTGTTGCACGTTGTATAATCTGTTCCGGCAAGCCTATTTGCCGTGCAATCTCTACAGCAAAACTACTACCAGCCTGTCCAATAGATAATTGGAACAACGGTTTTAGCTGTCCTCTATCATATAACATTGCACCGTTGATAATACCTTTGCTACGCTCAGCCAAGTGCTTGAGATTAGTATAGTGGGTAGTGATTACACCATAGGCTTTTTGTTCGTTGAGTTGTGTCAATACAGCCTCAGCAATTGCTCCACCTATCAATGGTTCTGTACCCGTGCCAAACTCATCAATCAAGAGTAAGGTCCTGCCATTGGCATATCGCACAAAGTGTTTCATGTTGCGAAGATGTGAAGAATAGGTTGACAGATCGTCTTCGATAGATTGCTCGTCACCAATATCAAGTAATAACTTCTCAAAGAAGCCCATCTCGCTGGCTTCACTCAGCGGTACAGCTAAACCACATTGCAACATGTACTGTAGTAAGGCCACAGTTTTCAAACATACAGATTTACCACCCGCATTTGGACCACTTATGACTAAGATACGATTATCAGTAAGTCTAATAGATAGGGGAACCACTTCTCTACCTTGCTTACGAAAATTGAGTAATAAAATAGGATGTCTTGCCTCGCGCCAATCTAGCATGGGCTTGTTGTGTACTTCAGGTACAATAGCCTCAATATCAACAGCAAATAATGCCTTAGCACGCAGGAAATCGACATCAGCCAAAAATTGTTCACTAGCCAATATCTGAGGTATCTCTGGGCGAATAGACTCAGTCATTTCTAACAGGATACGCATCCGCTCACGGCGCTCTTCACCCTCTAGTTCTCGTATTCTATTATTAGCTTCAACGACCTGTTGAGGTTCAATAAAGACAGTTTTACCTGTAGCAGACTCATCATGTACTATACCACCAATTTTTCGCTTATATGCAGGTGGTACAGGTAATACCAATCGTCCTTCACGCATTGTTGGCGTCGCATCTTTATCAAGAAGTCCTTCTGCCTGTGCTTGGCGTAAAATCGTATTAAGAGCACGACTAACAGAACCTTGCGATTGGGCAATATCCTTTCGAATACGAGCTAGTTCGGGGGATGCCGAATCTTTCATCTTGCCATAACGGTCAATGATGCGGTCAATCTCTGCGATCAGATGATTAGGAAAAGATATAAGTGGTAAAGAAGCTAATAGCGGATATTTTTCTTTATCTAGTAAAGTGAAAAAACGCTCTAACTGTCCTACATAATCCAGCATCTTGCGCAACGAGAACAACTCACTCTCGTCCATAAATAGCCCCTCAATTCGTATGCGCGATAGAGCTTCACGTAGGTCATAAATATCCCCTTGTGGAAACGAAAGCGTACTATCAGCTAACACCCCCATCATTTCACGTAGGTGTGCTAGCCGATTTTTAGCAGAATCATAATGATTTACCCACGACATCTCGTCCACTCTTTCTTTTCCAAGTGGCGAGCTACAAAATCCCTTTAAGCAGTCACGTATGATATTAAAATCAATCTTCTGCTCTATGTTCTGAGGGTAAATCATTTTAATAATTGGTTACCTGATATAAATATTATTAGGGTTTGGTAATAACCACATCAAATTCCATAGCCTCTGGATTGATATTTACATTCTCTTCATATGCAAAGTCACTTGCACGGAAATTGAACTCTACCCATCCCTTACCATAAGTAAAGTCAACTGTCTCTGTATAGAAAATCCAGTTGTCATTCAGATATTCTTCCTTGTGCATCACATATGGAAGTGCATGTTTACGAGCATAATAACTATTATAGCGATCTTTTACCAAATATGCCTTTACTTCTCCTTTTTCAAAAACCGCATTGGTTATTTCTGGTATATCAACACCTGCATAAAAATAATTATTATTACCTTGATCTGTGTATTTCCAGTCAGTAGCAGCTACTTTGACGGTAATGGTTTTCATCGTTGTACTTGGTTGCTCTACAACCGTACAACTCGCCATGCACACTATAAGTGCAAATAAAAGAAACTTTTTCATAATCAAATAAATTAGTTATTTCGGTGCAAAGTTATATAAAAATTAACAAATCAACAAATTTTTCACATAAAACTTACAGTCTGCAAGTATATAAGCACATCATCTAATGGAAAATAATGATAATTGTGCGATTATTGTGCGATTATTGTGCGACAATAGTGCGTAAACACTACTATATTTGCACAGTGAAATCTAATGTTGCATCCATCCGTTGCATTTGAAGCCAATGGTAAAACTCATGAGACATCTTGACCGGAGAAGCATTGAATGTAATCAAATTTTGTCTCGTATCATCATATATAACAAGATTCAACGGTGTATTACCAGGATTCTGAGATACTGCTTCGGCCAACTCATCAATAAGTGAAGGCTGAATTTTCTCAATTGGAACCTGCAAAGTAATAGACTGCAGTATCTTTTGTGTATCTTGTATCAACGAAACTTGTTGTACAGCAAAAGTATATTCTGCCTCATCTAATGCTTGAGGTTTAAAATATTTCAGATAATATCCCTTCTGTTTGATAGAACAATTGATCATCACATAAATATTAGGTTTGAGCAGCGGCGAATATTGTTTGTATTCATCTCCAAACAAAGTAAACTGATAACTACCTGTATAATCTTCAATTGTATATCGTCCAAAAGGCAAACCTTTGGCTGTTTTTAAATCTTCTGCTGCAGTTACGATACCTCCAAGTCTGAAAATCATATTCTCGTGTTGCTCAATCCAATCAGTAGGATTTATAGGCTTCACTTCCTCTTCTTCGGAGCTTTCATCCGTAGTAACAGCCAATGATTTACGTGCGTCAGGGCGTTTCCAAGTTTCAAATTGGTTGAGTTCCGCAGCTGTAATATTACACATTTCGTTAAATTCGAAACTCCATTCATCTAGTGGGTGCGCAGAGAGGAAAATACCAATGAGTGACTTTTCTTTGTTAAGTCGCTCAATAGTAGACCATCTTTCCACTTTAGGTAACTCTGGATGCTGTATTTCCACTCCACCATCACCACCTAAATCACCAAAGAGAGAGTTGAGTTGCTGACTCTTATCCTGTTGGTACTTATTACCATATCTCATCAGCGTCTCGAGTACAGTTTCCGCTTTAGAATTTAAGCCGAGAAGCTGCTCTCGATAGATATCCTCAAAACAATCAAACGCACCTGCAAGTGCAAGATTTTCAACTGTTTTACGGTTACATGTCTGCAGATTGACACGCTCTAAGAAGTCAAATATGCTTTTGAATTTACCATTTTTAGCACGCTCATTCAAAATAGCTTCTACCGCGGCTTCTCCGACACCCTTAATACCACCTAATCCGAAACGAATATCACCTTTGCTATTAACAGTAAAGTTCATTTCAGACTCATTGACATCTGGCGCAAGCACGGATATTTTCATGGCCTTACACTCGTCCATGAATTTAGTTACATCTTTGATGTCGTCTTTAGCAACGGTCAAGTTGGCCGCCATAAACTCAGCTGGATAATGAGCTTTGAGATATGCAGTCTGGTAAGCCACCCACGAGTAACAAGCAGCGTGGGACTTATTGAATGCGTAGGAGGCGAACTTCTCCCAGTCTGCCCAGATTTTCTCAAGAATTTTCTCGTTATGTCCATTACTTTTGCCACCGTTAATAAACTTTGGTTTCAACTCCTCCAGCATCTTGATGATTTTCTTACCCATCGCCTTACGCAATTGATCACTCTCACCACGGGTAAAATTAGCCAAAAGACGAGAAAGAAGCATCACCTGCTCTTGATAAACAGTTACACCATAAGTATCTTTCAGATACTTCTCCATGATAGGAATATCATATGTAACAGGTTCTAGTCCATGCTTACGACGAATAAACTGTGGAATATAGTCCATTGGTCCTGGGCGATACAAGGCGTTCATAGCAATCAAATCACCCATGACAGTAGGTTTGAGCTCCTTCATATACTTGCGCATACCTAAAGACTCAAATTGGAATACACCCACAGTACGACCTTCTTGGAAGAGTTTGTATGTATCAACGTCTTCAATAGAAATATGATCAATATCAACTTTCTCGTTGCGAGCTTTTTCAATATTCTTAAGACACTCCTTAATGATAGTTAAGGTTTTCAATCCAAGGAAGTCCATTTTTATAAGTCCCACGCTTTCAACGACATGCCCGTCATATTCCGTCACAAGAACCCGTTTTCCAGACTCACGATCTTCAACCGTTGAGAGAGGAACATAATTAGTCAGATCATCTGCACCAATAATAATGCCACAAGCATGCACACCTACTTGACGGATCGTATCCTCTAGTTGTGCAGCATTGCGCAACATAGCTCGAATCTCAGCTTCACCTCCATTAAGCAAAGCACGAAGTTCATCAACATACTTATAGCAGTTTTTGAGATTCACTTTTGGCGATTTGCCTTTCTCGTCTTTGATGCCATCTGGAAAACTTTTCTCTGGGATCAACGATTTGATTTCGTTTACACGACTCAATGGTACACGCTGAACACGACCAACATCTGCGATAGCCGACTTAGTAGCCATAGTACCATAGGTAATGATATGTGCTACTTGAGTATGGCCATATTTATCGCTAACCCAGTCTAGAACCTTGGCACGACCAGCGTCATCGAAGTCGGTATCAATATCGGGAAGCGAGATACGATCTGGGTTGAGAAATCGCTCAAAAAGTAGATCATATTGAAGTGGATCAAGGTCCGTAATGCGCAAACAATATGCGACAACAGAACCAGCTGCACTACCACGACCAGGACCTACACTAACACCAAGTTCCTCTCGGGCTGCACGAATAAAGTCCATCACAATCAAGAAATATCCAGGGAAACCCATGGTTTTCATGATATGAAGTTCAAATTTAATACGCTCTTGTTGCTCGTCAGTTAAAGTATCACCATAACGCACCTGCGCACCTTTATATGTGAGATATGCCAGATAGTCAGCTTCTAGTTTAATACGATACAACTTATCATAGCCACCAAGATTTTTAATTTTCTTTTCCCCTTCTTCACGCGTCATGATCTCGTTGCCATTTTCATCACAAGTGAATTCATTGTATAAATCATCATGTGTGAAACGCTCGCGATATAGTTCTTCTGTACCAAAATCCACAGGAATTGGAAATTTAGGCATCAGTGGCCCAGAATCAATATCATATACTTCTACCTTGTCAACAATCTCTTGTGTATTAGTTAGTGCCTCTGGAATATCACTAAAGATATCAGCCATCTCCTCTGGAGATTTCAACCATTCCTGTTTCGTATACCGCATACGATCAGGATCATCGATAAAGTGGTTGGTCGACACACATATCAGGTGGTCATGGGCTTCTGCTTGGTCTTCGTCAACAAAGTGAACATCATTTGTCGCAATCACTTTGATTGCATATCTGTTAGCAATCTCCACCAATACAGCATTAACGTCTATCTGTTTCTGATAGACCATTTGGTCTGCACCTTCTACATCTGTTTGATGTCGTTGAATCTCAATATAGTAGTCATCTCCAAAGATGCTCTTAAACCACAGCACGGCCTGTATTGCATCCGCGAATCGCTCTTCAAAATCCAATTCTGATGGTTTCTGCAGTCCTTGCATGATTTTTTGAGATATCTCACCACCCAAACATGCCGAAGAACAAATAATACCATCATGATATTCCTCTAGCAATGCCTTGTCAATACGAGGACGACGATAATAACATTCATCCATGAAACTTTCACTAACAATCTTGCACAAGTTGTGGTATCCTTTTTTGTTCTTTGCTAGTAAAATCAAGTGCCATCCACTTTGATCAACAATATATTGCTTACCCTCAGGACTAATTGCCTTAAGATCTTTATCACGATCTTTACGACCACGACGAGCACAATAGGCCTCAACACCTACAATCGGTTTGAACGGAATAAAATCAGTTCCATTCTTAGTAGCTTCCTCCTTAAGTTTCTTATTCGTCTTTTTAGCACAATCTAGGAGTTCCTTGATACCATACATACATCCGTGATCGGTTAATGCGACGGCGTGCATGCCTGTATTAAGACATTTGTCAATCAGATCAGGTACCTTACTCATTCCGTCTAATACGGAATAGTGCGAATGGACATGTAAATGGGTGAATTTCATACTGATAAATGGTTGTTAAAGTTTATAGTTTAATGATCATCTATTTTATTTATTATTCTGTGTGCAAAAGTACAATTTTTTTTTGACTTATGCAATACCTCCAGCAAAAAAAGTTTTGCTGGAGGTATAAATCTTAATATTACGAGATAATATTAATTGAAAAACAAAGACAATCCAACCGATAAGGTTATTGGGCCCGACAGATGCTTTATATCCTGATTATTTATCGCTGCTTTCTCTATTATGGTTGGCATGAGATGCTGAGTGTAAGCCGCTTCTGCAAACACACCAAAATTAGAAAATATAAACCACTCTACTCCAGCAGAAAATTTCAAAGTGGGTACAATGTGGTCATAATTTTCCATAGAATATATAGGTTCCGAACCTACAGAGGTTATATTTTTAACAGTAGCAATGGATATTCCCGGTTGGATACTTACAAAAATGTCCCATGGATGAAAATATGGTGCCTGATAAAAAGCTTTAATATCCTTGACCAGAGGAAAGCGATATCCCACACTCATACCTATCTCATTATACCACACCTCTCCATTAGAAATATTGCTACCCTCAATGGTTAATGATTCATACTTATTAGAATGAGTATCATAGGTGATATACACAAATGTTCCATAGTTCTTATGATGACGCCAACCTAGACGCATAGCAGAATTAAATGTAGCACTTTCTATCCCATTTGGAGTAAACCCTACTCCAAGTACTGTTGGTAAATCCAGTGCATCAAAAAAATCGCCAAAAGTATACTTATCTCCTACTGTATCAACAGATTGTGCATCAACATTTTGAGCAAAAAGCCCCATGCTCATTGCTGAGCACAGGGCCAATATAACGATTAGTTTTTTCATTATCTACTTGACTAACAGTCTAAAAGAATAGTCATTTATCAATTATCTTCTCATTTGTGCTTTCGCATTCTCACGAGCAATGCGCTGTTGCTCGCGTTGCATAGCCTCTAGACGAGCTGCGAATCCAGATTTCTTTGCAGAACCTTTTTTCTTTGCATTCGCTTCCATCTCCGCTAACACTTTTTTGTCATCTGTAGTCCAACGGAAAATCATGGTTTGCAAAATAGTAATCAGCAAACTTACGAAATAGTAGTAACTCAAACCCGCTGCATAATCGTTAAAGAAGAAGAGGAACATCAAAGGCATCAAGTACATCATCCACTTCATCATCTTCATCTCTTGACCTGCAGATTGAGTTTGCATATTGATGTGAGTATAAATAATATTCACAATGGTCATCAATAAACAGAAGAGACTCAAGTGGTTACCAAACAAGAATATAGGCTTGTCCCAAGACAAAATAGCATCATAAGTAGATAAGTCATCAGCCCAGAATAGTGATTGGCCACGTAACTCAATAGCTGTAGGTAAGAACCAGAACATAGCCATCAAAACAGGGAATTGGAACAACATTGGCAAACAACCCGACATAGGATTTACACCTGCTTTTTGATATAGTGCCATAGTTGCTTGTTGACGCTCCTGCATCTTTTCTGGTGGGTATTTGGCGTTGATCTCATCCAATTGTGGTTTCAGCACACGCATCCTAGCACTAGACTTATTCGAAGCAAACACAAATGGTAAGAGTATCAACTTGATTACCAATGTCATAAGCAGAATAACAATTCCAATATGCAATCCCCATGAAGTAAAGAGATCAAACATTGGAATAACAAGAATTTTATTAATCCAAGACACTACTTTCCATCCTAATGGAACCAACTCCTTAAGATGCAACTTCTCTCCATCAACAACATCTTTGTCGTATGCTTTAAGCGTATTGTAGTGGTTAGGACCAAGATAATACTTTAAATCAGTTGACTTGTTACCTGTAATATCAAATGGAAGTACAGCCTTAGTTTTATACTCCTTGATGTAACGCGTATGCGCACCCATAGGAGTAGACTCCAACTCAGCAGATTCAAACGCATCCTTTGCAATCATTACAGTAGAGAAGAATTGATCTTTGTGCGCAATCCACTTGATACGTGACGTCTCATTCTTGCTATCCGCCTTGAGTTCCTTGAGTTTTTCCATTTCACCATCTACAAACATATATTGTAGTTGCGCGTATTTCTCCTCAAACTTGCGGCCCTTCTCCTGTTGAGGGATTTTTTGATCCCATTGCATCATCAAAGATGTCATATTTTGAGCCAAGACAAGGTGCATGTTATGAGGCTTAACACTCATAGATACCATATAATCATCTGCTGGCAAAGTATATACAAAATCTATATAACTATTTTCAATAGTAGTATACAGACGCATAACCAGAGTAGATGACAGTGAATCCTTGTTTTGAGCAATTGGTTCAAAATACAAGTGCTTAGTAGCTAGAACGAGGTTATTATTCGTATTGAAAATAAAGTTTAGCTCTTGCTCATTGACTACTGTAGTATCTAGTCCATCAATTTCGTATCTAGTTTGAAACAAACATAGTGGATTAACCGAATCGCCATAAGCTTTGTAATTTTTAAGCTCTGCCTTCGATATATAACCTCCCAAACGATTAACACCAATACGAACCAAGTCATTCTCTAGGGTTACGACACCTTCGGCGCCTCGTGCTGCTGGTGCAAACGCACCATACAAAGCTGCTAGTTGAATGCTTTGTTCTTCTTGAGATAAAGTATCTTCTTTCTCCACCAACATTTGTTTAGCAATAGCTTCAGAAATCTCTTTAGCCTTTTGCTCTTGCTGAATAGCAATATTTATAGAATCCTGCACACGCTGACGTTCGGCTAATTCCTCCTTTGAAGGCTTATTAAAAATTGAAAATCCAATGATCACTGCGGCTATCAAGCCAAAGCCAATCCAAGTATTCTTATCCATCAAAAATTATATTTTGGGTTAATAATTATAATATTTCTACTCCATCTGCGCAAAACACGCAAAATCTTTGCAAAATTACTAAAAAAAAACGGAATATGAAAGAAAAACAACACAAATTACATTTTTTTTGCATTTTTTTTGGAAAATATTTGGTCATATCAAAAAAAAGCAGTACCTTTGCACTCGCTTTCGAAAAGGAAGTGTGCGGGATGTAGTTCAGCCCGGTTAGAATGCCTGCTTTGGGAGCAGGAGGTCGTGAGTTCGAATCTCGCCATCCCGACAAGATGCGATAATGGAGAAATTTCATTATCGCTTCTTTCTTTTTTATCATTATAATCATCAGTTAATGAGTGGATTACATCAAACACCCTATTTATTTTCAATGTTCGAAAACTCTCATTAACTTTATCCCACAAAACACCTTCAGGAAAGACTAATTTTTGCAGTTGTACTTTGTCTTGATAATTGCCATTATTCCACAAACTAACTAATTTACAGGAGGTTGTAGAGATGCTATTTGCTATTTTATCAATGTTCGACAACTTTTTAGAATAACTATTCAGTTGAGTGTTGATTTTATATAGTTCTGTTTGTAATGCTCCTATTGTAGTATCGTATATTTCTTTGCTGATTTCTCCTAACCCTAATCTAACTTGCACTTTTTTTATCTTATTTTCTATTTCAGTTTTATTTGCTTTGATAGTTTTTACCTCGTTATCTTGTTCTTCATTAAAATGTCCTAATTCCAACCTTATGACTTTTTGAAACAATGGGACTAATTCGGGTTTAAGTTGAAATTCTTTGAGGAACTCCGCATATAGCATGTGCATAATCTTGAGACTTTTATTGTTCTTACAATGCTTGGTGCTACATTTGTAGTAGTGTATATGTCTTTGCTTTGCTTCATAGCCACTTAGTTTAGTGCCACAATCTGCGCATCTCACATGTCCACATAATGGATATAACTCATTAACTTGATGCTTTACATATCCAACGTTAGCTAATCCATTTGCTATATTGAAAGTTTCCTCATCTATCAATGGCTCAAAGTTTCCTTTAACCCGACCACCCTCTAGCTTCTCATGTACAATATACCCACAATAGATTGGCATTTTCAGTATTTGGTTTAGGCGTTTATATTTTACGTTTAAGCCCATAGCATTGAGTTTGTCACATATATCTATTTCACTCATCCCTTGTGCTCTCCATACCCAAGCATTACGTAAAATACGCCCCTCATCATTGATTTCCATTATTAACTTCTTGCCCTCTTTGTGGCGGCTATAACCAAGTGGACATTGCAAACAATAATCCCCACGCTGAAGGCTTGCAATCGTTCCGCCATAGGTTTTATCTCTGCGCATTTGGTTTTCAAACTTATTGAATAGGAATAGCAAATTTTCCATTAACTCGCCCGCTGCAGTGTCTGGATCGGTGGCTTGTGTAGCAGATACTACGTATATCCCTTTCGATTTAAGAAATGCTTTGGTAACAATGGCTTCATCGCCTGCACGACTAAATCTATCGAATGAATAAACAAGAATTACGTTTATCTCATTATCTTTGGCTACCTCGCTTATCATTTGTTGATAGAGTTTGCCCTCACTTTTGGCACTCTCAAAGGTTGCACCGAAATGCTTTTTAATTGTTATGTTGTGTGCTTGGGCATATCTCTCGCATGTTTCTCGTTGCGTGTCTAATGAGCAGTTCTTATTGAATTGGTCTTGACTTGATACACGTGTCCATAGTGCTGCTACTCTCTTATTTAACTTGTTGTATGGTACTATTGGCTTTGTCATCACTATCTTGATATATGTTGTTGTAGTTATTTTGTGTTATAATTGCGAGTTGCAATAATGAGTTTAGTATTTCTAATTGTTCTTGTTCGTCATATATACCTAACTTATCAAAATCTTCTTTGTACTTTTTTATATCTAACATCCTTTACGGAAATTTTCCCCTCACGGGTGCGGTATTCGATACCGCTTATTCGTCTTTTAGGCTCTTTCGTACTTATTTGAAAGACTTTTATTGTCGCCAAAGCAGACTAATGCTTATAAATAAATTTTCGTATATCTGTTACATAAAATAATTGCTTTATAACAAATATACGAAAATTATTAAAATGTCAAGAGATAAGCAACTTCAACTTTCGTAACGTATTGATACTTGTACCTGTGATTGCTTGAATATTCCGCAGCGACAACCCCTTTTTGAGTAATGATAGTTCCTTGTTGTACTGCTGGCGCATCTGCTCCTCTGATTTCTTGTAACCTTCTTTTCTGCCCACTTTGCCACCATTGCTGCGGAAATGTTGGTAACCACTGGACATGCGACTACGAATTAGACTTCGCTCCATCGAATTGAACTGACCAATTATACCAAGAACCAATTGGGCTATCGGGTTCACAGAACCATCAGCCATAAGCGTCTCTAACCCATTTTGAAGGATATACACGCTCACTTTCATCTGTGTAAGTTGTTCTATCACTTGCAAGAAATCAATCGCTCTACGACTAATACGACTGCACTCATAAACCAACACTTTGTCTATTCGATTAGCCGCAGCATAATCTAATAGCTCTGTCAATGCTTGGCGCTCTGCAACCGATTTTGCACCGCTAATTTTCTCGCTAAACTCTCTTACCACCTCGTAGTTCATGCGACTTGCATATTCACGTAATTCATTTAGCTGACGTTGATAGTCTTGTCCTTGGGTGCTAACCCTTGCATAGATACAAACCTTCTTCATTTTGATTCATCAATTAACGTATAGTGTAAATTAAAAACGCTGCAAAGATACTAAAAGTTAATTATATATGCAAATTTTTAAGCAATAAAATTAGAACTTAAGTGAATAAAATGTGATTTTATTAGAATTTATTCAAATTTTTCTTGTTGGTTTGATTTATTTTGATTACCTTTGCGAAAATTTTGATATTATGACTATACATGATTTCGCACGTAACGTCAAATTCTATTGTGAAGAACGAGACATGAGCAAAGCTGAGTTGTCAAAGAAAATTGGTATTAAACCTGCGAGTCTGGCTCGCGCCCTACATGGTAACCCTCAACTTGATACTATCATTAAAATTGCTGATGCACTGGAAGTCCCTGTTGCGAATCTATTTCGTGAAAGCAGGAGAGTAGATGGCATTGCTTATATTGGTAACGAACTTATACGCTTTAATTCTATTGAAGAATTAGAAAAAGAATATAAGAAAACCGTATATGATATTCCTTGGGAATAATAATGTGTGAAAACAATCTTTTAGGTTATATTCACACATTTGTAATGCTTATTTCTTACTTGTTGAAAGATTAAAAAGTATCATATTTATATTGATACAATAACTATTTCTCAAGTAGTAGCGTTCGTATTGTTTGTAAATAGTTTGTATCTTGGTACTCAATAGTCTTTAGTAAGTTTCTATATGGTAACATAAGTTGGGATATGTGAGATTTAGGAGAGGAGTGCTGGCGCACTATCATTTCAAGTTTGTGCATGTCCATGCCTACCTTCTTTAATAATGCTAACCTCTCCAAGTCACGTAACTTCAAACCTTGAGGTGCTGGCTCATCTTCAAATACTTTATCCATAAAATTTACAATTGGGTTTATATCACTATGTAATACATCATATAACATTGTGTTATTAATACTGAGTTGTTTTCGTATCTGATCCTTGGAATTTAAGTTCAATTCAAACCTTACTTTGTCCTTGAAATATTCGGTTACTTCTTCTGTGTTTGGTAACAGGGTCAAAAAGTCTTGATTTGCTTTAATGCGCATTTCATTGGCTTTGTTATATATGGTCATACGTACTTTATAATTTCTGGTAGCCACGTTCTTCTCTATAACAAATGTTCCATTTACTACCCTTGACAAGTATTTGTTATGGTTTTTTATGGATGTTCTTAACGAACCTATCAGTTGCTCATAACTACCGCAGCATATATCTTGTGTGACATCTGCTTTTACCACTTGTGCTGCGGTAATTATGCTTGAAACTTCTATATGACAAATACCAAGTCTATTGATATTATCTAAACACTGGTGTATCGTGTCTTGACTTATCAATAATGGATATTGTTCTTGTAGTATCTTACCCGTAAACTCTATAACTAATTCATGCTCAATCAAGTCTTTTTCAATGTATAGAAGATAGGGATATTGTTGCTCGTATCTATATTCTACTATCTGACCATTTTTAATGATTGTTATAAATACATCTTCATTGATATTGGTTATATATTTTTCATTTACTACTATTTTTATCTTATCTAATTTTATCACTTTTTTCAATATTTCTACCTTCTTATTTTTTCCATTTGTCCTCCTTGAAAAACCGAAAACTTAACCTTGTTAAGTGGTTTAGTTGCCCAAAAATTCATCCATGCTCAAGTCGGTAGGTTTATGGGGTATCTGTGACCAATATTTGCGCATTGCTTGACTGATGTGTTGCTTGTGTTGGTCTGTTTTTGATTTGCCTGTTGTGCT
>JAFYSK010000045.1 GCA_017559385.1 Paludibacteraceae bacterium | reverse complement strand
ATATTTACATCGATAATGCTACTATGACTCAAGATGCAATGACCTTCACCCTTGAGGGTAAGAATGCTGATCTTGATCTCAAACTCGTGGTTAGAAACTATGAGTATATCGGTATCTACAACAAGGGAGCAATTGATTGGGCGAACTCAAACATCACTCACAAGGGTGCTACTGTAACTCCTATTAGTTTCAAAGCTATTGTCAATCTTGCTTCTCACACAGAGACTGGCGCGTTGGCGTATGTGACTGAGATTAATATGTTGGCTACCGATACTGTTGATTATCACTTTATTTTAGCTTCTCCATTACCTGAACCAACCGATACAGTCGAATTGACAGCCTATGACTTGACAGTAGATGATTCTTTTGCATTGTGGTATGGCATGGTGGATTTCTATGCGAACACACCTGAGTATTCTATTCGCGGTGGATGGCATGCAGAATTAGCTGAAGAGGGAACCTACGAGGCTTCTATCTTCCTCGATGATGCCAACTGGAATACTATCACTAGTCTCAATGCAGAAGTGACTGTTTCTCTTGATGATGACAATAATTGGGCTATTGAAGCTACTATGCTTGGTAGTAATAATAAGGTGTATAACCTGCACTTACGTTGGTTTGTGCCTGAGGCAAAAGACACTATAGTAGTTTCTTTTGAAAATTCAGCTCAAGCAAAATACTATCCTAATTTGGACAACGATATTCAAATTTACAACGAGAACGATAAATATCGTGCTTCTATCAACGTAGCAGGCATTGAGCTTGGTGGTGAGTTTGATGGCGAATCAGTGATCGATGGTTTCAGTTACCTTGAGGCTAAAGATGGCACACCAATCTCTGTGGCTGAGATCAACGACGGTAAACTATACCAAGTAGGCGACACTACCAAGATTGAAGCAGACTATCTGACTTTCGAGAGTGTCCTTTATCAAGTTCGTCTTTGGTATGTGGCTCCAACTCCAACAGCGACTGTTACTTTAGACATCAAGGACGCTGAGTGCATCGTTGATTATGAATACAACCAAGTATATAACCTTGTAGGTTATACCGATGACATGCAAACGCTATTCGTAGTAACTGTGCCTGCATCGACCAAAGAGGATGTTCCTGGTACTTTCATTAATGATGGTATGTTCGGTAAGTTTGGCGAGGGTCAATATGACTTTGACGCAAGTAATAGTTTTGTGGGCAAGTTCAATGAGACAACGGAATCTTACGACCTGTACTATATTCAAAAGGGTCAAGTCACCGTTACTCTTGACGAGGAAGACAATATCCTGATGACTGCTTCTGTAGTTTGCGAAGATGCTATTCAATACGATGTTACCTTGACTTCTAAGTACGTAGAACCACATATTGAGTTCGACTCTGAGGAAGGTGCAGTTGATCGTGTGTATGGTGTTGATGCTGAGTTGATTATCAATGATTATATCGAAGATTACGGTTTGGTGTCTTTGCAGATCAAAGACGAGGTAGAGGGCGATATTACTGCTTTGTATTTTGTGTTATATGAACCAGATGCTAAGACTGTTATCCCTGTAGGTACATACGAGATCAATAGCACATGGATGGACGGTACTGTACTTGCAAGTACTGGTATGGAGTGGGATGGTAGTGTGATTCCATCATACTATGCACACTATGTGGACGGTTGGTTAGTTGAACCATACTACTTCTTCCAAACTGGTACTGTGGAAGTTACTAAGAACGTAGATGGTAAACTAAGCTTTGAGATCAATGCGCTTAACTCATGCAATATCCCAGTTCATATCGTATATGACACTGCAGCTTCTAGCGTAGAGAATATTGATGTAAATGTAGCAGGCCTAAAGAAACAAATTATTGATGGTCAACTTGTTATCATCCGTGATGGAAAAGCCTACAATGCTATTGGTGCACAAGTGAAGTAAGATATGGGACGGCTTCGCCTATAGGCGATAAGGCTATAAGGCGAATAGGCGAAAGCAATAAAAGCAGAGAGATTTTTCGGAATCTCTCTGTTTTTTATATTATTTCTCACACGCGCTTGCGTATGTGCAAGAATTTTTGTAACTTTGCACCCGATTTAATATGCATAAAAATATACATTCAATTTATAAATGAAAAAAGTACTAGTTATAGGTGGAGGCGGACGTGAGCATGCTATTGTGTATGCCCTTTCACGCAGTCCACAAGTAGAAAAAATATACTGCGCTCCAGGTAATGCAGGTATCGCGCAATTGGCTGAGTGCGTAGCCATCAAAGATACTGATGTAGAGGGCTTGCTCCTCTTTGCCAAAGAGACTGAAGTGGATCTCACTGTTGTAGGACCAGAAGCAGCTCTTGCTGCTGGTGTAGTAGATGCTTTCCGTGCAGAGGGTATGCCTATCTTCGGTCACACCAAAGCAGCTACACAAATTGAATCTAGCAAGGAGTTTGCCAAGATTATTATGGATAAATACAATGTGCCTACTGCAGGTTATCAGTCTTTCAGCGACTATAACGAAGCTCTCGACTATGTCAAAGCCGGCACATTGCCTACCGTACTTAAGTACGATGGTTTAGCAGCAGGCAAAGGTGTAGTAATCGCTACCACCATTGAAGAGGCTGATGCTGCGCTACAAGATATGCTCTGTAACGAGGCATTTGGTAAAGGTAAGGTAGTAATCGAGGATTATCTCGAAGGTCCAGAATTCTCCTTTATGTGCTTTGTCAACGGCGAGAATGTCTATCCAATGCCTCTATCACAAGACCATAAGCGTGCGTACGACAATGACGAAGGTCCTAACACCGGTGGTATGGGTGCCTACACTCCGCTACCTTTCGTGACCGAAAAAGATGAGGCGTTTGCTCGCAAATATGTCCTTGAAGCGGTTGCTAAAGGCATGTGCGCAGAGGGATTGCCTTTAACCGGCGTTCTCTATGGAGGCCTCATGAAGACAGCTAATGGCATTAAGGTCATTGAGTTCAATGCTCGCTTTGGCGACCCAGAGACCGAGGTCGTATTGCCACTTCTCGAATCTGATGCCTACGATGTGTTCTACGGCATTGCTACCTCTCAACTCTCTACTCTCAACTCTCAACTCTTATGGAAGAACGAAGCCACCATTGGTATAGTACTAGCCTCTAAAGGTTACCCTGGCGACTATGCGAAAGGCGCTGTTATCGAAGGAGTTGAGCTATTCGATGGTCCTGTCTTCCACATGGGAACGAAGAACGACAACGGCGTGCTCAAGACTAATGGCGGTCGCGTGATGATGTGCATAGCTACTGGTAAAGACATCGCCGAGGCACAAGCCAAAGTATATAAGGAGATCGAGAAAATCCATTGCGACAACCTCTTCTTCCGCAAAGACATCGCTCATTGGGTACTATAACATTGTTCAACGCGACTGAAGTCGCTGTTCAGCGCTTCGCGTTCAACCTCGTTCAACATTGAACCATTTTGAACAACATTGAACAAATTTGAACCATATTGAACAATTTTGAACTAAACATATGATAATCGACGGTAAACAAATCTCGCAATCCCTCAAGGATGCGATGAAAATCGAAGTAGATGCATTGGCGGAGCAATATGGTCGCCGCCCTTGCCTAATGGTCATCATTGTAGGTGACAACCCAGCCAGCCGCTCGTATGTGCGCGGCAAAATCAAAGCAACCGAGTACTGTGGCTTCGATGGCCACCTCGTGGAACTCCCAGAAGATGTGAGCGAAGCAACACTCCTCGCTGAGATCAACAAACTCAACAACGATCCACTCGTGGATGGTATTCTCGTGCAATTGCCTTTGCCAAAACATATCTCTGAGGACAAAGTCATCGCTGCTATCTCTGCTGAGAAAGACGTGGATGGTTTCCACCCAGAGAATGTAGCACGCCTTTGGCTCAACCAACACTGCATCCTGCCATGTACCCCAAAGGGTATCATCGAACTCCTTGACCAAGCAGGCGTAGAGATGGCAGGCAAGAAAGCCGTTGTCATCGGTCGAAGCAATATCGTGGGCAAACCAGTTGCTAAACTCCTGCTTGACCGCAATGCTACTGTGACTATTGCCCATAGCCGCACCAAAGATTTGGCTGCTGTTTGCCGCGAAGCAGATATCCTCGTAGCTGCAGTTGGTCGTGCGAAGATGGTGACTGCCGAGTTCGTCAAACCAGGTGCAGCTGTGATTGATGTGGGTATCAACCGCACCGAAGATGGCCGCCTCGTGGGTGATGTGGATTACGAAGCTGTATTGCCAGTGGCTGGAGCGATCACACCTGTACCGGGTGGAGTAGGGCCAATGACCATCACCATGCTCATGCGCAACACGATTGAGTGCTTCCTTAATCGTATGAATAACAAATAATTATATTCATTGCTCCATTGCTACATTTACTTAAGATTCAGCGGTCTTGTATCGGATGTTCCCGATACAAGGAGCGGTGGCAATAAAATCTGAATCTGAGAATAAAAGATTTATAAGATTTCTGCCCGCTAGGGCAAGGAGATATTTAAAGTTATATTTATGGAATCAGAAGGGTCCGTACCTTTATTATTAGTATATCTATTTCTCGCCTTAGGCGTATCGTTTCTCTGTAGTCTGCTGGAGTCTGTGTTGATGTCCACCACCTTGTCCTATATCAATCTTCGTGAAGAAGAGGGATTCAAACTAGCCAAGGTGATGAAGAAGTTCAAGACCGACACCGAGCGTCCGCTGGCTGCTATCCTGTCGCTCAACACCATTGCCAACACCGTTGGTGCTTCTGGCGTGGGTCTGCAAGCGACCCTCATTTTCGGTAGTGCATGGTTTGGCGTTGCGAGTGGCGTCATGACTGTGCTGATATTGGTCTTCTCAGAGATTATTCCGAAAACCATTGGTACTACCTACTGGAAACACCTCATGGGCTTTGCGGCTTCTGTGATCAGTGTGCTAGTTTGGGTGCTCTTCCCAATCGTGAAAATCATTGAATATATCACCCGCCTTTTCCCAGAACCCGACGAAGCGGCTGTCAGCCGTGAGGAGGTGATCGCCATGGCGAATGTCGGCGAAGAAGAGGGCGTGATTGAGGAAGACGAGAACAAGATCATCCGCAATGTCATGCGTCTCAACGAGGTCAAGGCCTATGAGATAATGACCCCACGTGTAGTAGCAGCTATTGCTTCGGAGAAGATGACCTTGCGCGAATATTACGACAGCGACGCCTACGACCATTTCTCTCGTATACCTGTCTATGCCGACTCGCCAGAGTTCATCACGGGCTATGTCCTCCGTGGCGATGCATTGGAGGAACTCACTGAGGATCAGTTCCAAAAGACCCTTGGCGAGATCAAACGCTCTCTTCTCTATTTCAACGAGGAGATGAACGTCAGCGATATCTTCGATGCTATGCTCAAGGAGAAATCGCAGATTGGTGTCGTGATTGACGAGTATGGTTGCTTGCAAGGTATCATCACCTTCGAGGATGTGATTGAGACGATCTTCGGCTTGGAGATTATCGACGAGATGGATGTCGTGACCGACATGCAGCAATACGCTCGTGAACGTTGGCAAATGCGTCAAAAACGCTTCAAACCTGTAGTCATGCGTAGCACTCCAGAAGGCGAAACGGCAGAGGTACTTGATGCGCCAAGCGAAGAATCCCAAACCGAATAAATATCCGATAGAGTGTAGAACACTGTTCTGCACTCTATTTTTATCAATTCTCTGTAAATCAGAGTATTTTGTATTTTGTGGCGCTTCTTATTTGTCCAGCTTCCAGCAAAATGATGAATGCAATAGGTGTTTTTTGATTTGCGCATAACTCGTGTAGAAGTTATAGGCGAGAAATAATCATGAGTATAAACTCTTAATTCATAATGAGATACGTATTGTTCTACTCTAGATGGAACAAATCCATTTTCTATAAGTTTTTTTCCCATTCGTTGCACGTTTGTTGTTAAATCCCATGTGCCATCAGCTTTGGTAAACGAAATATCACTATACAGAGAAAGCATGTCTTTTACCCAATTACAGTGCGCTTCGCAGCCCATTACGCATGTTCCTGGAAGGTGAGCAAGTGATTCTTCTAAACCGATGAATGCTTTGTTATCTAGCAGAGAATCAAATGGTTTGAGAACTTCAATGTCCGTGTCAAAATATACTCCACCATATTGTTCTAATACCCATAAACGAACATAATCACTTACGAAAGCAAACTTTCTGGCGTGATATGCTTCTTGTACATAGAGTGGTGATTGACTAATATCAAAATTGCCTTCATTCCACTCTATGATCTTCCAATCTGGCATTATTTCTTTCCATGTTTGCATGTAAGAAATAAGATCTTTGGGAATCGGATTACCTCCAAACCAACAATAATGAATTATTTTAGGAATCATCGTTTATGTCCTGTTATAGTTTATTCCTTAGGACATAAAAAAAGCGTGAAACTTGCACTATTGCCGTTTCACTTGTAGAGGCCTTTGCATTGCCCTAGGTATTGAAACGACAACGCGAAGCCCACGCCGAATATAAAATATACTCTCGTGCTATATCATAGTTAAGGTACGCGTGTGCGCATATGCATATACGCAAATGACGTACCAAATTGGCACAAGAGGGATCATCTTATATCCCGTAGGACATCTACCGTTGCTCAGTTCCGAATACCTATTGAAAGTTGCGAAGTTTCTACAAGTCAGAACAAAGCGCTAATAAACGCCTTTCATATGTCTGCTCCCCTCGCCGCTGATGTACAGACATCCCTCGGCGCAGGTTTGCGACTGCAAAGGTACGAAAAAAAATGTATATGTGCAAAAAAAAGAGTATTTTTTACTATCCTATTGTGTATATTCAAAAAAATTAGTAACTTTGTGCCCTAAAATGTGTATTAACTCTAAATACAATATATTGTGAAAACTAACTACTTGAAGAGCAGACATATTGGTCTGACAGAGCAAGACCAACAGCAGATGTTGGAAGTAATCGGAGTGAAAAGCGTGGATGAACTCATCGCACAAACCATGCCAGCAGATATCCTCATGAAGGAGCCGCTTGATCTCGATGAGCCACTCACCGAACAAGAACACCTCTCTACCATGCACCAAATGGCAGCGAAGAACCAACTCTATCGCTCGTATATCGGTCGTGGATGGTATGGAAGTATCACCCCTGCAGTTATTCAACGCAATATATTAGAGAACCCTGTTTGGTACACCTCATACACTCCATACCAAGCTGAGATTAGTCAAGGTCGTCTAGAGGCGCTATTTGTCTATCAAACCATGATTAGCGACCTCACAGGTCTGCCACTCGCTAACTGCTCACTTCTCGACGAAGCTACGGCTGCTGCCGAAGCAGTGACTATGATGCGCAACTTGCGTAGCCGTGATATGGTCAAAGCAGGGGTGAAGAAGGTCTTGGTGGACAAAAAGATTTTTGAGAACACCTTATATGTTATGCGCACGCGCGCGAAAGGACAAGACATCGACCTCGTGATGGTAGATTATGCACAAGTCACTCCAGATTGGCTTGCAGCCAATGGCCCTTTCTTCGGCGCTATCGTACAATGGCCTAATGCCGAAGGTGCCATCGAAGACTATACCACTTTTATTGACGACTGCCATGCTGCAGGCATGAAAGTAACAGTTATCGCTGACCTCATGGCTTTGGCACTTCTCAAGCCACTTAACGCAGATATTATGTGCGGTACAGCCCAACGCATGGGCTTGCCTCTTGGCTATGGCGGTCCTACTGCTGGCTACATGGCCACACGCGAAGAATATAAACGCGATATGCCAGGTCGTATCATCGGTCTCAGCAAAGATGCACACGACAAACCTGCTTTCCGTCTTGCACTCCAAACACGTGAGCAACATATCAAACGCGAGAAAGCCACATCCAATATCTGTACAGCCGAAGCACTATCTGCTATCATGGTAGGTATGTACGGCGTGTATCACGGTGCAGAAGGTATTCGTGAGATTGCTGAGGGAATACACGGCAAAGCCGTTTATCTCAGTGAGATGCTTCAGGCATATGGCTATGAGCAAGAGAATACCGAATTCTTTGATACACTCAAGATCTATCCTGGAGCAACTACCATTGAGTGTATTCGTCAAGAGGCAGAAGAGCGCGGCATCAACCTCTACTACGACGCAGAGGGTTGGGTAGGGCTCTCACTTGATGAGACCGTCACCGTAGATGACATGAACGATATCATTGACCTCTTTGCGGCTGCTAGTGACAACCTCGCTCAATACGAAGATGGCGATGAGGCATTCAATGACCTATGGGCAATCTCCGAGGAGCATGTACGCGAAGTGGACTACTTACAAGAAGATGTCTTCGTTCGCTATCATACCGAGACCGAAATGATGCGTTATCTCAAACGCTTGGAGCGCAAGGATATATCACTCACACATAGCATGATTCCTCTTGGTTCATGCACAATGAAACTCAATCCTGCTGCTGCTATGATCCCTGTTTCTTATCCAGGATTCATGGGCGTTCACCCATTGGCTCCAGTAGATCAAGTATCTGGTTATCAAGAGGTACTAGAGGAACTCGAGCAACAATTAGCTACTATCACCGGCTTTGCGGCATGCAACCTCCAACCTACTTCAGGTGCTGCTGGCGAGTATGCAGGTCTCGTGACAATCCGTGAGTATCTGCACCAACAAGGTCAAGATCATCGCAATATCCTCCTTATCCCTGCTTCTGCTCACGGCACTAACCCTGCTTCTTGTGCGCAAGCAGGTATGATTCCTGTAGTAGTAAAATGCGACGAGAACGGTAATACCGACCTTGCAGACTGGCGTGAGAAAGCTGAGCAACATAAGGATAACCTTGCTGGATGTATGATCACATATCCATCTACCCATGGTATCTTCGAGATGGCTATTCGAGAGATGTGCCAAATCGTACACGACTGCGGTGGACAAGTATATATGGATGGCGCGAACATGAACGCACAGATTGGTTATACCAACCCTGGTATCATCGGTGCTGATGTATGCCACCTCAACTTGCACAAGTCCTTTGCTAGCCCTCACGGCGGTGGTGGACCAGGTGTAGGTGCTATCTGCTGTGCTGAGCATCTTGTACCTGCTCTCCCAACTGCGGATCTTAATCGTGTATCTAGTGCTCTCTATGGCAATGCTAACATGGCGCTCATCTCTTACGGCTACATCCGCATGATGGGTGAAGAGGGATTGCGTGAGTCCACAGCAGCAGCTATCCTCTCTGCCAACTATATGGCAGCTAAACTAAAAGATGCATACGGCATCGTTTATACAGGTGTTACTGGTAGAGTAGGTCACGAACTCATTCTTGACTGCCGTCAGTTCCATGCAATAGGTATCACCGAGTCGGATATTGCGAAACGATTGATGGACTTTGGTTATCACGCACCAACTCTCTCTTTCCCTGTGCACGGTACCCTTATGATTGAGCCTACAGAGAGTGAATCGCTCTGCGAGGTTGATAAATTTATCGATGCGCTACTAACTATTCGTAAGGAGATTGCTGAAGTAGAAACAGGTAAGGTCGATGCCAAAGAAAATGTGCTTGTAAACTCGCCACACGCTGAGTATGAGGTAGTTGCAGACGAATGGAACCATCCATATACTCGTGAGAAAGCAGCTTATCCAGCTGCTTGGGTACGAGAAAACAAGTTCTGGCTCCCTGTTTGCCGTGTGGACAACGGCTGGGGCGACCGCAACCTTGTTGCAAGACTAGAAAAATAAAACATAAACACTAAAAAAAGGTTTGAATTTAAAGATTTTTTTATGGTTAAATTGAAATATACTATCAAAGAACAACTCAAATCCTATCAACGAATGAAACCGCTGATTGCGATCAAGGAATATATCATGATTATTTTGTGTACTATTCCATACGCAATTGCCGTTAACTGGATTTTGGTCCCACATACTATTGTAGGTGGTGGTTTGACTGGTCTTTGTGAGATTCTCTATTTTGCTACAGACACATTCATCCCTATTTGGTTGAGTTCCTTTGTGTGCAACCTTGCACTGCTGATAGCTGCTTTCTTTACTGTAGGATGGCGCTATTGTGTTCGTACACTATGGGGGGTGCTTTGGTATACGATATGGCTGAAAGTCATAGAGATACCTGCAGAACCTGTTATTTCTGATCCATTTATGGCTGTGATCTTAGGTGGTCTATTCATGGGCTCTTTCTTGGGCATTGTGTTCCTTAATAATGGTAGCACGGGTGGAGTAGATATTGTGGCAATGATTGTCAATAAATATAAGCATTTGCCTATGGGACGAGTACTCATGGCTTGTGATATAGTCATTATTCTATGTGCTTACTTCTTGCCTGAAATCAAGGCTCTTCCTTTTGGTAAAGGCCTAGAGAAGATTCTCTTTGGTTTATGTTACACCTTCATGGCAGGTACTGCTGTAGATTGGGTTCTCAATCGTACACGACAATCCGTACAATTCTTTATATTTTCTACTAAGTATGAAGAGATAGCAGAAGCTATCATGACGCAAGTTCCTCGTGGTGTCACGCTCATGGATGCACAAGGAGGATATTCTAAAGAACCTATGAAGGTGGTAACTACCATTGCTCGTCAGCATGAATCAGCCACTATCTTCCGTCTTGTAAACGCTATTGACCCTAATGCTTTTGTTAGCCAAAGTCAAGTGCGTGGCGTATTCGGACAAGGTTTTGAATCTATCAGAGAAAAAGCATAAAGCTACTTACTTTAAACCCATAATACCATATACCAATAATGGAACCCCTTTTGCAAAAGAATCCACTACAACGAACCGTACGCGAGTATTTAATGATTATCCTCGCGTTGTTCCCGTTTGCTTTGATGGTCAATTGGATCTTCGTACCACAGAATGTTGTAGGAGCTGGACTCACGGGTATTTGTTCTATCATATATTACGCTACACAGGGACTTTTTATTGATCTATTTCCAGAATATGGAGGATCTATTCCGCTTTGGATTAGCTCTTTAACCATCAATATTATCTTGCTTTTAATAGCGGGACTTACCGTAGGATGGCGTTTCTGTATTCGTACTTTAGTTGGTGTAATAGCTCTAGCATTTTGGTATCGCATCATTCCTATGCGTGTTACACCACTCATTGAAGATCCAGTATCCGCATGTATCATTGGGGGCTTCGTGTTTGGAATCAGTTTGGGTATAGTTATGCTTTACAATGGCTCTTCTGGTGGTACAGATATAGTAGCTATGATTATACATAACTATAAAGATGTCTCATTGGGAAAAGTCATGATCATCTGTGATGCAATCATTATTGCTAGTAGTTATTTCCTTCCTATACCAGAACAACTATATGTGGCAGGTATGGATGTGGTAGATTTCAAGATCAAGCGTATTCTCTATGGTCTTTGTATGACGGTTAGTTATACCGTAGCTCTTGATTGGGTTATGGCTCGTATGCGTCAGTCAGTACAATTCTTTATATTCTCGACCAAATATGCAGAGATAGCTACAGCTATCAATCAAACAGTACATCGTGGTGTTACTGTACTTGATGGAATAGGGTGGTATAGCCAACAAACTATTCGAGTGGTCACTGTTCTTGCACGTAAACATGAGAGTCATCTTATATTCCAAATTATTAAGTCCATTGATCCTAATGCTTTTGTTAGTCAAGCTAATGTAAGCGGTGTATTTGGACAAGGATTTGATACTATTAAAAATAAATAATCATTTACATGACTCGTTTCTGATGTTCTAGGTATAGGTATCCACTCATCTAGAGATTCCAAATAACAAATCATATATTAGCAGTATACTAAGTTAGTATGCTGCTTTTTCTTTTCTTTTCTT
>JAFYSK010000044.1 GCA_017559385.1 Paludibacteraceae bacterium | reverse complement strand
TTGGAAGTAGGGCTTTCTCTTATTGTGACTCCCTCATCTCTGTGACCATCGGCAACAGTGTAACGAGCATTGGAGATAAGGCTTTCTATGATTGCTCCTCCCTCACCTCTGTGACCATCCCCAACAGTGTAACGAGCATTGGAAGTAGGGCTTTCTCTTATTGTGACTCCCTCATCTCTGTGACCATCGGCAACAGTGTAACGAGCATTGGAGATAAGGCTTTCTATGATTGCTCCTCCCTCACCTCTGTGACCATCGGCAACAGCGTAACGAGCATTGGAGATGGGGCGTTCTCTTATTGCTGGTCCCTCACCTCTGTTACTATCCCTAACAGCGTAACGAGCATTGGAGATGGGGCGTTCAAAGGAACAGGAATCTACGATGATGAATCTAACTGGGAAAATAATGTATTTTACATAGACAATTACTTAATCAAAGCAAAAAAGAAAATATCAGGCTCATATATAGTCAAAGAAAATACTCGTTCGATAGCAGATTATGCTTTCTCTGGTTGTGAATCTATCACCTCTGTTACTATCCCTAGCAGTGTAACGAGTATTGGAGATAAGGCTTTCTCTGGTTGTGAATCCCTCACCTCCATCACTATCCCTAGCAGCGTGACGAGTATCGGAGATGCTGTGTTTACTTCTAATTTAACATCTGTCGTTATTACTGCCGAAAGCATCGAAGAGTATTGCCAATCAACGGTTAACGAATTGCTATACAGCAAGGGTATAGACTTTCCTCGTAAGCTGGTGATTGCTGGTAAGGAGCTAACTGAGTTAGTCATCCCATGTACGGTTAATACAATTACAGAGCATACTTTCAAAGGTTTGGACTATAATAGCATTACAATAAGTGCTAATAGTGTTGAGGAGTATTGCAATTCATCTATTAACCAATTGATTTACCACAAAGGTGTTCAATTGCCACGCAAGCTCATGATAGCTGGTAAGGAAGTGACCGAATTGGTGTTTTCTGAGGGTGTGACTGAGATCAAGGAAGAGGCCTTTAGAGGTATGCAGAATATTGCTGTTGTGACTATTCCTACAAGCGTGAATCATATCGCTAAGAATGCTTTTGTGGGAACAGCACTATATGACAATAAAGCTAATTGGGTGGAAGGCGCGTTGTATATTGGTGACTGCTTGATTTATGTGAATACTCCGCTAGAGAAGTATGATATCACAGAGGGTACGCGTCTGATTGCAGATGCTGCATTTGAAGTCTGCGAAGGTCTCACTGCTGTCAAATTGCCTAGAAAAAGCTTATTATATATCGGCACCAATGCATTCAGCAACTGCTCGCTAATCAAGTCGGTGAAACTACCTAAAACTGTGATATCTGTTGGAGAGAATGCTTTTAGCGAGGACACCAGTGTAAAATAATTAGATTCCTCATATACAATCTAAAACAGCGATGGTTTTTATACACCATCGCTGTTTTTCTTCAGGGGTTCAGGGGTTTAGGAGTTTAGGGGTTCTTATTTTTTCTTTGTTTGATACCAACAACGCTAGTAGCGACTTCGCATAAGGCATACCGCAGCACACCAATCATATTTCCGCTACTCAATACCCGTTTTTAGAAACAATACTTGTGAGATTGAAAAAAATGTTGTATCTTTGCAAACGATTAGTAGATAACTGCCTTTGGGATGAGAAAAATAATTCAGATAGTTATACTCAGTGGGCTGCTTGTTATGACAGGCTGCTCTGGCAGATTGGCCTTTTCTGTAGGACCAGAACAGAAAATTACTTTTGCAAAGGGTAATCTGCAATATCACCCTAAGAATAATATTTGGCAGTTTGCCGCTAACCAAACGGACTGTATAGGCGAAACTAATAGTTCGCTGTCAGCCTCATACGACGGATGGATAGATTTGTTTGGATGGAGTAGCGATACGCTGAAAATATTTGGAGTATCAACTTCTGAAACATGCAACGATTATATAGGTGATTTCTTAGATTGGGCCTCCAATCCCATTGTTGAAGATCAATCTAACACATGGCGAACCTTAACTATGGACGAGTGGAACTATCTATGTAATGAGCGCCTGAACGCTGATTCGTTGAAAGGCGTTGCTCAAGTCAATGGAGTGAATGGCTTGGTTCTTCTACCAGACAAGTGGAATTGTCCTAGAAGTGTTAGTTTTAAGCCGGGTTTTTGTGATGGACTTGAGGCAGAAACATACGAACAACAGCAAACATTTACCACTGAACAATGGACTGTACTAGAAAAGGCAGGTGCCGTCTTCCTTCCTGCAGCAGGCTTCCGCAGAGGGGTGGATGTGAATTATATAGCAGAGATTGGCAGCTATTGGTCGGCTACTCCTTTTGACAAGGATGGCGCATATTTCCTAGACTTCTTTTCGGAAGGTGCTGAAGTGTGTGCGTATGATAGGTGTTTAGGACATAGTGTGCGATTGGTCAAAGATAAGAAAAAATTTTGGCCGTTTAACTGACAAAATGGCAGTCTTGAACCTTTAAAACCCTTAGAACTTTTAGAACTGTTTCTACTTTCTTTGTTTGGCACGGAGTTTGTACCTTATGCAACGGAGTTGTAAAGCGGCTCGGCCGCACAAAATGTGATTATTAACGAATAAAAAATATATTATGAAGATTCAACCATTAGCTGACCGTGTGTTGGTAAAACCAATGGCAGCAGAAGAGAAAACAATCGGCGGTATCATCATTCCTGATAGCGCTAAAGAGAAACCACTCCGTGGCGAAGTAGTAGCTACTGGTGAGGGAACCAAAGACGAAAAAATGCTCCTTTCTGAAGGCGACACCGTATTATATGGTAAATATGCTGGCACCGAACTTGAGTTCGAAGGCGAGAAATACCTTATCATGCGACAAAGCGATGTCTTAGCAATTTTGAAATAAGCAAAATTGCGTAGATGGCAGCTAAGCTGTGTAAAATGGTCTGACGACGTAAAATGGTGCGGAGCACGTAAATACGTGAGCAACGCGAACCACTTTACACGAAATCACTTTACGTGAGCAACGCGAACCATTTACGTGAAACAAAGTGAAACCAATAACGTGAGTAAAACGAACAAAGAAAATGGCAAAAAATATTTCATACAATATTGAGGCGCGTGATGCCCTCAAACGTGGCGTTGACCAATTGGCTAACGCAGTAAAAGTAACCCTCGGCCCTAAAGGTCGTAATGTGATTATAGACAAGAAATTTGGTGCTCCACACATCACCAAAGATGGTGTTAGTGTAGCCAAGGAGATCGAACTAGCTGACGCAGCCGAGAACCTCGGTGCGCAACTGGTGAAAGAGGTAGCTAGTAAGACTGGCGACCAAGCAGGTGACGGTACCACTACCGCAACTGTACTCACACAGGCTATTGTGGGTGTTGGTCTTAAGAATGTAACCGCAGGTGCTAATCCTATGGACCTCAAACGCGGTATGGACAAAGCCGTGAGCGCGATCGTAGCTCACATCAAGGAGCAAAGCGAAGAGGTGGGTAACGACTTCGATAAGATCGAGCAAGTAGCTACTATCTCTGCTAACAACGACGCAACCATTGGCAAACTCATTGCTGACGCGATGCGTATGGTCAGCAAAGATGGTGTCATCACCATCGGCGAAGCCAAAGGTATGGATACCACCATCGATGTGGTACAAGGTATGCAATTCGACCGTGGCTATATCAGCCCATACTTCGTAACCAACACCGAGACCATGGAGGTAGAGATGGATCGCCCATATATCCTCTTGTATGACAAGAAGATCAGCAACCTAAAAGAGCTCCTTCCTGTACTCGAACCAGCCGTACAAAGTGGTCGTCCATTATTGGTGATCGCAGAGGATGTGGATAGCGAGGCATTGACTACCTTGGTAGTTAACCGCCTACGTGCACAATTGAAGATCTGCGCCGTGAAGGCTCCTGGCTTTGGCGATCGTCGCAAAGAGATGCTAGAGGATATCGCTATCCTCACCGGCGGTACTGTGATCAGCGAAGAGAAAGGTATCAAACTGGAGACTGCTACGATCGATATGCTCGGTACAGCAGAGAGTATCACTGTGAACAAAGATAACACCACCATCGTGAACGGTGCAGGCGACAAAGAGGCCATCGCTGCCCGCGTAGGACAAATCAAAGCACAAATAGTTGCCACCAAATCTACCTACGACAAGGAGAAACTGCAAGAGCGCCTCGCTAAACTAGCAGGCGGTGTAGCCCAACTGAATGTAGGTGCTGCCTCTGAGGTAGAGATGAAGGAGAAGAAAGACCGTGTAGACGACGCCCTGAGCGCAACCCGTGCAGCAATAGAAGAAGGTATCGTAGCCGGTGGTGGCGTGGCATATATCCGTGCACAAGCTGCTCTAGAGGGTCTCAAAGGCGAGAACGAGGACGAGCAAACAGGTATCGAGATCATCCGTCGCGCTATCGAAGAGCCACTTCGCCAAATCGTTGCAAATGCAGGCAAGGAAGGTGCTGTGGTAGTGGATAAAGTGCGTCAAGGCGCTGCCGACTTCGGCTATAATGCGCGCAAGGATGTATATGAGAACCTCAAAGAGGCAGGTGTAGTAGATCCTGCTAAGGTTACACGCGTAGCCCTCGAGAATGCAGCCAGCATCGCAGGTATGTTCCTCACTACCGAGTGCGTGATTACCGATATCAAGGAGGAGCACCCAATGCCAGCTATGCCTGCAGGTGGCATGGGCGGAATGATGTAATGCGCAAAATGAACTTTAGAATTATAGGCAAGAATAAAAAAATCGCACTTTTGGGTGCGATTTTTTGTGTAAACAAGAAAATTGTTGTAACTTTGCAACACATAAGAAGAAATGCATATGAAAAAGGGTTTACTTGTTCTTTTGGTCGGATTATTTAGCTGTTTAAACGGCCTGCTGGCTGATGTGACTTTTACAGTGAATGTGCCTGCGGGTACTAAACAATGCTATGTAGTGGGTGGATTGCCACAACTGAGTTCGTGGTCTGCAGGAGCGGCTGTACCGATGACTAGAGTAGGGGAGAAAGATCAGTTTACCGTAACCGTAGCTGGTATCAATGCGGCTGATGTGAGTGCATCCGAGGGATATAAGTATATCTGTGGACCAGATTGGAAGTATGTGGAGAAGACTGCATCCGGCGGCGAGGTAACCAACCGCACAACCATAGGTAATCCCGATGTGGTAGCCTCATGGGCGGCCGTATATGAGAATGTGGGGATCACCGAAAACTGGACTATAGCAGGCAAACAATATCCTGTGCAGATACTTTTGCCAAGCAACTACGATAAGACAAAGCAATACCCTGTCATCTACATGTTTGGTCGTCATCAACGCTATCGCGACGCGGGCTCAGACACCGAGATGGGTGATCGTATCCTATACTCCGACTCTTGGGGCGTGGCTCAGATAGTGGCCGACCTGGAGAAACAAGGCACGGAGGTAGGCATCGTGGCTGTGATCTATGCACAATTGCCAGAGTTTACTCCTTGGGAGAACGAGGAGTTTACGGGTACAGGTAAGGCGGACGAGTTCCTCAGGGGTTTTATAAATGACTTCAAGCCTGCATTTGAAAAGAAATATGCCGTACGATCGGGCAAGGAGGCTTGCACTATCATGGGTGCAGATGTGGCAGGATTGTTTGCATTTTATGCAGCAATAAAACACTTTGAAGAATTTGGCAAATGCGCTATGTTTTCACCTGCCTTTTGGTATAATAAAGATGAAATGCGTGGTTTCATCGAGAATGAGAGGCTTACGCCAACCGACACACGTTTTGCGTTCGTACAAACCTCTGCTGATACTGATTGGACAACTGATGAAATAGAATATTATGGTTTGTGGTTGTACAATAAGGGATATCTAGTTTCTCATTGGGAGATTGATGGTGCGCACGACGATCGCACATGGGGTAAGGCATTTAAGAATGTGTTGAGTGAGGAACCTGTATATAGTAGCTATACGACCAAGAAATCTGGGCCACAAGCATCAAACAATGCGGATAGGACTTGGTTCTTTATGAGAGGTGAAGGCACTACCACTTTAACTTGCGAGGGTACGCCTACACAAAAAGGCTCGTTTTACAAGGATGGTAAGACACCAGTTGCTGCGCAACTGCTAATCAAGGAGATTCCTGTGGATGGTAAGAAATACTCTTACTACTGGAACCTGAATAGTGGCAGCCAGTGTGATGGCGACCTGCTGATGGCTTCGCCTAAGGATATTGGATTTAAGAATACTCGCTCTACCACCTCATGGCAACGTGTGGCTGTGTTTGCCGATGGTACATACGAACAATCAGCGGCTTCGGCGACTAATTTTAAGGTCAACGGCGTGACGATGACCGTGGGTAGCAACTACGAACTGAGCGCAGAGGTGAGCCTAACGGATAGCAAAACCATCTCGGTACACTATGGCAGTGTGAACTCGGGTAGCGATATGGGCGAGCTGGTGAGCACTAGCGTGTCGGATGACTGTCTGAAAGCAAAAGTGGTATATTCATATTTGACCAATAAGTTGACTGTAACTGAGACTGCTTGGGGTAGTTCAGATATCGACTTGGAATACTTCAAGGTGGAACCGGCAGTCGTTCATCCTGGTACACCTGTGAAGATGAGTGTGAAAATAGCCAACAAGAATGGTTATAATGTCAACTTCCGTATGAATCACAATAATCAGCCTTCTTCCGCTATCACACTCAGCAAAGGTGGCAATGGCGAGGAGTATTATGTGATTAATAATCCTCAGTTAGGTATCTATGGTTTCTATCTCGACATAGAACTGAATGGTACCACCACTAAAGCCCATCGTGCGGTATATGTGAAGGTAGTAGAGGGTACGGACTATGAACCTCAGATTCACGATAACCCATATGAGGGTATTGATTGGACTAGCATCAATCAGTATAAGAGCAATCTGCATACCCATACGACTCAATCGAATGACGCAATAGACGAGTTCACAACCGCTAATGTGGTGGATAAATACCATGCTGCGGGATATAAGATCTTGGCGCTAACTGACCATGACTATAATCCTTATCCATGGCAGTTGTTCCCACAATATATGAGCGGTGTACCCGCACGAGACCCAGAGAGTTTGGGCATGTTGGCTATACCAGGCAATGAGCTCAGTAAGGATAATACCAATTCATGGAGTGAGCGTACCGGTGGAGAATTTAACCACCACAATGACTTCTTTACCGGTCGCCAAGGACAGGAGTTTGCCTCGCTGCAAGAGTCCTATGCCTACACCTATGCGCTAGGTGGTATGCAAATCATCAACCACCCAGGACAATACTGGAGCATTGATAATACCTATAGCGAAACCCAAAAGAATGGTCCAGGTTGGCATGCCACTAACTTTAAGACTTATCCATCTTTGGTGGGACTGGAGGTGTATAACCAGGGCGATCGCCGTGCTAATGACCGTGTGCTGTGGGATCAGATCTTGCAACGCACGATGCCTATGCGCAATGTATATGGCTATTCAGGCGACGATACCCACAACAACGAACAACTCTTCCGTAACTACAATATGATGCTGATGACTGACTTGACTACCGAGGATTTGAAGCAGGCTATGCGCAAGGGTGCTAGCTACTTCTGCTACGAGCCGAAGGGTAGTGGCGAGGCGAAAGCTCCGCGTATCACAAACATAGAGGTGGATGAGCAAGCACAGACCATCACCATAGAAACGAATGGACTAGTGCATTGGATTTATGCAACAGATAAGACTTCTTCTGCAGCATCATCCGCGAGAAGCACGGTGGTGGGTATAGGCAAGAGTTTCTGCTATAAAGGATATCAGGGCTCTTACGTGCGCGCGTATATAACTAATGTATATGGTGAGACTTGTACACAGCCGATAAGTTTTGTGGATAAGAATACGGTAGATGTGGAAAATATACCGGTTAATCCTTTGACTGTGATGGTGTATCCTAACCCTACGACAGATCATCTGAATGTCTTTATGAATAATTCAGAGATCGAAGATGTGATTCGCGTATATGATGTGAACGGACGAGAGGTAGTTGCGGCTCCTGTGCAGGGTGCTATGACGGTGATTTTCGTAGGTGATTTGCCATCTGGAATATACCTATTGCAGTCGGGCAATAGAACCGCCAGATTCATCAAGGAATAAAGACAAAATTAAGGAATAAGAGAATCGCCATTTGCTGCTGCAAGTGGCGATTTTGTATAAATATTCAAAAAAATCGCAAAAAAGTTTGGTCATATCAAAAAAAAGTAGTAACTTTGCACGATTTTTCGTGTATAGTAGAGTGAAGTGGGCATATGAGAACAACGAAAAAATGGGGATAAATTGGGCTAACTACTTAGAAATAAACTAAATATAAAAATACAATGTCAAAGATTTGTCAAATTACAGGCAAGAAAGCCATGGTGGGATGCAACGTGTCACACTCAAAGCGCCACACAAAGCGTACTTTTGATGTGAACTTGTTCCACAAGAAGTTCTACTGGGTAGAACAAGACACATGGATCATGCTGAACGTGAGTGCAGCTGGTCTGAGAACTATTAACAAGATCGGATTGGATGCGGCGCTTAAGCGCGCTTCTGAGAAGGGTTACATTTAAACAAAGGAGGATTCGTTATGGCAAAGAAATCAAAAGAAGCACGTGTCCAAGTAATCTTGGAGTGCACTGAGCACAAGGCCAGCGGTATGCCAGGTACATCACGCTACATCACTACCAAAAACCGCAAGAATACTCCAGAGCGTTTGGAATTGAAAAAGTACAACCCAATCCTCAAGAAGTACACTATCCACAAAGAAATTAAGTAATTAACCCCTAATTAAGAAAGGCTTAGAACTATGGCAAAGAAAGCGGTCGCTACACTTCACACTGGTAACGCAGGTCGTAACCATACAAAGTGTATCAAGATGGTTAAGAGCCCTAAAACGGGTGCTTACATCTTCCAAGAAGAAATTGTTGAGAACGATAAAGTTGCTACTTACTTCAAGTAAGAATCGCAATAGAAATCTTAAAAAAAGCATACTAAATTTGGTAGTATGCTTTTTTTTTTATATCTTTGCAGACGAATTAATGAAAAGATGGGGAAATACGGTGAATCCGTTGAACGTGGAGGATAATTTATATTAGTGAACTATGTTAGGTATTATCATTAATCCAAAATCCGGAAAAAAGGCTTTTCGTGCGCAGCGATTATATTTGTGGAAATTGCTTAAATCTAGGCGCGAGCCGTTTGTGTATCGTGTTACTAAATATGCAAATCATGCCATTGAACTAGCACGTGAACTCGTTGAGGAGAAGGGCTGTACTAGAATCCTCATCTTAGGTGGTGACGGTACATTAAGTGAGGCAATCAATGGAATCATGCGTGCTGATCTTACTGCGGAGCAACGAGCTAATATCAAGTTTGGTCTTATGCCTCGTGGAACTGGCAATGATTTTGCACGTCATTGGGGGCTAGATAAGAATTTTAAACGATCGCTCAATATTTTCTTTGAGGGGCATGCCAAACCTATTGATGTAGGTTGTGTGACATATTGGCGTAATAATATCCCACATCATCGGTATTTCATCAATTCGCTAGGTTTCGGCATTGAGCCAATGTGCTGTAGATATGCCGAACAACTAAAATACTATATTGGTAGTCACCATGTGAATTACTTCTTCGCTTTGGTATGGTCCTTGACTAAATACAAAAATCCACATCTTCGTCTAGATGTGGATGGCAAGACTATGGTGGAAGGTAAAATGTTTGTTACCAGTATCGCTAATGGTTCGTATGTGGGTGGCGGAATGAAGTTGAACCCAGATGCAGATCCTTGTGATGGTGTGCTACACTCGATGTTCTTGACCCCTCCTACATTTAAGCAAATCTTACAAGCTATACCTCGTCTGTTTGATGGACGCTTGCATGAACTGCCATTTATTCATCCTGTAGTAACGGATAATTTGCTGATGCATACCAAACAGCATCAATCATTCGAAGCCGATGGTATAGTCATGGATGTTACTGGACCTTGTCAGGTGACCTGTATGAAGCATGCACTGCAGATGATTGTGCCATAGGACGCCTCGTTGAGGCTGTAGGACGCGGCAAAGCCGCTATAGGCTATAGGTTATAGGTTATAGGTGATGAGGTTAGAGGGAGGAGGCGAAGGATTCGGCTTCGGATAGCTGGTTGATTTTTCCTACATCCATCATACGATAATTCTCAGGGATATATGCTCTGAGAATTTCTTTTTGTGCAATACTGAGATATAAATCAATGAGTGAGAATTTCTCTCCCTTCTGCTCGACTATATCATCCATGCAATCAAAGATACGAGGGCTAAGCACTTGCATGCCAGAGAAAGCTAATTGAGAGGCGATGAGGCTATTAGGCGATGAGGCGAAGGAGGCAGGGCGCACTTCGCCAGTGGCAATATTGGTCCATCCGCATAGTCTGTTGTCCTCGTTGAATAGCAAATAGCGCTGGGTGTCTCTTTGGCTGACTACTACAATGCCCATCTCTTGGGGATTATACGCTTGGAGTAGAGTAGGGATATCAATATTAGATAGGATATCAACATTGCAGATGAGGATCCCTTCTCCTGAACTTCTATGCTCCTGAACTCCAGAGCTTAACAATGCCTCCGCCTTGCGCAATCCTCCACCTGTTTCTAGTAGCATGTCTCGCTCGTCGCTAACCTGGATGTTGCATCCAAAATTAGCATTCTCCTTTAGATAATTGATAATCTTATCTGGAAAATGATGCACATTAACAACAATATCCGTAATATTGGCCGCTTTGAGTTTTTCTATCTGCCATTGCAGCAGCGTTTTGCCAGCCAAAGGAACCAATGCTTTGGGTAATGTGTCTGTTAGTGGTTTTAGACGAGTGCCTAGGCCGGCAGCGAATATCATTGCTTTCATATGCTTGTGGATGAATGGTCAATAATGATAGGAAGAAGTATGGTAGTGCAAAGGTACAACTTTTTTTTTATTTGTGCAACCTAGAAAGAAAAAATCGCACATTCGAGTGCGATTTTTTTATGGATACGGGTGTCATGGTTTTCCCATATAAAGTCTAGGAGCAGGTAATGATAATGCTATTTGTGCTGCTTGGTACTGGTTTAGTTGCTCGGCAGAACAATGGAAGTAGGATTGTGCGGCCGCTTCTGCCCCAAAGACCCCATCGCCCATCTCGATCATATTGAGATATACTTCCAGAATGCGTTCTTTGCCCCATAATAGTTCGATAAGGATGGTAAAGTAGGCTTCGAAGGCTTTGCGCGTGTAGGTGCGAGCATGTGTACAGAAGATGTTTTTGGCTGTCTGCTGCGAGATAGTGCTTCCGCCACTGACAATCATTCCATACCGTTCGTTTTGCTCTTGAGCGTATGTAATGGCATCAAAATCAAATCCGCGATGCTCATAGAAATGTGCGTCTTCTGCCTCGATCACTGAGCGTTGTAGGTGTGGAGATATCTTTTCGAGAGGAACCCATTGGTGCAGTATATGAAGCGTGGAACCCGCTGCTCTGGCTTCTATTTTCCGAGATATCATATGTGGAGTGAATGGAATGGGAATGAAGCGGTATAGCAGTACTAGGGCTATGCTGATGATGAAGAAGTAGAAGGCAACTGTTCCAATCAACTGAATGATGGACAAGCAAAAACATTTGAATAGTTCGGTGCCAGAAAGTGGTTTAGTTGATAGGTTTTCCATGATCATCAATCAGTGTGCCAAAGCGGTTAGACCATTCGCCAAATGAAGCAAAGAATGTATGCTTGGTTTGAGCAGTAATATCGTAGAAGAGAGGTGGGGTTAAGATTTGGTAACGTTTGTCCATCAGTCCAACCTTATTATTATAGTCGGTATAGACATAGCAATTAGTAGGTTCCCATATGTCGTTTCCGTTGGCGTCTTTGCGTCCTGTCTTGTACTGTAATTCTTGAATGGATTTGTAGATTACTTTGTAGATCATTTTTCCTGTGTATGAGAATAGGTGTTGTATGCCGCTATGCTCGGTGGCGATAATTCCTTCGGTCCAGTCGATGTCAATCTGCTTGTAATTGCCAATCAAAACGGTGTCGAGTTCGTAATTATAGACAATGCACTGTTCGTCTGTGCGCGTGTTGTACAGGCGATTGTTGTGCTCGTGAACAATCTTGGTGTAGTGAGGTTCTAGTACCCATTGTCCTGCGGTGTCTATGAGGCCCTGTTTGTCGTCTTGTGTGACAACCAGATTGTTGCTAAGAAACAGCAGTTCGTATTGATTCGTATATGGAAATCCTACAGGATTAACCAACGAACCATCTCTACGGAATATGTAGATAGAGTCGTTCTTCATCATTACACCACGGTTGCAAGAGAATACCCATGCTTTCTCGTACTCCAGTGGGGTCAGTAGCTCGGCGGTGTTGAGGTTGATGTAGGCGCGGCGGTTGTTCTTGGCCAAGATGCCTATTGTGTCGCCATAGCTGATGTGAAGCCATTGGATGCTGTCAACAAGAATCTCACCTGTTTCTGAATGGTAGATATGCTCTTGGTGCTTGTAGTAGAGTTTGCCCGTACCGATAGATTCGCCGTAGAAGCTATGGCTGACTTTTTTAGAGATAGATGATAGACTGCCGCAGATGCAGTAGATAATAGCTAGTGTGATGATTAGACCACTGGCTAGTGTGAGTTTGGTTTTTAAGCTACGTGTTTTGAGCCATGTGATGGCTTGGATGAATTTTTGTTTCATAGATAGTTGAGTTTAATGTTGTAGTTAGGTAGTTGTTAATGGTGGTTTAATGACAACGATGTTGTTCGTTTTCATTGCAAAATTACAACATTTATTTTAATTAAATGTATGATTTTGTGCTTTCTGTACGAAATAAGAAATGGCGTGTATGAAATCGCTTCACACACGCCATTTGATAAAGTAGGATATATTCTATTATGGTTTTGACCAGACGATAAAACTGATGTTTTCGAATTCGCGAGGTTCCCAATTTCCTAGTGCATAGCCTACGCCTTGTGTATCTCTATACCAGCCCATGGCTGCACTTCCGACCAAGTATATGGCTTGGCTTGTTCCTATATCTACAAGTGCTTGGGCAAAGTCATGTAGAGACTCTTTTGTCTGGCTGGCAACTACCACAATCCTACCATCTATTTCGCAAAGACCACGCCTCATAGACTTGCTTTTTAATTCGTTCTCAACTAAGTATCCATTGGAAACCAAAGGGTATTGGCGGAAGAAGTAGCCTGCTTTTTCGGTAGCGAGTTCAAATAAAGGCGAGTTGTCTGCAACACCGATAGTAACTTGGTCTTCGATAATACCGCAATAGCCTTTTTTGCTAAGTCCCCAACTCAGTGGCTCTCCGCGCAATACGAATGCGCCGACTATCTCTAAATTATCTGCACGAATATCAGCCGCCTGAAAAACCAATATGTTTTTGCTAGTGTCGTCAATACAGGTGTATCCGATTTCGAGTCTTGGTGAACAATTCAACGGAACATATAATTGTAATGGAATATCGTTGACAATAGTGTCTTTGGTGACGACACCTATGGTGCTGATGCTATCTAGAGATGTGATCCAAGCTCGCAGTGGGTGTGGGTTGGTGTTGTGCACAGGTGTCTGCTCGAAAATGCCCACCTCGTTTCTGTTCTTAGAATGTTTGATTATAATAAGGCATAGAACGATAATACTCGCAATCAGGCCTATTATGATTGTTGCAATGAGCCATGTCCTACGCTTGGGTTTTTGAGGCGCAGGAATGGAATCGCCAATGATGCGAATCTCGGTATCAAGAATATCGTAGTTGTTAGGTGTCATATGCTTTTTTCAATAAATTCTTTTAGTGCCTTTAATGCTTCTTTAGAAGCCGATAATGTATAGATACTGTCTCGATCTTGTAGGATTAATTGTTGTCGAGATATATTTATTTGATATACATGGTTTATGTTGACAATCAGGCTCCTACCAATTCGGATGAAGGTGGATGCCACTTCAGGGAGTTGCTTGTGTATCATCTCCTCGATTTGGCCTAATTGGAAGGTGACCATCTTGATTTCTCCTCCGCTAGTTAATAGGTTGCTATAATTGCCATCGGAGGATATGTAGATGATGCGAGAAGCTGCTACGCGGAGCAACTCGTTGGCTGTTGATATGATAAGATGGGTTCTCATATTGTTTCTGCATGCAAAAGTACTTCTTTTTTGTCAAATATGCAAATTAGTAATGCAATGAATGTACGAAATACCTAAATTTATGTACGAAATAGGTGTTAAATGAGTTCGTATTTGTGGAAAATCATATCTAAAATAAAAAAAATAGCAGTTTTTTATTCAAAAATTTGGTCAGTTCAAAAAAAAGCAGTACCTTTGCACTCGCTTTTAGAACGAAGAATGTCTTCCTAGCTCAGTTGGTAGAGCAACTGACTCTTAATCAGTGGGTCCAGGGTTCGAGTCCCTGGGAGGACACAAAAGACACCTAATTAGGTGTCTTTTTTTTGTGTTTGAATAGTAGGTTATTTGTCAATTTTACTTTTAAGTAAACTTTTCATTCGATTTTCTTGCATATGTGTAAAAAAAATATTACTTTTGCAGCCTAATTATAATGGATAACTATGGCACAATCATTAAGTCAACTCTTTTATGAAGCCACTGGACAAAAGGCCGGTGAGCAGATCGCATTAACAGCGTCAGGCAGTAACCGTAGATATTATCGTATTATCAGCCAAGATAATACTACTTCGCTGATTGGTGTGCAAGGCACATCACGCGATGAGAATCATGCATTCCTCTATATGGCACAGAAGTTCCTTGAGAAAGGGCTTAATGTTCCTAAGGTGCTTGCTGTAAGTGATGATGAGATGAATTATGTGCAGCAAGATTTGGGCAATGAACTCCTGTTTGACTATATAGCTGAAGGTCGTAAGACGGGTGTGTTCTCTGCGCCTGAGAAAGAAATGTTGCGTAAAACGATGAGAGGACTGGCTAAGTTCCAAGTTCTAGCTGCCGAGCAATTTGATTTTAACCAGTGTTATCCACAACCAGAGTTTAATCTCAGATCCATTCTTTGGGATCTTAATTACTTTAAGTATTGTTTCTTGAAGGCCACCGGTCTAGAGTTCCAAGAGGATAAGTTGGAAAATGAGTTTGAGCGTTTAGCATACATCCTGCTGAAGAGCAATATGAGCGCCTTCATGTATCGTGATTTCCAATCTCGTAATGTGATGGTAGTAGAGAAAGAGGTGGAGGGTTCAGATGGTTCGGTAGTAAAGGAGTTGGTGCCATACTTTATCGATTTTCAAGGAGGACGCAAAGGACCAGTATATTATGATGTAGCATCTTTCTTGTGGCAAGCAAAGGCCAATTATCATCCTGATCTACGAGAGGAGTTGTTATCAGAGTATTTGGATGAGTTGCAATCGTATATGCCTATAGATAAGGATGAGTTTTATGAAACACTCAAGCATTTTGTGCTATTCCGTACGATGCAAGTTTTGGGTGCGTATGGCTTTAGAGGATATTTCGAGAAGAAACCTCACTTCTTGCAATCTATACCATTTGCGATAGATAATTTACGTCATCTGCTCAAATATGCAAGCGAGGATTATCCATATCTGATAGAGGTGCTCAAGGAGATGACCGAGATGAAGCAGTTCAAAGAGGTTGGTATGCGCAAGCCATTGGTGGTGCGCGTGTATAGTTTCTCCTACAAGAAGGGTATACCTGCAGATGGATCGGGCAATGGTGGTGGTTTCGTGTTTGACTGCCGAGCTATCAATAATCCGGGTAAGTATGAGCGCTATCAATATTTTACCGGAATGGATAAACCAGTGATCGATTTCCTAGAAGAAGATGGCGAGATTCTGCCATTCCTAGATGAGGCATACCAAATGGTGGATTTTTCTGTGAAACGATATATGGATCGTGGTTTCCAAAACTTGATGGTGTCGTTCGGCTGTACGGGTGGCCAACACCGTTCGGTGTATTCAGCCGAGAAAATGGCAGAACACATCAATCAAAAGTTTGGTGTGGAGGTACAGCTGATCCATCGTGAGCAAAATGTAGAGCGCGTATTGGCTAGTAAAGATTAAGCGAATATAAATAATCAATGAATTTGTTGTTTGCCATATTATTGTCAGTCGTCACAACCTTCTCTGATGGTACTTTTCATACAAAGTACTCTACTTCGGTAGAGGCATCAGCTCAACAGGCAAATAAGGTGATAGATGAAATGATATACTGCCTGCAAACTAATCCTGAGATGCTCTCGGATAAGTTCTTTGTTGGTTTGGGCGAGCAAGAGGATAAGAGCAAGAATGAGTTTTATCTGGTGTGGAAAGAATCTACCTATGTGCCCTCCAAGAACTATAGTAAGATTGTCTTGGATGTACTGGTAGAGGAGAAACCATTTTTGCGTGATGTGGTGATAGAGAGTACAGTGACAGATACGATGGTTGGTAATCGTCGTGATATACGCGTTGATATACACTATGCAGGCACTTTGCTAAAGGAGGCATACGGTACATTTCATGTGGAGCCTACAGGATCCAACACTGCGCAATTATCAATGGATGTACATGTCAAGTTCGGATGGTTCTTCCGTATGTTTATCTCCCGCCGTGTGTATAGCAACACCATCGATTGGCGCTTGGCGCGTTTTGTGAACAATATGAAACTCATGGCTGAAGGTATAACGCCTACAGAAGAGTATTGGAAAGGTAAATAAAAGAATAAAGAGAAACATAATGGATATATTACAACGAATAGATGGGCTAGAAGCTAAGTTTCATGAGGTAAGTTTGCTGATTACTGATCCGGCTGTGATTGCTGACCAAGCGAGATATGTGCGATTGAATCGTGAGTATCGCGACTTGGAACGGGTCTTGGAGTCGGCAGCTAAATACAAAAAAGCTGTAACGGATCTAGAGGAAGCTAAGTTCTTGTTCCATAACGAATCAGACTCTGATTTGCGTGAGATGGCGCGTGAGGTGATAGATGAACTAGAGCCACAAATACCTGGTCTTGAGGAAGAGGTGAAATTGATGCTCTTGCCGCAAGACCCTGAAGATGGTAAGAATGTGGTGATGGAGATTCGTGCTGGAACTGGTGGAGATGAGGCATCTATCTTTGCGGGTGACTTGTTTCGTATGTACAGTAAGTACTTCGAAACACACGGCATGAAAATGACAGTCAGCAGTTTTTCAGAAGGTGCTGTGGGCGGATACAAAGAAATTATCTTCAATGTATCTGGTGAAAATGTCTATGGAACATTGAAATACGAGTCGGGAGTACACCGCGTTCAGCGTGTACCTGTGACCGAAACGCAAGGTCGTGTACACACCTCAGCAGCCACGGTGGCTGTTTTGCCAGAGGCTGACGAGTTTGAGGTGCATATCAACGAAGGCGAGATCAAGTGGGAGACATTCCGATCTGGTGGTGCTGGAGGACAAAACGTGAATAAGGTAGAGTCTGGTGTGCGCTTGCGATATAATTGGAAGAATCCTAACACAGGCGAAGTGCAGGAGATACTTATCGAATGTACCGAGACCCGCGACCAACCTAAGAATAAGGAGCGTGCTCTCTCGCGCCTACGCACACAAATATATGATAAGGAGCACCAAAAGTATATCGATGACATTGCTGCGCGTCGTAAGACGATGGTAAGCACGGGCGATCGCTCCGCTAAGATTCGCACCTACAATTATCCTCAAGGCCGTATCACTGACCACCGCATAGGTTATACTATTTACAACCTGCCTTCTTTTATGGATGGTGATATTCAGGGCGTGATTGATGCACTGCAAGTGGCAGAGAATGCAGAGCGTATGAAGGAAAGTGAGTTATAGGTGAATGTTTAGTGGACGGCACGGAGTGCCTACTGTTTAGAGTTTAGAATTTAGAGGTATGTATTTGTTTTACACTCCAGACATAGAAACGAGTCACTTCCTTAGTGAGGAGGAGTCAGCACATTGTGTGCGTGTTCTGCGCTATGATCGTGGTGATGAGATCTTACTAACCGATGGTCGTGGTACGACTTACCATGCGCGTGTCACCAATCCACACCCTCGTCATTGCGAGTTTGAGCTCCTAAGTCAAGAAAAGCAGGAGAAGACTCACAATATTTATTTGCATGTGGCGATAGCCCCTACAAAAAATATTGAGCGACTAGAGTGGATGGTGGAGAAATGCACCGAGATTGGTGTGGATGAGATTACACCATTATTATGTCGTTTCTCCGAAAGAAAGAATCTACGCAACGACCGATTGGAGAAAATCATCCTTTCTGCAGCTAAACAATCTTTGACTCCATATCTGCCCAAACTTAATGAACTAACAGATTTCGCTTCGTTGATGCAGCAATATGGTGGAAACGAGAAAATTGATAAGTTTATCGCCCATTGCTATAAGGATGAAAAGCGTGAACTCAAGGACGCATTGCAAAAGGGTAGGGATGTGCTTATCTTGATTGGTCCAGAAGGTGATTTCTCGGAACAAGAGGTGGAAATGGCTATCAAAGAGGGATTTGTACCCGTGGGATTAGGTCGCTCACGTCTGCGCACGGAGACTGCAGGCGTAGTAGCATGTCATACAGCTGTGTTGTTGAACGAATAAGATGTTTGATCAACTCTTACATATTGATACGGAGATTCTTCTAGCTATCAATGGCCAGCATGCGCCATGGGCAGATACGCTCATGTGGATTATCTCTGAGAAGACAACATGGATACCGCTATATTTGTTGTTGATGGGATTATTGGTGTGGCGTTATCACAAGCCAACCCCTGCAACTATCAAATGCTTGCAGCATGTACCAGTATGCGTGGTAATGATAGTAGTGATAGCATTAGCCGTAGGTGCTGCGGATTTCATAGCATCTGGTATATTGAAGGATTGGGTTGCTCGCCCTCGTCCTTCTCGTGTACCGGAATTAGAGGGGATACTTCATCTGGTGAATGACTATCGTAGTGGGCAATATGGCTTTGTTAGTAGTCATGCTTCTACCACTATGGCATGCGCACTATTGTTTTCGCTGATCTGGAGAAATAAAATAACCACCTTAGGCTTGATGCTTTGGGTGGCCATGAATTGCTATAGTAGGATGTATCTAGGAGTACATTATCCATTAGATATCATAGGAGGTTTGCTAGTTGGAACTATTGTGGCGGTGGTGGCGCATGTGTTGCTCCGTTGGGCAAAGGTGCTGGATTACCCTGCAACGAAGGTGCAATCCAATTGCATGGGTTCTGGGGTGAACGAGGCCTTTGGTCAATGCGGTGATTTATAAACGACTCAAACTGCTCAGCTGTTAAGATGTTTTTAAGTTCTTCTTGCATCTGTAGCATGATTTGTAATGCCTCGGCGCGCGTACAATTGTTGATTCTGCGATTGGCATACTTCAGATGCATGCGAAACAGCGTGTCGCGCATTGCACTATCTGTGATATGCAACTCACGAACAAGCATTTCTGTCTGTTTGCGGGCTATATCAGCAGCCGTGCGTTGCGGTTGATGGTGCTCTTGAGATTTGACCACAAGAGCAATTGATATGAGGATGAATGTAAATAGGATACGCATGACAACGAATTATCTACAAAAAATATGCCAAAAAACAATAATCAATACATTTCTGCGTGGAAAATAGCACAAAGGCTTTATTTTTCTGAGGAAAATGATAGGCGTTCGTCACGCCCAACTATTCGTGTGGCATTAGGCGGAATCATTATCGGAGTGCTTGTGATGATTGTGGCTATTAGTGTTGTGGTAGGCTTCAAAAACGAAGTTTCACAAAAAGTGGCTGGCTTTGGTAGTCATATTCAGGTGGTGAATTTTGATAATAATTCCACATACGAATTGCAGCCTATTTGCGTGAATGACTCTTTGTTGGGTGCGCTTCAAGAAATTTCACATGTGACTAGTGTATCAACTTTTGCTACTAAGCCAGGTATAATAAAGACTGATAGTACATTTCAAGGTGTTGTATTTAAGGGAACTAATTATTGGAATTATTTTGAGCAAAATATAGTCGATGGTACGCTGCCTCAAAAAAACAATGATGTAATAGTTTCTCAAGAATTGGCTCGTATTTTATCGCTTAAATTGGGCGATGATATTTTGTGTTATTTTATAGAGGATAACCTGCGAGTTAGAAAACTCAATATATGTGGTTTGTATAATACATATATGACCGAGATGGATAAGCTATTTATCTTGGGCAGTATGGATGTTGTACGCCAATTAAACGGCTGGAATGATAATCAAGTGTCCGGAATAGAGGTGCTTGTGGATGATCTTCGCCATATTGGGATCGTTTCGGATGAAGTGTATTATGCGACGGCTAATCGTATTGATGAGGAGGGAAATGCCCTTTATACACAAAATTTACAGCAACTAAATCCGCAGATATTTGGATGGCTTGATTTGTTAGATATGAATGTGATTATCGTTATTGTTCTGATGCTGTGTGTGTCAGGATTTAGCATAATTACTGGATTGATTATATTGGTTTTAGATAGTGTGCAACTCATAGGAATACTCAAGGCATTGGGTGCCGATAATTCTTTTATTCGCAGAATATTCATATATCAAGCTCTCATGTTGATAACTAAGGGTATGTTCTGGGGAAATATCATTGGTATTGGATTGTGTGCGTTGCAATATTTTACACAAGCGATAACACTAGATGCAGCATCGTATTATGTGAGTTATGTGCCAATGGCATTCCCTTGGTTGTGGTGGTTATTGCTCAATATAGGAACCTTGTTGCTATCGTGGGTTATATTGATAGCACCATCGGCTATTATAGCACAAATAAGTCCTGCAAAGGTGATGCATTTCGAATAGGTGATACAAAAGATAAATGAAGGATCTATACACAAAAGTAGTTGTACCAGTTTCTGAGAAGAAAATAGAATATAGCAGCAAGATATTGTTGCTAGGTTCGTGTTTCGCGGATAATATAGGTGAGAAGTTTGGTGAAAACTATTTTCAGGCAATAGTTAACCCATTTGGAACACTATATAATCCTGCGTCTATAATGAATGCGATTGATTTGTCGTTGGCTGGGAATAAGAAACATTATATTTTGGCACATAACGATCTATGGCATTCTATGATGCATCATGGCAGTTTTTCTACACCTGATAAATTGGAATTGATCACGCGTTGTGAATCTAGTCAAACTATGATGGCTAAGGCTATAACAGATTCTGATACAATCATTGTCACGTTTGGTACATCTTGGATTTATAAGATGGATGAATTTGTGGTTGCGAATTGCCACAAGATGCCTGCCAACCGTTTTAGACGAGAATGTATGTCTAGTGCTGAGATTGTTAGCATGTGGCTACCATTGTTGACTAAATATCCTAATAAACATTGGATTTTTACCGTTAGTCCTATTCGTCATATAAAAGATGGGTTCCATGCCAATCATCTTAGCAAGGCATGTTTGTTGCAAGCGATTGATACGTTAATTTCCAATGCGGAATGCATCAATCCAGCGTCTAGTTATTCCTATTTTCCTTCTTATGAGATTATGCTAGATGAGTTGAGGGATTATCGTTTCTATGCAGAAGACATGGTACATCCGTCGTCGTTGGCTGTTGAATATATTTGGAATCGTTTTTTGGATACATACATGTCAGATAACACGCGCGAACAAATGCGTGTACTACATCAGTTATGGCGCGATAGACATCACCGTTGCATGCATCCGGAATCCCAGGAGGCGAAAGCTTTTGAACAACATTTAAGCGAGCGAGTAACGAAGTTGAAACAGCTTTATCCTTGGCTTGAATAAAATATTCTATATTTTTCTGCTAAAATATTTGCGTATATCAAGAAAATGTTGTACCTTTGCAGCGGAAATGAACGAGGGGGCCCGAGAGGTTTCCTCGTTTTGGTTAAGAATAACGAATATTGGTATTCAATTAATTGATAAAAATGATTGACAAGCAGTCTTTACATTCTCTGGTAGTAGAGAAATTACAAGGAACTGGGTATGAGTTGATAACCCTAAGTGTTAGTGCACAAAATGATATCCTAATTGAGGTTGACAAAATTGATGGCGTGGATGTTGAGTTTTGTGGTGCATTAAATCATTATCTAGTTGAGCAATTAGATGCACTAGGAGATATTGACTACTCTTTGGAGGTGGGTAGTGTGAGCTTGACCGATCCGTTTAAGACGAAAATGCAATATGAGAAACATCTAAATCATGATGTGGAAGTGTTGGCTCTGGATGGCAAAAAATACCGTGGTCTGCTAGTGAGCGTAGATGATGATACATTCTCTATGGAAACCGAAGTGATGGTGCAAGTAGAGGGTAAGAAGCGCAAGCAGAAAGAGATTCATACCCTTACGTTCGCTTACGATGCAGTTAAATATACCAAGTATGATTTGAAATTTTAACACTTAAACCCATTAAAACTTTTAAAACCTTTAGAACTTTTAAAACTTTTAATATAAAATGGCAACAAAAAAACAAGAGTCAATTAACTTGATTGACAATTTTTCTGAGTTTAAAGAACTAAAAAACATTGACCGCCAAACATTTATCAATGTTGTGGAGGATTCTTTTCGTAATGTAATTACCAAAATGTATGGTACAGCTGCTAACTACGATGTGATTATCAACCCAGACAAGGGTGACTTGGAGATCTATCGTAATCGTCTAGTTATGGAGGATGACGATGTAGCTAATGAAAATACACAGATTGGCCTTACAGAGGCATTGGAGTTGGACGATGAGGCAGAGATCGGAGAGGAAGTGACCGACAAGGTTGATTTATCTACTTTCGGTCGTCGTATGATCTTGAACTTGCGTCAAACTTTGGCTAGCCGTATCCTTGATCTTCAAAAAGAGAGCCTATACTTGCGCTATAGTGAGATGTTGGGCCAAGTGGTAAGCGGTGAGTTGTATCAAGTATGGAAACGCGAAATGTTGCTCCTTGATGAGGATGGAAATGAGCTATACTTGCCTAAGCAAAATCAAATCCCTAGCGACTTCTATCGCAAAGGTGATACGGTTCGTGCCGTTGTGGTTCAAGTTGATAATAAGAATCAAAACCCTAAGATCATCTTGTCTCGTACTTCACCATTGTTCTTGCAACGACTTTTTGAGCAAGAGGTACCAGAGGTGCATGATGGCCTGATTGCTATCAAGAATATTGCTCGTATCCCTGGCGAGCGTGCTAAGGTGGCCGTAGAGTCATTTGATGATCGTATTGATCCTGTAGGCGCATGTGTTGGTGTTAAGGGTGCACGTATTCATGGTATCGTACGAGAGTTGCGTAATGAGAATATTGATGTTATCCACTATACATCAAATATCAATTTGTATGTGCAACGTGCTTTGGCGCCTGCTAAGATCTCTTCTATGACTGTTAACGAAGAGGAGAAGAAGGTGGATGTGTATTTGCAACCAGACGAGGTTTCCTTGGCTATCGGTAAGGGCGGCTATAATATCAAATTGGCTAGCATGTTAACTGGTTATCAAATCGATGTTTACCGCGAGATGGATGAGTCTGATAACGAGGATATCTATTTGGATGAGTTTAATGATGAAATCGATCAATGGGTGATCGATGCTTTCAAGGCAATAGGATGGGATACCGCTAAAGCAGTATTGGCTGTTTCTAAAGAGGAGATCCTGAAGCGCGTTGACCTAGAGGAAGAAACTGTAGATGAGGTTCTCGCTATCCTTTCTGCAGAATTTGAAGATTAATAGAATATAAATAATAAACCCCCTCCCGGAATGGAGGGCCTCCTCGTTCTAAAGTCCACGAAGTCCCTTGACAGGTGGAAATTTGTCCCCTGGCGGCGAGAGCCGCTAACTAACGAGAGCCGCGTGGGCTCGAGTTAAGAGGAGGAATGGCGGTCGCCTTAATTCGCAGAGCGGATTCTTTGCGACAAGCCAATTCCGACGATATGGCAATAAAACTTATCAAAGCTTGTAAAGAATTGAATATCGGTATGTCCACTGCCGTGGAATTCTGTAAAAAGCAGGGTAAGGAAATCGCTACCGATCCTAATACGCGTATCGATGATGATTTGTACCTACTGCTTGCTAAAGAGTTTAATAAAGATAAAGCCTTGAAGATCGAGGCTGAGATGCAGGCGCAGGAACGTCAAGAGCGTGAGGTCCCTAAATCAGTAGCAATTGACGAACCTAAAAAGCCAGAGCATATACCTACCGAAGTGGCTAAGCCAAAGGTCGTAGGAAAGATTGATCTTGACGCGGATAAAAAGAAGGCTGAGGAAGCTAAAAGAGCTGCAGAAGAGGCAGCTAAGGCTGCAGCTAAAGCTGCTGCGGAAGAGGCTGCTAAAAAGGCTGCTGAGGAGGCCGCTGCTAAGGCTGCTGAGGTGGCTAAGGCTGTTGACCTTGAGCAAGAAAACGAGCCTTCAGCTGTGGAACCTCAAGAGGAGGAAGAAGTCTTCCGTCTCAATAAGCCTGTGCTCAAAAACGCTCCTAAGGTTGTCGGAAAGATTGACCTAAGTAGCATTAATACGGCTACTCATCCTAAGCAAAAAACAAAGGAAGAGAAACGTAAGGAGCGTGAGGCACGTGAGCAACAACGCAAGGCTAACAAGCCTAATGCCAACACCAGTAATGGAGAAAACTCTCCTAAGGATGGCGAAAAACGCAAACGCGAACGCATCAAACAAAATAAAGTGGACATTAATGATGCGCGCAATCAAAAACCTAAGAACAACAAAGGTAACAATAATACCAACAATAAGCCTAAAGGCTTCAAAGTGGAGGTCGATGAGGAGGAAGTACAACGCCAAATCAAGGAGACTATCCAACGCCTTCAGGGCAACAAGGGTAAGAGCACTACTAGCAAGCACAAACGTGAGCGTCGCGAGTTAGAGCGCGAGAAGATGGCACAAGAACGTGCAGCTGAGCAAGAACAAAGCAAGGTGCTGAAACTCACCGAGTTTGTGACTGCTAACGACCTCGCAGTGATGATGAATGTGCCTGTTACCAAGGTCATCGGTACTTGTATGATGCTTGGCGTGATGGTTAGTATTAACCAGCGCTTAGACGCTGAGACTATCAACCTTGTCGCAGAGGAGTTTGGCTTCTCAACTGAGTTTGTTTCTGCCGAGGTGGTAGAGGAAATCAACGCTGATGAGGTAATCAATGACGAGGATATCACCGAGCGCTGCCCAATCGTGACTGTCATGGGTCACGTGGATCATGGTAAAACATCGCTGCTCGACCATATTCGTAATGCCAATGTGATCGCTGGTGAGGCGGGTGGTATTACCCAACACATTGGTGCATACAATGTGCAGCTCAAGAATGGTCAGCATATTACTTTCCTTGATACTCCTGGTCACGAAGCGTTTACCGCTATGCGTGCCCGTGGTGCTAAGGTTACTGATATCGCAATCATTATTGTTGCTGCGGATGATGCTGTCATGCCACAAACCATCGAGGCTATCAACCACGCACAAGCTGCGGGTGTACCTATGATCTTTGCTATCAATAAGTGTGATAAGCCTACTGCTAACCCAGATAAGATTAAGGAGCAACTAGCCAATATGAATATCCTCGTAGAGGATTGGGGAGGTTCTTATCAATGTCAACATATCTCTGCAAAGAAGGGTGAGGGCGTGTTCGAACTCCTAGAGAAAGTGCTCCTCGAGGCAGAGTTGCTTGAACTTAAGGCCAATCCAAAACGTCGTGCAAAAGGCTCTATCATCGAGTCTTCACTCGACAAGGGACGCGGCTATGTGGCTACTGTGCTTGTGCATGATGGTACACTCCATCACGGAGATATTGTGCTTGCAGGCGTATATCATGGTAAGATCAAAGCTATGTTCAACGAGCGTGGTCAACGCATCCAACAAGCCCTCCCAGGCGAACCTTGTCTTATCCTTGGTCTCAACGGCGCACCTCAAGCGGGTGATGAGTTCAATGTGATGGCTACTGAGCAAGAGGCACGCGAGATCGCTAACAAACGCGAGCAACTCCAACGCGAGATGTCGCTCCGTACCAAGAAACACCTTGGTTTGGACGAGATTGGTCGTCGTTTGGCTATTGGCGACTTCAAAGAGCTTAACATCATCGTCAAGGGTGATGTGGACGGTTCTGTAGAAGCGCTCAAAGACTCGCTCATCAAACTCTCTACCGAGAATATTCAAGTCAATGTTATCCATGGTGCTGTGGGTGCTATCTCTGACTCTGATGTCCTTCTCGCTGCGGCGTCAGATGCTATCATCGTCGGCTTTAATGTACGTCCTACCAGCACAGCCCGTAAGATGGCAGAGAATGAGGAGGTGGATATCCGTATCTACTCCATCATCTACGATACCATCAACGAGATCAAGTCTGCTATGGCAGGTATGCTCTCGCCAGAGATCAAGGAGGAGGTTACTGCTACCCTCGAGGTATTGCAAACCTTCCGTATCTCCAAGGTGGGTACGATTGCAGGTTGTATCGTGCGTGAGGGTAAAGCCAAACGTGCTAACAAGTGCCGTGTGATCCGTGATGGTATCGTGATACATACTGGCGAACTCTCTTCACTTAAGCATGGTAAAGATGATATCAAGGAGGCAGGTCTTAACATGGAGTGCGGTTTGAGCATCAAGAGCTACAACGACATCGTAGAAGGCGACCTCATTGAGACCTTCGAACAAATCGAGGTGGCAAAGACCCTATAAATAGTTCAGTATGGTTCAATAGCCCTATGGGCTGTTCAATATAGTTCAACATTGAACAATTATGAACAACTTTGAACAACATTGAACAAAACAACAATCGCATCTCATTCGAGGTGCGATTGTTGTATCAAATAGTACGATTCTTAAGATTCCATTCCCTTGTACCTTGTATATATGCACCGTGTAAAAGACCAACGATGAACCAAGGACGAACCAAGGATGAACCTAAGAACTCCCAAATGCCAAAAGTGCTGTTTGTTAAGATTGCCGTCTCTTTTCCCTCTCTTATACCTTGCCTTATTCCACCGAGAGAACTCCGAGAGAAGACCGAAGGAACTACGATAGAACTCCCCGCCCACAGAAAGTGCTGTTTCTTAATATTTGCCTTCCTGACAAACTAACCTCATTCCTAAAAAGGTTGACTGAATTCCTGAAAAGGTTGCCTTGTTTCCTATAACAGTTTCCTTTCTATGTTTATTCTCCCAAATGCTATTCGGGCACTGCATGCCTTTAAACTCTAAACTGTAGGCGCTTTGCGCCGTCCTCTAAACTGCGACTTAGTCGCTGCCTTTACATCTCATACCAGAAAAATTACTCCAAAAAACGATTTTTCTTGCACATTTCAAAAAAAAACATTACCTTTGCACCCGATATAATATCCGATAATGTAAACAACTTTTTAAATAACTACGAATATGAAAGATCTTAAAGGCACAAAGACCGAAGCCAACCTTTGGGAGGCATTCGCAGGTGAGTCTATGGCTCGCAACAAGTACACCTATTATGCTAGCAAAGCAAAAAAAGATGGTTACGAGCAAATAGCAGCCCTCTTTGAGGAGACTGCAGCTCAAGAGAAAGAGCACGCTAAACTTTGGTTCAAACTTATCCACGGTATTGGCTCTACCCTTGAGAACCTCAAAGACGGTGCTATGGGTGAGAATGAAGAGTGGACAGACATGTATCCACGCATGGCAGCAGAGGCTCGCGAAGAAGGTTTCGAGGAGATCGCTATCATGATGGAAGGTGTGGCTGCTGTAGAGAAAGCACACGAAGAGCGCTACCTCAAGCTCCTCAAGAATATCGAGGATAAGCTTGTGTTCAGCCGCGATGGTGATGCT
>JAFYSK010000043.1 GCA_017559385.1 Paludibacteraceae bacterium | reverse complement strand
GGGTATCTGTGACCAATATTTGCGCATTGCTTGACTGATGTGTTGCTTGTGTTGGTCTGTTTTTGATTTGCCTGTTGTGCTGCGGCTGATTTTGTCTTTAGTCTCTTGCTCTAACTCTCTAAATTGTCTTTTCATTGTATTATATCAAGCGTTTATTATGCTTGCTCCTATAATAAATATAGCAAGGGTAGTAAAAAAGTAAAGAATAGTAGAAAATAATGTGACAAAAAATAAGGTTGCCCTATTCATTAAGGACAACCCTATGGGTTATTATACTTGCCATACGGGGCAATTCGTTGGGGACGTGACGTTGCGCCATCCCAATGTTAATGCCTGTTAGCAGGGAGGGAGTATCGGTGTTTTTTTTATTATATCCCCCTATAAATGAGGTGCAGAAATAAAAAGGAATCCACCGAAATAAGTGGATCCCTAATTTGAAATTCAATTGTTACTATTTCTTTACAGATCGTATATATTTGAACGCTTCTTTATAACCTTTGAATAATGCTGTTAGAGAATGGATATACTTTGGTCTTATTGAATTTACTAAAATTGTGAGCAATGCATAATTTGTCAATCCATAAATGCCCCCTATTAATGCCAAACATTTCTTTCCAAATGTTGGAGCTGTAGAATAAATATATTTGTACCAATAGATTGTACGATTACGTGAAATAGAGAAATACCTTATTTTCTTTGCCTCAATTTTGTCAACAGCTTTACGTCCTACTCCTGCGTCAAGATGTTGATAACGGACTCTTAATGCATATGCCATGCGTAATCCTAATAATTTTAGTTTGCTAAAGAAAACAGGTTCATCATACGCAGCATAAGAAGTCAAAGAACCTTCTTGTAACCATTTTTCCTCCTCATAATGTGCAGCCTTCGCTAATTCTGTATTTATAAAAAAGCATTGAAAACATGCTGTTGTACATAAATAACATTCATCTAACTTATTACTATTGACATAAACTTTATGTCCTGCGGTATATGTCAATACATCTAAATACTTTGACTTACCATAACCTGTAAGCATTTGTCCTGTAAACCTACCTCTTAGACGTGTTGTTAATGGATATTTCAAATCCAAATGATCGGTATTCCATTTATCATCTTTCCCTTCCATTGGTAAACAACAATTCAAGTTGTTTCGTAAGAGATATTTATACAACTCCTCTACCATGTTAGGAGAAAACTGAATATCGTCATCGCAAATTAGGATATATTCCGATTTGGCTTCAGCGATACCTATCGCACGTTGCATTACCATTCCTTTCTCGCAATGGACAATACGTTCTATTCCTAATTGGTAATCTAATTCATAACCATGAGGAATAGCAACAATAATTTCTTCAGGCTGAATAGTTTGTGACTCAATAGATTGCAATAGTGCTTGATACTTTGCACCTGTGTTTCCCAATGTCGGATAACTACGGAATACGATAAATTCATGATTGATAGACTTATGTGCAATGCTATCAATCTTAAAAGAATAATAAAAAGGTGCGAACCTTTTCGCGTTCACAGGAAGCCTAGGAAGAAACCTGCCACCACTCATCAGTTCACACCTAACATGCAAACGAGTGGTGATAGGGCATAGAAATCCCATAACGCAATACTATTCCTTTCAGAGAAAATAGTTTCCTAGGCTTTTTTCTTTGAACGCGAAATAATAGCTAATGCTGTTAATAATTATGTCTGCAAACCAATACTTTGGAATTGCTCTGCAAAGGTACAATAATATTTCAAAATATGCAAGAAAAAGTACTAAAAACTTGTAAATTTACTATGAATTATAAATAATGACTATTCTTCTCGGCAAATTCATAGACCTTTAATAAGTCTTCGATAAAAGTGTTCGAGAATTGGATAGAACTCTCGACTAACCAAGAGAGAAACTTGAAATGAGTTTCTCTCTTTTTTCTTCGTATTTGTAAGTACAATAAAAAAGGTGTGCATGTCGCACACCTTTTCCTTCTCCTAATACTATATTATTACTTCTCTTGCATCTCAACGAGTCGACGATAATATCCATCCAGAGCTAATAGCTCATCATGCGTACCTTTTTCCACTATTCTACCCTCGTGCAATACGCAAATCAAATCAGCATTACGTACAGTGCTTAGTCGATGTGCAACTACAATAGTAGTTCGATCACGCATCAAATTCTCTAATGCCTCTTGCACCAACTTTTCAGATGCAGTATCAAGCGCAGAAGTAGCTTCATCCAAAATTAATATTGGTGGATTCTTCAAGATAGCTCTTGCTATTGAGATACGTTGTCGCTGTCCGCCACTTAATCTTGAGCCCCTATCACCAATTATAGTTTGGTAACGATCAGGAGTGGCCATAATAAAGTCATCTGCATTCGCTATCTTAGCTGCTTTTCTTACTTCATCCATAGTGGCATGCTCTACTCCAAAGGTAATATTATTATAGAAGGTATCATTAAATAAGATTGCTTCTTGATTTACATTACCCATCAACGCACGCAAATCAAAAGTTTTCACATCCCTAATATCTGTTCCATCTATAGTAATCCTACCCTCTTTAGGGTCATAAAATCGTGGTAGCAAATCTGCCATCGTAGTTTTACCACTACCCGATTGTCCAACTAGAGCAATGGTCTGACCTTTACGAATATCCAAATTTATATCTTTCAAAACCAACTGATCTACTTGATATGCAAAACTTACATTCTCATAACGTATCATAGATTTGAAATCTATAACTGCCTTAGGTTGGGATGTTTCTTTAATATTAGATTCAGTTTCCAATATGCGATCAATACGTTCTAGCGAAGCCATACCACGACGGATGCCGTAAGTTGCCTTACTGAGATCTTTAGCAGGACCTATAATCGAATAAAAAATCACTATATAGTATATAAAGGTAGCTGCATCTATAGCTGCGCTATCACTTAAGATAAGCAAACCACCAAACCACAGCAATATAGCAATCAATGTAGTACCCAGAAATTCAGATACTGGATGAGCCAAATAATATCTACGATTAATACGATTAAATGTACGGCGAGTAGCATTAATTAGGTTCTGAAATCTCGCTATTAACTTTTGCTCTGCATTAAATGCTTTCACTACTCTCAATCCACCTAAAGTCTCATCTATCTGCGTTAAGATTTCAGCGTTTTGCTCTTGTCCCGTAGTAGAAGCACGCTTCAGTGTTCTTCCTATACGACCTATTAGTAATATTGCTACTGGCAAAAGTAACAACACAAACAATGTCAATTGCCATGATATACAGAATAGCGTAATCAAATATATAGTAATCATCACTGGATCTTTGAACAACATATCCAAAGTTGACATTATACTTGCCTCTACCTCATTGACGTCATTGGTCATGCGAGACATTACATCGCCTTTACGCTCTTCGGTAAAAAATCCTATCGGTAAACTAACTACTTTTCTATATAAACTCTCACGCAGATCTCTCAATACACCCGTCCGTATTGGCACCATAAAATAGTTTGCCAACCATACAGTTAGACATTTCAATCCAGTTAGAACAACCATAAACACACCTAGCAATAATAGCACATATGATGCCCCATTTATTTCAATTTGTGTCTGTAGATAGAAATAAAAATTATTCTTCAACACATCCAATATCTCGTGCACACCATGTGCATTCGCCAACGACATTGGCTCTACTTCCGCAACCGTTAATCCAAAGAGCAGCTGTAGCACTGGGATAAGTGTTGCAAAGGAGAACAAAGAAAAGATTGTAGATATCACATTGAATAACATATTCAACGCTACTAACCATTTATAGGGCGGTACAAATCTACGTAGAACAGAATATATGGTCATGTTTTTTTAGTTATTAATTCGTTATTTATAAAAATCACATTTGATTACCAAATTCCAGGAATGATTTTATATTTTACTCGCTTTTGATATTCATTATATCCAGACAATTCTAAGGCTAATAGTTGTTCTTCATTCTGTATGCGTTTTACAATAACAAAAGGATAAAAAGACATCAACAACAACGCCCATAATGATCCCAAAACCAATGGAATAGCCAGATACATCAAAATGGTTGCGCTATACATTGGATGTCTTACTACAGCATACATCCCAGTAGCTATCAATTTCTGTCCTTCCTGCACTTCTATCGTACGCGACAAATATGCATTTTCACGCATCACTTCCGCATACATAACATAACCTACTAACAGCAAAACAGAAGCCACACAAACTAACCATCTAGGTACTTTTGACCAATCATAGCGATAATCCAATCCACACAACACAAATACAGATATGAATATGATGCCCGAAAGAGCAACCACATGCTTTTGCTCCTTGCGCTGTTCTTTGCTTTTCAGACGGCTTGCCAATAATGCAGGATTAGTCACATATAACCATGTTCCTAATATCAACATTGGCACGAACAATAATGCCATAAACAACCATGCATTAGGGTACACAAAGTCCCCTGCTGGCAAAAATAGCATCAACGCCACCAGCGCTACTCCAAATATGTACTTAATCAAAGCACTTATCAAGAGTTTTATTTTATCGGGTACTCCCATATCCGAAAGCTATATTTGTTGATATTATGGAGTATTTTTTTGCCTATTATTTTCTGCCACATAGAGCATTACAGCACGATCAAATGTCTCTTTATCTTCACCAAAATCAGTTTTGATTGGCACTACAATCAATTTTTCACCTAATTGTTGTACCAGGCTCGTCTGTTGCATGCGCATATAGTCCTTTTCCGTAGTCACCACACAATCAAATTGTTCTGCTAATTTTAATATTTTCTGAACATCTCGATGACTAAATGCGTGATGGTCACGATATTCCATTAGTGCGGTTTTGGGATATTGCTTCTTCAAGTACTCCAACAATGGCTTAGGATTAGCAATACCTGCCACCAACAATGGTGTACCAGGCAACTCCACTTCACCATATGCTATTGATGAATAGCATAAATGCTGATACGAAGGCAACATCAACTGATTATTTACGATGCGGCGATCTATAGGCTGCATACCTGGTGGACATTTCGTCACAACCACTGTATTGGCACGACGACTCTCAATAGGTAAATCACGCAGAGTTCCACGAGGTAGCATATAGTCATTCACAAACAACTTATCATAGGCCGTCAGCAAAATGTAATACCCACAACGCAAATGACGATGCTGATATGCATCATCCAAAATAACGCATTGCACCTTAGGACACAACTTACACAAGCGACGAATGCCCTCTACCCTATTGGCACATACTGCTACAGGGATATTCGGAAAATGCAGATGTATCAACATCGGCTCATCACCTATCGTTTCCGCTGTGTCAGAAACACCCGCCAGGCGAAAACCTGAAGTTTTTCTTCCATATCCACGGGACAAGACTGCTACATTGTATTTCTCAGACAATAGACGCACCAAATATTCCGTCATCGGCGTCTTACCCGTTCCACCTACAGCTAGGTTACCGATACAGATGGTAGGAACATTCACCGAAAAAGACGGAAATATGCGCTCCTCAAACAGGGCATTACGAACCCACACGACTAAACTATAGAGCCATGATATGGGAGTGGCAATAATGTTAAATAGTAGTCTCAAAATACAACTTGGTTATTGAATAGTTACTTGTGGCATCAACGCCATTATTCTAGGCTTAGACGCAAACTCGCGAACAGTCAACATCAAACGCTCTTCTGGAGTCGTTTCATCAAACATCATTAGTAACTCCTCTAGTGGATCTTTCTTCTCTGGATAATATGCGATATCATATGCACCTATACCAGCCAGTTCTACAGCCTTCTGTATGGCATTATTCAAATTTCCAAGTTCATCTACCAAACCTAGTTTCAATGCATCTTTGCCTAGCCATACACGACCTTCACCTATCGTTTTGATTGAGTCTTGAGACAAGCCACGACCTTGCGCACAACGAGATGTAAACAACTCATAACCACGTTCTACCATCGATTGCATCAAGGCAAATTCCGCTGGGCTCATTCCCTTGCTGATTGCATTTGTTAACATCGACGAATATTGGTTGGTATGTACCTCATCTACATCCAAACCGATATTATCACGCAGTTTCGACAAGTTCGGCACTGTTCCAAAGATACCTATTGAACCTGTCAATGTAGTTGGCTCAGCATAAATATAGTCTGCTCCACAAGAAATATAGTATCCACCTGATGCTGCATAATCACCCATAGAAACAACAACTGGCAATCCTTTTGCCTTTAGCGTCTCAATAGCATGCCAAATCTGTTCGCTGGCATCTGCACTTCCACCAGGACTATTCACACGCAACACAACAGCCTTGACATCATCATCTTTATGTATATCCTTAATCAATTTCAGCATTTCGCCCTCCACAATACCATCGGTTCCTTCATCAACAATGGATCCTTCTGCATAAATCACAGCCACCTTATCATCTGCATCTATTAGATCGCGCTCTACGCTATTCATCTTGCTATGCGATTGTACCTTATAGTCCTTTGTTCCTGCATATACTCGCAATATTGAATCCATATCTTGTACATACAACAACGAATCTACCATACCATAATCCACATACTTGTGTTGTGGTTGCAACGACATGCACTCATCTGCATATTGATGCAATTGCTCTACTGGGATCGAGCGTGATTGAGAAACAGCTGACTTCATTTCATTCCATATACCACCTAAATATTGTTCTGTCTGAGCACGATCCGCATCGGACATTGAAGTTCTAAAATAAGGCTCTACAGCCGACTTAAAAGTACCAACCTTCAAGATCTGCATCTCTATACCCAATTTTTCAAAGAGTCGTGTAAAATACATTGTTTGGGCTGACAATCCATCCCAAGCCACCAAACCCACAGCATTGAGGTACACCTTGTCTGCAACAGTAGCAATATAATAATTAGTCTGCGTATACGCATCTGCATATGCCACGATGAATTTGCCGGATTGCTTAAAGTCCAGCAAGGCATCACGGAGTGCCTTAGCTGAGGCTGGAGCAATTGACAAACTTCCTCCTTTAAGGTAGATACCCTTAACCTTATCACTATTCTTTGCTAATGCAATATTATTCAACAGATCGTCTAGACCAACCTCTTCGCCTGCACTCTGTCCCACCATATCACCCATCAATGCTTCAAACGGATTTGCTTCCGCAGCTTGCTCCACCACAACTCCAGACATATCAATGCGATAAATGGTATTATCTTCTAGTACTGTAACTGGAGTTGAAAACATATCTCCAAATAGTAATCCCATCAATGCACTGAATAGGAAGTAAATACCTATACCTATCAATGTTTTACCAAAACAGCCAAGGCGTTTAGTTTTTTTAGCTGCTACATCTTGTTCCAGTCCTTGCTCCTGAGTTGTCTGAGCTTCTTTTTTCCAAAAAATATTCATGATTCTAATATTTTATTAATATTCTATTTTTCTAACTTAAACGATTGACGATGATAAGGGGTAATTCCATATTGCTTAATTGCCTCATAATGAGCTTTAGTTGGATACCCCATATTTTTGTCCCAATGGTACATTGGGTACTCTTCGTGCAAACGCAACATATATTCATCTCGGTATGTTTTAGCCAACACACTTGCTGCTGCTATCGACAGGTATTTTCCATCTCCCTTAACCACCGTACGAGCAGGTATCTCCATCACCTCTCCTTCTGGAATATATGGTTTCCACTTGTTACCATCCACCAATATATGTTGCGGTACAACCGATAGTTTGCTCAGTGCACGTTGCATACCTGTTATAGATGCTCTTAGGATATTGATTTCATCTATCTCTTTTGCTGTTACTTCCACTACAGCCCATGCCAACGCATATTGCTCTATCAAAGGTCTTAGGTAATTACGCTGCCTGTCTGTTAATTTCTTTGAGTCATCTAGCATTTCCAGCCACTCTCTATTCGCCTCATTTTCAATCACCTCACTACTCCACACCACTGCTGCAGCAAATACGCTACCAGCCAGCGGACCCCGTCCAGCTTCATCGCAGCCTGCTTCTACTATATTTGGTATGCAATACTTCTCTAGCATAACTTTTATTCATTAGAACGGATAACCTATCGCAAAATGGAAGCACACATCATCCTTCCAACGCAGGCCATTAGCCGCCGTTCTCCATTGTGTTCCAGTCCCATCGTACAAGCGACTTGGATCATATAACTTCACACCCATATCCACGCGGAAAATGAAGAATGTAAAATCCAATCGCAAACCCACACCATACGCCAGAGCTATCTGCTTATAAAACTCATCCCATTTGAATGCACCAAATGGCTGAGCCTCATAGTCAAACACTGTCCATACATTTCCCGCATCCACAAACGCAGCCAACTCAATAAACGACCATACCTTGGCTCGATACTCCACATTCAAGTTTAATCGAACATCTCCTGACTGGTTGTTAAAATCAATCCAATCGCCATTACCTTTGTATCCACCTGGACCCAAGGTTCGAGCCGACCAACCACGCACGCTATTCGATCCACCCGCAAAATAGCGCTTCTCAAATGGTATGGTCTGTGAGTTTCCATATGGTACCGCTACACCCAAATCAGCATGCCATACTACGCGATGCTTTGGGTGAACAATATGGTTGTATGTAAACGAAAAATCCGCTTTTGCAAACTGAGAGAACTGCGTATTGAACAACATATAGTTACCCGATTGCTCATCCACCTTAAATTTACAAGGCGCAGCCAATGCTCGTAACAAGTTGCCTGCTGTCTCTACATTATATGACAAGTTCAAATACGAACGATATGGGTTACGAGAACGATAGGTAGTGTAGTTACCTGAATAACCTAAACCTACGATAAAGTGATTCTCATACGAGTATTTGAGAATATTCGTAGCCTGCAAAAATTGATCGCGAAATGCATCACTAATCCATGGAAGATAAACATAACTAATATCCACGAAACGGAACTGATGGGTCAGTCCCAACCTAGGTTGCCTCAATTGATATTGCAGACCCGCATTAAAAATAGACCTAGTATATTCATCCGGACGATTCTGAAAATTATATCCCACCTCCACCGATACATCAGATGAGAAACGCAACTCAGCCGCAGCTCTTGCCTCTATTGCGCGGCCGCCACTCTGACGCCATTCATAACTAGCACGAGCGTCCATCGAGAACTCCTCTGCACCGCGAAACAAGTTTCTATTGGCATATCCTACACCGGCTGCTATTCCCCAATCACCGGCAGAATATGTACCTTCCAACTCGGCAGAAACGGAATTCAGCTTGTTACGCGACAATACGATATGACAATCTAACGTCGAATCTGATGCTGGCACAAAACTCACATCCACATACTTCACCGGTGCCATCTTGTTTAAGCGAGTATATACCTGCTCTACCAAACGCTCATTATATCGATCACCCGGACGAATAGGACAATTCCGAATTAACACATTATTGCGAAGCAGCTTTTGGCCCACCCATGTAAACTCATATCCATCCATCGACGACGAATACACATCTTCATCCTTTGGGGTACGCCCCATATCGTAGTCCATATGAAAGCACACTTGATTGATCGTATATTTACGGAACAATCTTGCTTGCTCTTCGTCCGTCATCTCTTCAATACGAGGATGCAAACACATGACCACATCCAGTTGCTGCTTCATGCGCATACTATCCACTAAGAATCTTATACACTCTGCATCAAAGTAGTAATATCCGAGCCTTCTCATTGCACTAGCTACGCGCTGACGTTCTTGATTGAGTATATCAGCATCAAACTGATCTCCTGCACTTACCAATGCCAGTCGCTCATTAGTAGCTATCGACAACAGCTCCGGATGACGAAAATCCACTTGGTAATCAGATATCATATAGGGCTCATTTGCCACAATATTATACACCAAATTCACCTTACGATCCTTCACCGACATCGCAGTATCAACCTGAGCACGAAAATAGCCCTTATTCTTCATGGCCTTACCCAACTGAACCATACTAGCATCGGCCAACTCACTGGAGAATACCACCGGCGCTTCACCTATTTTGCGAGCATTCTTACTAGTCCATTTAGCCGTATCCAGCGAAGCCGTATTATAGATAGCCAACTGCAACTTCCAAAAGCCCAAAATTTCGGTATTTTCGCGTTGCTGAACATACTTCACTAAATCGCTCGAAGCCACCGTCTTGGTATCCTGAACCCGCACCTTCACATCATTCAGCAAATACTCACCTTGAGGCACAAACTTAGTTGTATTGCAGGCCGTCATAACAGCCAGCAACACCCACACTAAAACTATTTGTAAACTCAAACGGGTCTTCATACTCTAAAAAACATGCAAAAGTAGTGTTTTTTTTTGAAATATACAAATTTGCAGAAAAGATTTTATAAAATAGGGATAGATTTTATCTATCATTTTCAGAAAACTTCTGCATTTGTTTGTTCAGATGCATTTTTTTTTGTACCTTTGCAGCGCAATATGTATGCACATTAAAATAATAGTTCAAATTTTAACACATGAAGTACCATCCCAGCGATAAAATGTGCGATTTGATGCGTGGCGGCCGCGTGGCCGAACACGGCCAATCGTTGACCGAAGAACAAGTTCTTCAGTTGATGAATCGTTTTGGTATCTCTATGGGCGTTGGCGAAAAGTCCATAGAAGAAGTATGCACCGAGCATCAAGTCGATTGTCATACTGTTATGGCTATCATCAACTATGCACTCTGCAAGGAACTACCACTTCAGCTCGAAGAGCTCATACATATACCTACGCTACATCGCTATCTTGAGAATGCACACACCTACTTTCTCAAGTTCCAGTTACCTCGTATCCGACAAGAACTGCTAGAGGCCATTAACCTAGCTCATAGTACTAGCCAGGTGCCTTTGATGATTATCCAATTCTTCGACGAGTACGCGCGAGAGATCAAGTCGCATATTGATCACGAGATGGAGCACTCCTACGAACAACACGCACGAGACGACGAGCATATCGCCAACAAGGCACACGAACTCAAGACACTCATCATCAAGTACTATCCTACTAACACCAACGAGGATAACACCGAGCAGATGCGTCTACTGTATGCCGTATTACACGACTTGCGCCATTTCGAAAACGAGCTAGCACTGCATTGCGCCATCGAAGACGACATTATGCTGCCTGCCCTTAGAAAAGAACAACGAAAGCAGTCGCAACACGCATCTGAAAAGGAAGATAATTATTCTTCCGCGCTCAAAGTGGACGAAGTGCTTTCTGCACGCGAAATCGAGGTCATTCGCCATGTAGCCCAAGGACTTAGTAACAAGGAGATTGCGGATGTCATGTGCCTTTCCACACACACCGTCATGTCGCATAGAAAGAATATTGCACGTAAGTTGGATATCCATTCTACTGCTGGTCTTACCATCTATGCAGTAGTCAATGGTATTGTGGAAGTATAGATGCTACGAAGGGTTCAGAAATATATTCGCGACAATAGTTTGCTCCAACCTAGCCAGCGCGTACTAGTATGCGTCAGCGGTGGAGCAGATAGCATAGCCCTATTGGATGTGCTGCAACGTGCTGGCTATGAGTGTGTTGTTGCACACTGCAATTTTCATTTGCGAGGCGACGAGAGTGATCGTGACCAGGACTTTGTTGTTCAACAGGCTACTAACCTATTGGGCAAAGATGCCAGCATTTTGATACAGCATTTTGACACCCAAGCATATGCCCAAGAGCATGCTATTAGCATCGAGATGGCAGCACGTCAACTCCGATATCAGTGGTTTGCTCAAGTTGCGATACAAGAGGATTGCAAAGCCATTGCTGTAGCTCATCACCAAAACGACCAAGCAGAAACACTTCTGCTCAATCTCAAACGAGGGACAGGTATCCGAGGACTATGCGGCATGAGAGCTATCAGTGCTAATCCCGAAGGCGGTGACATACCTATCATTCGACCATTGCTATGCACCACACGTGACTATATTGAGCATTATCTCAAAGACATCCGACAACTACAATGGGTGAACGATAGCACCAACACCGACACCACCATCCTGCGCAACGCCGTTCGACAACAACTAGCCACTTACTCCAAGGCTGAGATCGAACACCTAGCTGCCACTGCCGAGCATATGCAGGGATATGTTGATTGGATAGAGGGATTAGATACGGTAGCAGCAGGACGTGCCAAATTGCACGAGGAGCTCAGGGCGTATGGCTTTGCTGAGATTGATAAGATCTACAATGCACTACAACGAGGTATAGGTGGCAAAACCTTCCGATCCGCTACTCACCAAGCCGTCATCAAAAAAGGCAAACTAAATATAACACCACTATAACCCCTAGAACTTTAGAACCCTTAGAACTTTTAGAACTTTAGCACATTGAAACACTACGGCATCATAGGCAACCCCCTTGGGCATTCCTACTCCGAGGGATATTTCACAAATATGTTTTCACACGAAGGCATAGATGCGGAATATACACCCTATCCGATACAGCATATAGACGAAGTAACTACCTTGCTCCAGCGTTTAGATGGCTTCAATGTCACCTACCCATACAAGCAGAGTATCCTACCCTACCTATCGGATATCGACCCTATCGCCCAAATCATCGGTGCTGTAAATGTGGTACATCAAGGTAAAGGATACAATACCGATTGGATTGGTTTCAGAGATAGCCTACGCCCGCTGCTGACACCCCACGACACACACGCATTGCTGCTGGGTACTGGCGGAGTTAGCAGAGCTATACAATATGCGCTCAAAGATTTAAGTATCAGCTACACCCTAGTTAGCAGAACACCACTTGAGGCTAACAGCATAGGCTACGACCAACTCAATGAGCAAGTCATCAGACAACATCCTGTCATCATCAATTGTACACCTCTTGGGATGTCGCCATATGACCAGCAATTGCCTAACATCCCTTACCAATATCTGTGCGAAGACCATTTGCTATACGATTGCATCTACAATCCAGCAATGACATTGTTTTTGCAGCAGGGACAGGTACATGGATGTCGCATCAAAAACGGATTAGACATGCTACATCTACAAGCTGATCAGGCATGGAATATTTGGAATATAAACTAGTTAATTAACACATTCATATATGAGAAAGTATTTATTGAGCGTCTTGCTCGTTGCATTTAGCGGAATCACTCTTGCACAAGTGGTGCACGAGAACGAAACATCAGTGGTATATTACATGCCTAAGACCGAGTTAATCATCACTTTGTCCTATGATCGTGTAGAACACGAACCTGGTGTCTTTTACCAATATGCACAGCGCTATCTGGGAACAACAGATATCATTCTGGAGAAAAAGGTGAACTACCTCCTCCAGGATATACAACTGACCACCCAAGCTGTGGCAGACACTACACGCGTATACAAGATTCCTACCCATGTTGCCAATGGTACATGCCTCGTGTCGCTGAGTCATGATGGACGCCTGTTGGGATATAATTGTTCTACCCAACCAGCAGTCAACACTACTCAACCAGCAAACAACTCTACTCAACCAGCAAACAACTCTACTCAACCAGCAATCAACTCTACTCCGCACAACGCCGTTCTGCCATTGCTAGAGGAGCAGTTCATCGCAGGTTCAGTGGCAAAGATGGCCGAAGGTGCAGCCAAGCTCATCTATCGTATCCGCGAGACACGCTTGCAGATACTAGCAGGCGACGTTGAGCATCTGCCTGCTGATGGCAACTCCATGCAACTCGTACTAGACGAACTAGACCAGCAAGAACAACAACTCGTTGAGCTCTTCATCGGTAAGATCACCACTCAATCCTATACCCAACAAGTGCTTTACACCCCTGCGAAGAGTGTGGAGAACGATGTCTTGTGTCGCTTCTCAGCTCACAAGGGGCTGGTTGATACTAACGACCTCAGCGGCGAACCTGTCTATATCAGCGTAAACGCACACAAACAAGTGCCTCAAGATATCATCGTTGAGGACAAGAAGGTGGAACTATCGGCCCTATACTACAACCTACCAGGTAGCGCAGATATCACCCTGCAATACAAGGATAAACAACTGACGCACCATACTGCTGTGGCGCAGTGGGGATATGCCTTACCATTGGCTAAAGCGTTGTTCGTCGGAAAGAAACAAGTGAGTATTCAATTTAATCCAGAAACAGGCAATATCCTATCTATTCAACGATGAGAAAGATTGTATCTATCATAGCTTTAGCCTTGATATGCTCTACCCTGTTGGGTCAAGAACTCAGGTGTACAGTCACCATCAATTCGGATCAGGTACCAGGTAGCAACAAGGAACTCTTTAACACCCTGAAACAAAGTATCGAGGAGTATGTCAATACCATGAGATGGACCAATATGACCTTTCAGGAGAAAGAACGTATCGAATGCAGCATGCTGCTAGTGGTGAAGAGTGTACAAGACAATGTCTTCACCTGCGAGTTCACCTGCCAGAGCCGTCGTCCTGTGTTCGGTAGTAGCTACTATACCCCCCTGCTCAACATCAAGGATAACAACTTCATCTTTACCTACCAGGAGTACGATCGTTTGGATTATCAGCAGCACACATTCACTACGAACCTGACCGCCTTGTTGGCATACTACAGCTACCTGATTATCGGTCACGACATGGACTCGTTCTCTAAACTAGGCGGAACGCCCTATTTCCAAGCGTGCGAAAGTATCGTCAACTCGGCTCAATCCGCCTCATTGGATAATGCCGAAGCAGAAGGTTGGAAAGCCTTTGCCAGCAATCGCAACCGCTATGCGCTGATCAGCAATATCATGGACGAAGCTTTCAAAAAGTATCGTCTGTTCTACTACGAGTATCACCGCCACGGCCTAGACGAGATGGCCACCAATGTGGCTAACGGGCGCGCGCGTATAGCTAAGGAAATAGCAGTGCTCAAAGAGGTGTACAATGCTCGTCCTGCTACCTATGTCATCAACACCTTCCTGGATGCTAAGAACGAAGAACTAGTCAATATCTTTGAGCAAGGCACTACGGATGAGAAGAAACAGGTATATGAATTACTGATGGATATCGATCCTACTAGACAAACAACCTACAACAGAATAAGCAAATAATAGCCAACCAATATACAATAGACTAAACAACTAATAATATATGGAAAGAAAAGTACGTGTTCGTTTTGCTCCTAGTCCAACCGGAGCATTACATATCGGCGGTGTACGCACTGCTTTGTTCAACTATCTGTTTGCTCGTCAACATGGCGGCGAGATGCTACTCCGTATCGAAGACACCGATTCCACTCGCTTCGTGCCAGGTGCTGAGGAATATATCACCGAGTCATTGGCGTGGTTAGGTATCGAGATCGACGAAGGCATCTGCCAAGATGCTCCAAACGGCAAGGGCGATCATGGTCCATACCGCCAGAGTGAGCGTCGCGATATCTACCACAAGTATGTAGATCAACTTCTAGCCTCAGGCCATGCCTATATTGCCTTTGACACCCCTGAGCAATTAGAGGCCAAGCGTGCGGAGATTGCCAATTTCCAATACGATGCTCGCACGCGTGAGCAGATGATCAACTCGCTTACGCTTAGCCAAGAGGAAGTAGAAGCCCGCATTGCAGCAGGCGAGAAGTATGTGGTTCGCTTCAAGGTGGAGCCTAATATCGATGTGTATGTGCAAGACTTGATTCGTGGTGAGGTGAAGATCAATTCGAATATCCTGGACGATAAGGTGCTGTACAAGTCTGCCGATGATCTGCCTACCTACCATTTGGCTAATATTGTGGACGACCACTTGATGGAGATCAGCCACGTTATTCGCGGCGAAGAGTGGTTGCCAAGTGCTCCACTGCATGTGCTACTATATAAGGCCTTCGGTTGGGAAGAATCAATGCCTCAGTTTGCTCACTTGCCACTGCTATTGAAGCCTGACGGCAATGGTAAGCTGTCTAAGCGTGATGGCGATCGCCTAGGTTTCCCTGTGTTCCCATTGGAGTTCCACAACCAGAAAGATGGTTCGGTATCCTCAGGTTATCGCGAAGAGGGTTATTACCCAGAGGCTGTGATCAACTTCTTGGCTCTGTTGGGCTGGCACGCGACCGGCGATCAAGAGATGTACAGCATGCAAGAGCTGATCGAGCAGTTCTCGCTAGAGCGCGTGAGCAAGTCAGGTGCTAAGTTCGACTATGAGAAAGGCAAATGGTTCAACCACCAATACCTCCAACTCCACTCCAACGAGGAACTAGCAGAGCAGTTCTTGCCATATTTGGAGGCGAAAGGGCTATTAGGCGATAAGGCGAAAGTAGCTAAAGTAATTGGTTTGACCAAGGATCGCGTGAATTTCGTAAGCGAATTGTGGGATCAAGTCAACTTCTTCTTTGTTGCTCCTAGTGAGTACGACGAGAAGTCGCTCAAGAAGCGCTGGAAAGAGGATAGTCCAAAGCATATGACCGAGATGCTCGCACTATTGGAGGCTCATGATGATTGGTCCGCCGAAGGCTTGGATAATCTGATTATGCCATGGATTGCGGAGAAGGAGTATGGCGTAGGTATCGTGATGAACGCCTTCCGTATCTGTTTGGTAGGTGCTGCTCGTGGTCCACACATCTGGAACATCACCGATGTATTGGGCAAAGAAGAGACACTACATCGTGTTCGAACGGCCTTGGAGAAATTAGGATAATGACTGTAAAGTCGATCATTTGAATTCGACAAGATAAACGAGCCCCTCACCAAGGTGGCTCGTTTTTTTCTCGCCCTTACACTTTACACCCTACACCAGAAAAATCGCATTTTAGTGCGATTTTTCTGGTGTAGG
>JAFYSK010000042.1 GCA_017559385.1 Paludibacteraceae bacterium | reverse complement strand
CTCCATATACTCCATACCATTGCTGAAAGTCCATTTCTTATACTGGTTGCTATCGCACATCATAACCATTGATACGTCGGTTACGATTAAGGTGTCAATAGGGCTAGATAACTCGCCATTAATATAGATAGGATAATCTACTACAACAGGTTTCAGTCCTGGTAATATCGGGTCTCCCTCAGTCATAGGAACCATATCAATATTTAGGGTTGTGAGGGTGTCGCCTACTTCAAGTGTAAAGTCATAAAGTACCAAATCCTTTTTTGCAGGTTCGCTGTAAACTAAGATTCTACCCTCTGTGTCTTCGCGTAGCCACAAATCGTTGTATTCTATATACTCGATGCCATCCACTTTGAATATATTGTCCTCAAAAATCAATCTATTGAGTGTTCTATTTTGCTCGTCGCCATCAAGGTAATAACAAGTCGTACGCTCTAAGTATGCGAGCGTAGGAAACAAGAAACCGAATAATGTCTCCGAAAACATTTGTGTGCTTATGAGTGCACATAGGAGAATAAGTAATGCTCGTTTCATAGGTGTAAGTATTTATGAGGTTATTTTGTTATTTCTACTCCCATAATGTTGTAGGTTTTGTCATCACGGAATATAAGGAGTTGACCGTTGTGGAGAGTTTTTGAGAATGGCGAAGTGGATGTAGGACTATCTACATCGTTAGGTACATCTTTTTTTCTCACCAATGTAATATCGTATAGGATAGGTGGATATACTTCTACCCACATAAATCCCATCCAAAAATTATCAATCCATAAGGTGTCTCCGTTAAGCGAATAATTACATGCTTCCCAACGATCAGGACCATCGTCAAGGGCCCATAATCGTTCTAAATACAATTGGCTTGCAGAGGCGGTATATCTATGAGATTGACCAAAAGGATGGTTATAAATTAGCGAATCAGAAATAGAAACGATGCAGTCTTTATCTTCACGGCCAACATACTGCCATTCTCCAATTAGTGATTTGTTGAGATCTTCAATAGGCAAAATTTGACCAAAGTCTTTCCAATGATCTGCCTTTTTGTATAGTTCTATAGACTCCGCAGGTACATAAAGTGGAATATTTGCAACATTTACACCATAGAATATTTCATATTCACCAAGCACGAGATCCCCACATGTAGGCGGAATCGTAGCCAAGCAAGTTACTTCTTTCAAAGAGGTACAATAACCAAATGCCGCACTACCTATTGTATCTACTGAAGATGGTATGAGAATCTTGCTAAGGTTTGTACAATTAGCGAAAGCTCCAATACCTATGCTGGTGACGGTGTTAGGAATTGAAACTGTAATGAGAGAGGTAAATTCTCCAAATGCACTTTGCACGATACCGACGATGCGATATGTTTTTCCACGATAAACTACAGTTTGTGGAATAACCAAAGTGTCGTGATTATACTTTGGTGTTGACCATATGGTTTGGTAGTGCACAACAGCAGTGCTATCGCTAGTAGTGTTGTAATAGATATGTTGATGCACAAAATGCTCTGCCCAAAGAGTTAGCGAACAAAAAAGAACGAGGAGTAGAGAGAATGTCTTTTTCATAGGGCGATATATTATAAGGTTATACAAACTTGCTGCAAAGGTAGTGAATTTTTTTGAACTGAGCAAATCTTTTGTGATTTTTTTTGATACAATTTACCCCCCCCGTTAGTTGTTGGTAATCAGTAGGTTATGAGTGTGTATTTTTTGAGATATGCTTTTGGGAATGTTGTAGATTTGTTTCATTACAATTTCTCAAAAATAATCTCCTGAAAATTTGGAAATTCGCAGATTTTTTTGTATATTTGCATTCGATTTTGGCGGCGTAAACCCATAGTGAAAGCTGCTGAATAGTGCGTCTATTGTGCGCTTATTGTGCGTCTATTGTGCGTGAATAGTGCGTGAATAGTGCGTAATTTACAAGGAAAAACATAAGTAAAAGAGAAGAAAAATAACCTTACAAATTAACTAAACTAGATCTTAATCATTTATGTCTCAAAGTACATTGATTTCGCCAGTTGAAAATATGACTGGCAAGTTGTCTTCTACTTCGGACGGTCGCGTGACCGTTACTCGTCGCAAATGTTATGGCAAAGATGCTAAAGGTAGGCCTATTTATGGTCCGTTGGAGACCTATGTTTATCATTGCCATGAGGGAAAATGGTCGGAAGCCGCGAGTAAAAATCGAAGTCTTTTCCAAGAAGTGCAACTGCTTGTGAAAGAAGAGCTTAGTAATCCCGAGCGTGCGGCGTATTGGCAAGAGCTTTTTGAGCAACAGTTTAAGTATGCGAAGCAGGGAGAGAAGCGTTATACAACCTTGCGTGGGTTTGTTGTGGCGCAACTGCATCAGCAGCTGAAAAAGGATGAGTGAAAATCGCGTTTTTGAGGATATGGCAGGGGCTATAATACAAGCCCCCTATAATATAGGGGGCGAAAAGTATTATAAAGCCCTTAGCAATACCTCAATTTTGCATACCACGTAGTTGATGTGCTTAAAAACAGCTTTGAAAGTAAAACTTTCAGCCGTTTTGCTTGCGTATGTCAGAAAAAATGTAACTTCAATGGCACCTCCCGCAAGCGGGTCCCTCCTCGAAATTACAGTTGAAAAATGCAGCCCATACTCCAGTATGCTCACATTTTTTTTATGAGAAAATCGGCTTCGCCTTTTTGTACCACCTTCATCCGCACTATTATGAGCAAGCTCCCATAGTGGGATAAATGCGGCACATATAGATATAATCTATAGCTTTCTCATAAAAAATGCTCGCTTTACTTGCGTATGTGCATTTTTTTTAGTAACTTTGCACCCGATTTTAATAAACTGCAAATATTGTAAATATTTCGTTGATGAAAACGCTCAAACTAATACAATCAGACACCTACTTGCGTCCTTATGCTGAAGCCATCGAAGGACGATACAACTATGCACTCAAACGCGAACAAGAACTAACAGGCGGAAAGAAACTGAGTGAATGGGCGAATGGATATCTCTATTTTGGTTTACACAAAATAGAGGGTTCTAAAAGTTCCAAAGTTTCAAAGTTTCAAGGTGGGCAATGGGTGCTGCGTGAGTGGGCACCTAATGCGACAGCTATCTACATGATAGGCGACTTTAACAATTGGCAGAAAGATGAGGCGTATCGTTTGCAACCTGTGGGTGATGGCGTATGGGAAGTGGTGCTGGATGAGGATATGATCAAGCACGAGCAACTCTACAAACTGCTAGTAGAGTGGTATGGTGGCAAAGGTGAGCGTATTCCTAGTTATACCAACCGCGTGGTGCAAGATCCTGTGACGAAGCTGTTTGCGGCGCAAGTGTGGGCGCCTACGGAGCAGGCAGCCTACCCCCAACCCCTCCCTAAAGGGAAGGGAGTTAAGGTGAAGCGTCGCAAGGCGAATGATCCGTTGTTTATCTACGAGTGCCATATCGGAATGTCGAGTGAAGAGGAGAAGGTGAACTCATACGAGGAGTTCCGCATAGATGTGCTGCCTCGCATTGCGAAATTGGGCTACAACTGCTTGCAGATTATGGCTATTCAAGAACATCCATACTACGGTAGTTTTGGTTATCACGTGTCTAACTTCTTTGCTGTGTCATCACGCTGCGGTACACCAGAGGAGTTGAAGCGTCTGATTGATGATGCACACGCATACGGCATGGATGTGATAATGGATATTGTGCATTCGCATGCGGTGAAGAATGAGTTGGAGGGCCTGGGTAACTTCGACGGAACGCCTTATCAATACTTCCACGCCGGTGGTCGCAGAGAGCATCCAGCATGGGATAGTTTGTGCTTTGATTACGGCAAGACAGAGGTGTTGCACTTCTTGCTGTCGAACTGCAAATACTGGATGGATGTGTACGGCTTTGACGGTTTTCGCTTTGACGGCGTGACCTCAATGATGTACAAGAGTCATGGTTTGGGAGAGGATTTTGTGGACTATTCTTGCTACTACAACGGCAACGAGGATGGCGATGCGATTTGCTACTTGACCTTGGCGAACAAGCTGATTCACGAAGTGAAGAAAGGTGCGATCACGATTGCGGAGGATATGTCGGGTATGCCTGGTTTGGCTTGTGCAGTGAAAGATGGCGGTATGGGCTTTGACTATCGCTTGGCGATGGGTATTCCAGATTTCTGGATCAAGTATATCAAGGAAGTGCGTGACGAGGATTGGAAAGCGGGACATATCTTCTATGAGATGACCAACCGCCGCGAGGATGAGAAGACCATCTCCTACGCAGAGAGCCACGACCAAGCGTTGGTGGGCGATAAGACGATTATCTTCCGATTGTGCGACGCGGATATGTATTGGCATTTTGAGCACGGTCATGCGACTTACATGGTGGACCGTGGTTTGGCGTTGCACAAGATGATACGACTGATCACGGCTTCGACGATTAATGGTGGCTACTTGAATTTTATGGGTAATGAGTTTGGTCATCCAGAGTGGATAGATTTTCCTCGTCAGGGCAATGGTTGGAGTCATAAGTATGCGCGTCGTCAATGGAGCTTGGTGGATAATGAGCGTTATTTCTTCAGCAACCTCAATAAGTTTGACGAGGCAATGGTACACCTTTTGAAGGAGAACTTAGCACCTGTGAAAGATAAGTGCGGCGTGCACCTACCATGGGTGGAGAAGTTGTGCGACAACGAGGGCGACCAAGTGGTGGCATACCAACGCGGAAAGTTGGTGTTTGTCTTTAACTGGAATGGTGTGAAGTCCTTTGACGGTTATGGTATTCCTGTCAAGGCGGGTAAGTACAAAGTGGTGCTGAACACGGATGCGACGGAGTTTGCGGGCTTCGGTTTGTCGGACGATAGTGTGGAGCACTTCACGATGCCAGATGACGGCTACTTGAAGGAAGGCAAGGGCTGGTTGCAGTTGTACTTGCCTGCAAGAAGCGCAGTGGTGTTAGTCCAGAAGGACTAACAGATCGCCCTAAAGGGCTGTGGATCGGGCTTGCGCCCTGTAGATCGCTTCGCTGTAGATCGGGCAGAGCCCTGTGGACTGAATAAAGAACCAAGAGCCAGGAACCAAGACATATCAGTAGCGACTACATAGACGAAAGTAATAAGTCTTTGCTCCTTGTTCCTTGCTCCTGAATCAAAAACGAAATTTATTAACAACATAAAACAATAAAACCATGAGATTAGTTATTCAACCAAACTATGACCTACTATCAGAGTGGGCAGCAAATTATGTAGCAAAACGCATTAACGAATTCGGTCCTAAAGAGGGTACTCCATTTGTGTTGGGTTTGCCTACCGGTTCATCACCTCTCGGTATGTACCGCAACTTGATTAAACTTCACAAAGAGGGTAAAGTAAGCTTCCGTAACGTAGTTACTTTCAATATGGATGAGTATGTAGGTATTCCAGAGGATCACTCTGAGAGCTACCATACCTTTATGTGGAAGAACTTCTTCTCTCACATCGATATCCGTCCTGAGAACGTAAATATCTTGAACGGTAACGCAGAGGATCTCGTGGCAGAGTGCGCTCGCTACGAGGAGAAAATCAAACAATACGGCGGTATCAAATTGTTCTTGGGTGGTATCGGCCCTGATGGTCACATCGCGTTCAACGAGCCAGGTAGCTCACTCAGCTCACGCACTCGTATGAAAGAGTTGACCACAGATACTATCATCGCTAACTCTCGTTTCTTTGACAACGATGTGAACAAAGTGCCAAAGACCGCTCTCACTGTAGGTGTAGGCACCATCATGGATGCTCAAGAGGTACTCATTATGGTAAACGGCCACAATAAAGCGCGTGCGTTGCAACATGCTGTAGAGGAGCCAATCTCTCACATGTGGACTATCTCTGCCTTGCAAATGCACCAACACGGTATCATCGTAGCTGATGAGGCTGCTTGCGCTGAGTTGAAAGTGGGAACATACAACTACTTCAAAGATATCGAGAAAAATAACCTCGATCCTAAAAGTCTTCTTTAAGATCGCCGCTTTGCGGCTGTAGATGGTAGATCGGCGCAACGCGCCTGTAGATCGGGCGGAGCCCTGTAGATGGTAGATCGGACTTGCGTCCTGTAGATCGGGCAGAGCCCTGTAGATGGTAGATCGGACTTACGTCCTGTAGATCGGGCAGAGCCCTGTAGACTTCTAGAAGTCTTCGAGCGAAGCGATCTACAACGAAGTGATCTACAGCGAAGTGATCTACAACGCAGCGATCTATAGCGTAGCGATCTACAAACGAAGTGAACTAGAATATGTTACAGATTTATAATACATTAAGTAGACAAAAAGAATATTTCAAGCCTTTGCACGAGGGACACGTAGGCATGTATGTCTGCGGTCCTACCGTGTATGGTGATGCACACTTGGGACATGCGCGTCCTGCGATCACCTTTGACCTGTTATATCGTTATCTGATGCATTTGGGCTACAAAGTGCGCTATGTGCGTAATATCACAGACGTGGGTCACCTAGAGCATGATGCAGACGAGGGCGAGGATAAGATAGCAAAAAAAGCACGTTTGGAGCAGTTGGAACCAATGGAGGTGGTGCAGTATTTTACGAACCGCTACCACAGGGATATGGAACTGCTGAACGTGTTGCCACCATCTATTGAGCCACATGCTAGTGGTCATATCATTGAGCAGATTGCTTTTGTACAAAAGATCATGGACAAGGGCTATGCGTATGTGAGCAATGGCAGTGTGTATATGGATGTGGAGAAGTATGCCAAGGATTATCCATATGGCAAGTTGTCAGGTCGCAACCTAGAGGACATCGTGACTGAGACGCGCGAGTTGGACGGCCAACAGGAGAAGAAGCACAGCTTTGACTTTGCACTCTGGAAGAAAGCGGCGCCTGAGCATATCATGCACTGGCCAAGTCCATGGAGCGAAGGTTTCCCTGGTTGGCATATGGAGTGTTCTGCAATGGGTACAAAATACCTAGGCGAGGAGTTTGATATCCATGGTGGCGGTATGGACTTGATGTTCCCTCACCACGAGGCAGAGATTGCACAGAGTTGTGCGGCCTTGGGTAAGGAGAGTGTACACTACTGGATGCACAACAATATGATTACCATCGCAGGCAAGAAGATGGGTAAGAGTTATAATAACTTCATCACCCTGGAGCAGTTCTTTGCGGGTAAGCATGAGTTGTTGGAGCAACCATTTAGTCCGATGACTATCCGTTTCTTTATCTTACAAGCGCATTATCGCTCAACCGTGGACTTCTCTAATGACGCTTTGGTGGCTGCGGAGAAGGGTTTGGGTCGTTTGACTGAGGCATACCAACGACTGATGAAGATCAAGGCATCTGCTGCTTCAAGCGTGGAGATTGGTAATCTTCGTGAGCGTTGCCAAGAGGCGATGGACGATGATTTGAACTCGCCAATCGTGATTTCGCACTTGTTTGATTCGGCTCGTGCTATTAATACCGTCTTTGACGGTAAGGGTACGATCTCTGAGGCTGACTTGGAGGAGTTGCGTGCCGTATGGAAAACCTATGCGATGGATATCCTAGGTTTGCAGTTGGACGGAGCACAAGACGCAGGTGCGGGTATGGACGCGTACAAGGGTGCAGTAGATATGCTGCTGAATATGCGTCTGGAGGCTAAGCGCAACAAAGATTGGGGTACTAGCGACAAGATTCGCAATGCCTTGACCGAACTAGGCTTTACGATCAAAGATACCAAGGACGGCTTCGAGTGGAGCCTGTGATTGGTTTAGTGTTTAGAGTTTAGAGTTTAGAGTTTAGTGTTTAGTGATTAGGATATACTGCGTAGCGGGACATAATTTTCAGGTGGAGAGTAGCAATGAGATGTTGCTGGCTCAGATGACGAATTATGAACCGTTTAGTGTGGCTCAAGACCTAGATGTAGAACCCATATTTGCGTTGAGGGTAGAGCAGAACGGATTGCTCAATGAAGAGGAACGTTTGGTTTACCAACACACTTTTACCGATAATTCTGAAGACGATATGCCTCGCATAGAGGTGTATCGTTCTTCCGAAAAAGAGTGGCTGATACGCGTTTCGCAAATAGCTACATCACCTATCTGCTGCGAACTAGCATGCAATGGCGACTTTACGCATGGGCAGTTGTATATTGCTGGAGACTGTCAAAATGTGCGCTTTTGCATTGACAATGGCCTGATGCTGATGTATGCTTTTCGTACAGCTCCGCTGATGACATTAGAGATGCATGCTGCGGTGGTGGTGAAGAGAGAGGTTATGGGCAATGGGCTATCGGCTATAGGAGAGGAGAGAGGCGATGAGGCGAGAGGATACTTGTTCCTTGGTCATAGTGGGACGGGTAAATCGACGCATGCAAGACAATGGTTGGCGAAATTTGAAGACGCATGGTTATTGAATGATGACAATCCTATTCTGCGTGTGATAGATGATGGCGAAGTACGAGTGTATGGCTCGCCATGGAGTGGCAAAACGCCATGTTATAAAAATGATAGTGCTCCGGTAGGAGGTATCATCAAATTGAGTCAGGCTCCTGAAAATCAGATAAGTTCTATCACTTTGCCTCAGGCGTATGCCTATATGTTGTCGTCTGCTTCGGGATTGAAGATGGAGCAATCTATGGCGGATAATTTGTTTGAAACAATCAAGCATGTCATTACACATACACCGTGCTATCATCTAGCGTGCCTGCCAAATCAGGAGGCAGCTCGAGTGTGCTGGGATGGTGTTGTAAAACGATAATAATTCAAAGATATATAATGGAGAAAAGTAACGAGGTATTAATCCCAGAATTTGAACGATTGATCAATCTGGATCACATGGTGGAGTTTATCCCTAAGGGTGTGAGTATGCGTCCATTCATTGAGGGTAAACGCGACAAGGTGATTCTAGCAAAATGTCCAGAAGTAAAAGTTGGTATCATCGTTTTAGCAAAAATAGGTGACAAATATGTATTGCACCGTGTTTACAAGATTAGAGGTAGGAAAATTATTCTTCGTGGAGATGGCAACCTAGAGGGATATGAGGTGTGTCGCGAGAGCGATATCATTGCTCGAGTAGTGCGAATTAAAGGCAAAAATGGCAAAAGAAAACGCTTGACTAAAGCTTGCGTGTGGCGTCATTTGCCAAACTTTGTAAAGAAGTTCTATCTCAAACTTTATCGTTATCATATCAAAAGATTGGAATATTATGAGAACTAAAAAAGGGTTCCGCTTGCGTGAGTTAGGTGGTGATTACATACTGATTGGTGAGAGTGCAGAACTCGTTAACTTCAATAACATCATTACTTTTAATGAAGCTGCGGCATATCTATGGCAGAATGTTCAGGGTAAGGATTTTGATGTGGAGACTCTGACTCAACTGCTGCTAGCAGAGTACGATGTAGCGGAGGAAATAGCTCGCGAGGATGCGCAAGCCACTATCGACGACTGGAAGGAGATAGGAATTATTAGATAGTTTAAGGTTTAGTGTTTAGGGGGCAAGAGGACATATTTTTTGCTATTCTACGATCGATAGCGTGGGGAACATCTGCGGATGTTCCTTCTGATGTTGATTGGAAGGCATTGCTGAAACTAGCGGCTCGGCAAAAATGTTTGCACGCCTTTAGTGTGTGGACTAAAGCAAATCGTATTGTTACCCCCTATGATCAACAGTTGCAATCAGGGGTATATGTTCTGTTGGGGCGTCATGCCCGCCTCAATCATTTGGCTGTAGAGGTTTTGTCCACTTTATCGCAGAACCAAATACCTGCGACTTTGATCAAAGGTGCAAGTATAGCTGGACTATATCCTGATCCGGATATGCGTGATTTTGGAGATGTGGATATCTATGTGGGCGAAGAAAACTATCATCGTGCTGCGGAGATTATAACTGCTGCTTATCCACAAGCACATTGGCACTCTGATATTCGTGGAGGAATACATTATATCTTGGTGCTAGATGAAAATCAAGACCGTGTAGTGGAATTGCATCGTGTGACAATGGAGTTTCATGACAAGAAGGCGGATGCATTATATCAGGATTTTACGCGTAAGTATATGGCTCAGCCTTCTAGCATGACCTTAGGAGATGCCCAGATAGCTGTTCCTAGTGCGGCTTATAATGCATTATATGTCTATATGCACGCATGGCATCATTTTGAGAGTACGGGAGTAGGCTTTCGTCAATTAGCAGATTGGGCCTTATGTTTGCACCAAGCCTATGAAGAGTCTTCACCTCAAGCGTGGCAGAACTTGTGTAGTGAGATTGATGCTATCTTGACGGCTTTGCATATGAAAACGGTTTGGCAAACCTTTGGGCATGTGTTGGTAGAACAATTGCAGTTGCCTAGTCAAGAGTTTCCATTGTATACTCAAGCTTATCGCAACCGAGCTAAGCGTTTGCTTCGTCAGTTGCTGCGCGATGGACATTGTGGTCGTACTGCCAAGTTTACATTGGGTGATATAGGCTTGATAAGATGCTTTAAATATGAACGCCCAACTAAGAATCGTTTGTTACAAAAAATGTATACAGTTAGTCGAATCATCTTTGATTCATGCCAAATGGCTAAGCTATTCCCATGTTTAGCATGGCATGAGTTCATCGCGACATTGCTGCATGCAGCTAAAAAATAGTAGAAAGATGAATATGAGTATTATGCGATTGAAAACAAAGGTTTTGTTGTTGCTAGGAATGGTTTCAATCTTAGTATCTTGCACTGGTAATGCTGCAAAAGAGACGCCAATAGTAGAGATTGTAGAAGATACTATGGTGGCATATCCAGGTAGGACATTCAGTTATTCTGCTAAATTCAGCGATGCTCAGGATAAGCAATTAGTGGCTGCACAACGATTAGGTTTGTCAACTCCTCCAAAGGATAGAGCTGCAGCGGCCAAGATGAAGAAACATCTGACGTTGATAAAGAGCAATGAGAATTATATTGTAGATTCATTGGACCACTCGATTCCGTACCTCGTCCCTGCAGCAGCAGCTGAGTTGCAGCGTATAGGTGAAGGTTTTGCAGATATATTGAAGCGCAATGGTTTGCCTCATTATCGTTTCTATGTTACCAGTATATTGCGGACACAGGATGATGTGAAGAAATTGCAACGTCGCAATTCGAATGCTACTAGCAACTCCTGTCATTGCTATGGAACAACATTTGACTTGGCATATTTTAGATTTGAAAAGGCTCAGCCTAGCCGTGAATATATGCACCAAGATAACCTAAAACTAGTCTTAGGCCAGGTGTTACTGAATGAGCAGCGAGCAGGGAATATATATGTAAAGTATGAGAAGAAGCAAGCTTGTTTTCATATTACTGTTCGCGAGTGAATATACTGAAGTTATACCGGTTAGATTTTTTTGAAATTTATCAATTCTTAAGAAAAAGCATGTTTTTGTTCTTAAAAACAGCTTTTTCTTTTTTTTATTCAAAAAAAATAATTATCTTTGCAGCGTAAAACTAAAATCAGTATGCAAAACGAAATCCCTTTGATAGATTGCCCCATTGATTATCTCTTTGGTGAGGCTAGTGGTAAAGTGCTAAACGAGTATGGCCGTTTCCCATGTAAAATTCTTTGTGGTGTGTATGCTTTTATAGTAAAAGGTAACGCGCGCGCGACAATTAATATTACGCAGTACGAGTTTCGTGAAAATGATCTGGTATATTTGTCTCCAGGCAGTTTCTTCATGGTGCATGAGTTTAGTGAAGATGCGCGTGTACAATATTTGGTGTTGTCATCTTCATTTATGGAGAAGAATGCCTTCAGTTTGCGTCGTTCGCGCACGATGCATCAAGAGTCGTCACCAATCGTGCATGTGACAGAGGAGCAGGCTACAGTAATTCAGCAATTCTCTACTCTGCTAGAGAGTGCAGTAAACTGTACTCCTAGTATGTTAAATACAGAGCGTATGGTGCATGTATATAATCTAATCCATTTGGTATTTACGGATTATTTTATTGCGAATAACCATACTGCGACTCAGCCGATTGATCGAAAGACAGAGATCTATCATGAGTATAGCGATTTGGTGATGAAGCATTATCACGAGTGGCACCATGTGTCTGATTATGCAGATGCATTGCGCATTACCGTACCACACTTGTGTTCTACGATTAAGCAAGCTAGTGGTCGTACGGCTGGTGATTTGATTGTGGATGCTATTTTGACAGATGCTAAGGCCCAGCTGAAACTATCTATGCTACCTATTAAAGAGATAGCTAGTAGTCTAGGCTTTGAGAATGTGGCGTTCTTCAATCGTTTCTTTAAGACGCATGAGGGTATTACTCCAAAGAACTATCGTAATAGCTAAATAAAAAAAGATTGTCACGGTTGTGGCAATCTTTTTTTTATTCTGAGTCACAGGGTATTGTTACATACCCAATTTTAATCTAAATCTTATGGCCCACCATGGAGTTGGATCGTTGAGATGTGTTACTCGAAATATACCATATATTTCTCCTATACGCAAGATATTGCCGATACCGGCACCTACTTCTACATATGGGACTGTTAGAGGTGACAGCATATGATAATTCTGAATTTCACTAGTTGGGAAGGCCAGTACAGATTGGTGATTGTTTCGCTGTCCACCATAGGCCACCTTCAATACTAATAATTCGCGCAAGCGTGCGTAGCGTACACCAGGAATCATGTTGAATAGTACGCCTTTTCCGTTCCAGTGTGCATGTAACGCTATATGTTGATCTGCCGCATATTGGTAGGTGTTCATGAGTGAGAATCTGTCAGGGTCAAATGTATGTGTTTGGTTGCCAGCAAAATGATGGAGCAGTGGATATGGCACTTTGCCAAACACAAGGCCAGCTTGGAGACGATAATCTAATTCGCCAGCTATACCTAGGTCCACTTGATGGCGTAGGAGGAATTGTAGGTTTCCATACATTCGATATGATGGCATATTTGCCATTTGATAGCTTCCTAATTCTGCACCCACATAGATAATAGGTAGGTTGTTGTAGATATGCTTGCGTTGGAAATACCAATCTATTTTGCGTTCGTTGAAGCTTATTCGAGCGGTAGCACCCAGTGTGGCATAGAAAATAGTAGGTTGGCTATTATAGTCTCGTGTTGCTTCGCCGTAGCCTAATTGGCCAATTTTAAGGTATGATTGCGTTTCTAGGTAGTTATTCCAATCGTTGTCAAAATGTATGCGTCCTTCTTGTTTGCGTGCCATGGTGTTGTAGTAGTACGCTGAGTTAAAAGGTACTCCTTGCAACATTCGTGTGACCATATTAATCTGACGGTTGAATACATTGTTCTCCCGTAAGAATTCGTGGAAGTCATCCACATCAGAATATACATATTCGTCGCTATATTTCAAGTACATTTGATGTCTGCGCTCGGTAGGGAAGGCAATATTGATTTGGCCAAATCCTTTCCATGCTCTATCGCCTAATCCGTATGCAACCATGGCTTCAAGGCATACATTCTTCCAAAGATCTTCCGTTGTTCTGAATGGGATACCTACTCGCAGACCTTCCTGTTTGCTCATTTTAAAAACATGATGTACCTTACCTATTTCAACGTATTTATTGGTTGGTATGCAACCCGTTTGAATGGCGTATGCTACGAGTTTTGCCGTTTTGAACAGCATGGTGTTATTTAGGCTGTCTAGAGCGGGTAATATGAGCGAGTCTGTTGCTGATAACTGGTGTGTTGTACTTGTTTGGTATTGCTCGTCGGCCTGAATCATATGTGTGTTGCGGCTGAGCAATAGTGTAGGGAATAGTCTGGTGGAGTCTGCTTTGATAGCGAAGTCCATGAGTATGTTCATGCTCTCCTCTTTGATGGCATTGCTATGCGCGAAATGCTGTTCGATGGTAAGTTGGCGTAAGAAGTTGACACTGTTTTGAGCGGGTACAGTCACGCGTATGTGTCTCAATGCACAGGTTGTTGAGTCTATTGTCATCTCTCCATTAAAAGTGGAGTAGAATGGGTTTTTGGTTTTGAAGTGGATGAGGTAGTGTTTTTCGCCTTCAACCTGAGTGCTATCGATCAGAAAGTATCTGTAATACGTATTTCCAGCTGCTGCTAATGGACTGAGCATATTAGCGCTGAAAATGGACAAGTTGTTTTCGTAGAAGTTGAAGGAATGGGGTAGTTGGGCTAGCAGTATCTGATAATCTGTTTCGGTCAGCAGTGTTGCCGCCTCTTGAACGCTATCTGCATATTGCTTACGCCAATAGAGTGGTAAGAAATAAGTGGAATCTTGCTGAATCATGCCTGATTGAAGATTCTTCCATAGTGCTCGTTGCAAGTGTTTGGACTGAATATCAGACACATAGAGTGCTGTTGATGATGCGATGTCGCCGGTGTATGTGGTGGCATTTTGCTGTCTGCGCGCTCGCACTTTTTCCATAAGTGGTAATGCAGGGTTCTCACCTGGCGTTACAAAAACTTCACCCAAGTTGCCCACTTTTTCACGCAGGGCAACATCTATTCCTGCCTGTGTGTGTGGTTCGATTTTGAAACGCTCCGTATGATACCCCACAGCACTGACTATCATCGTACGGGTTTTCTCTAGGTGGCTGCGTAGTAGGAACAATCCCTCTGCATTGGTGGTCGTGCCAATTTCTGTTCCCTGTAGATAGACATGCACATTAGCCAATCCGACACCTGTGTTGGCATCGTATACCTCTCCCACTACAATAGTCTCCTGTGCTAATAGTTTACAAGAGATAATGCAGATGCTTAATATGGTGAATACGAGTCGTTTCATCTATTTTCTGGGTGGTATTTTAGTATGGCTTCGCGTAGGTCCTGTATCTCAATATGGGTATATATTTCGGTGGTTGTAATATCTTCGTGACCTAGTAGGTCTTGTATGATCCGCAGGTCTGCTCCGTTTTGTAATAGGTGTGTAGCAAAGGAGTGACGCAGTGTGTGGGGGGATATAGTTTTATGTATATCAGCTTGTTTGGCTAGACCTTTGACGATGGTAAAGATCATGGCTCGGGTGAGCTGTCGGCCATAGCGATTTAGAAAGACTATATCACTATATTCAGCCTTAATATCTAGTTTACTACGATCCTCTAGCCAATATTCCAACCACTGGTCAGCCACTGGTGAAATGGGGACAAGTCGCTGTTTGTTGCCTTTGCCTGTGATACGCATGAAGCCTTCTTTTCGGTATATATCACTGAGGTGGAGGTTAACTAACTCACTCACGCGCAGTCCACTACCATATAGCATTTCGATAATGGCACGATTGCGATGACTTTCTGGCCTCGACATATCTATCTGAGCAATCATACTATCTATCTCGTCCAAACTTAATACTTCAGGTAGATGATGCTCTTTTTTAGGCGATTCTAGCAGTTCAGAAGGATCTTGCTCTATGTAATGATGGTAGAGTAGAAATCGGTAGAAAGAGTGTATTCCTGCTATTAGTCGAGCTTGTGTTCGGACGGATGAAATTGATTTGAATGTATCAAAGATAAATGCTTGCAGGTCATCATATGTGGCGCGTACTATATCTATTCCATGTGCGTCCATATATGACTTGAGGCGCAGAAGATCCTGCTCGTATGCTGCCACGGAATTAGGGCTTAGTCCGCGTTCTAACTTGAGGTATGTATGATACTCCTTCTCAATCATTTTTCTTTTCGGCTCTTTATTCTGTATTTGCTAGGCCCTTGATAAGTAGCGTGGTAGTATGTTGAGTCAGCAGTGTAAAGTTTGAAGTCTAAATGTGTGCCTTGATCTGTATATTTGACATCCATGCTTCCGCTCTGGAAAAGTACGATATGTTGTATGTTGTCTTCGCTGATTTGTAGTAGATATGTACCTGTGATATTCCCTTCAAAATTCATGCCTCGTAAGAAGGTCATTTTCTTGGCGGTAGAATCCATCTCGTAGTGTCCAGCAGGTATGGAGTCGCAAGTAGTGAAGATGTCAGACAAGAATAAGTTACACCCACTGCCAGATATGTGAAATGTAGAGTCATATGCTAGACCTTCGGATAAAAGGTCGATGGCAAATACCTGTAGGTTGGCGTTGTAATAGTCTCCGTAACTACGAAAATCGGCCGCTGTGTAAATACTATCCATTTTCAGAGTTTGGGTGGTGGGTATTGGTGGGCGATTGATAGGTGAATCGCAGCTGGCTAGAAATACCAACAGGAGTATGAATACGATATGCTTCATATTGAGAATATCTATTTTTTTTCTATTTTGCATTTTTTTGCTGGAATCCAAACTGATATGAGGCTGAGTGCTAGGACTGTAACCGTCACTAGTAGCACATCCCATCCTTGTACATCCACAGGGTAGGCAGATATAATGTACTCGCTTCCACTGCCTAATTTAAGTAGTCCTAGGTGCTCTTGTAATAGACATATGATTAGTCCTACAATGATGCCTCCTATTGCGCCGAGAGCATTGACAATCCATCCTTCTAGTAGGAATATGCGTTGGATTAGCCTCTCGCTAGCTCCTAGATGTGAAAGGGTTCGTATGTCGTTCTTTTTGTCGATGATGAGCATTGATAGTGCACCTACACTATTAAAGGTGGCAATCAGGAGGATAAATGCCAACAGAATAGCGGTTAATAATTTTTCAATGCGCAGAATGCGGAAGAAATTTTCCTGTTGTTCATACCGATTGTGTATGTTGTAGCCATTACCTAGTACTTGTCGGATTGATTTTTTAGCCTTTTCTGTATGAGGTGTACTAACCAATAACGCGCTGATTTCGGTGGAATCATATTCCAATAGTCGGCGTGTAAAGTCCAAATCAACTATCATCACATTCTCGTCGTATTTTTGCTGATTAACCGCAAATGTTCCGGCGATGAAGCAGGTCTCCATATTGAAATTAGCATCTGGGCGCATCATGTTGACGCGGCTATATCGTTTGGGTACATATACTTGTATTCCGTTGATAAAGTGTGCGCCAATACCTATTTTCCATGCTAGTATTTGTCCTAGTACGGCGCGGTCAAATGCTCCGTCGTGTACTTGGTATTCGCCGTCTGTGATTAGGCTATTGATGGATGTTAGTTCTGGAAAAATAGAATCTACTCCCATCAGTTGTACAGGCATTTGTTTGTCTTCGAAGTGTATCAAGGCTGTTTCTTCGATGCATTCGCTGAGTAGATTGACTTCGGGTAGAGCCAGTAGGCTATCTTTGGTTGATTGCGAAAGATGGAATGTTTTACCTGTTTTGGCTGTGATGCGCAGATCTGGATCAAACTGTGAGAACATGTCTTCCACCATTACGCCAAAGCCGTTCATGACGCTTAGGATACATATCATAGCGGCAGTCACCACACCTACTGCAATAGAGGATATGGTGGTGATGACATGGATGGCGTTGAAGTTTTTCTTTGCAAATAAGTAACGCCAGGCTATTTTTAGTGCGAATTTTACCATTTAGCCACAGTGTCGTTATAAATCTGTTCTGCGATTTCAGTGATCATCGTATTGCAGAGTTCTTCTTGTACATCCGTGAGCATTTGTGACGCATCAAAGGTCTGGTATGCGGTGTATGTCTTCTCGAATGACTCCTCTGGGCTGACATTATTAGTGAATCGTACGCGCACTCGGATGGTTAGTTTTGTTTCCGCTGAGTAGCTGTCGGCCGATACCGCCATAGGGGTCAGTTGGTAATCAGTGATCTCTCCTTCCAGTTCAAGGTCACCTCCTCGACGAGTTACTTGTAGGCGAGTTTGACGCTGGAATAAGTCGCGTATTCCATCCGATAGACTGCTACTGAGCGGTGCATATACCAAAGCTGCTACATTGGGAAAATCTGCAATAGCGATAGACTTCGTCTTGGTATAATCAATACTTGCGCCATTAAACTTGTAACTTATGACGCATCCGCTAAATATGAGTGCAATTAGGATTGGTATGCTTAATTTCTTAGTCATTTTTACTCCTTGCTTTCTTCTTTCAGTTTTCTGTATAGCGTTCTTTCACTGACACCTAGTAGCGCAGCCGCTGCTTTTCGATTTCCTCCTGTAGCTTCTAGTGCATCTTTGATGGCTTCTCGATCTCTATCGCGGTCAGCTATCTTATTGATGGCTATGGGGTGGGTGTTGATAGGTGTCACCTCCTCTATAATTGGTTCGGTTGTGATGTCCTCAATAATAGGTTTTTGGCGTTTGTCTGTACCCAATGTGTCCGCTTCTTCAATTGTTTCGCCCTTGTCTAATAGGATAGGCTTTGCACCATTCATGTTAATCTGTGCTTTTAGCTCGTCCATCTGTTGTTTGAGCACCATGATATCATTGTTAAGACTCAGTACGATCTTTTGTAGGACAGCGATATTGGTGGTATCTTGATAATTATTGCCGTTTGGTTGTGGGTTAACCGCTACTAGCCCCGTATATTGCTCGTTGCGAGGTAGATAATGTAGTAGGATGTCAGGTGTGATTTCGCGTCTGCGCTCAATAATGCTAATTTGATTTACTACATTCTTCAACTGACGAACATTGCCACGCCAGTAGTAGTTTTTTGCAATCTCCAATGCTTCTTCAGTCAAACTAATAGCAGGCATTTGATATTTATCTGCAAAGTCACGAGCAAATTTTCTGATTAGCAAAGGTATGTCCTCTTTTCGTTCGCGTAGTGCAGGGACAATCAGACCAACCTCATTTAGACGGTAATATAGATCCTCTCGAAATTTGCCCTCTTTGATGGCACGTGGAATATCCAGGTTGGTTGCAGCCACTACTCGAACATTGGTTTTCTGTACTTGGCTTGATCCTACGCGTATGAATTCGCCCGTTTCTAGCACTCGTAAAAGGCGGGCTTGAGTGGATAGTGGCAATTCACCCACTTCGTCCAAGAATAAAGTTCCTTTATTAGCAATCTCGAAGTAGCCTTTTCTCTCCGAACGAGCATCGGTAAAGGCACCTTTTTCGTGGCCAAAAAGTTCGCTATCGATGGTTCCTTCTGGTATGGCACCACAGTTGATAGCAAAATATGGTTCATGCTTGCGAGATGAATAGTGATGTATGATCTTTGGGAAATGCTCTTTACCTGCACCTGACTCTCCGGTGATGAGTACACTAAGTTCGGTGATAGCCACTTGTGTAGCAATCTCAATCCCTCTGTTCAGCAATGGGCTATTACCGATGATGTTAAATTGTTGTTTTACCTTTTGTAAATCCATGATTCAGATGATTTTGTCGTATAATGGCTGCAAAGATACAACTTTTTTCTCATATTACCAAAAAAAACTTGTTTTTTTGAGTTTCTGTGACCTGTGATTGTGGTTGCAGATAATGCACTAAAACTCAATAAATTTTCAAAAAAAAACAAAAATATTTGGTCAATCCAAAAAAAAGCAGTACCTTTGCACGCTTTTTCGCATGTAAATTATTAATCACGCCCACGAGATGGGGCATAAAACAACATAGACATGAAACGTACATTCCAACCTTCACAACGTCGTCGTCGTAACAAACACGGTTTCCGTGCTCGTATGGCTACTGCTAACGGTCGTCGCGTATTGGCAGCTCGCCGCGCTCATGGTCGCAAGAAATTAACCGTTGCTGACGAAGGACGCCACAAACGTTAATCCATCTTAACCCTTAAGGACCTTAAGGAAATACCTTAAGGACATTAAGGACTTTAAGGACCTAAAGGGAAAAGAGTTGTTACTCCTTTCCCTATTTGTGTATCATTATTGAGAATATGGAATCAACAAGACAACAAAAAATAGAACGACTGATCCAAAAAGATCTGAGCAGTATATTCCTAAAGTATACACGCGCGCTTTCGGGCACACTAATCAGTGTGAGTGAGGTGCGTATATCTCCAGACTTGAGTGTAGCGCATGTGTATTTGAGTATTTTTCCAGATGCTAATGCCAATATGGCAATGGAGCAGATACTGGTGGATACCCCTAAGATTCGTGGGGAGATGGGAACACTGCAACGTCATCAGTTGCGTGTAATACCAGAGCTACATTTCCATTTGGATGAAACGATTTCTAAAATGGAGCGTATTGATGAATTGCTCAAACATTAAGAGATAATGTGCGAAAACAACATAATATTTGCATATGTCAAAAAAATGTTGTACCTTTGCGCTTTCTAACATAAAAATTAACTAAATAACATAAATATTATGGCTTTATTATCTATTTTGATTGTAATCGCAGCAGTGTTGCTTATCCTTTTGGTTCTTGTTCAAAACAGCAAGGGTGGTGGTTTGGCTGCTGGATTCTCTAGTGGTAACCAAGTAATGGGTGCTCCTAAGACTGCTGACTTCTTGGAGAAAGCAAGCTGGACATTGATGGCTCTTATCATTGCTTTGAGTATCGTATCAGTAGGATTTAGTAAGACAGAGGTAGAGTCTGGTGATAGCGACGTAGCAACCAAGGCTCAAGAGACAGTTGAGCAACAACAAGCTGCACAAGCTGTACCAGAATTCGAGGAGAACGCAGAGGCTCCTGTAGAGGTTCCAGCTGAAACTCCTGCAGAGTAATCACCATTGGCGACGAAACAAGCCGCCGATTAGGGAGATGAAAAGATAGATAGGATAACACAGTTCCAATACTAACGCAGTAAAGAGAGAGACAGATTTGTCTCTCTTTTTTATTAGGCAATATTCGATTGGAAACTTAATAAGAATAATAGGTGGACAAACTAATTGTAGCAGGTTGATAACTACAATGCTGGCTCCGCAACGAAGGATATCTTTGTCCGTATATTTGGGTGCTTTGCCCGCCCAACGCATTCTTTGACGAAAGAATGCCTTCCATGAGGTATGTGGTCGAACGATAGCCTCTATGCGAGGATCATCCAATACTGCTATCTTCAGTCCTCGGCGTTTGAATGATTCCAGCAAGAACATATCATCTCCACTAGGTATTTCGGTGTGTAGATCAGGATAGGACTCTAGCCATCTATCCTTATGGACAATCAAATTGGCACCGCTACACATTACAGCATGTCCTTTTTGTGCTCGTTGAATTGTAAGCTGTTGTATGGCTGCATATTCGGCAATTTGCAGTTTTTCCAACATGGATGGGTGATCCGTATCAGATTGCATCTTCAATGGCAAAATGATAAGATCTGCATTCAAGATATCTGGATCCGGAGCACTAGTAGGGGGAATAATGTCATCATCTTGCATCCATATATACTCTGTATGCGCAGCTGATATAAGGCGATATAGGGCATGTTTTTTTCCCTTGCCTTCGTCATTAATGCCTTTACGGGGTATTACGATAGTTATGCTGTGATTGTTTTCCATTGCTCCAAGAATTCAGGATATGATTTTTTGATGCATTCTACATCATCTACTGCGTAGCCTGCTACAAGCAATGCCATGGCCATTCGATGATCTGCCTCTACGCGATGTTCGCGCACGGCGAGTAGTCGGTTGCTCTCTTTGAGAGGTAAACGATCAACTCCAGTTGCCTCTAGTCGTATGCCCATTTTTTCACAGGTAAGTGCAACGGCAGGGTATAGGTCGGGGCAGGCGGAGAAATCTTGGCATAAGATTTCTTCCGCAGATCGCTGCGCTATAGATCGGGCATAAATGCCCTGAAGGTCGCTACGCTGTAGATCGGCTACGCCTGTAGGCGAGAGGGTGATGCCTTCGGCGGTGTAAGTAGTGTGAACTCCAAGGTGGGCGAAGATGTCAGCAACGACCTTGTCGCCTTGCAGGGAGTCTTGATAAAGGCCAGGTAGCGTAATCTCACCGCCGTGCAAAGCGACATACTCGTACCAAAAGGCGGCAGACGACCAATCACGTTCAATTTCTGAGTAAGGAGCAAGGAGTAAAGAGCCAAGATTTGTTACCGGCGTCTGATCTGTCGTTAGTAATTTGTCTTTATTCTTGGTTCCTTGTTCCTTATTCTTTATCATCTCGCTGGTGAGGGTGATGTAAGGGGAGGTGCAATCGGTTTGGACGTTAGCACCGATAAGCAATAAGGCAGAAACAAACTGCGTGGATAGTGGGTTATTGATAGTCACTATCCTATGCTTATCTAGTTTACATCCAGTAATACGTAGAGGAGGGTAACCTTCTTGTCCTAAATACTCGATCTGTGCACCCATCTCGCGCAGAGCGTCTACCAACTGACCTATAGGACGATGGTGCATACGTTCCACACCATCCAAAACACTCGTTTGTTCCTCTAGTTGCGCGCAATAAGCGGTGAGGAAGCGCATGGCAGTGCCGCAATTAGCTACATTAAGATGTAGCGTCGAAGGGGTTTTAGAAGTTCTAAAAGTTTTAAGGGTTGCTAGAGCTCGGTGAAGAACGTGTACATCATCAGGCATATCAGCAGAGACGGCCAAAAGACCGTCTCTGTGTATTGCTTGCAAAATCAATAAACGATTGGCAATCGACTTCGATATGGGAAGTTCAATATTCATTGAAAGTTCGCTCGTTATACTCGCTGTAGATCACTGCGTTGTAGATCGTTCGCTGTGCTCGCTGTGGATCGCTACGCTGTAGTCTTCAGGCGAAGCCGATCTTCAGCCCGAAGGGCGATCTACAGGCACAAAGTGCCGATCTACCATCTATTAATTTACATCAGGCAGGAATGAATAATCGCGTGAGTAGCGCAAATGTTGCTCAATATATCCCTCGCTGTAATCAATGGTTACGTCGGTGATATTACCCTCTGCGTCGTAATGTGCTGTGTAAACTGGGTTAACAAAACCCTTGTATGGAGCTAGGTTGAGCTTTTCGTAGCGCTCCAAAATCTCTTTGTGTAAGTCTTGATCTACCTTCACGGCATACTCCTCTACCATGGCCTTGGCTGCAGGATAATCGCCTTCTGAGGTGATGCGTTGGATCTCGCGAAGTAGTTCACCATATAAACGACGAATGCCCTCATAATCATTGATTAGCAGATAGTGCTTGCCGTCACGCTCGATCATCTCTACTTCGTTATTCTTGGCGTTCTTGAAGACCCAAAGAGCAATCAATTGGCGGTTACGCATGTGTGATTCCTCAATGTCTTTGCCTGGCTCAATACGCACGAGTTGGGTCATGAGACCGTTCATCATCTGTTGGTAGTAGAAGCCTTTGTATGCCTCTTCGTCCTCCAATAGACCGAGTTCTACGAGCTTAGGATCAGCCATATAGTAGAGGCCGAGCAAGTCGGCACGTGCCTCCTCAATAGTAGAAGCATGCTCTTTGAGTGCATCTTTGGTTACACCTGGCATGAGTTTGCCCGAACCGTGACCCACGCACTCGTGGAGGTCGGTGTGTAGGTCGCCACAAGCACCAGCCTTCTCGTACATAGCAATCACCTCTGGACTAATCATAAACTCTTCGTTGAATCCATTGCCTTTGGCAGCCTCGTTGTATGCATGGGTGATGTTGTCGATGGTTACCGACTTTGAACCATAATCTTTGCGAATCCAGTTGGCGTTAGGCAAGTTGATACCAATAGGAGTAGCAGGATAGCAATCACCTGCGAGGATAGCTGCGGTGATAACCTTTGCGCTCACGCCCTTGACTTCCTCTTTCTTGTATTTCTTGTCAGTTGGAGAGTTGTCCTCAAACCATTGTGCGTTGTCCGATATGGTTTGGCAACGATGGGTGGCGCGCATATCTTTGAAGTTTACCAATGACTCCCAAGTGCCTGTAATACCTAATGGATCAGCGTATGTTTCGGTAAAGCCATTCACGTAGTCCACACGGCTGTCCAGGTCTTTCACCCAAGCGATGCAATATTCGTTGAAGGCACGGAGGTCGCCAGTCTTGTTGAACTCAATCATCTTTTCGATGACAAGGCGTTGTTGCTCGTTCTCAGCAAATGGAAGCGCTTTCTCGAGGTGCTCTACCACTTTCTCAAGAGCGGCACTATACATACCACCTACTTTATATACACGCTCAACGACTTGGCCGTTCTCTTTTACGAGCTTGCTATTGAGACCAACCCAGAGTGGCTCTGCAGAGTTATCCTTGTGTGCCTCGTAGTATGCCTCTGCCTCGGCTTGGGTCACGCCCTCATAGTAGTTGTTGGCAGATGCGAGGAGGAGATCTTCGCCCTCAAGGCTCAAGCTCTTTGGCATCACGGTTGGGTCGAAGATAACAGGCAGGATTGCCTCATCATAGGTCACACCTGCTTCTGCGCATGCATTGACGAACCACTCCTGAGAGAACTCAGGTTGGAACTTGTCGGATGCATAGTGGTGGTGAATACCGTTGGCAAACCATACGCGCTTGAGGTATTTTTCAAAGTTAACGAACTCCTCGCTTTTCTTGTCGCCCTTGTATTGGGTGTAGAGTGCTTCGAGGGCACGACGGATACGCAGGTTGTAGCGACCGTTTTGGTCGAAGAGAATATCACGACCGTGCAAGGCTGCTTCGGTAAGGTGATAAACGAGAGTTTTTTGTTGCAGACTCAGAGAGTCAAACTCTGGCACTTGGTAGCGCAGAATCTCGAGGTCATAGAATTTGTCCACGGTGTAATCAAATGCTTGTTTTTTAGGTTGGCATGCGCTCAAGGCTATGAGTGCTATACCAATAAAAATAATGCTTTTTTTCATTGTATATTAATTATATTCTTTCTAACACTTTTTGTATCAATTCTTTAACGCGAGGTTTATAGTCGGTATTCGCCGCTTCCACTTTGCGTTGAGCGATCACGCAGCAAACGGTCATGGCTTTGTGTCCCATCAGCAAACTAAGGCCAGCAATGGCACTACCTTCCATCTCGTAGTTGGTGATGCGTTGTCCCTCGTATCTGAAGTCGGTGATGCGGTCGTTGATGTCATCTACCGCGATATCGCAGCGGAGTATACGACCTTGAGGGCCATAAAAACCATTGGCAGCTATGGTGCATCCGCGCAGCATGTCGTTGCCCGCAATGCGGTTAACCAGCTCTGGATTAGCAGCTACTACGTATGGGCGTGCCGCTTTGGCTGGGTAGTGGATAAAGTCCACCAATGTGTCTTCAAAACCAAGGTCGGCAATCTCGTCACGACCTTTGTAGAAGGCCAATACACCGTCCCAACCTATTGATTTTTCGCTAACTAGGAATGCTCCTAAAGGTATATCCTCTTGCATACCGCCACAAGTGCCCACACGCACAATCTCTAGGGTGCGGTGTTCGTCTTTCTCGGTGCGAGTAGCAAAGTCAATATTGGCTAGCGCATCCAATTCGTTGAGCACAATATCGCAGTTGTCGGTGCCAATACCCGTTGAGATACAAGATACTCGTTTGCCTTGATACTTACCGGTAATAGTATGGAACTCACGACTTTGAATATCGCATTCTATACTTCCTTCGTCAAAGAAGGAGGCTACTAAGTTTACACGACCTTGGTCGCCTACTAGTATCACTTTATCTGCCAGATGTTCTGGCTTGATGTGAAGGTGGAATATACTGCCGTCCTCATTGATAATGAGTTGGCTGGCTGGGAATGTCTTCTTCATAGGTTAAAAGATTTATGACCGCTCGCTATGCTAGCTGCTAGAAGTTAGACCACTACGTTATTAGATCGCTTCGCTGTTAGAGTATAGACATCTCTCAGCGCGAAGCGCGGTCTAACAGTAACACGGTCTAATATCTCTCAGCTTGTAAAAGCGGTCTGGTTAATGATTATGCTTGACCGCCGCCGAAGGACATGGGTATAGTACTTCCTGGAGCAGGTGTGCCGTTCAGTTTGATAGTGCCATTTTGCTTCTCGTATTTTGCTATATTATCTTGCAATGCAAAAAGCAATTTCTTGGCATTATCAGGGGTCATGATGATGCGTGATTGAACATTAGCGCTCTTTTGACCAGGCATCATACGAACAAAGTCTATAACGAACTCAGAATTAGAGTGTGCAATAACGGCTAAATTAGAATAAGTACCTTCTGCCACTTCAGGAGTAAGGTTGATGTTGATTTTTTGTTCTTCCATAGTTACAATATATTAAATTTAGTTGTTGTTTTTCTTACCAATAAAGAGGTTTTTTCGTTATTCGATGGGTAGCAATGATGTATAATGTAATCAGTGGTAGCAGGATATCATATATGAATAATCCCATTCCCACTTTGCGTATGCCTAGTCGATGCGCTGAGATATTGATAATCACCATCTGCATGATCCATCTTAGCACCAATAGCGTAGCAGCAATAGCTGCAACGATCCATCCTCCCCATATAAAGCTAGCGATGATGCTAGCGTAGAATAGTGCGCGGCTGATAGGTTCTATTGTTAGTCTGCATTTGCTCTTCAGGTTATACTGAGGCGATACCGACAGATGACGACGCTTCTGGTGCAGCCATTCGTGCCAAGTGGTTTTTGGAGCTGACCATATTAGGCTATCGCGCGTACATACGACGGAGGTATTCTTCTTGGTCGCTACTCGGTTGACAAACAAGTCGTCATCGCCTGCTTGATTGTTGAGCAAGCCTTTGAAACCGCCCATGTCAAAGAAGGTGCTGCGTTTGTATGCCAAGTTGCGTCCTACACCCATGTATGGAAAACCTGCGCGAGCCATGCCTGTATATTGCAGACCAGTGAATAAGGTATCATAGCTAATGAGATGATTCAGCAACCCCTTCTTCTCAAAATATGGGCTAAAGCCTAGTACCATCTCGGTGTCGGCATTAGCGAAACCTTGCATCATCTCTCTAATCCAATACTTTGACTCAGGCCTACAGTCGGCGTCGGTCAGTAGTATATGCTCATGGTGTGCTGCTTTTAGACCAATAGTTAGTGCCAACTTCTTGCTGCTCAGCACGCGAGCACCGCGCGGTACGAAGGTGTGGTACAAATGTACATATTGGTGTTTAAGTCGCTCTAGCAGAAACTCCGTGTCGTCTTCTGAACTATCATCCACGATGATTACCTCGTAAGTAGGGTAGTCTTGTGATAGCAAAATGGGCAGATACTCCTGTAGGTTGTTGTACTCATTCCTAGCGCATACTATCACACTTACGGGTGGTAATTCTTCGTGATTGGTTTTGGGCTGAGGCGTAGATATTGCTCCGCCCTTTTTGATGTAGCGAAAATAAAAATATACTTGATACACCATGGCAACCAACACCACCGCTAGCAGACTAATAGCTACGGAGGTGTTCAAACTGTTTAATATTTGCTCCAGTGTTATCAATGCAGATTTATTTCTCTTTCTTAATTACTTGTCTTAGTTTCTTGCTACTGCTCTCTTGTATCGCTTGCTTGGCCATATTAGCCACTACGGCAGCACCTGCTGCGTTCAACTGAAACTCGCCACCCTCTGCATTTAGCGATACGTAGTATTGAGCTGCTTCTTCTGGAGTCATGCTAGCTAACCATTCGTGTGTGGTTTTCTCCAGGTCGATTACGGCAACATGCTTGTGTAGTCCTACTCGGCGGATTGCCTCAGCGTATGCTCCAAGACGATCAATCAATTTGCCTTCGTGGTAGAATGGCTGTGCCAATGGTGTGCAGAGCACCACATTTACCTTAGCCTTGTATGCCAAATCAATCAGCTCTATCAAACTGCGATTAAATGCATCCAACGAACTGTAACTGCCCACATTGTATTCCTTGAGGTCGTTTGTACCTAGTTGGATAAACATGATTGTGCGATTGGGCTTTTTCTCTACTTGTTTGATGCCGTCGTTGCTTATAAAGGTGCGGATGCTCATGCCTATTGCTGCATCATTCACGATGGTCATATTTTTGCTCCAATATCCTTCCATCTCTTGCACCCAACCACATGCTCCCAATGAGTCGTTGTAGTGTGCCATAACCCCATCGCCTACCATCCACAAGGTACGTGGACGGGCAATAGCAGATGTGGAAATAAGTAAAATTACCGAAATTAAAAGAATCAACTTTTTCATAACTTATTATTTTATGTGTCTATAAATGCAAATTAACGTGCAAAGTTACAACTTTTTTTTCATATATGCAATTTTTTTTGTAATTTTGCAACCGAAATCAATTTTTCGCATGAATACTCTTGGCAAAAACTTCGTTTTTACCTCTTTTGGGGAGTCGCATGGTCGAGCTGTCGGCGGTGTGCTGGATGGTGTGCCTGCGGGTGTGCGCATTGATTTGGATAGGATCCGTGAGGCTTTGGATAAACGCGCGGGAAGGTTTGAGGCTAAAGGCGATGAGACGATAAGGCGAGGGGCAGGAGTTTCTCCACGCGCAAAGCGCGAAGCGGACGAGGTCGAGTGGCTTAGTGGCGTGCTCGATGGAGTGACCTTGGGTACACCTATCGCCTTTATTATCCGCAATGCAGATGCTCGTTCAGAGGACTACGACTGGCTCAAGGATAACTATCGCCCAGGTCATGCCGACCGTACCTACCAGGAGAAGTACGGTATTCGTGACCATCGTGGGGGTGGTCGTGCTTCGGCGCGTGAGACAGCTTCACGCGTGGTGGCAGGTGCAGTTGCGCAACAATTACTTGCCGAGAAAAATATCCAAATTTCCGCCCAACTTATCCAAGTGGGCAATGAAACTAATCCCGATAACTTTGCGCAATATATCGCTGATATTCAGCAACAAGGCGATAGTATAGGTGGCATAGTTGAGTGTATAATCACCGGCCTTCCTGTTGGGCTCGGCGAACCTATTTTTGACAAACTCCAAAGTCATCTGGCGTACGCCATGCTTTCTATTAATGCTTGCAAGGGTTTTGAGTATGGTTCGGGATTTGAAGGCGTAGGTTTGAAGGGGAGCGAGATGTATCTATCCAATGATCCTCAACTTATCTCAGGCGGTATAGCAGGTGGTATTTCGGATGGCAATCCGATTGTTTTCCGTTGTGTGTTCAAGCCTACGGCTACCAACCGCAAAACACTCTCAACTCTCAACTCTCAACCTTTAAAACTATTAGAACCTTTAAAACCTTTGGAACAGCCCCTAGGGCTCAAAGTTGGTCGTCATGATGCTTGTATTGCTGTCCGTGCCGTAGCTGTGGTAGAGGCAATGGCTGCACTAGTCCTTCAGGACTTCCTCACAGCTCTCAACTCTTAACTCTCAACTCTCAACTCTCTCTCAATCCACTTATCTAGCGACTCTTTCTCGCCCAGTCCTATTCGGTTCTTGATGCGCATTCTGCGGCTCCAGATCGTGCGTTGGCTGGCACCCGTCAAGAGGCAAATATCTGAATTGTCTATTCCTAATATATATAAGGCGATCACTTGTAGGTCTGTGGAGGTGAGTCTTGGGTAGGTGCTTTGCAGTTTGGCTAGTATATCGCCGTAGGCTTCTTCAAACTCTTTCAAGAAGTCTTGCCATTGCTCTTCCGTGGAGAAAATATTCTGTTCTACAAACGCTTTTGCCCATTGCGGGATGCTCTCCTCTTTCTTGCGGCTCAATATGGCTTCTTGGAGGTTCTTGTTTAGCTCAATGCGCTGATTCATAATGCGTTTGAGCGAGTTGCGACGAATATTCAATTCCTCTTTCAGGTGAACAATCTCCTGTTGCGAGCGCACCTGCTCCACCATATGCTTGGCCCGCTGACGAGTGATCAATAAGATCGCCATGATTACGACACACAACACCCCAACTAGTACCAAAGCCAAGGCAATATATAGGCGCTGCTTGTCCAATTCTAGTTGCAAGTTCTTCGCTTTTTCTACCTCATTATCATAGTGTTGCGCTGCTACAAACGCACTAGCGCTTCCTTGCTCTTCCACTTCCTTGTAGTATGCGTTGTACAAATCATACAGCGATTCATACGCTTCTTTGTCTTGACCTTTCAGGTGTAAGTATTGGCTTTTCCAAAGGGAATGCTGCTGCGCACTCCATATCTGTGCGGTGGTATCTGTGGCCAAAATATCAAGATATATCTTTGCTGAATCGGCTTTGTGTGTACGAATATAATATTTCACCAAGTCATACGCATATCGCTTTTGCCCTACTTGATGGCACATGTATTGGCATATGCTTGCTATTTCTGGCGAATTAGGCTCACTAGCAGATAGTTGTGCATATCGAATGTCCATCTGCAAGATACTATCTCCCATAAACCGAGCCGCTGTTAGTGCTTTGTCAAAATACTGGTTTCTGCTATCATTATTCGTGTTACGTCCTAGTTCGCGATATACTGAAGCCAAGTACAAAGGTAATCCCGCTTCTTCTAAATAGGGTAGTGCTTTCTGGTAGTTCTCTAGGGCAATGTCATATAGTTGTTCGCTCTCGCTGATTCGTCCCATCTTGTAGTAAGTCATGCCTCTGATGATGGCAGTCGCCGAATTGCTCTCTGCTTTCTTCAGGTATTGCATGGCTTGGGTGTTCTTGCCTAGCCAGTTTAAATATGCACCTTGTATATAATAGGCTTCTGCCACACTGGCTTCATCCTCGCAACTCTCAAAGTATTTCGCCAACGCATCCATATCGCTTCCGCTAGGCAATCTTAGTTCGCGCTTGAGCATTAGATGGGCTTCTGCCAGGCGGTAGCGCTGCTGCTCGTAGTAATTGATGGAGTTGATGTCTATTTGCCCCAATACCTCATGCGCCACATCCGCATCCAGCCATACTTGTGATATCGCCTCCTGCAACTCATCACACTCAATAGTGGTCTTTTTCGAGCAGGAGCAACATATTACCAATGTTATTATGATTATAACTTTTGTCTTCATAACAAATTTGTCTTGATTCTTGGTTCTTGGATCCTTATTCGCTATTTCGCCACAAAATTACAACATTTTTTCCACTCCTGCAAGCCATTTTTTGTGCCTGCATCAGTTTTTTATTTTTATAAAATTATAATACGCACAAAATCAATCATATACAAATTGCCTGCATACTGTGCTGCATCAGTTTGTTTTTTGCGTATGTCAAAAAAAAGCAGTACCTTTGCAGCGAATTTCAAAACATAAATTGCGTATGAAAACAGTAACACAAAATCTACTCATCCGGATGGTATTCTTCCTTTTTTGGTTAGTGAGTCTTATGCTCATGTTTATGGCTTGCTCTCCTAATCCTCCTTATCCTGATTCTCCAAATTTTGATAATCATATATCAAATGGTGGTGGAACTTCTTATCGCGAGTTTGCCGTGGCAGATATACCTTCTGACAAGCTGCCGTACATCTTGGCTGATACTATCACACCACCTTCTAATCCGATGGCGCCAGATGACTTGAGTCAATATCCTACTTTTGTGGGTACCTTGCAGATGTTTCAAATTAGTGGCATTGAAGACTTGAGAAGTCAATATTTTTGTGGAATAAGGTTACATACTCCTATATTGATTGATGGGTACGAGTATTCTATTATGTATTTATTAAATTACTCTTCTGAAGTATTAACTCGCTTCGATCACCCTATGTTAGAATCATGCGTAGTAGGGGATACGATTTATGTGACGGGAGAGCCTAAAGCTATATCTGGTGGTGTGGCGCTTGGTGTGACGATGCGTTATGTGCAACCTAAATAATATAGCAAAGATGAAGAAATATACATGCATATTCTTACTGCTCTTCAGCTGGATATCCGTCTTCCCTTTGATGGCTGAGAATACTACGCCATCTACTGATTTCACCCACGGCAGACATTCCTTACGTCTTGGTTGGGGATTGGGTACTCGCCAGTTGTTTCACGATTATCAAGACTTGAATTTTATCATGCCTCCTAGCAATATGCAGGGTATTCATAAATCAGCTCTTCCAGAAGATCCATATTACTATATTTGGCAACAGATTCAGGGCATGACGGCTGATCAGGCGCATAAGTATCTGATGGATTGTCGTGTTATTACTAAGAATGGCCCCAACCAGTTTGGGCACTTGTTTCTTGGCTATCGCTACGATGTGAATACATGGTTTAGCGCAGGAGTAGAAGCCGACTGGTTCTATCTTTGGTCCAGTCAGGAGCATCGCAATGGATATGGTGCTTTGGTGGACAAATATGACTCTCAATTGCATCAACTCACAATAATGCCTACTGTGCGATTTACTTACTATCATCATCCTTTGGTCGAATTATACTCGGGTTTAGGGCTTGGCTATACCTTGTATGCTGATCCATATGTTTCTCACGGTTTCACCTTCTCTCCTACCTTGTTGGGTGTCAATGTCGGTAACGAACATTGGTTTGCTGAAATGGAATTAGGAGGTATGGCTACAGTTACAACCTCTTGGTTTGGTAATCCAGGAGTACTATTCTCCTCCCGCCTCCTCTCTGTAGCCGTGGGCTATCGCTTCTAAAACAACAAATGTATGTATAATCATTAAAATAGTACAATCATGAAAAAGTTAATGATCTTTTTGCTACTTGCAACTGCTTGCCTGTTTACCGCTTGCGAGCAACCTGAAGCCCCTCAATCGCTTATCGGTCATTGGAAAATGGTTGGTGACCATTGGACTGCTGATTTTAGAGATGATGGTGTGATGTATGTGTCTTCTACAAAGTATGATACTGGAATTCCTTATCTCTATTCAGCTACATTGGATTCTTTATGGATAAAAGCTAACACTCCTTGTTATGCAAGAGAATATCATTGCTCGTATCATTTTGAAAATAATAATCTGTTGGTGATTGATGGCTTTGATGCATTAACCCCTCAACAAGATTGGGTTACTGATTCTATAAAATCAACAGTTAGAACAAAATGGATTAGACGAGGATTCTCCGAATAAAATCATTGTCTTTTATATCACTTTCGCTCTCTTTCCTTTATTAACTACGGTACGTATACGGTAGATATACGATAGATACACGATAGATACCTATAGGAGAACCGAGGGAAAAATTATACTTCCCCTAACTTTCAAACTCTAAAAACCCTTAAAAATGTTACTCTTATGAAACGAATCATCTTTACATTGACTATTCTCATCGCTTGTGTAGCATGGAATACTACCTTGGCAGAGACCAAGGAAACTCGTGCCGAGAACCCTCATGAGTTGCGCATTGGTGTGGGTGATTGCTCGATCTATTATGCACAAAGATATACGACTCCTGTGCCACCACCACCTGTGCCATCAGCTGTAGTTCAGTACGCGCAGCTCCCACTAGATGGCAGACACCTAAGTTTGATTTTACCTAATATCTTTATTGATTATCAATATCGTGTAAATAGTTGGTTTGCAGCAGGTGTGCAAGTCAATACGATCTGGGATAAGGGAACAAATTCTCATTATAATCCGGGAGCGAAAGATGTCCTGTTGGAAGATTTTACCGAAGGATGGATTCATGTGATACCTTCTGCCACTTTCACTTATTTTCATAAAAATTGGGTGAATCTATATTCTGGAATCGGTGTTGGTTATGCAATGCAATTAGAAACCAAAGGTACAACTCGCAATATCTGGCATACTTTTGCTGCGCAAGCCACCTTGTTGGGCATTTCTGTCGGAAAGAACCATTGGTTTGGCAGCTTCGAAGCCGGAGCATTATTTACAGGACGCAGTTTTCCTGATAGATGTTTCAACTTTGCAGTCGGCTACCGTTTTTAACCATCTAAGTACGGAAGTTACACAGCAAATAAACTGTACATTTGTATAAATAAACAGTACAAAACAAAGTGACTCTTGCACAATTCAAATAATTATTCTAACTTTGCAAACCCATAAAATAGTACAGCCATGAAACGAATCATATTATTTAGTTTATTGCTAATCTTTGCGGCTACTAGCACGCTGGCACAAGAGATACAATTGCCTTATCCTTCTACTACCGCTTTATCTTACGAAAAGAATAAAATCTATTACGAAGGCGAGCGTATCAGCAAAAGAGACTGCCAAGCATTCCTCCGTCTAAATGCCCAAGAGGACATCTACCGCCAATATCGCAGTGGTTTGCGTATGTACAACGCGGGTTGGGGCTTAATGGGTATTGGATTGGCTATAGATGCTGCCACTATTGCATATATGGGGTGGGGATTATATGATTGGGCAAAAGACTACAATCCAGAATGTCCTGATATGGGTCCAGGATTAGGATTTCTATTTACAGGAATGATTATTGGAGGAGCATTTTTGCTTTTTGAAGCTCCCGCCATTCCGCTACTTTGTGTCGGTAAAAAACGCATGCAACAAAGCATTGATGCCTATAATATTTCGCTGCCAGAACCACAAACAGCCAAAAACTATTGGACTATACAACCCACTAATAATGGCATAGGCCTAGCGTATCATTTTTAGCCTTTAAAATCCTTAAAACTATATAAAACTTCTACTCATATATTTTTACCAAGACTTGCACAATTCAAATAATTATTCTAACTTTGCAACTGATTTCTAACCTTTTAAATATTTAATGGTATGAAACGATTTATGCTATTTTTTGTGTTGTGTTCTACATTGCTCATAGCTTGTGAACCAATCAATCCTAATGGAGACCAATACCCTGTAGTATCTGCGGATGATTATTACTGGTATAAAGGTAACAAAATCTATCTAGAAAGAGGTAATCAAGAATACATTATATATGATGATGCATTACTTTCCGAGATAGATAAACAAAAACTCGAGATGAGCGAAAGTGATTCATATCTTGAAGAGCCTAATCTAAAATGGGGAATCACCAAGCCTAATACAGTTATTGAAGATTTGGAACATGTGCTATATAGAATGCCTTCCTATACTAGTGAAGGAACCAACTTCTTTGTCACACACTCTTTCCTTGTCAAACTCAAGGACAGTGATGACCTGCCTATCTTGCAAAATATGGCAGAGCAATACAATGTGAAAATCGCTAAAGAGGGAGCTTTTCCTCTATGGTATGTATTGGTATGTAATTTGCCGTCTTCGTCCAATGCGTTGGATATAGCAAATCGTTTTTATGAGTCTGGTAAATTTGCAGTTTCGGAGCCAAATTTTATGGGAGGACTAGTCTTACATAATTAAAGGAGACTATATACATGTTGACACTATTTATTGCGTGCCGTTACATTCCATAAGATTCAGCGGACTCGCAAAGCGAGTGCTAGCGGTGGTAATTTATTGCGGAGCACGTAGAAAAAAGCGTAGGTTTAAGCGCAGATAGAAAAGATTAATAAGATTTCTGCCCCAACGGGGCTAGGAGATAATTAAGTGTCAACTCGTATATAGTTCCTTAATTAAAAAACATACTAACTTTGCAAACCCTTAGAACCTCATACATATGAAAAAGATTACTTTTATGGCTTTTGCAGCCGCTATCGCATTCGCATTCTCTAGTTGTTCATTTGCACCTAATGCCCCAGGTGGTGGATATTTTGACGACGCTATAGGGGGTGAACCTATAGCGGGTATGCCTTCTGGCGATCAGTTCGAGGAGTTTACCGATAATCCATTTATCTCTACATCCGAAGAACCTACTTCCACCTTCTCCGTAGATGCCGACGGAGCAAGCTACGCATACATGCGCTCGTACATGTCAAAAGGATATTTTCCTGACAAGTCCTCTGTTCGTATTGAGGAGTTCCTCAACTACTTTACCTTCGATTACCCCGAACCAGAGAACGCAGTGGGTATCAATGCTGAGATTGGAGCATGTCCTTGGAATCCAGAGCATTACCTTCTTCGTCTCGGACTTAAAGGCAGGAGCGTTGCCGAAGAAAATTTGCTTCCTGCCAATTATGTTTTCCTTGTGGATGTATCTGGCTCCATGGATTCAGATGACAAACTGCCACTCCTCAAATCATCCCTTCTGACTCTCGTAGATGAATTGCAACCTTCTGACCGTGTGTCACTTATCACCTATTCAGGTAGTGTGGAGCGCGTCTTAGAATCCACCCAAGTAATGCACGCGGGTAAAATAAAATCAGCTATTCGCAGTCTGGGTGCTGGCGGTAGCACCGCAGGTGGTGCGGCTATCAAAATGGCTTACGAAGAGGCTTTAGCCAACTATATCATTGGTGGCAACAACCGCATTATCATGGGCACAGATGGCGACTTCAATGTAGGTGTTACCAACACCGATAGCCTTTTGAATATGGTCTCTCGCTATGCCGACCAAGGTATCTATCTGACCATGTGCGGATTTGGTACAGGCAACTGGAACGATGCCATGATGGAGAAGCTCTCCAATCGTGGCAATGGCAACTATTATTATATCGACTGCGAGGACGAGTTTATGAAGGTCTTTGTGCACAACCGCTCTCATCTTCAGGCAGTTGCTAATGATACCAAGTGCCAAATTACGTTCGATTCTACCCGTGTAGCCCAATATCGCCTTATCGGTTATGAGAACCGCGTAATGAGCAATGAGGATTTTGACGACGATACCAAGGACGCTGGCGAGATTGGCGCAGGGCAAACCATAACAGCTCTTTACGAAATCGTTCCAACAGAAGCGCAGTGGGGAGATTATAAACCTTGGGCGAAGTTCGACTGTCGCTACAAAGAGCAACTCGGGCTCAGCAGCAAACAACTCTCTTTAGATGTCTATTACGAGAATAGCAAGTCAGAAAACCTCACTTTTGCAGCGGGCGTAGCGGCCTATGGTATGTTGCTTCGTGACTCTGAGTACAAAGGTACAGCCAACCTTGAAATGGTTAAACAGCTGATTGGTAGTTCGTTGAACTATGATCCTAAGGGTTACCGCCAAGGATTATTGGACTTGCTCAACCATCTCAGTAGCGATCAAATCAGCGAACTCAACAACCGTGCTGCGAAATAATGTTTCAATATTTGTAATATTAACCGATTAAGTATATACGATTATGAGAACGAAATCTATTTTTATCATCATGATATTATGCACCATGATGATGGGATGTGAGAACCCAAACTCAGGTACAAATCCCAACGTAGGCTTTGTCGAAAAAGTTCCTTTGACCGATATAGAGCAGTCTGAACTAGATGCGATATTTACAGAGAGGAATCATTACTTGCATAATTATGCATCAACTCTAAATGGAGAAAATACAGTTAATGTAATTGGTTCTAGGGCTGAGTTATATGATTTGGTAGGACCCGGAGTGTTTATCGGAGACCTTAAGAGCATCGACTTCAAGAAACATTGTATCGTATATGGTGTTGTTAGAACAAGCTCATCTGGTAATACTTTTTCAAAGGCAGAATTGTACATGCAAGCCGACGGAAAGGCTACTTTTCAGACGACGATCGATATGATATCCATTGACTGCATGATCGGATATGTATTTCCATATGCTGTGTTCGATATTCCTAAAAAGGATATACAACAAATAACCATACAAGTTGATCGATCTTCGCCAAAACTCAACAAAAAGGCTTTTTCTGTAAGTAGTACAGAGCAGGTTGTTTTCTCTATGGGTAACTTACAATACCACCCAAAGAACAATGAGTGGCGTTTTGCAGAAAGCCAGTGGAATATTATTGGTGGTGCAAATGAAAATATATCAACCACTTACGACGGATGGATTGATCTCTTTGGCTGGAGCACGGATGGACACGAAGCGACGAAATGGGGAGTGAGTACCTCCTCCGATTGGAATGATTACACAGGTGATTTCGTAGATTGGGGTATCAATACGATTGGTAATGACGCACCCAATACTTGGCGAACAATGAGTATAAATGAGTGGTACTATCTCATAGAACAACGTCCGCACCATTCCGAACTTATGGGTATAGCTCAAGTAAATGGAGTAAATGGCACTATATTACTCCCTGACGGTTGGGAATGTCCTGATGGAATAGATTTCAAGCCGGGTCTTTATGAGGAACATTATAATTATCCAGACGAGAGTTATTTTGCTATGCATCAGACATTTACACTAGAACAATGGCGAAAAATGGAAAACGCAGGAGCAATCTTTTTACCCAATGCTGGCATACGCGTAGGCAAGAATGTTTATAATCTGCATGGGGCGGGATGTTATTGGTCTTCCACTAGGGGGAGTAATCTTACTGCATGTTCCTACGAGTTTGGAGGAATTAGTGTAGCAACTGGTATCATCAATGAAATGCATAAAGATGCGCGTAGCGTTCGCTTAGTAAAGAATTGCGACTAGACCTTTAAACTAAGAGAACCCTTAAAAACTTCTATTCATATTTTTTGCCAACTATTGTGCAATTCAAATAATTATCGTAACTTTGCAAACCCTTAAAACATTACTCATATGAAACTCAAAGATATTCGCCAAAAATACAATGGTCTCTTGCAGCGTTTTATCCGTCTTTTCTCGCTATCAAGCATAGCTTTTGTCCTAACTGCTTGCTATGGCTGTCCATACGCAGAGTATGATGTCGAAGGACGTGTTTATGACGAAAATGGTAACCCTCTAGAAAATATGCAAGTTATCGTTAGCACATATGATCGTAACTGGGATTACCCTGATACCGTATATACCAATGCAGAAGGTCATTATCGTACGGTGTACGGTATAACATCGCAAGGTGGTGATTGTATGGAGGTTATAGTTAATGATACCGCTGGGGTCTATGAATCTGATTCTAGACATATCTCTTCGGGTAAGATGACGGTGGAAGACAAAGACTCTTGGAATGTGCGTTACTCTATGCGTGCAGATTTCAAGCTTAATAAGAAGTAATCGTTCGAAGGCATAAGCCGAGATAAGAAATAAGGCGACACAAAAGATAAGAGTAATATAGATACAATAATATCAACAATAATTATGAAAAAGTTATTCGGAATAGTTCTGTTGGTATTGCTAGCGAGCAATGTATTTGCACAGGATGTGATATATCCTACAGTAGGTTCGCATATATTATCGCGCGAAGGCAATAAGTTTTATTGTGATGGCGAGAAGATATCACAAAGAGATGTGCAAGCTTATCTCAAGTTTAATGCCGACCAAGATATCTACAAACAATTCCGCAGTGGTCGCCAGATGTATAATACTGGTTGGGGTTTGCTGGGTACTGGTTTGGCATTAGACGCCTTTGCAATAGGATTCACTCTTGGTCTTTGTGTGCCATATGAGCCAGATCCAGAAGCACCAACTATGGGCCCTATGTTGGCTGTTATGTTAGTAGGTATCCCTGTCGCTGCGGGTGGACTAGCCTTTACCATTACGGGTATTCCATTGGTATGTGTGGGTCAAAACAAGATGAGGAATAGTCTTGATGCATACAATATCTCATTGCCTCAGGCAAGTTTCCAACCCGAATTGCGCCTACAAGCCAATAATAACGGCATAGGATTAGTATGTGCTTTCTAAAAAAGTTACAGATATGAAACGATTATCATTTATAGCAATTCTTGGACTGCTTTTGCTCACTAGTTGCGAAAACAGAAATGGCGGCGAGCAAACCTTCCAATCAGTTGAATGTGATCCTCCACTTGATTGGTTAGAGCAGTTTATTCCTATGCCAGATATTGTACAAGGAGGAGCTAGAAAAATGCCTCCTCCGCAAGATCCTGCTCCAACTCCGTATTATGATGCATATCAATACTCAGACTTTTTGCGTATCACTGTACCTTCAGCAGATAGTATTCAGTTAATGCATCATTTTCTAGTGCCTTGTGCTTATAGCGTAAAAGGATGCGTGGTGTTGCGTGATAATGTGATAGAACTATCGGAAAAAACAAGAAAACCAGCGGGAATTATTCCTCCTTGTATATGTGGAACAACGATTACAACTAGTGTAAACACATCCCATTTGAACTATACTAGTATCTTCCTCCCTGAATACGAGTTGACTTTCCCATTGCATTTGTACGAAGGACTTGATACACTCATTATGATTTATACTGATGTGCCAGAAGAACCTACAGTATATTTGACGGTATCAGGTTTACTATTGGATAGTTATGGTCGTAATTTGCGGGAGGCGCAAGTAGTTCTACAAGACCAATCAAGTACTGTATTAGATACCTTATATACGAATAGAGATGGGTATTTTCATAATAACTTTATTACAATTGACAAAGTCTCTATTAATGATACCCTGAGTGTTATTGTGCTAGAGCCATTCTATAATTATTATGACACTACCAAAATCGCTTTTGCAGATATGGATGTGGAATATGATCTCTGGTCGATACATTACTATGCATATCTAGAAAAACAACTCAAGAAGAAATAGTTATGAAAAAGATTAAAAACAAATACCATTTATTGGTAACTAGTCTCTTGACTACATTATTAGGCTTTTTAGGTGTTTCATGTGACAATTCAGTTCCTGTTTTGTATGGTGTCGCATTAGATAGGAATTATGTGGACTTAAATGGCGAAGTGACCAACGAGGATGGTCAACCACTAGAGTCTATGCAAGTGCGCGTCAATCGTTCTTATATGCGACGGCTCGTAGATACGCTCTATACCAACACTTCAGGTGAGTTTGAGCGGGATTATGCTTTTACGAAAGATGGCAGCAATGATACCCTGTTTATTGAGGTAAATGACACTTCGGATGTATATGCTTCTGAAAAGGTAAAGATTCCGTTCTCTGAGATGACCAAAGTGAACGAATCGGAGTACGCCACAGAATATTCCGTAGATGTCAAACTCCAACTAAAGAAAAAATAAACTACCAAAGCACATGAAAAGATACTTTTTTTATTTACTTCTATGTTTAGGAATGATGGGATGTTCGTCTGACACTCCTACCAAAATATGTAAGGAAGAAGCCAAATTAGCAATCCAACTCGCTCAGTTAGTGGAGGATGAGAGTTTCGAAGACGCATTGAGTCTATTAGATCGTATCATTGTGAAGGATGACAATTTAATCAAAATTGTACCTTACTACGATAAAAATACAATTGATTATCACGGTGACACCAGCCCAATTGTGATTTACAATCAACAAGGAGAATGGCTATCAACTAACTTTCAAGAGGACTTTTGGACGTATTTACAGGTAGAGGAGTCTCAGATGGGAGCATGGCAAGCATATCTTTTGTCTCAGATGTGGCATTATTTGCCTCTTCAATGGCATGCGAATTATTCGTATCGTGACTATCTTTATTCACAATCGTCTAAGGGATATGGAAATTTTCGCAAAAATTTTGTAGCAAGTTGGCATACATTAGCTCCTAAGATAACCCAAGAAGGGGATAAGTATCTCATAAGTGCATGTTATTGGTCTGAGTTTGAGGGACTCGTTCGTGAGTACTATGCTGTGACTTTTGAAAATGGTATAGTTCAGGTTCAAGAAATCAAACAAGATGTACTATACAAATATAACTGCGGAATAATGTTTTAGTGCACTAGTCCCATAATTTAAACTCAAAAAGAAATAACACGCTTTGCGATATTATGAAGAAGTTTTTTCTATTGCTCTTATCAATCTGTTTCTGCGCAGTCATGTTTGCACAGAGTGATGGTGTAAACACTACATCCAATGATACGGTTGTTGGTGATGATGGTTATATATGTGTTAATTATGAAACATTGCCTGAATTTCCTGGGGGCCAAAAGGAGATGTTTAAGTATATTCAAGAAAATCTAATATATCCGAAATTGGCACTCAAGCAGCAAATACAAGGGCGCTCCATCTGTCAGTTTATTGTAGAGAAAGATGGTAGTATAAGTCATATACAAGTAGTACGGTCTTCTGGGAATAAGTCATTAGATAGAGCGGCTATTCGTGTGATAAAGACAATGCCAAAATGGACACCAGGACGTTTGCAAGGGAAAATAGTTCGTACACATTATGTTATTCCCGTAAATTTTAGAATACCCAATACAGAAAAATAATACGCACATGAACCTTCGCAAACGCATTATATTCGAGCTTGAGCGGCTTCGCCGCAAGAACCTCCAGCAGTTGCACCCGCTGCAACAACTCTTTTGGGAGTCCACCCTCCGCTGCAATGTGCATTGCCTGCACTGTGGTAGTGACTGCTCTAGCTCCGAGATCACACCCGACATGCCCGCTGAGGATTTCCTTCGTGTGATTGATCAATCCGTTACCCCTCATGTCGATCCACATAAGGTGCTGATTATCATATCTGGTGGCGAGCCGCTGATGCGCAAGGACCTCGCCGAGGTGGGTGTAGCGCTCAAGCAACGCGGCTATCCTTGGGGCATGGTCACCAATGGATTGGCACTTACCGAAAAACGTTTTAAAGAACTCATGGCTGCGGGTTTGCGCTCTATTGCCATTAGCTTTGATGGCTTAGAACTCGACCATAACTGGCTCCGCCAACACCCACTTGCCTTTGAAGGTGCAACACGAGCTATCAAATTAGCTGCATCACTACAGCGGAGCGATCTACAGCCCGGAGGGCGATCTTCAGGCGAAGCCGATCTGCAGCATAGCGCTCTAGTCTGGGACGTCGTTACTTGTGTTAACCAACGCACTATCAATCAATTAGACGAGATGCAGCAATACCTCTGGTCAATAGGAGTGCGCAACTGGCGACTTATCACCATTGACCCTATGGGGCGTGCGGCAGAGAATCCCGAACTTATTCTGACTCCCGAGCAACATCGCCAAGTGTTAGACTATATCCGTGAGAAACGCAAACAAGGTTTGCATATCTCCTACTCCTGCGAGGGCTTTATGCCTGATTATGAGATGGAAGTGCGCGACCACTTGTTTCATTGTGCGGCGGGAATAAGTATAGCTTCGATCTTGGTAGATGGTAGTATTTCGGCTTGTACGAGTGTGCGTGGCAAGTACTACCAAGGCAATATTTATAAAGATGACTTCTGGGAGGTATGGGAGAATGGCTTTGAGCCATATCGCAATCGTAAGTGGATGAAGAAGTTAGAACCATGCAACAATTGCAAACTCTTCCGCTATTGCGATGGTGGGGGAATGCACCTCCGCCGTGAAGATGGCGCATTGATGCTCTGCCATCATAATAAGTTGATGGGTCATGGATAGCGGATATTGGTTATCGGTTAACGGTTATCGGGTACTGGAATTAATAAAACAAAAATATACGATATGAAGAAATTAATTGGTTTAATTTTATTTTGCATGGGTGTAGTGCTGATGAGTTGCGAGCCCAATGTTCCTACATTAGGCAAAGTGGCGACGCAAGAAGCCACGGATATCACAGACTACTCTGCCAAACTACATGGCTCAATAAATGTTGATCCTAACGGCTATGGACAGATTTATTGTGGTATAATCATAGCTAAGACCAAGGATGAAATCAAAGAGCGCAAGGGCAAATACTATGAGTCGATGTCATTGCAGGGTAAAGAATTTGTGGTGAATGTTTATGGGCTATCGCCCAATACAGAATACTACTACTGTACATGGGTAGCCTTGAATCAGATATCCAATAAGTATTTTGGTAAAACTCAATCCTTTACTACTTTAGATGGCACAGGTGAACCAGAGGGTGAAGAGCATCCTAATACCAATTATGTAGCTAAACCATTTTCAGTTGGTGCGCAACGTCAGGTATATTTTTCTCCTGGCAACTTGCAGTATCAACCCAATGCTACTATTTGGCGCTTTGCCGATGAGCAATATAACTACATCGGGTCTGCCAACAAAAATACAGCCTTGACCTATGATGATTGGATTGATCTCTTTGGTTGGAGTACCCATGAGGGATATTCTTATTTTGGTGTAAGTACTGACACAGCAGACAATTATTATAGTGGTCAATTCAAAGATTGGGGCACAAAGCAGATTGGCAAGGATGCCCCTAATACATGGCGAACTTTGGCTTATGAGGAGTGGCGCTATTTACTTGAAGGCCGCAAGAACTGCAATGCACTTATGGGTTGCGCACAGGTGATGGGTGTTAATGGCCTAATTTTATTGCCAGATGATTGGCAAGCTCCAGAGGGTGTGACTTTTGAACCTGGTTTCTACGAAGAGCAAATCAAGAATGAAAGCGAAGCTAAAGCAGGCTATGGCGCTCACCAGTTTATTGATGAAATCGAGTGGAAGGCACTAGAGCATTCAGGTGCGGTGTTCTTGCCAGCAGCAGGTTATCGTGTGGGTTGGGATGTTGGTAATGTGCAGTACGATGGTTTTTATTGGTCTTCAACTCCTAACGAAGCGAATACTGCATATTATACCTTCTTCTCATCTGGACAAGCCGAACCTCGTACACGCGAGCGCAAACATGCGCATAGCGTTCGACTTGTACGAGATGTAGCGAAGTGATGGGAAATGAGAGACGCTTAACTATCCCTTAACCATCGTATAACAAACAACCCTTGCGCAAAGGTAGCGCAAGGGTTGCTGATTTTATATAGTGCGTTTATTGCTAATTTTGCTCTTGCACTTCGGCAATAGCGTTGAAAACGCTGTTGTCTTCTACACTCACTACAATAGGTATTTTGCTTTTGCGGGTGATGATGAAGACATCTTTAGGGTCGGTAATTAAAGACAAATGTTTGCCACATTCATCGCAAGTAAACAGACCAAGGTTGCCAAAGAAGCCCCCTGCTCCTGCAATACGAGTGGACTGGATACCATGTGAATAGTGCTCAATTTTCTCGATTTCATCGGCAGGAATATTGATTTTCCATGCGAGAAGGTGGATGTTGATCTCCTCTGTTGTTACTGTTAATTTGCGTGGGATGAGCACCATACAACTGAGTAGGGCAATGGCAACGATCACGAATGTGACCAATAGCACCACTTGCTTGGTTGTGTACCATTGATAAGCCATATAGCCCATCGTGGCGAGGATAATGATGCTGGCAATAATAGTCACAGACTTGATAGCTGGACTCAATGGAAGGAAGTCGGTTGTTTGCATAGTAGATTTATTTAATGGTTTGTATCCATGTGACCATATCGCTGAGTACTTCAGGCGAGATGGTTTCTTCTATCTGTCCGTAGTTGAGAGTTGTGGCAGGGGTGCAGTGTTGTAAGAAATGGTTGAGTGCTTCGTATTCCTTAATCAGGTGTTTCTTGCTCGCAGGCAAGTGCTGCTGGAGTACTGGTAGATTATCTTGGCTGAGCACCTGTACATCCAATGTACCATTCACTGCCATAACTGGGCAAGTGATTTGGCGGATAGCCACGCTAGGATCATAGGCCAGAAAATAGTCCATCCATTGACCTCCAGAGGAGATACATTGTTCTAGGTTAGCCATCAATACTGCGGGTAAGTTGATTTGCATACTTTGGCACAAACCAGCTACATATTGCGCGGAGTCAGTTACAGGTGTACCTTTGATCCGATCCTCAAAAATCACTTTCAGAACACTAGCATAGTCATTGGCCATCTCTTGTGGTATGCCTTTCAGAGGCAAGATTGCCTTGTTCTGACCTACCAGAAGATCAACGCCTCTGGCTGCGGCTCCGGCTAGCGATACTATGAAATCCACATTTTGTTTCGCTCCTAGCATAAAACCGATGGTTCCACCTTCGCTATGACCTATCACACCCACCTTGCCAAACTGCTTCAGGTCGCGCAGATATTGGATGCCTGCTTCGGCATCAGCCAGGTTATCATCGGTGGTACCGTTTATATTGCCCGTGGATGCAGCAAACCCTCTATCGTCATAGCGCAGCGAGGCGATGCCATTCTTGGCTAGATGGTCGGCTATCACTAGGAATAGCTTGTGGTCGAACACCTCTTCGTCGCGGTTCTGTGCACCACTACCTGTCACCATCAATACCACTGGAGTGGAGTGGGCATTCTGCTCGTTGTAATGGACTGGGTAAGTCAGTGTGCCAGCTAGTGTGGCATTGTTCTTCGGACTCAAGAAAGTCACTTCTTGGGTCTTGTAGGCAAAAGGTGGAGTAGGTGTTTGTGGACGATTGAGCGTGATTTTTCTAGGTGTCAGGTCCAGTGAAAAAGTATATCCTATTTGGGTGAAATAGCCCTTAATACTCTCGGAGGACACTTTATGCCCCTTGTAGTTAGCTTGCAGTGCAGGCATGGCTATGATCAGGCTATCTACGTCGTTCTTTACCAATTCCACAGGGAAATCTTTGGCACCTTGCTCTGGAATATCCATAGTGCAAACTTGCTGGTTATCGGCCAGAGTCTTGATGTTGAAACTGATGTTGAGTTTGTTGGCCCCTAGGGAGAGTTCTCCCGACCATGTTTGAACTTGTTGGGCAACGCATGTTAGTGCAAACAAGCTAATCATGCACAAAGATAGTAGCCGTTTCATGGTGTTGGTATGTGATGTTTAGTGTTTAGTGAACGCTCGTGGCGCTTGCTACTGCTTAGTAGTCGGTTGCAAAGGTAGTGAAATATTTTGGATTGAGCAAGAGAAATCGCCTTTTGAGGTGATTTTTATTTAAACAGATAAGTCAACGGTTTCAGGAAATGAGTCAACTGTTTTAGGAATGAAGACAACTTTTTCGGGAATCAAGTCAACCTTTTTAGGACTCAATCTTAAGAAAAGTTCGGAGTTCTTAGCCGCAAGGGCACGATAACGCTTCGCTCTTCTCTCGGTCGTCTCTCGGAGTTCTCTCGGTGGAATAAGGCAAGGTATAAGAGGGGGGAAATCTTAAGAAAGAGTATTTTACAGGTAAGCACACCAAACATCACACATTAGGCGGTCGTGCCTACCCTGTACGGCACTACCCTATAGCCATACGGCTGCGTGACCGCAATTCAACACCCCACCAATTCACGAAATTGGTCGGGGACCCCGTAGGGTCACGCCATTCTATGTATTGCGCTTAATCCTCAAAGTGGAGACTTCTCGGGCGCAATACTCGGAGTGCGTTCCGTCGCACTCCTTCACGGTAAAACCAGACAAGGTATAAGAGAGGTAAAAGAGATAGCAATCTTAATAAAAAGCACTTTTTCACTTAAATCTAATGACCGATTTGGGATTACCTGTCACGGAGTGTGGAGCTTTGTGCAATTTTTTCAAAAAAATGCAAACTCGTCCCTTAGGGAGTCTTGCACATCTTACCAAAAAGCAGTACTTTTGCACCGTTTTCGAAAACAAAGCATTTATGAAGCAACTTAAATTACAAATTGGAGAGTTCTCTCGTCTTTGTGGAGTGACCATAAAGACACTGCGACACTATGAAAAATTGGGTCTTTTGATTCCAGAATACATAGATCGCTATTCGGGTTACCGATATTATTCGGTTGGACAAATGCAAAAGATGGGAGCTATACGCGAACTGAAATCATTGGGGTTTAGTCTTGTGGAGATTGTTGACCTATACAAACAAGATACACATTATCCAGATCCAGCGATGTTAGTAACAAAGATCGCAAGCACCGAACAACAGTTAGCTCAACTGCAAACCCGACATACGCAACTTTTGGCGATATTGAACGCTCGTAAAAAACATGAAGAAATGGAAAAATTTACAATTCAAGCTTTACCGTCTTGCACGGTGGCCAGTTACAAAGGTAGTATTCGTAACTATAGCGAATTAGGAAGTCTATGCTGTGAAGTTATCGGTCCAGAAATGGCTCGCCTCGGCTGCGAATGTCCCGAACCTGGATTTTGTTTTACTCGGGAATTAGGAAATGAGTATAAACCCGAAAGCATTGATATAGAATATTGCGAGCGGGTAAAAGAAGCCAAAGTTGACTCCGAACTCATTCATTTCTACGAACTTCCATCGGTAGAAACCGCCATCTGCTACAAGCACTATGGACCTTACGAGCGACTCACTGACGCTTACGCAGAGGTGTTTGCTTATGCAGAAAAAGAAGGTTATACCATTCTCGAAAGTCCCCGCGCTGTGTACGTTGATGGTATTTGGAATCAAGAAAATCCAGATTTGTGGTTAACTATTGTCCAACTACCTGTAACGAAGT